>NZ_BDBN01000066.1 GCF_001613005.1 Nocardia nova NBRC 15556 | reverse complement strand
GGCAGGTCGGCGCGTCCCGGTGTCGGGAAGTCGGGCGCACCGAATTCACGGCCTGCCGGAGCGCCGAATTCGCGGTGCGGAGAGGGGGTTTCGGGCGGGCGAGGCGGCGCCCAGGCCGCGGTCGGCGGCGTGGGGTCGGTTCCCATGCCGCCCTGGAACGGCGGCACCATCACGGTGTTGCTCTCGTCGGGGTCCGGCCGGTGCCGGCGCCCGGGACGCCCCGAATCCACCGGTGTCTCGGGAGCGGCGAACGCACCCGCCGCCTCCCGCTCGGCCAGCGCCTCCCGCAATTCGCGGCGGGCGCGGCGACCGGTGGGCGCCGGCGCGGCATCCGCACCGTACGGCGCGGGCGCACCCTCCGGCGCGGCGTGCCGGGTGGAATCGGGCTGGGCGCCGTATCCGGGAGCGTCGTATCCGGGGGCCGCGCCGAACTCCGGCGAGGAATATCCGCCCGGAGAGTCGAACGAGGTGGGCTGGAAGCTGTTCGCCGCGTACCCCGACGGCTCCCAGGAATTCGGCGCGCTCGGCGCCTCCGGAGCGGCGGCCAGGGGATCGTAGAAACTGATCGGGCCGGACAGCGGTGATTCGGCTTCGTATCCGGGTACCGAGAGCTGGAAGTCCGGCATCGGTTCCGGATCCGGTTCGGCCTCCGGAGCGGCGTGTGAGGAGGAGCCCTCCCGAACCGCCGGCAGGTCGCCGGTCAGGTCGGTGACCGCGATGCCGCGTCCGCCTCTGCGCCGGCGACCGCCGCCCGACGCCGGAACTCCCTGGCCGTTGCGCGCCAGCAGTTCGGCGACCGACAGCTGGGTCGAATCCTCACTCATGCCGGCTCCTTTCGGTCGTGAACGGGCTGCGGCGCGGGGACGCCGGGCTGCCGCCTCCGCTCCTGCCGTTCACGACGGTCCTTTCCGATTGACCGCTTCCCGCATCGATCATCCCGATACGGCCTCGGTCGGGCCCGGCACTCCGATGGGCCGAGTACTACCCGGACCCGGGTCGCTACCCAGGTCGGTATCCAGTTTGCGCAGGATCAGTCCTTCGCGCAGCGCCCACGGGCAGATTTCGAGCGTATCGAGGGACAACGCCCGCATACTCGCCTCCGCTACCAGTGCGCCGGCCACCAATTGCTGCGACCGGTCGGAACTGACACCTTCCAATTCTGCGCGATCGGCGGCGGTCATCCGAGAGATGAATGCGATCAACTGCCGCAGACCGGAACTGGTGAGACTACGCCGCACACGCGGTCCCGCGGCCGAAGGGGCGGCTCCGGTCAGCCGGGCCAGCGAGCGGAAGGTTTTCGAGGTGCCCACCGCCAAATCCGGACGCCCGACCGCGAGCAGTTGTTTGGCCGGTATCACCAACTCGGCGTCGAGCCAGTCCCGCAGCACCGCCACCCGGCGCTTACCCGGCGGATCGCCGTTCAGCCAGTCTCTGGTCAGCCGGCCCGCCCCCAACTGCAGCGACAACGCCGCGTCGGGCGCCTCGTCGCAGCCGTTGCTCATCTCGAGCGATCCGCCGCCGATGTCGAGATTCAGAATGCGTCCCGCGCTCCACCCGTACCAGCGCCGCACCGCCAGGAACGTCAGCCGGGCCTCGTCGACACCCGAGAGCACCCGCAGATCGACACCCGCGCGGGAGCGGATCTGGGCCAGCACGTCATCGGAATTGGCCGCCTCCCGCAGCGCCGAGGTCGCGAACGGCATCAGCTCCACACAGCCGGAAGTCTTTGCGATACTGGCGAATTCGGTGATCGTCTTGGTGAGCTTGGCCGCGCCCTCGGGCGTGATGCAGCCCGCGTCGTCCATATTCTCCGACAGCCGCAAGGTGGCCTTCGTCGAGCTCATCGGCATCGGGTGCCCACCCCGATGCGCGTCCACCACGAGCAGGTGGACGGTATTACTTCCCACATCGAGAACACCGAGCCGCACATGAATACGGTACCGGGGTCGGTGGAGGCACCGGAGGACGAATCGGAACTCCCCTCACCACACCAGCCCGGAACTGGGGCTCGAGCGGCAAAGCTGTTAGCGTCTGGCGATGTGACCGCAGGAGCATCCGCGCCCACCCCCGTCTCGCCGGACACGACGCCGGCCGGGCCGCGACCAGCTGCGAAGATGGATCCGGCGCCGGAGGTCGATCTCGACTTCCCGCGGGAGTGGATCGAATTCGTCGATCCGGCAAATGCCGAGCATCTGATCGCGGCCGATCTCACCTGGCTGCTGTCGCGCTGGACCTGCGTCTTCGGCACGCCCGCCTGCCAGGGCATCATCGAAGGCCGCCCGGACGACGGCTGCTGTTCGCACGGCGCGTTCCTCAGCGACGACGACGATCGCAAGAAGCTGGCCAAGGCCGTGAAGATGCTCACGCCGCAGGATTGGCAGCTGATGGACGAGGCGCGCGATCGCGACGGCAAGATCCGCAAGAAGCTGTATCTGGAAGAGGACGAACTCGACGACGAGCCGGCCATCCGCACCCGCCGCTACGAGGGCGCCTGCATCTTCCTCAACCGCCCGGGTTTCGCCGGCGGAATCGGTTGCGCCCTGCACACGATGGCCCTGCGCAAGGGCATCGAGCCGCTGACGGTGAAGCCCGAGGTGTGCTGGCAGCTGCCGATCCGGCGCACGCAGGACTGGGTCGACCGGCCCGACGGCGAACAGATCCTGCGCACCACCATCACCGAATACGATCGGCGCGGCTGGGGCCCGGGCGGTTTGGATCTGCACTGGTACTGCTCCGGTTCGCCCGACGCGCATGTCGGTAGCCGCCCGGTCTGGCAGTCCTACGCGCCCGAACTGATCGAATTGATCGGGCAGCCGGCCTACGACGAACTGGCCCGGCACTGCCGCCGTCGCGAAGGACTGGGCCTGATCGCGGTGCATCCGGCGACGACCGCCGCGCGCGAGAAAGCCGAAACCGAACCGAACGGGAATATCTGATCCGCCAACCCATTTCGTAGGAATATGGGTAACGCGCCGGGTATGCCGGCATCCGAGTCCTCCGTTGTCGAGCACGAATCCGCGGGAACCGATTCCGCGCCGGGATCACGCCCGGGCGCACCTCGGATTCTGTTGATTTCCGGAAGTACCCGGCCGGGTTCCACCAACACCGCCGCACTGCGCACCTTCGCCGATCTCGCCGCGCCGGCATTCACCGCGGAATTGTTCACCGGGTTGGTCGAGATTCCGGCCTTCGTGCCGGGCGATCAACCCGCCCCGCCGGCGGTGCGGGCCCTGCGTGAACAACTCGCGGCCGCCGATGCCGTGGTGTTCTGCGCACCCGAATACGCGGGATTCATTCCCGGCAGTCTGAAGAATCTGCTGGAGTGGACCGTCGGCAACGCGGATCTGCACGAGAAACCGGTGGCCTGGATTTCGGTGGCGGCCCTCGGACGCGGTGAAGGTGCGATCACCTCGCTGCGCACGGTGCTGGGATATGTCGGCGCGGTGGAAATCGAATCGGCGTGCCGGCGAATTACCGTACTGAGCGCCATGGTCGGGGCCGACGGAACGGTTTCGGACGCGGCCGTGCGACAGGCTCTCGCCGAATCAGCCGCCGCGATCGGCGCACATCTTTCGGCCGCGGCGGCGCCGCGGGAATTGTGAAGTACCTCTGTACGGTCATCGGCTCGCCATGCGCGCTTCACATACCCGTGATAGGTGTAGGTCATGATGAGGAAATTCCTGGCTACTGCCGCTCTCGCCGCGGGTGCGGCCCTCACCCTTGCTCCCGCCGCGCACGCCGACCCGATGACCGATCCGGCCAACTACTCGCTGCAGAACGACAACTTCGTCGCCTACAACGACCCGGCGGCGCTGTCGGCGAAGGACAACGGCAAGCAGGTCATCGTGAGCCCCTACGGCACCTCCAAGCCGATCGCCTGCCACGACAACACCGCGCCGCTGGACGACTGCTGGCAGCGTGACGACTTCGGCTGGTTCCAGCTGCAGAAGCAGGAGCTGCCGCAGATCGGCATCGCCTGGGTGCACGTCGTCTAACAGAACCCTCAGCAGCTCGGCGTCGATCAGCTCAGCGTCGATACGGAAAAGCCGCGAGGCCCTCGGGCCTCGCGGCTTTCTCGTACCGGCGAGAATCAGGCCTCGAGTTTGTACCCGAGCCCGCGCACGGTCACCAGATGTTCGGGCTTGGCCGGATCGGCCTCGATCTTCGAACGCAGCCGCTTGACGTGGACGTCCAGGGTCTTGGTGTCGCCGACGTAATCGGCACCCCAGACGCGGTCGATCAGCTGGCCGCGGGTCAGCACCCGGCCGGAATTGCGCAGCAGGTATTCCAGCAGATCGAATTCCTTCAGCGGCAACGTCACCGATTTGCCGTTGACCTGCACGGTGTGGCGGTCCACATCCATGCGCACCGGGCCGGCCTCGAGGACGCCGCTCTCGCCGGACCCGTCCATCTCCTCACCGGCGCCGCGGCGCAGCACCGCCCGGATGCGGGCGATCAGCTCGCGTGAGGAGTACGGCTTGGTGACGTAATCGTCGGCGCCCAGTTCCAGGCCGACCACCTTGTCGATTTCACTGTCGCGGGCGGTCACCATGATCACCGGCACACTGCTGCGGGTGCGCAGCTGCTTGCACACGTCGGTGCCGCTCATCCCGGGCAGCATCAGATCCAGCAGGACGATGTCGGCGCCGGAGCGGTCGAATTCCGACAGCGCGGATGGCCCGTCGCCCACGACCGTGACCTCGAAGCCCTCCTTGCGCAGCAGGAACGCGAGCGGATCGGCCAGCGACTCCTCGTCCTCGACGATCAACACACTGGTCATCGGGTTGCCTCCACACCGTTTTGTCCGGTCCGCCGGCGCGGACCGTCGTCGTTCTTGCCCACCCCGATTGCGGTGGGGCTCTTCCTCTCCGCCGGGGCGGCGGAATTCTGGTTGCCTGATTCGACCGCGGGAATACGCAGCGTGAACGTGGAACCGGTACCCAATTTGCTCCACAACGTGATTTCCCCGTTGTGATTGGCGGCCACGTGTTTGACGATAGCCAGCCCGAGTCCGGTTCCGCCGGTGGCGCGCGAACGCGCCTTGTCCGCGCGGAAGAAACGTTCGAAGACCCGTTCCTGGTCTTCCTTGGCGATACCGATGCCGCGATCGGTGACCGCGATATTGACGTGGCCGTTGCGCAGCGACCGGCTCACCGATACGTGCGAGCCCTTCGGCGAATAGTTGATCGCGTTCTCGACCAGATTCGACAGCGCCGTCACGAGCAGAGTTTCGTCGCCGAGTATTTCCAGTCCACTGTTGGCATCGGTGCTGACGGTGATTCCGGCGGCCTCGGCGGCGGTACGCGACCGTTCGATCGCGGCATTGACCACGGTGTCGACGTCGACCGCCTCGAGCTGCGGCAGCTTCTCGGCCCCCTGCAGCCGCGAGAGCGCGATCAACTCGGTGACCATCTTGCCCATCCGGTTCGATTCGCTGACCAGACGCTGCCCGAAATGCCGCACCGAATCCGGATCGTCGGCCGACTCCAGCATGGCCTCGGCGAGCAGACTCATGGCGCCGACCGGCGTCTTGAGCTCATGGCTGACATTGGCGACGAAATCGCGGCGGGTGGCCTCCATACGGGCCTGTTCGGAGTCGTCGTCGGCGAACAGCACGACGAAGTTCGAATCACCGCGCGAGAGCGGGCGGGCCACACCGCGCACGGCGATGCTGTTGCGGCCGGGCAGCGGATTCTTCAGCGTCTGGTCGAACTCGACATCCTCGCCGGTGGCGATCACCTTCTCCACCGCCGCCCACGCGCGTTCGTCCAGCAACCGGTTGCGGACCAGGCCCAGTTCCTCGGCGCGCGGATTGACCAGCACCACGTCGCGATATTCGTCCACCACGGCGATGCCGCTCTCGGAGGCCAGCACGATCAGATCCAGGACCTGCGACATGGTCAGGCCGGATTCGGCCGCTCGACGCTCGGCTTGCCTGGCGTTCATGTACGGGATGACCAGGCCACCCACGGCCAGACCGACTACGGCCGCGAGGACTGCAAGCAGCACGGCCTGGGGAACGCTCACATAGAGAATCGTACGGTCGCGGACACGTACTCCAAACCCGGGTTGACGAAGTTTCGCGCAGGTCACGGCTGATTCCGCGATCGTTGGCCGGGTGTTCACACAAAGTTGGCCGAGCCCCGGATCGGCCCCGACCGGCGGTTTTCGGCCGCCGGGCAATGGTCGCGCGAACAGTTTTCCTTGCGGCACCGCACATCTGGAGTCCGCGCGAATCGCGCGTGAACACCTCCGGCGTGTCGATCCGCCGCGGCGCTCGTCCAGCGACCCGCGCCGAGTGTGAGGTGCGCCTCAATCTCGCACCGCCGACACCGGCCGGAGACGAAAAGTCCCGGGTACGTACGCCGTTGTACGTTCCCGGGACCGTCGGGGAGCCTCCTACCGGCTCACCAGCCGGAGTCTCCCTTGACCGGGATGTTCACGAAGCTAGGGGCATTCGGATCCAGTTGCAGGTGTTCGGGTTTTAGGCCGGTGTCCGCGAGCATCGGCGCGATCGGCAGGCCCTTGGGGAAGTTGCCGGCGAACACGTCCACCCGCAGGCGATGGCCGGGCGCGAGGACGGCCTGCGTGGCGGGCAGCGCGATGTTCAGTTCGGTCACTTCGCCGGGAACCGTCGGCTGCCGCTTGTCCAGCGAGGTGTAGGCCCGCGGGTCGGTGTAGTCGCCGTTCTCGGACCGGGTGCTGTTCGCCTCGTCGACCTCACGTAGCGAGGCCATCAGTTGCCCCGAGGACAGCACGGTCGACTGCCCGTCCGGCGCGACGTCGTTGACCGTCACCGTCCAATACCCGTCGGCGGCGTCCTGAACGGTGTTGAGCCGCACCGCGATCGGGCCCGAGATGGTGGTCTCCCCGGCGACCGGGGCGCTGGTGAAGGTCAGCGCGTTGGTTTCCGCGATGCGCGAGTCCTTGCCGCAGCCGTCGATGACGGCGAGCACACCGGCGGTCGCCTGCGCGGCATCGTTGGAGCACAGCGTGGTGAGCCCGGGCGCCACCGTCAGACGTGTCGGCGCACCGGTGAATTCGCCGGTCAGCGAGCCGTCGTAGACACTGTTCGCGGTACCGCTGCGGTCGCCCGACAGGTACATGCGACGGTACTTCGCGGCCTCCTCGGCCGGCGCCGACGGTCCGAAACCGCCCTGGGTGATCCAGCCGCCGCCCTGTTCGCGCAGCGTCACCGGACCGTAGGTGTCGATGCCGTTGTCGATTCCCTTGAGCCACTTGTCGAACCACGCGCGCTGCAGTACGTCCAGCCGCGGCGGCAGACCGGGCTTGCCGTACTCGTTGCCCGAGTTGAGGTGGTAGGTGTTGCCCATGAACAGTTGCTTCTGCCCGGGCGGGAGCGGAATCCGGTTGTAGATCTTGGATTCGGAGTAGGTGAACAGATCGTGCCACCCGCCGGTGACGAAGGTCGGCACCTGAATCCGGCCCGGATCACCGATCCACGCCTGCCGTTCCGAGGACATGTCGTTCAACATGTTCTTCACCCGCGGATCGAGGGTGTTCATATCGGTGTTGGTGTAGGCACTCAGCAGTACATCCATATAGGTGTACGGATCGCTGATCCGGTCGTTCAGCCACGTGCTGTCGAATTTTCCGGTCACGATCGACTGCACGTCCGGCACCCATTTGAGGGTGTTGATCGCGGTGAGCCACAGCGGAATGAAGTTGAACCCGAAGCCGCCGCCGGGGGCGAGAACATCGTCGACCAGATCGCTGCCGGGCACCACCGGGAAAATCGCCTTCAGCGCGGGCGGCTGCTTCTCCGCCACCTGCACCTGATTGATGCCCGAATAGGAAATGCCGGTCATCCCGACCTTGCCGTCCGACCACGGTTGCCGCGAAGCCCAGTCGATCACCTCCACGGTGTCCTGCTGCTCGCGTTGGCGCAACATATCCCATTCGCCCTGCGAGAAGCCGGTGCCGCGGACATCGACCACGACCTGGGTGTAACCGCTCTTGATCAGCTGCCGGTCGACGGAGAAGTTGCGCAGCTCGCCGCCGCCGAAGGCCTTGGTCAGATCGGTGACCCCGGACAGCGCGGTGCCGCTCATGTCGATCTGGCGGAACAACCCCAGCAGCGCGTCGGACAGCCCCGGAACCGAGCCCGCGTGGTCGGCCAGATTCGAGACCAGTTTGGTGTAGGGCGTCATGTTCACGACGACCGGCGTGCGGGTGTCGACCGGACGGCTGGCGGCATCGGCGGGCCGGTACACATTGCCCTTCAGCACCGTGCCGTCGCTCATGGTGATCGGCACATCCCAGTCGATGTGGATGTTCGGATACTGCTGCGGGCCGTCCTCGGTGGCGGTCCACGCGGCGCCGGCGGCACCGCCGTCCGGACCGGTCGCGACGGGCCCGGCCTGAGCCGGAGTGGCGAAGAACGGGACGGTCACCGCGGCGGCGACGGCAGCGACTGTGGCGCGTAACGCGTACTTCATCGAACGTGATCCGCCTCTCGAAATGGTCGAACGCCCGAGAGTGTATCTACTGCGGAGTAAGTTGCAAACCAGCGGTTACAACTTCTGCAAGAAAAAACTCTCAACTTCTCAGCCCCTCATCCACGTCGATGACCAGCGGAAAGCCCGGCGGTTTACCTACCGGAAGTTATCCACACCACTCCCCACCGGCCCGGACGCTACTACCGGCGGTGCGCATCGGGGCACGAACCGCCGCTCGGCAATTCGATAGCTACGAATCGGCAGAAGA
Organism: Nocardia nova NBRC 15556; assembly: GCF_001613005.1. Classification (GTDB taxonomy): domain Bacteria; phylum Actinomycetota; class Actinomycetes; order Mycobacteriales; family Mycobacteriaceae; genus Nocardia; species Nocardia nova. The sequence goes on along the minus strand of NZ_BDBN01000066.1, from coordinate 51,843 downwards.
GATGCAGCTCACAAAACGCTGAGTATCGCATATTCATACGCGCGACCGAGGGAACTTCGACATTCGGAAACCGTACGCACGCAGCGGGTTCGAGATATACGACAACGCGCCGCGGTCGATGACCGCGGCGCGTCGGAAAGTGCGGGAATCCGGTTTATTTACCGCCCTGGCTCGCGACCGCGGCCGCACCCGCGGCTGCCGCCTCGGGGTCCAGATACGCCGCGGGACCGATCGGACGCAGATTCTCGTCCAGTTCGTAGCGCAGCGGAATACCCGTGGGAATGTTGAGGCCGGCGATATCCTCGTCGGAAATACCGTCCAGATGTTTCACCAGTGCGCGCAGCGAATTTCCGTGCGCCGCAACCAGAACGGTCTTTCCGGCCACCAGATCGCGGGAAATCGTGGACTCCCAATACGGCACCATGCGGGCGACGACGTCCTTCAGGCATTCGGTCGCCGGCACGTCGATACCGGCGTAGCGCGCGTCGCCGCTCTGGCTGTATTCGCTGTCGGCCTCGATGGGCGGGGGCGGGGTGTCGTAGCTGCGGCGCCACATCATGAACTGGTCGTCGCCGTACTGATCGCGGATCTGCGCCTTGTTCTTACCCTGCAGCGCGCCGTAGTGCCGCTCGTTGAGCCGCCAGTCGCGGACCACCGGAATCCAGTGCCGATCCGCGGCGTCCAGGGCGATATTCGCGGTGCTGATCGCCCGGCGCAGCAGCGAGGTGTAGACGATATCGGGCAGGATGCCGTGCTCGGCCAGCAGTTCACCGGCCCGTTTACCCTCGGCGACACCCTTGTCGGTCAGGTGCACATCCACCCAGCCGGTGAACAGATTGAGAGCATTCCATTCGCTTTCGCCGTGGCGCAGCAACACGAGGGTGTACGTCATGCAGGTCATGCTAGCGGTGCCGCGCCGGCGAATTTCAGCTGCGCCGGATCGGGCGCTCGCGACCGCCACGAGCCGCGACCTACCAGCTCACGGTCAGATCGTAGGCCGTCAGAATCGCCTGCAGGGCCGGGTTGATCGGCGGAGGCAGCACCTCCACGCCCGGATCCGCCGACGTGACGAGTCCGTTGGAGGTGTGCGCGAGTCCGGTCCGGCGCAGCCAGATGGCCCAGCAGTCCCATTCGCTGCCGTGCCGCGAACCGTAGGCGATCCCGTGCGCGAGGCTGTCGTCGTCGAGCGTGATCTGCCAGATCCGCGTGGAGATCGCCGTCGTGAGCCAGCGCTCGCCGCCACGCAGTTCGGCGACCGTGACCTCCCGCAGGCCGCGCTCCACGAGTGCGATCGGGGCATATCGCGCGATCGCCGAGAGGCTGGAGGCCGCCTCGATATCGATGAACCATCCGTGCGTCGGCAGCGTCAGATGGTAGAGCCGATATTCGCTGAGCCACAACATGTTCAGCTCGCGGGGCGGCCGATATCCCGAACTCTGCCATTCCTCTTTGATCAGCGATTCGAGCTCGTCGTCGGAGCCGACATCGTCGAAATAGTGGGACGCGCGCCGGGGAAGTTTCGGTTTGAGGGGTGCGAGAAGCTCTCCGTACGCGCCCTGTTCGGTACTGGCGGCGTACACGGTCTGCTGACCTTCGACGTCGTAGCGGTTCCACTCCGCCCGTGATTCGTCGCTGGAAATCCCGCGCTGGAGCGGATTGAGCGGTCCATAGGAAGGTTTCGCCAGCCGATAGACCTCGCGAGACGCCGCGGGGAGAAGCGCGAATCCGGTCTTGGCGCAGCGCCGAGCATTTCGGGTTTCGCGCACAGACACCGGTCTCCCTCTTCCGACAGCCTCCCAAAGGGGGAAGTTTATCGAAAGGGAGCTTTCCCGCGCGGCCAGGTCGACCGAGTCAGTTGTCCGAGCCGTCGACGAATGCGACTGCGGCAGCGATGGTCTCGCGGAATCGGTCCGTACGGATCGCCAGGGCGGGCGACTCCTCACCCAGCCGCGGATTGGCTCCGATGAACCACGACCGCGCCACATCGCTGTCCTCGGCGGTCGCCAGGATGATCCAGCACCGATGCGCGACCTGCAGGCGAGCCAGTGCGGCATCCCGGGGCGTCGGCCCTTCGGCATGGGACCACTTGTGCGGCAGCTTGCGGTCGCGGACTCCGGCGATCAACGCCACCAGCGTGGGACCCAGATGTTGGACGAGTTGTCGCGCCAGCTCCGCCGGACGCAGTTTGGCCGTATCGACATGACTGGTGATGGCGAGAGCGTTCGCAACGGTCATCTGTCTCAACCCTCCAGTGCACGTGCCGGCCGCAACACGGGCGGATAGTTCAGTGTAGCCGAAAATGCCACCCTAATGCAACCACTTCTGCTACCTTATCAACCTCCGTATCACCCGTCCGGAACACCGCACTCCCGCTAGGACCTCCCTGTTCCATGCGACTGTCGAGAAATACACGCGGAAGTCACTCCTCGGGACTGCACAGTCCCCCGTCGCCGCCCAGCGACGCCGACGCCCTGACCGTGAGCCTGCACTACCTGGTCTATTACCGGAACGAGTACGAACGCTCCCGGCTGGTGGTCAAGACCCGGGCCAAGCGGGTGGTCGTATGGACCGCCGTCGCCAACGGTGTCATCGCCGTCCTCGGTACCGCGGTCGCCGTCTTCCAGGCTCCCTGGATCGGTCTGCTCAGCACGGGCCTCGCCGCGTCGATCGGCGTGGTCACCGCCTGGGACGGCTTGTATCGCCACCGCGAGATGTGGATTCAGCGCAGCGTCATCATCGGCCAGCTCCAGACACTGCTGCGCGGCGTCGAACTCCGGCGCGCTCAGCACGAAGACCGCGATGTGCTCGCGCGAGAGGCGATGATCGAACTCAATGCGATCCTCGCCGAAGATCTGGAAGCCTGGACCTCGATGCGCCGGACCCAGCCACTGGCGCGCGAAGCCGCCGACACGAGCAAGGACCGCTAGTCCCGCTCTGCTCGAATCCGGTCCGCCTCTGAGGGGTTGTGATCGCTACGAAAGAGTCTCCGGACAGCCGGCAGCGGGCGACATTTCTACAAGACGCGCGGCCGCGACCTCCGGGACGGTAAGGGCATCAGCCGTCCTCAGGAGGAGATATGAAAACTGCCGCTGCCGGTCGGGCGAGACGCGTGGTGCTGCTGCTGGTCAGCGCGCTCGTCGCACTGCTCGTCGGGAACACCACAGGGGTCGCGACGGCCGCACCGGACGATTCCGTGGACCGGATGGTCCCGCTGCCGGACGGCGATATCCACGTCGTCACCAGCGGAGCGCCGAGCGCACGGGCGGTGGTGCTGATCCACGGGACCGGCGGCTCGGTCTCGTGGTGGGATCCGGTACTGGCCGCGCTGGCGGACTTCTACGTGGTGCGGGTGGACCTGCTCGGTCACGGCCGCTCGGCCAAACCGGACAGCGGTTACGGCATGGCCGAACAAGGACGTCGGGTCGGGGCGGTCCTCGACCGGCTCGGCGTTCGGCACGCGATCGTCGTCGGGCACTCCACCGGCGGATACGTGGCGACCGAACTCGCCGCTCAGCGCCGGGATCTGGTGAGCGCGATCGGATTGATCAGCACCGGGTCCCGCCTGGACGCGTTCACCGACAACGGCCCGCTCGGCAACCTGCTGTTCGTCCCGCAGATCGGGCAACCGCTGTGGCCCCTGCTTCCGGACGCCGCCATTCGGTACGCCCTGAGCAGCGCGTTCACTCGCGATGTCGCGATTCCGCAGCAGCTGGTGGACGACTTCCACGGCATGACCTACCGCAGTATCACCGCCACCTCCGACGCATCGGATGTCTATCTGCGGGAACGGCAGGAACCCGACCGCCTCGCCGATCTCGGGCTGCCGAGTCTGGTGCTCTACGGTTCCCGGGACCACCGGTGGCCGGCCGCATCCTTCCAGGACTACCGGCGCGTGCCGGGTGTGCGGATCGAATCGCTCGACTGCGGCCACAGCCCGATGATCGAGGAGCCCGGCCCCACCGGAGAACTCCTGCGCGACTTCGCCGGTCGGCACTGAAGCCGCACGACGCGCCTTCGAGCGCCGGGAGTTCGTGACCCACATCACTGTGCGAGGTGGATGAGTTCTCCCGGCGCGTTCCGTCTACCCGAATATGAGCGCACAGAGCACCGCAGCGGTGAAGGGTCCCGCGTCCTACTTCCCCGCCATCGAGAAGAAATACGGTCGGCCCGTCGAGGAATGGTTCGACATCGTTCGCGGATCGGAGCTGACCAAGCATATGGAGCTGGTCGCCTGGTTGAAGAGTGAGCACGGGCTGGGGCACGGGCACGCGAATGCGCTTGTCGCGCATGTGCGCAGCATCGACAACGGGTAGGCAGCGCGGGACCGGCCCGACAGCGCGCAGGCGCCGGCCGTCGAACCGGCACACGTCCTCAATCGGTCGCGAGAGCCGCCGCGCCCACCAGCGTGGCACCGTCGGTGATCGGGGATTTCAGGACACGAAGTTCACGGATGAAGCCGAGGCCGGCATGTTTCACCACCGCCGCCCGCAGCGGATCCCACAGGGGCGCGCCGGATTCGGCGAAACCGCCACCGATCACGACACGGTCGATGTCGAGCATCGCTGCGGCAGACGAAATGGCTTGTCCCAGAGCTGTCCCCGCGCGCGACAGCGCGGCCGCGGCGACGGCGTCACCCGCTCCGGCGGCGCGTGCCAGTTCCATCCCGGTCGTTCCCGTCCAGCCCTGTGCGCGTGCCCACCGGACCGAGGACATGCCACTCGCGACGGCCTCCACACATCCGACACCGCCGCAGGCACACGGCACATCCCAGCCCGGTACCACGATATGGCCGACGTGCCCGGCATTCCCGGTGCGGCCCACGAGAACTCGGCCGTCGCTGACGATGCCGCCGCCGATTCCGGAGGAGACCGTCATCGCCAACCCGGAACGAACACCGCGTAAACCACCGACGCGACACTCCGCCAATGCCAAGGCCGCGCCGTCGATCGCGAATCGAATATCGGCCTCGGGGAACAGTTCTCGCATCGCGGCGACGATCGGGAAACCGTCACGCCACTCGGGAATGTTCAAGGGCGCGGTGCTACCGGCACCGACATCCACCGGGCCGGCGGCGGCGATTCCGATCGAGCTCACCTCGAATTCGCCGGTGCCACAGGTGTCGTCGGCCGATGCGGCAGCTACCACCTGCCGCAGCAGCTCGCGGCATGCTTCCCAGGCTCCCCGGGAAGGCACGTCGACTCGGCGCATGTGCCGCAACAGGGACAGCGATCGGGGTCGCGCTGCGGGGTCGTCGTACGAAACGGACTCGATCGGCGCCGTCGCGACGGCCGCGGCGAATTTCGTCGCGCCGATATCCACAGCCAGCACGCCCATCTCGCCACCGCCTCCTCAGCGCATCACCCGATCGGATGCACGGTACCCACTCGGCGAGCGAGAGCTGTCAGGACTCCTCGGTATCCACCAGATGCTCGAACGCCCGCAGGTTCTTCAGCGATTCACCGCGCGAGACACGCCATTTCCATTCGCGCCGAATGGATTCCGCGAAACCGAGCTCCAGCAGCACATTGAAGTCGCCGTCGACCGCCTCGAGAATCTGGCCGAAGATGCGGTCCAGTTCGTCGGCGGTCACGGCATGGGTCGCGATGCGGCCGACCAGATAGATGTCACCGACCCGGTCCAGGGTGTAGGCGACACCGTAGAGGCGGCGGTTGCGGCGCAGCAGATACTTGTAGACACCCTCGAAGTTCTCGTCGGGTTTGCGGCAGACGAAGCATTCGAAGCGCACGCCGTGCTTGCCGACCGTCAGCATGACCGTCGTCTTCAGCTTGCGCTCACCGGGCAGCACCACGACGAAGGTGTCCCGGCCCTCGCGGGTGTAGTCGATCTCGCGCTCACGCACGGTGTCGTCGATCAGCTGCGCGGTCTGCGCGATGGTGTCACTCACCGGCGTACCACTCCCATCCGGCGCCGCCACAGCGCCCGCGACCTGGCTTGACTGCTCTCTGTCAGCAACGTACCCGGCATTCGCGAACGCACACCCCGATGCCCGGCCAACGCCTCGGCATAGCAGTCGAGCAACCCGTCGGCGGTGTGTTCCCAGGAGAAACCGGCCGCATGATCCACCGCTGCCGCGCCCATCCGCCGCAACCGTTCCGGATCGTCGAGCAGCCCGCGCAGGGCGGCCGCCCACTCGTCGGCCTGGTGCCCGGACACCAGCATGCCCGAAACACCGTCTCGCACAGCGGTACTCAACCCGCCGACGTCGGCGGCCAGCACCGGTGTGCCGCTGGCCTGCGCCTCGATGGCGACCAGGCCGAACGACTCGTTGTAACTCGGCACCGCGACCATATCCGCGGCCCGGTACACCTGCACCAGACGATGCGGCGGCTGCGGCGGCAGGAATGTCACCCGATCCGAGATGCCGAGCGTGGCGGCCAACTCGATCAGGGCGTCCGGGCGATCCAGACCGGTGCCCGAAGGCCCACCCACGATGAGCACCCGCAGCTTGCGTTCGGGTTCGGCGCGCAGCACCTCGGCCGCCGCGAACACGAGCACATCGGGAGCCTTGAGCGGCTGGATCCGGCCGACGAAGGCCACCACCTGCTCATCCGGCTCGATACCGAATTCGGCGCGCGCGGCCGCCCGGTCACCGGGGCGATAGCGGGACAGATCCGCACCCGGGGGCACCACGTCGATGCGCTCGGATTCGGCGCCGTAGAGCTCGACGAGCTGGCGGGCCTCCTCGGCGGTATTGGCGACCAGCCGATCCGATTCGGCGATGATCTGTTTCTCGCCGACCACCCGCGACAGCGGTTCCGGCGTATCGCCCTCGGCCAGGAATGCGTTCTTCACCGCGGCCAGCGTGTGCGCGGTGTGTACCAGCGGCACCCGCCACCGATCCCGGGCCAGCCAGCCCACCTGCCCCGACAGCCAGTAGTGCGAATGGATCAGGTCGTAGTAGCCGGGCAGCTGCCGGGCCTCCTGACGCAACACCTCCGCCGCGAACGGGCACAGCTGAGTCGGCAGATCGTGTTTGTCCAGCCCCTCGAACGGTCCCGCCACCACATGCCGCACCAGCACCCCCGGCGCGGCCTCGACCACCGGCTCGTCGTTGGAGGATGTCGCACGCGTGAAGATCTCCACCTCCACGCCGCGGCGAGCCAGCTGTAGCGCCGACTGCAGCACGTAGACGTTCATCCCGCCCGCATCGCCGGTACCCGGCTGTGCGAGCGGAGAGGTGTGCACCGACAACACCGCGATCCGATGCGGACGTTGATCCGGGCGATAACTCACACACTCCAGTGTGCACGCCTCGACGCGTCAACCGTTATGCGCTCGTGCCGCGAGTGAGCGTAGTCACACCCATGGCTGGGAGGTGGTGGTGGACGGGATCATCCGAGCGAGACAACGAATTCCGTGAGCTCATCGGCGAAGCGCTGGGGATCCTCGACGAACAGGCCGTGCTGGGCGTCGTCCCAGAACGAGGTGCGCGCCTCGGGGGCGTGCTCGGCGATGTAGCGGCCGTTCGCGACGGGCACCACGGGATCGGCGGTGCCGTGCATGACGAAGACCGGAACGTCGAGGTTGCGCAGGGTTTCGGTGTTGTCGACGGTGCGGTAGAACAGCGCCTTGCGGACGCGGGGCGGAGTCGCGAGGCTGCCGCCGAACAGGCGCTGGGCGTCCTCGCCCTTGTCCCGGCCGGGTCCGGTGTTGGCGTTGCCGAAGGCGGCGAAGCCGCGCATCGCCCGGCCGGCGCTCTCCTCGAACACGTCGGGGATGGCCTTCTGCATCGCCGGCCCGGGCTGGGAACCCTCGACGCCCCGGCCGATCCCGGCCTGCGATCCGCAGTACACCACCCCGGCCACGGCGCCGGTGCCGTACGCGGTCAGGTAGTCGCTGAGCACGATGCCGCCGTAGGACCAGCCCAGCAGCACGGCGTCGGCGGTGATGTTCTCCGCGGCCAGCACCGCGGCGACGTCGGCCGCCCAGTTCTTCGGATCGTCGTATCCGGTCTCGGGCGCATCCGAGTACCCGTGCCCGCGCAGATCGACGGCGACCACGCGGAAGGTCTCGGCCAGAATCTCCGCCGCACGGCCCCAGCACCGCAACGTGCCGGCCCACCCGTGCAACAACACCAGCGGACGTCCCTGTTCGGGCCCGGAGACCTCATACACGATATTGGTTCCGTCCGCGCTGACCACATCCCGAATCGCCATGCTCGCCAGGTTAACGGGGACGCTAGGCTCGATTCCCATGAGCACTCGTCACGCCGTCGTCACCGGAGCGAGCTCGGGAATCGGTGAGGCTACCGCCCGCGAGCTCGCGAAACAGGGCTATCACGTGTACGTGGGGGCGCGCCGGATGGACCGGCTGCAGGCGCTGGCCGACGAAATCGGCGGTACCGCAATCGAATTGGACGTCACCGACGAGTCGTCGGTACGCCTGTTCACGGATGCGGTCGAACGGGCCGACGTGCTGGTCAACAATGCCGGCGGGGCGAAGGGGCTGGCGCCGGTCACCGAGGCCGACCTCGACGACTGGCGGTGGATGTGGGAGACCAACGTGCTCGGCACGCTGCGGGTGACCAAGGCGCTGCTGCCGAAGTTGATCGACTCGGGTGACGGGCTGATCGTCACCGTCACCTCGGTCGCCGCCCTGCAGCCCTACGACAACGGCTCCGGCTACACCTCGGCCAAACACGCGCAGGCCGTCCTGCATCGCACACTGCGCGGCGAGCTGCTGGGCAAGCCGGTGCGGCTCACCGAAATAGCGCCGGGCGCGGTCGAAACCGAATTCTCGCTGGTCCGGTTCGGCGGCGACACCGAGCGCGCGGCCAAGGTCTACGAAGGTATCGACCCGCTGTTCGCCGCCGACATCGCCGAAATCATCGGCTTCGTCGCAAGCCGCCCCCCGCACGTCAACCTCGACACCATCGTGGTGAAGCCGCGCGACCAGGCCGACGCCGGCCGCTTCGCCCGCCGCTGAGCCTGCACCCGGCGCAGCCGGACGCGACCACGACGGCCCGGACTCGACGGGCCGGTCAGCGGGTTCTAGCTGCCGCCGCGCACGGGTCCCGGCGCCACCGGAGTCGCCGATACCACCGGTGCGGGCTGGCCCTGGATCGCCGACATGGTCTTCCAGGTGTCCCAGTCGATGGTCCAGTCGTAGAGGTCGCCGTCGGCGGCGGACAAGGCGATCGACGTGCCGGTGACCTCGACCGGGTCGCCGTACATGGCCGTCGGGAAGTACTGCTGGGCGTCGCTGGTGCTCAAGTTGATGCAGCCGTTGGTGACGTTGGTATTGCCTTGCGCGGAGGCCGATTCCGGGTTCGCGTGGATGAATTCGCCGTTGTTGGAGATGCGTACCGCCCAGCGTTCGCGAACGTTGGTGTAGAACGGCGGATTCGACATCAGGAAGTCTTCGTACTTCTCGGTCACCACGTGAATGCCCGAACGCGTCACGTTGCGCGCCTCGTTGCCCTCGCCGAAACTGCACGGGAAGTCGAACAGCGTCGAACCGTCCCGGATCACCTGCACCCGGTGGCTGGGCGCGTAACCCTTCACGATCTGGCTGCGGCCGATGGTGAACTGCGAGGACAGATCGGAGTTGCCGTAGGCGCCGCCGCCCAGGTCCAGGCCGTACAGCTTGGCGGCGAAGGTCACCGCCGTGCCGGGCGCCCAGTAGTTGCGCGGGCGCCAGTGCGCGCGGGACCCGCCGTTCTCGTCGGGCAGCCAGGCCCAGCCGCCCTCGGTCTCCGGAGTGGTCGTGACGGTCAGCGCCTTCTCGACCGCCTCCTTGTTCTCGACGTGCTTCTTGAACTGCACGATGATCGGCGCGGCGATGCCTACCTCCTGCCCGTCACCGATGTTGATGGTGGCGGGCACGGTCTGTTTGGGGGCGAGGGTGGTGAATTTCGACTCGATCGGCACGGGCTTGTTGTCGGTGCCGACCGCCGTACCCGACCAGGTGTAGGTGACGCCGTAGCCGAGCGGCTCGTTGACCTTGAAACTGCTCCTGTCGGGCGACAGGATGCCGGTGACCTGCTTACCGTCCGGATTGGTCAGGGCGACCTGGTCCAGGCGGCCACTGGTCACGGTCACCGAGACGGGCGCGATCGGGTTGACGTCGCCGGTTCCGTTCCCGGGCTCGAATTTCAGCTTCGCGACCGGGCCGGACTCCTTCGGGGCGGACGAGCCGCTCCCGCCGCCGCCCGAACATCCGGCCACCAGCGCGGCCACCGCCAGCTGGCCGGCCCCGACCAGAACGGCCCGGCGGCCGGCAATTCCTCGAATGTTCACTTCCGCGAATTTACCGCGCCCCTCCGACAGCCCGGCCCGATCGGAACGTGGCGCCCGCCACCCGTCAGAGCTCGAGACCGACGGTCACCGGTTCGGGTTCCAGCCTGATTCCGAAACACTGTTCGACGCCCGCCCGCACGGTGCGCGCCAGGTCCACCAAGTCCGCGGCGCGGGCAGAACCCCTGTTGGTCAGGGCGAGTGTATGTTTCGTCGACAACCGGACGGGAGCGTCCGGACCTGGGAAACCCTTGCCGAATCCCGCGCGTTCGATCAGCCAGCCGGCGGAGAATTTCACCCCGCCCTCGGCGGCATAGGTCGGAATAGTGATATCGCCCACATGGGCCCGGATCGCCTCGACGACGGCGGGCGCCCGATCGTGCGCCACCACGGGATTGGTGAAGAACGACCCGGCGCTCCAGGTGTCGTGGTCGGCCGGATCGAGCACCATGCCCTTGCCGGCGCGCAGGGCGAGTACCGCCTCGCGCACGGCCGCGGCCGGACGGGACTCGCCGTCGGCGGCATCGAAGGCGCGGGCCAGTTCGCCGTATCGCAGTGGGGCGCTGGCACCGTCGGGATTCACCTCGAACTCCACCGCCAGCACCACCGCCCGATCGGAATGCTTGAGCACCGAGGTGCGGTAACCGAAGCCGAGTTCCTCCGGTGCGGCCCATCGGATTTCGCCGCTGACGCGATCCAGCAGGTGAATCCGGCGCAGCGCCTGCGCCACCTCGACGCCGTAGGCGCCGACGTTCTGCACCGGCGTCGCGCCGGCCGAACCCGGAATTCCGGACAGGCACTCGAGTCCGCCGAATCCGGCGGCGACCGTCGTGGCGACCACGCCGTCCCAGTCCGCGCCCGCCTCGGCCGTCACACTGTCGGCTCCGAGCTCGACGGCGTCGGTGGCGATGCGGACGACGACGCCGGCGAATCCGCTGTCGGCGATCAGCAGGTTGGAGCCACCGGCCACCAGCAGCACCGGAACGCCCGCGGTGTCGAGCGTGCGCACCGTCTCGACGAGTGCCTCGGTGGTGCGACATTCGGCGACCGTCGCGGGCCCGCCGACCCGCAGGGTGGTCAGCTGCGCCAGCGGCACCGATTCGCGCACCTGCGCGCCGGTCGCGGCCAGCAACTCCCGCACATTGTCGAATGCCACCACTCGAGATGTCTGCACATCGAAAGACGGTAGCGTGTCACACCATGGCGACACCCCTGGCGTACACAGCTCACTACGCGCACCCCGCCGCGGCGGTGCGTGCTGCGCTCGCCGACGAGCAGTACTGGAAGGACCGCATCGAGGAGGTCGGCGGGCCCGGTGCGCGGCTGGACTCCTTCTCGGCCGACGGGGACCGGCTGCGCGTGGAGATGGTGCAGACCATCCCCGCCTCCGAACTGCCCGCCGCGATCACCTCGGTCCGCCCGGGCGATCTGATCATCCCGCGTACCGAAACCTACGAGGGCCTGTCCGGCGTTTTCGAAGCGCATGTCGAGGGTGCGCCGGCGAAGGTGCGCGGCACGGTCACCCTGACCGGTTCCGACACCGCCTCCCAGGCCGTGGTCGACGGCTCGGTCGAGGTGACGATCCCGTTGTTCGGCAAGAAGATCGAGGCCGTGGTGGCCGAGAAACTGCTGGAACTGCTGGCCTCGGAGACCGACTTCACCAACACCTGGATCGCCAACCACTGATCGGGGCGCTCCCCGGGGACCAGTACCCTGGTCCCCCATGGCCCGCCGATTGGACTATTCCGCTCGCTATCCGCTGCACACCACCGAAGAGGTGTACGCGGCGCTGTCCGACCGCGCCTACTGGGATGCGCGGATGGAGGAGATGCGCAAGCACTCGCCGAACGAGGTGGTCCACCTGCAGGCCGACGGCGACGGTATCGAGGTCGAGGTCCGCCACATCCTGCCGCGCGACATGCTGCCCGAGATCGCGCAGACCGTGATGCGCAAGGACCTGGTGATCACCCGCAAGGAGAGCTACGGGCCGTTCGGTCCCGAGGTCGAGGGTGAGTTCAGCGCATCGATTCCGGCCGGTCCGGGGACGCTGACCGGCACCGTGCGCTTGTTTCCCACCGAAACCGGCTGCACCCTGCGCACCTCACCCGTGGCCAAGGTCTTCATTCCGATGCTGGGGCCCAAACTCGAGCAGATGATGCTGGTCAACCTCGTGGACCTGTTCCGCGCCGAAGCCGAATTCACCCAGCAGTGGCTCGAAGAGCAGCGCCCGACGGCCTGAGTTCCGTGGCTCCACCGCACGCCTGCATCACCACGATGAGACCGCCGGGCCGGCCCCGTGCTGCGAACATCGGACATCTCGGCTCGGCCGGCCACTCGCGCACCGCCGCCGTACCGTCGGCCGGGGGTACGTCCAAGCCGGTGGGCGCCATCACGCGCGGAACCACCGGGATCAATCGGCTGCGCCGCAGCGACCGCTGGCTGAGCCACGATCCACTCGTCGTCGAGCGGCTGCGGTCGGCCGCGGACCCGCTGGTGGTCGATCTGGGCTACGGGGCGAGTCCGGTGACCACGCTGGAATTGGCGGCCCGGCTGCGCCGGGTGCGCGCCGACATTCGCGTCGTCGGTCTGGAGATCGATCCCGAGCGCGTCGTTCCCGCTCGCGACGGCGTGCACTTCGCCCGGGGCGGGTTCGAACTCGCGGGACTGCGGCCGGTCCTGGTGCGGGCGTTCAATGTGCTGCGGCAATACGACGAGAGCGAGGTCGCGCAGGCGTGGGCGACAATTCTCGGCGGATTGGCTCCCGAGGGACTCCTGCTCGAGGGCACCTGTGACGAACTGGGCCGCCGCTGCGCGTGGATTCTGCTCGGCCGCGACGGCCCGATCTCGCTGACGCTGGCCTGGGATCCGTTCACCGTCGCCAAACCCTCCGATATCGCCGAACGGCTGCCGAAGGCGTTGATCCACCGCAATATTCGCGGTGAACGCGTGCACACGCTGCTCACCGCGGCCGACCGGGCGTGGGCGCATGCCGCGCCGATGGCGGTGTACGGGCCGCGCGTGCGCTGGCGGGTGGCGGCGGAACTGTTGCGGGAACAAGGCTTTCCGGTGCGGAACTACCGGCGGCGGATGCGTGATTGCGTCCTGTCGGTGCCGTGGGAGTGTGTGCGGCCCGACTGAATTCGCGGTGCGCGATCGCCGGGTTCAGGCCGCGGCGAGGGCGCGGCGCACCCGTGCGGCCGCATGCGGCGGCAAATTCGCACTCGCCGAAGCGATTTCGTGCGGAATGCAGCGATGGATGGCGACCGCGTCGGCGACCACCTCGTCCAGCGCCCCCTGTCCGATCCCGGTTTCGGCGAGGTCCAGTACGGTCCGCACGGGGGTGGTCACCAGGAACGCACCGGCCGACTCCACATCACCGCGATGCAGCTCGCGGCGCAGGACGACCAGCCGCGGGGCCGCGGGCGGGCGGCCCGCACTCGCGGACAGGTGCAGAAAGCGCGGGCGCAGGCGGCCCAGGCCGTGCAGTTCGGCAGCGCTGTGATGGGAGACGGCGGCGGCGCCGTCGAACCAGGCCGCCCACATCGCGTATTCGTCGAGCGGGCCGTCCGGCCAATCGGCCATGCGCAGAATGCCGAGGCCGGCGCGGATCACGGAACCGTCGGCGAGGGCGCCGCGGATCCGGTGCTCACAGCCGGCCCGCAATACGATGCGCGTGGTGAAGTATCCGGCGTGCCGATCGGCCAGCCGGCGCAGCACCCACCAGCCTTGCTCGGAATCCCCCGGTCGGCGCGCGGCCGCGGCGTCCCCTGCATCGTGCGCGGACATGGGATCAGGTTACGCCGGACCGCTGTGCCTCATGTCACAATCGCGTCGGCACTGCATGACAAGCCTCACAGGCTCCACAGAGCGGGCTCAGAAAGCTCGGGAAGAATCGGTTGCCATGACCACTCCGGACACCGCGGTACCCGCTCCCGCACCGGCGGGTGAACCCAAACGCCGCAACGGGCGGCGGATCGCACTGATCGTCGGACTCGTCGTGCTGCTCGCGCTGGTCGGCACCGCGGCGGGCGCCGAAACCTATCTGCGCCACAAGAATCAGCAGTGCATGGCCTCCCAGGTCGAGAAGGAGCTGGGGTCGAAGGTCGATGTGGGATTCGGGCCGAAGCCGTTACTGCTCACCGCCGTCGACCACAAGGTCCAGTACATCACCGTCGACAGCGACGACGCGAAGTTCGGGCCCGCCGTGGACATGAAGGTGCACGCCCGGCTCAACGACATCACCCTGCTCGACGGCGGGCGCGGCGGCGCGAAGGTCGGCAGCAGCTCCGCCGACGCGACCTGGAGCAACGAGGGCATCGCCCAGACCCTGACCGGGCTCGTCTCCGGCGTGGAATCGGATCCGGCCGGCGGCACCCTGGACGTCAAGGTGCTCGGCGGTATCGCCGATCTGAAGGTTCAGCCGCACATCGTGGACGGCAAGATCGAGGTCAGCACGCAGTCGGCCTCGCTGCTCGGGCTGGGGCTGCCCACCGATCTGGTCGACAGCATCGTCCAGTCGATGACGCAGAGCCTGCAGAACTACCCGCTGGGTATGCAGCCGACCAGCGTGAAGGTCACCGACAACGGCATCTCGGTGTCGCTGCGGGGCGGCCCGACCACCCTGCAGGGCGGTGGCGACACGGAGATCCGCTGCTGATCGAGCCGGGGTGCAGCGAGCCCGGCGCCGCTCGCGGGCTCTACTCCGGGAAGCCGGCCAGCACATCGGCCGAGCGGGACAACCCCAGCCGGGTCGCACCGGCGTCGATCAGTTCGGCGGCCGCGGCGGCGGTGCGAATTCCGCCGCTGGCCTTGATGCCGAGCCGCCCGCCGACGGTCTCCCGCATCAGCCGCACGGCCCGTACCTCGGCGCCGCCCGCGGGGTGGAATCCGGTGGAGGTCTTCACGAAATCGGCGCCGGCGCGTTCGGCGGCACGGCACACCTCGACGATCGCCGCATCCGACAGCGCCGCGGACTCGACGATCACCTTGAGCAGCGCCCGATCCTCGACCGCCTCGCGGACGGTGACGATATCGGCGAGGACCGCGTTGTAGTCCCCCGCGACGGCCGCGCCGATGTCGATCACCATGTCGACCTCGGCCGCGCCCTGCTCTACCGCGAATCGCGCCTCGGTGCCCTTCACCAGGGAGTGGTGTTTGCCGGAGGGAAAGCCCGCGACCGTGGCGACGACCAGCCCGGGCGCGGTCACCGGCAGCATCGACGGAGACAGGCACACCGCGTAGACACCCAGTTCACGAGCCTCGGCGATGGTGTTCGCGACGTCGGCGGCGGTCGCCTCGGGGGCCAGCAACGTGTGATCGATCATCGCGGCGACCTGGGCGCGGGTGTAGGCGGTGGGAACGGTTTCGGACATGGGGACCAAGTCTGGCACAGCCCGCGAGCGTTCAGGGCCGCCGAGCGCTCGCGATCCGATGCGGCCCGCGAATTCGCTTACCCCGGACCGGCTTTGCGGCTCGCTGCCCGGGCGGCGTGATCGAACCGCGTGCGACCTGCGAGGATCGTGCCCATGAGTGGCACCGCGTCAGCCGATGATCGGCGTTTCGTCCTGAGCCTGGGCTGTCCCGACCGACCGGGCATCATCGCCCGCATCACCTCGTTCATCGCCGAGTTCGGCGGGTCGATCGTGGAGGCCGGTTATCACTCCGATCCCGATACCGGCTGGTTCTTCACCCGCCAGGCCATCGCGGCGGCGACCGTGCCGTTCGGCATCGACGAGTTGCGTGAGCGCTTCACCGTGGTGGCCGCCGAACTGGGGCCGCAGACCGATTGGCAGCTGCTGGATTCCGGGCGTCGCCGCCGCGCGGTCCTGCTGGTCAGCCGCGACGGGCACTGCTTGCACGATCTGCTCGGCCGGGCCGCCAGTGGCGAGTTGCCCGCCACTATCGAAGCGGTGATCGGCAACCATCCGGATCTGGGCGAGATGACCCGCGCGCACGGTATTCCGTTCCACCACGTGCCCTTCCCCGCCGATCCGGCCGAACGCGGCCCGGCCTTCGAGCGGGTGCGCGAGCTCACCGACGCCCACGATCCGCACGCGGTGGTGCTGGCGCGGTTCATGCAGGTGCTGCCGGCCGAATTGTGCGAGCACTGGGCCGGGCGCGCGCTGAACATCCACCACAGCTTCCTGCCCTCGTTCGTGGGGGCGCGGCCGTATCACCAGGCCTTCGCCCGCGGCGTGAAGCTGATCGGCGCCACCTGCCATTACGTCACCGCCGACCTGGATGCGGGGCCCATCATCGAACAGGACGTCAGCCGCATCGACCATGCCGACACCGTGCGCGACATGGTCCGGCAGGGCCGCGACATCGAACGCGTGGTGCTCGCGCGCGGACTGCGCTGGCACCTGGAGGGGCGGGTGCTGGTGCACGGGCGGCGCACCGTCGTTTTCTCGTAGCGCGTCTTCTCGTAGCCGGTCTTCTCGTGGCCGGTCTTCTCGTGGCGACGCGGCGGGCCAAGACCGGGCGCCCTTGACCGGCCTTGGCGGACAACACGATTCAGCATCGTGTTGCCGTCCTCGCCGCGCGGAGCCGGCAGAGCGGCTCCGCTACGACAGGTCTTGTGGCGACTTCCCGATCCGAACGTGGGTCACCAGGATGCACCCGCGCCGCGAGTACGTCCAGCCCCGGCGGACAGTCGCCGGGCGCTCAGCCCGCCACCGCACGGCGGCCGAAGCGAGTGACCTCGATCAATCGGCGCAGTTCGGCGTTGAACTCCGCACTCGCCTCGACATTCGCCAGATGTCCGGTGGCGAAGACCGAATAGCGATCCAGATTGCCCGCCGCGGCGAGCTCGTCGGCGATCTTGCGCGACATGCTCTCCGGCAGCAGATTGTCGTAGGCCCCGGCCACGACACTGGTCGGGATGCACAGATTCGCTGCGGCGCCGTGAATTTCGAGTTCGATCAGCGCCAGCGCGTACTTCGCCCGCACCAGCGGACGGCAGGAGCGCACGATCGAGAGCCCGAAGTCCACCTGATCCGCTGTGGCGTACCGATTCATGATGCGCGCCTTGAAGATTCCGCGCACCGGAGCGCCGGCCGGGAACGGCACGGGCTGGCCGAACAAGGCGCGGCCCAGCCAGTCGGGGGCCGGGACGATGTCGTTGAAGATCGGCAGAACCCGGGTTTCGGCGGCGATATCGCCCGCCGTCGTGGTCAGCAGCAGGGCCGCGCTCGCGCGCTGCGCCACCTGCTCCGGATGGAATTTGGCCCAGGCCTGAATCGTGATGCCGCCCATGCTGTGTCCCACCAGGACGGCCTTACGTCCCGCCGGCACAACCGCGTCCAGGACGGCGCACAGATCGTCGGCCAGCTGTTCGGCGTCGAACCGGCCCGTCCCCAGGGTGCTGTCGCCGTGACCGCGCTGGTCGAACGCGATCACGCGGTGGTCGCGGGCGAAGGAGTTGATCTGCGGGTTCCAGTATTCGAGGCAGCAGGACCAGCCGTGCACGAAGACGATCACGTCGCCGTCGGCAGGGCCGTACGCGTGTACCCGCAGCCGGGCGCCGTCGGTCGTCGTGACCGAGACGACCTCTGCGTCGGGCGCGCAGTTCAACTCGGCCGTGCGGTAGGTACGCGAACGCATTTTCGCGCGGTATCCGCCGGTCAGAGCGCCGATGCCGGTCCGAAGGGCGGCAACGTTCTCGGGCAGGTTCACCAGCATGAGCACTCCTTTGTGTCCTACCGCACGTTACCGCGCTAGCAACGGTGCTTGCTAGTGCAAGCAGCGAAGAATTTCCGGTTTCGCACTTTTGTCCGGCGAAGCCGCACCTCAGCGCTGCTCACACCCCCACAGAGACCGAATACCCATTCCGCCCAACGGCATTCACATCCGCCGGCGCAACGTCCCACTACCCGCTTCTATCGGCCGGCGCCACAGAAGTGCTACGCCGAATTCGCCAAGCGATTGCCGAACCGGCTAGGCGGTCGCCTCGCGCACGTGCCGCGAGGCGTACGTCTCGTCCAGCACCTCGGCGAGTTCATCGTTGAACGCCTCGTATGCCTCGACGTTGCCGAGGTGGCCGGTCGACAGTTCGACCAGCTTGCGGAACGCGCCGACCGAGCGCAGTTCCTCGGCCAGGCGCTCGGAGTGCACCGGCGGCGTCATATCGTCCACGGAACCGGAGATCACCGTGGTCGGCACGGTCACGCAGCGGGTACAGCTCTGCAGGGCCAGCTCGGCCAGCAGGAAGCCGAAGCGCGAACGCACGCGCGCCGGGCAGGAGCGCACGATCGCCAGGGCGAAATCGACCACCTCACCGGCCGCGGCCAGAGTCATGATCTGGCGGCGGAAGATCCACTTCACCAGCCGGATCGGCGGGAACACCACCGGCAGGCCGAGTCCGAGGCGACCGATCGGGAACGGCAGCGCGAGCGGACCGCGATTGAAGCGCGGCACCACGGTGGTCTCGGCGATCAGGTCACCGGAGGCGGTATTGGCCAGCACCACCGCATCGGCCCGCTCGGCGACCTGCCGCGGATACCGGCCGGCCCAGGCCTGAATGGTCATTCCGCCGAGACTGTGCCCGACGAGGACCGCGCGCTGACCGGGGCGCAGCATGGCATCCAGGACGGCCGCGAGATCGTCGGCCAGCAGATCGGTGGACAGCGGTGCGGTGCCGGATTCGCTCTCGCCGTGACCGCGCTGGTCGTAGGCGATCACCCGGTATTCGCCGGCGAAGGCGTTGATCTGGGGATTCCAGTATTCGATGCAGCAGGTCCAGCCGTGCGCCAGCACGATCGCCTCGCCGTCGGCGGGGCCGTAACTGTGCACGCGCAGCCGGGCGCCGTCGGACGCGGTCACCGCGGTCACCTCACACGGCACCGCCGGGGAATTCAGTGCGGGCAGGTCGTAGGACCGGGTGCGCAGTGCGGCGCGATGGGCGGCCGGCAGCCCGCGGAGACGCTTCACGATCCCCGCCACCGTGCTGGGCAACGTTGCCTGCATGAGAACACTCCTTTGTGTGTTACCGATCGATACAGTAACCCGAAGGAGTGGGTGCTTGCTAGTGCAAGCGCGGGGTTCGCTGTTTTACCAGCGCGGACCGCGCTGAATTTCGTCGACCTTAGGCCGCACATCGGCCAGATAGATACCCGTGGCGATCACCGCGGCGATCCCCAGCAATCCCACCGGCGTGCGAGCGAGCAGCAGGAAACCGAGGGCGACCGCCAGAATCGACACCCAGATCGGTTTGGTGAGTTTGTCCACGGCCGTGAACGCGTCGGCGCGCTGCCGGATCGCATGCACCAGCGCGAAGATGGTCGCGGCCATCGCGGCGAGCCAGAGCAGCCACAGGATTGCACTAGTCAGCTGGTACACAGCACCCATGATAGAAGCAACGCCCGCATGCGGCAGTGCGCATGCGGGCGTTGCGGGATCCGGTACGACCCGGATCCGTGTGACGGTTCCGGATTACCCCTCGGCCGGTCTTTGCTGCGGCCGAATTACTTCTTGGCCGGAGTGGTCTTCTTCGCGGTGGTGGTGGTGGTGGGCTTGGCCGGCGCCTTCTTGGCGGGGGCCTTCTTCGCCGGGGCCTTCTTGGCCGGGGCGGGCTCCTCGGCGGCAGCCTCGGTGGTCACCGCGACGACCTCGGCGTCGACGACCGCGGCGGCCTCGTCGGCCTGCTCGGCCGCTTTACCCAGAAACCCGCGAGCCTGATCGGACACCTTGGTCAGCACATCCTCGGCCCGGGTGACGACATCGGTGTAGATGTTCTCCACCTTGTCGAAACGCTCGTCGAAGCCGGGGTTGGAACGCAGCCGGTCGACGGTCTCCTCGCCGCGCACGGCCAGATCCGAGTAGAGATCCACCAGCTGGCGGTAGTACTGGTCGACCAGCTTGCGCAGCTCCTCCGGGGTGAACTTCTCGCGCAGTTCGGCGAGGTCGTCCGGCAGTTCGGAGGGCAGTCCGGTCAGGCGGCCGCGCAGCGTCTCGATCTGATCCTGCACATCGGCCGGCAGATTCGACAGGCGCTCGCGAGCCTCCTCGACGCGGGAGTTCACATCGACGGTGGCGGCGCGGTCGCGGACGCGGTCGACGATGTCGTTGACCGCCGCGTAGAGCGCGTCACCGGCTCCGACGGTCGCGTAGATCGGCTTGGTCACAGTGACGTTGGGCTGGGTCATGGTTGTTCGCTCTCCTGGCGTGGCGAGATTTCGGTAGTACTGCCATCGGTGGCATGGTGCGGAACCTCGTTGTCCCTTGGGCTTTCGGGTGCACCGCCCCTCGGGCTCTCGGGCACACCGCCCCTGCTCCCCCCTGGAACGCCCCCCTCGGATTCCCCCTGAACGGATTCCGAGACGTTCCCTCCGTTGTCGTTCCCCCCGTTTTCGCGGCGGAACGATTCGTAGATGTCCAGGAGCACCTGCTTCTGCCGTTCCGTGATGTCGGTATCGGCCAGCAGTGCGTCCCGCACCGGGCTGTGCTCTCTCTGTTCGAGATAGCCGGCCCGGACGTACAAGACCTCCGAAGACACGCGCAGACCCTTGGCGATCTGCGTGAGTACCTCGGCGGACGGGTTGCGCAATCCGCGCTCGATCTGACTCAGGTACGGATTGCTCACCCCCGCCAGCTGTGCGAGCTGACGCAACGAGACCTGAGCGGCCTCCCGCTGCGCCCGGATGAAGCCTCCGATGTCGTGCGCCGCGTTGGCTACGCGACCCACCCGGTCTCCGGGAACCGCAGACGTCTCTGCGGTTTCCCCCGTGTTCCGATCAGAAACCTCTGGTTCCTGTGCCATCACACTGCTCACCTTCCGGCGGTTGTACGGTCGATTCTAAATGAGGGTGCTAACTCTTGCAAGCACCCTTGTTAGCACTATTTCAGCAAACTTCGGGCAGCGGCCGTCAGAAGCCTGGGAAGAGTAAATGGGATACGGCGTAAATCGCCAGGCCGGCAAGTGATCCGACCACCGTTCCGTTGATCCGGATGAATTGCAGATCGCGCCCCGCCTGCAATTCGATCTTGCGACTCGCCTCCTCGGCATCCCAGCGGGCAACCGTGTCGCTGATCAGGGCCGCGATCTCGGAACCGTAGTTGGCGACGAGATATCTCACACCGCGTTCAACCCAAGCGTCCACTTGTTTTGTCAGTTCGGGTTCGTCGACCAGACGCTGACCCAACTGCTGCACATTCTCCGAGATCTTGCGGCGCAAGGTGCTGTTCGGATCGTCGGCCGATTCCAGGATCATCCGTTTGGCCGCACGCCAGGTCGCACGCGCCATTCCGGTTATTTCCTCGCGCCCCATGATCTCGGCCTTCACCCGCTCGGCCTTGGCGATCATCGCCTCGTCGTACTGCAGATCGCGAGCGAAATCCTCGAGAAATCGGTTCGCCGCCATTCGCACTTCGTGATCGGGTTGTGAGCGAATCTTCCAGGTGAATTCCACCAATTCCCGGTAGATCTTCTCCGAAAGCAGGATATTGGCGAATTTCGGCGCCCACGACGGGGCGTCGCGCATGACGATCCGGTCCAGGGTCTCCTGACTCGCCAGCGCCCACTGGTGGGCGCGTTCGGCCAGCAGATCCAGCAGCGGCTCCTGCCGGTTCTCGGCCAGCAGTTCGGCGAGCACCCGCCCGATCGGCGGCCCCCACTGCGGTTCGGCGATGCGCTTGACGATGGTCTGGTCGATGACCTGCTCGACATCGGAGTCGCGCAGCGCGCCGATCACCGCACGCAGAATGGTCGACGACTCCTCCGACACCCGCGCGGCGTGCCGGAAATCGGCCATCCACGTTCCGAGGCGCAACGAGATCTGCGCCGAATTCACCTTCGTCGCCACGGTGTCGGGCGAGAGGAAATTGGTGCGGACGAAATCGCCCAGGCTGGTGCCGAGCTGATCCTTCTTCTTGCGGATGATCGCGGTGTGCGGAATGGGCAGGCCCAGCGGATGCCGGAACAGCGCCGTGACCGCGAACCAGTCCGCCAGCGCGCCGACCATGCCGGCCTCCGAGGCCGCGCGCACGTAGCCGACCCAGCTGCCGCCGATACCGTTCGAGCCGAGCCAGCAACAGACCAGATAGACGACCGTGGCCGCCACCAGGAAGCCGGTCGCGACCATCTTCATCTTGCGCAGATCGCGTTTCTTCCCGGATTCGTCCATCAGGTCGGCGAACGAAGACGGTGGTCCGGGCGCGCCCCGGGCCGAGGACCGTGTGGCATTTCCCACTCCCGCCCGGGTATCGGGGTGCGCGTTCGCTTCCGCCAGGACGGGGGCGCTGCCGGCAGATTGCTCCATATCCCCATTCTGGCCGGAATATCGGCGTCGCCGGCGTGCGCCCGCGCACCCCCCGCCCGCGCCCGCCTCCGGCGAACGCCCCCGAGCCGAGAGCCGGGCCACTCGGCGAACCGGGAACATCACCTCGGCGAAGGACTTAAGCTGGTGGTGCCCTTATCCCCGGATCCAGGAGTCCCCTCGAGCATGACCACACATCGTGCCGCGAGCGCTGCCGTCGACTCCGCTGCGGTGCGCCCCGGCCGGGTGGACGGTCGCAAGCGGCGCTGGCACCAGCACAAGATCGACCGCAGGGAAGAACTCGTCGACGGCACCCTCGCCGCTATCCGCAAACGCGGCGGCGATGTCGGGATGGACGAGATCGCCGCGGAGATCGGCGTATCCAAAACCGTCCTCTATCGCTACTTCTCGGACAAGTCCGATCTGACCCGCGCCACCATGGAACGGTTCATCGAGACCACGCTGATGCCGCGGATCTACGAGGCGATCAGCGACGACGCCGACGAATATCAGCTGGTCCGCAACACTCTGGCCGCCTACGTGCACACCGTCGAGGCCGATATCGACGTCTACCGCTTCATCATGGGCAACGGCTCGACCACCGACAAGTCCAGCCTCGCCGATTTCGAGAAGCTGTTCGCCGACGTGGTTTCGGTGGTGGTGCAGACCAAGGCCTTCGATCGCGGCGTCGACACCGAGGGCGTGCTGCTGTATTCGTACGTGATCGTCGGCGGTGTGCAGCTGGCCACCGACTGGTGGATCAGCAACCGCTCGATGTCGGCCGATCGCATGCTCGACCATCTGGCGATGATGGTGTGGAGCGCTATCGAGGGCATGGTCCGGGCGGGTGGTTCGCCGGAGAAGTTCAACGCCGTGCCGCACGAACTTCCCGAGGCCGACCTGGGCTGATTCGCCCGCGAAGGAATCCGTGCTCGCCGTCTCTGGGCCGACGGCTCGCGCTTGGCTACGCTGAAGACCGGCCAGGCGGGGCATCAACGGAGGTCATCAATGGCGAAAGAGCTGCCGACGTCGCGGCTGGCGCGGGGGACGAAACTGGGTGTGGCCGTCGCCGGCAACGTCTTACGTGCGCAGAAGACCCGCCGTTCCATGCGCGGACGCTCCGAAGCGGTGCGCGAGCGGATGGCCGAGGAGTCGATGATCCGCGCCACCGAGCAGATGGTCATGGTGCTGGGCACCATGAAGGGCGTGGCCATGAAGCTCGGCCAGATGCTCTCGGTGCTGGATCTGGATCTGGTTCCGCCCGAACATCGCGAGCGATTCCAGCGCCGGCTGGCCGTCTTGCGCGACAGCGCGCCGAAGGTCTCCTTCGACACCATGCGCGGCGTCATCGAGAAGGATTTCGGCCGCACGCTCGAAGAGCTGTTCGCCGAATTCGAGGACGAACCGATCGCGGCGGCCTCCATCGGCCAGGTCTACCGGGCGCGACTGCACGACGGGCGCGCGGTCGCGGTGAAGGTGCAGTATCCGGGCATCGATACCGCCGTGCGCGCCGATCTGAAGAATCTCGCGATGTTCCGCCGCGTCCTGCAGTCGGCGATGCCGTGGGTGACGCCGGCGGTCCTCGACGAACTGCGGCTGAACCTCGAGAGCGAACTGGACTACGTGGCCGAGGCGCATACCCAGCGCGAGGTGGCCGAACTGTTCGCCGACCATCCGTTCATCGTGGTCCCGGCCACGATGCCCGAGCTGTCGAGTACGCACGTGCTGGTCAGCGAGTATTTCCCCGGTCGCGGTTTCGAGGAGATCCGCCGATTGCCGGAGGCCGAACGCGACCGGGTCGGCGAGATCATCTACCGCTTCTACGTCGGTTCGCTGTTCACCTTCAACGAATTCTGCGGGGACCCGCATCCGGGCAATCTGCTGCTCGGCGAGGACGGCCGGGTCGCCTTCCTGGATTTCGGGCTGTTCAACCGGATGGATCCCGAACACGTCCGGTTCGAGGCCACCTGCATCCGTGCGGCGGCCGAGGAACGTGCCGAAGATCTGCGCCAGTTGATGATCGACCACGGCATCATCGATTCACTGGAGGAGATCACCCCCGAGGACTGTCTGGAGTATGTGCTCGCCGCGTGCGAGTGGGCACTGATCGACCAGGACCTGACCATCACCCCCGAATTGGCCAGCGGCGCCTTCGTGCTGGCGGTCGATCCGCGCGCGAGTGAGTACGCCGGGATGAAGCAGCAGAATCTGCCGCCGGAACATCTGTTCTCCCGGCGTGCGGATTTCCTGACCTTCGGGGTACTCGGCCAGCTGGAAGCGACCGGGAACTGGCATCGGATCGCCCGCGAGTGGCTCTACGGTGACGACCCGGTGACCGAACTCGGTAAGCAGCACCACGCCTGGCTGGCCCGGCGCGGCCTGCCGCGCAAACCTGCCAAGCGCGCCGCGCCACGCAAAGCCGCCGGCGGAAAACGTACCAGCACAAAGTAATCGGCCACCACGAGAATGGGATGGGCATGACCGACAGGGAATTCGACCTCGTACTGTTCGGCGCGACGGGGTTCGTCGGCCGGCTGACCGCGCAGTATCTGGCCGAGGCCGCGCCCGCGGATGCGCGTATCGCCCTCGCGGGCCGTTCGCCGGAGAAACTCACCGCGGTGCGCGACGAACTCGGCGGCGGGGCGGCGATCTGGCCGCTGCTGGTCGCCGATTCCTCCGACCAGGCGGCACTGGACGCGCTGGCGGCCCGGACCAAGGTCGTGGTCACCACCGTGGGCCCGTATCTGCGGTACGGCCTGCCCCTGGCCCAGGCCTGCGCGAATGCCGGCACCCACTACGCGGACCTCACCGGCGAGCCGCTGTTCATCCGCGAATGTATCGATCGGTTCGGCGAGCGGGCCGCCGAAACCGGCGCGAAAATCGTGAATTCTTGTGGCTACGACTCGATTCCGTCGGATCTGAGCGTTTATCGGCTCTACCGCCGGTCGGTCGAGGACAACACCGGGGAGCTCACCGACACCACCCTGGTGGCCTGGCTCAAGGGCGGCGCCAGCGGCGGCACCATCGACTCCGGGCGGGCGATGATGGAGGCTATCGCCACCGATCCGGCCAAGGGTTCGGTGCTCTCGCACCCGTATTCGCTGAGCCCCGACAAGTCGATGGAACCCGATGTGGGCCGGCAGTCCGATCAGGCTCTCTCGCGCGCCTCGGCGATCGACCCCAGCCTCGACGGCTGGGTCGCCACCTTCGTGATGGCCGCGCACAACACCAAGGTGGTGCGGCGCAGCAACGGCCTGCTGGGCTGGGTGTACGGCAAGAACTTCCGCTATCGCGAGGTGATGAGCGCCGGAAGCTCGCCGGCAGCACCGCTGGTCGCCGCGGGTATGGCGGGCGGCATCGTCGCCACTATGACCGCCGGCGCCCTGCTCTCCCGCGTATCGGTGGGGCGCCGGCTCCTGGACCGGATCCTGCCGAAGCCGGGCACCGGCCCCGGCGAGCAGGCCCGCCGTAGTGGCTGGTTCACCATGAAGACCTTCGCCGACACCACCTCGGGCGCACGGTACGTCTGCACCTTCGCCGGACAGGGCGACCCCGGCTATCAGGCCACCTCGGTGATGCTCGGCGAGGCCGGACTGTGCCTGGCCTTCGACGAACTCCCGGAATTGGCGGGCATCCTCACGCCCGCCTCCGCCATGGGCGATCCCCTCACCGATCGCTTGCGGCGGGCCGGGATGACCATCGAGGTCGAGCGCGCCTGAACGACGGAAGAGCTTGCGGCGGCAGGCCCGTTCACAGATCGTCGGGCAGTGAACGGGTCAGCCGCCACAGCGCGTGCACCGCCGCGCCGTCGAGCATGCCGACCTCGTCGAAATAGCGCAGCATCGGCTCGGACAGGAAACTCATCGTCCGCCGGTACTGCGGGCCGGTGAAGGCCGCGGCGAATCCGCGCCGGGGGTCGATACCCACCGCGCGATAGACCTGCGGATTGACGAGCATCGGATACAGCACCAGCGCGAAGTAGGCCAGCAGGAGTTGATGCGGCAGCCGCTGCCACCGCGAACGCCGGGCCATCCCGCGCGCCAGCGCATCGCGGGCGAAACCGATGTGCCGCGCCTCCTCCAGCACGTGAATCCGCATCAACTGCCGCACATGCGGCTGAACAGTGCTGTCGGCCATGGCTTCTCGTTGACCGCGATCGAGGATCTCCTCGATCAGCAGCGTGCCGGCGTAGACGACCGGACCGATCGGGAAGTGTTCGGCGACCCGCAGCTGCATCCGGTTGAGCGCCACCGGCCGATACGGCGGTATTCCGGTCTTGTCGATGAGCCGCGCGAACATGATCGAATGGCGCGCTTCCTCGCTCAGTTCGGTGAGCGCGTACATCGCATGCTGCGAGGTCGGGTCGCGTGCGACGATGCGCAGCAGATACTTGCTGAGCAGCCCCTCGGCGACGATCCCGAACGACAGCAGGCTCACCAATTCGTGTTTGCCGAGTTCGATCCGCTGCTCGGCAGTGAGCCGATCCCACAGCGGAGTGCCGTAGAGCGAGATCCGGTGTTCGGGCAGCCACGCCTTGTCCGGGGCCCACGGCTGCTCCCAGTCGATGTCGATATCGGCGTCGTAGAAGTGTTCCGCCGACGAGCGAAGCAGCCGCTGGGCCACGCGCTCGCGCCCGTCGAAACCGTCCCCCGCGAGATTGTCGGTGTGCTGTGTCATCGGCTTCACCGTTCTGCCGCTACGCCGCGGCCGGCGCGTTGTCCGTGCTCACCGTCGGCGCATTTGCCGACCGATGTGAGCGGTGGCACACTCGATATTACCTATTACTCATTGTCACGGCTATAGTGCGGCAGGACCTGACGCGCAGCTCGGAAAGGCGATCATGCGGCAACCCGATGCGGATTATCTGGGGCCGGCCGTCGTCGTGCTGGGCGATCGGGAGTTCGCCGTCCGAGTGCGGCTGCGCGGCCATCGCCAGCCGATCGACGGCATCTACCGCTGGTACGGACGCGTCGATCCGGATGCGGCGCTGGATGCGGCGGCCGGCAACCGGAAGCAGCGCGTCGAGTTGCGGACCACCGAAGGCGCCGCGAACGCGATCCTCGGTGATCGCGACTTCTGGGGGCGACTGCGGCTCGTCGGGCACAGCGCACCGCCGTACCGGATCTCGACAGCAGACGACCTCGACGCGAGGATGACCCGGTGAATCTCGCACGCCGCACCATGAACAATCCGGTCTTCGCCCTGCTCTACGAGCGGGCGTGGCGGCCGACCAGCTTTCTACTGGCCACCGGGCGCACCATGCAGGCCGATCGCCGTGACGCGGTGCGGACCTTGCGCCTCGACGCGGGCGACCGGGTGCTCGACATCGCTTGCGGGCCGGGCAATTTCACCCATTACCTGAGTGAACATATCGGCCCCGGATACGCGGTGGGCATCGATTTCTCGGTGCCGATGCTGCGGCAGGCCGTCGCCGACAACTCCGGCCCACGGGCCGGCTACGTCCGCGGCGACGCTCGCCGGCTTCCCTTCCCCGACAACAGCTTCGACGCGGTCTGTTGTTTCGGTGCGCTGTATCTGATTCCGAATCCGCTGACCGCCGCCGCCGAGATGATCCGGGTGCTCGCGCCCGGCGGTCGCATCGCGATCAGCACCAGTCACCGCCCGCAGGGCTGGGTGGGCGAGGTCTCGAGCGCGGTCGGCGGGGCGGGCGGGCTCCACGTATTCGACCTCGACACGTTCCCGAAACTGTTCGCCGAATCCGGGCTGGTGGATATCGTGCAGGAAGTGCACGGCCTGCTGCAGTACGTCAGCGCCCGGGCGGCCGACGCCGCCTGAAACAGACAGCGCCACAGTGATTTACACATTTTTCGCGCCCATCGATGTGCGCATTCACAATGCGTCGCCACGCGCCCGGCGACCGCTGCTCCGGTAAGCTCGCTCGCGGGAAACTCTCGGGCGGAAGGGGATCATCACGGTGCCGATTCCGGAGACCGGCCAGCATCTGGCGCGCGAGTTGTACGCCGCGGCAACAGGTTCCGGAGCGGAGGTGTTCGAGATCGCCGAGGACACCGCGCGCAATCTCGCGGCGGCCTGCGACCGTCTCGTCGAGGATCTCCATGCCGCTCGCAGCAGCGGCGCCGTACCGACGGCGGTGCGCGGCTTCGGCGAACTCGCCTCCGGCCGGTCCCTGGCGCGCGGATTCTCCCGCAAAGGAGGCGAATTCCTCGACACCGTCCTCTCGTTCCAGCAGACGGCACTGCTGTTCAAGGCCGCCTATCTGGCCGCGGGGAAACACTTCGACGAGGCCGAGGCCGCCAACCGCGCGGCGCTGGCGCTGATCCGGCCCGAGCCGGGAGTGTGAGGTGACCGACGCATCGCATGTCGATCCGCCCTTCGTCGCGGATCGGGAGGTGTACGGCTCCTACAGCCACCGGCAACTGTGGGAGCTGGTGCACGAGACACTGGATCCGGCCGCGCTCGGTGAGGCGGCCGCGGCCTGGCAACAGCAGGCCGACGCCGTCGCCGCGGCGTTCCGGACCTTCGCCGAGGCCACGCACGCCGAATTCGAGCATTGGTCCGGGCGAGCCCGCGCGGCGGCCGAACCCGCGACGGCGGCGTTCGTCGAACGAGGCGCCGCCGCGGCCGAGGTCTGCGCCCGGCTGCGGCAACTGCTGGAGGCCGATGCGGAAGCGGCGCAATCCATTCGGGACGCCCTGCCCGCGCCGCGGGCCTATGTTCCGCTGCCCGACCCGGTCGCCGAGGTGGTGCACGGCGGCGCCCGCCGGATGACCCACGACGTCGCCGCCGCCGCGGCCCTGGCCGACGCCCGCGACATCATGACCTTCCGCTACAACAGCACCCTGGTCGCCTCCGGTGACCGGGTGCCGCGCTTCGTTCCCGCACCCCGGCCGGATTCGGGTGGGGGTCATCCGTAGTGAAGTGGGTGCTGACGCCGGACGAGTTCGCCCACGTCTGGGCCACCGAAACCGATCTCGACCGCCGTCCCTATCCGGTGAACATGATCCCGGAATCCACCGTGCGCACCGAATCCGAATATGCCGCACTGGGTTTGCGCACCCGCTATGCGCGCAACACGGATCCGGATCTCACCGCCGCACTGCTGCTGTGCACGCGGCCGGACGCCACCACGATCACCGTCTCCGGCCGGCGCTCCACACCGGCGGACGAGCCGGAACTGATCCTCGCCTTCGCCGCCGTCGTCCACCGGCACGCCGGGCTGCTGATCGCGCGGCCCGACGCCGTCACGGTCGCCGTCTGCCACGCGCGCGGGGTGGGCGAACGGCTGGTGGCCGCGATCGGCTCGGCGCCGGCGGGCACACGCGGGCCGATGCGCGAACCGCAGCACGCGGTGCTCGACATCGGGACCGACGCCCATCCCGGCGGCGATATCGACACACCGCAGGATCCGGGCGCCGCCCGCTTCCGCCGCACGCTGCGCGCCCCGGTCGACGCGCGCGGATTCATCACCGTCACCGTCGCACCCGACAATCCCATGTCGCCGCCGACGCGGCATCGCACCTGGCTCGACATCACCGGCGACGGACGTTATCTGCTCACCACGGCCGCCGAGCTGGTGCTGACCCCGGTCGACGACGCCGAATTCGCCGCACAGTTGACGAGACTGGCCGGAATCGGCTGACTCACGGGCACGATCACCGCCCGGCTGTCGGGGCTGCCGACCATACTCGACGGTTATGGCGAAATCTCCGTGGACCGAACCGCCCACCACCGCGTTGCGAGCCGCCGGGGTCCGGCTCGATTCCTACGACCTGTCCGCGACGCCCGGATTCACCGGCGACAAGAAACTCGGTGAGCAATTGCTGCCCGAACGCGGCCAGGTGCTGTCGGAGCTGCAGGAGATGCTGTTCGCGAACGGCCGCTCGGGTGACCACCGCAACCTGCTGCTCATCCTGCAGGGTATGGACACCGCGGGGAAGGGCGGCGTGGTGCGCCACGTGATCGGCATGGTCGACCCGCAGGGGGTGCGGCATGCCGCCTTCGGCGTTCCCACCGAGGAGGAACGCCGGCACCACTATCTGTGGCGAATCCGCCACCGGCTGCCGGCCGGCGGTCAGATCGGCGTCTTCGACCGGTCCCATTACGAGGACGTCCTCGTGGTGCGGGTGCAGAACCTGGTGCCGCGCGAGGAATGGGAGTCGCGCTACGACGAGATCAATCGGTTCGAACGGGAAATCACCGAGGCGGGCACGACGATCGTCAAGGTCGCGATGTTCGTCTCGCTGGAGGAACAGAAGCGCCGCCTCGGCGAACGGCTGGAACGCTCGGACAAGTACTGGAAGTACGACCCGAGCGATATCGACGACCGCGCGCTCTGGCCCGACTATCAGCAGGCCTATCAGGACGTATTGGACCGCACCGATACCGACCACGCGCCGTGGTTCGTCGTTCCGGCCGACCGGAAGTGGTTCGCCCGCCTGGCCGTCACCGAACTGCTCATCGATGCGCTGGGTGGTCTGAAGCTGGGCTGGCCCGCGCCGCAGTTCGATATCGACACCGAGAAGGCGCGGCTCGCCGCGAGCTGATCGGCACGGAGACGCCGGTCACCACCGCGGATATTTCGACCCGAATCTCGGGGATCTCTCAGGTTGACCGGGAATCATGTGGTGCCGAGTGTGCCTCGCGTGGCCGCCCGCCCGCGATGCAGCACCGCGACGGCGTGGCGGACGGCCCGTACGATCGCAGGCGGCGCCCGGCCGCACAACACCGATGTCACACACCGACACGTAACACAGGAAAGGCGTGGTGAACTCCGAGGTGAGCAAGAATCCGCGTGGGAAGAACTCGCTGACGGCGGTGCGAGGCGGAGATCGCACGCGCACGATCCTGATTCAGGTGGGTGTCGCGGCCGTGCTGATCGCGCTCATTGCGGCCATCGGCATCAGCATCGCCGTCAAACAGTCCAACAAGAACGACACCGGGCCGGTGCCCTCGGTCGCCGCGCAGCCGGCCTCGCCCGACGCGGTCACCGGCTCGATCACCGACCAGGGCGAGATCAAGATCGGCAAGCCCGGCGCCAAGGTCGACATCCGGGTCGTCGCCGACCTGCAGTGCCCGGCCTGCAAGATGTTCGAGACCGCCAACGCCAAGGCCATCGAGGACGCGGTGAACGCCGGCACGGCCAGCGTGCGCTACAACATCATCGCGTTCCTGGATCAGTCCTCGGGCGGCACCCGCTACTCCTCGCGCGCGGCCAACGCCGCCTACTGCGTCGCCGGCTCCGACCCGACCAAGTTCCTGCCGTGGCTGACCACCATGTACGAGCAGCAGCCCCCGGAGGGCGGCACCGGCCTGCCCGACGAGAAGCTGGTGCAGATCGCCCAGGCCGCCGGCTACACCGATCCGGCCGTGGCCGAGTGCATCACGTCGGACAAGTACGACAAGTACGTGCAGAAGACCACCAAGGACGTGCTCAACAGCGGCATCAAGTCCACGCCGACGGTGTACGTGAACGGTAAGCAGATCACCAGCTCGCAGCAGCTGATGCAGCCCGACGGTCTGCGCCCGGTGATCGAGGCCGCGGCCAAGTGATCACCGTCCGGCCCCGCCCCGCGTGGCTACTCCTGCTCGGCACCCTGCTGGGCTGGCTGGCCGCTGTGACGTTGACGATCGAAGACTTCAAACTGCTGAAGGATCCGTCCTACCGGCCGTCGTGCAGCATCAATCCGATCCTGTCCTGTGGCTCGGTGATGGCCACCCACCAGGCGTCGGTGTTCGGATTCCCGAATCCGATCATCGGCGTCACGGGATTCTCGGTGGCGGTCACCATCGCGGTGCTCGCGGTGGCCGGTGTCGGCCTGCCGCGCTGGTTCTGGGGCGGGCTGTGGATCGGCCTGGTCGCCGGGATGGGCTTCATCTTCTGGCTGATCTTCCAGAGCCTCTACCGCATCGGCGCGCTGTGCCCGTACTGCATGGTGGTGTGGACGTTCACGCCGGTCTGCCTGGCGGTCGTCACCGATCAGCTGTGGGGTGGGGCCCGCGGGATCATGGGCATCGTCGCGCAGTGGCGGTGGACGATCGTGGTGGTCTACTACGCGATCGTGCTGCTGCTGGTCTTCCTGCGCTTCCAGGACTACTGGCTCTCGCTGTTCTGATCAGTTGGGCGGGCCGGCGGCCAGCGTCACCGCGAGCGTGCGGTGCGTGCCGTCCGGCTCGACCAGATCCAGCCGGATCACCTCGTCCGGCCGGCGCACGTTGAGCGCTGCCTTGAGCGTCTGCGCCGAGGTGACCGGTGTGTCGTCGACCGCGACGATCACCTCGCCGGAATCGAGCCCGGCAGTGAAGGCCGGCAGCCCGTAGATCGCCACGTCCACCCGGGCGCCGGAGGGTTTGGCATCGGAGGTCAGGACGCCGAGTGTCGCGGTGGGGCCGACGTGGACCGTATCGGTCGGAATGCCGGTGCGGATCTGGCGCACCACACTCAACGCCCGATCGATCGGCACCGCGTAGCCGCTGGCCTGCCCCTGCTGCCGGGACAGTTCGCCCGAGGCGGCGGTCACCACGCCGATCACCGCGCCGGTCCGGTCGACCAAGGCGCCACCGGACTGTCCGGAGACCACCGGCGCGGCCACCTCGATCATGCCGATCAACGCCTTGCGCGACAGATCGGCGGTATCGCGCGCCACGATCGAGGCATCCAGCGCGGTGACCGTGCCCGGTGTCGCGGTCGGGGAACCGGTTCCGCCCGCATTGCCGATCGCCAGCGCCTGATCGCCCACCCGGACCCCGGCGGAGCTGCCGATGCGGGCCACCGACAGCGCCGCCGCCCCGCTCAGCGACAGCAGGGCGATATCGGCGTCGGAGTCGTAGCCGAGCACCGTCGCCGGATAGTGCCCGCCGTTGCCGAGATCGCCGACGGTGATGGTCTCCGCGCCCTTCACCACGTGGTGGCTGGTCAGGATCTCACCGTCGGGACTGAGCACGATGCCCGATCCGGCCGCGCCCATCCCGCTGGGCCGGATCGACACGTTGATGTTCACCAGTTCGGGTTCGACGGCCGAGGCCACCGCCGCGGGATCCATCGGCGGCACGGGCGGCCCGAACAGCGCCGAGGTGGAGTGGCCCGCGGGCACCGCCCACCGTGGCAGATCCCCGCGGTAGCCCAGGAATGCCGCGCCGACCAGGGCCATGACGAGCACGAAGACGACCGTCGACAGCCACCCGCCGCGAGCCGGACGCGATTGCCGGCCCGAATGCTGCTCGTCCATCGCCGCTCCCGATTCTGCATGCCCGGGGTGGGCTGGCGGAGTTTGTGCTTTTATGTGTACCAAATCGGCGCGGCGCCCGGTATCAGTCCTGCAATGCCGCCACCGCGAACATCAACGCGGCACCGGCGATCGTGCAGAACAGCACGGTGCGCGACGGGCGGCCCGAATGTGCTTCCGGCAGAATGTCACTCGTTGCCAGATACAGCAGGAATCCGGCGAAATATCCCAGATACAGGCCCGCGACGTCGGGAGGCACCCGGATCACCGTGCCGATGATCGCGCCCGCCACCGGCGCCAGCGCATCCAGGAACAGCAGGGTCAGCGCCCGCCGCCGGGCATTGCCGTACAGCGTGGGAATGGTGAAGGCGTTGAATCCGTCGGCGAAGTCGTGCGAGATCACCGCGATCGCGACCGAGATGCCCAGCGCCGTGCCGGCCTGAAATCCGACGCCGATGCTCAGACCGTCGAGCATGCTGTGGAAGATCAATCCCCCGGTGGCGACCAGTCCGACCGACGGGAAGTCGTGGGTGTGGCGGCCGAAATCCTGCTCGTGCCCGATGTGGATCGCCATCTCACGTTCGATGATGTGAATGGTGAAGAAGCCGATCACGGCCGCCACGAGCACGCCTGGTACACCCGAGACGACCCGGTCGGATTCGGCCAGGGCATCGGGGATCAGGTCGAAGGCGACCACGCCGAGCATGATCCCGGCGGCCAGGCCGAGGATCAGCCGCTTGCGCTCCCCGATGCGCGCGGCCGCCAACCCGCCTGCCAGCGTCGAACACATCGATATCAACGCCAGCACGATCGCCACCGGATCAGCATCCGATATCGGCGCGAGCCCGCCGAGCACATCCGACCGGCGGGTCGCCGGTGGTGGGTATGGCCCCCGCTCCGGTCGCGTCGCTCCAGGCGGGTGGTTTGCGTAGGCATCCATGCGGGGGTAGGCATGAACGCATGACGACAGCTGCCGCGTATTCCGTTTCCGCGCCCGACGGCCGGTTCACCAAGACCACCATCGAACGCCGCGCACTCGGCCCGCACGACGTGCTGATCGACATCAAGTACGCCGGCATCTGCCACTCCGACATCCACACCGCCCGCAACGAGTGGCACGGCACCAAGTACCCCTGCGTCCCGGGCCACGAGATCGCCGGTCTGGTCGCCGCGGTCGGCCCGGAGGTGACCGAGTTCTCGGTCGGCGACCGGGTGGGCGTGGGCTGCATGGTCGATTCGTGCGGACAGTGCGAGCCGTGCCTGGCCGGTGAGCAGCAGTACTGCGTGCGCGGCGCCACCATGACCTACAACGGCGCCGTCCCGGAGGAGATCCAGGCCGGCGGCTACACCCTCGGCGGCTATTCCAGCCAGGTGGTGGTGACCGACGGCTTCGTGGTGAGCATTCCGGAGGGCATCGGACTGGACGAGGCCGCGCCGCTGCTGTGCGCGGGCATCACCCTGTATTCACCGCTGCGGCACTGGAACGCGGGCCCGGGCAAGCAGGTGGCGATCATCGGCATGGGTGGGCTGGGCCATGTCGGGGTGAAGATCGCCGCCGCGATGGGCGCCGAGGTGACGGTGCTGAGCCATTCGCTGAGCAAAGAGGACGACGGCCGGCGGTTCGGCGCGCACCACTACTACGCCACCACCGACCGCCAGATCTTCCGCGATCTGCGCAACCGGTTCGACCTGATCATCAACACCGTCTCGGCCGATCTGCCGATCGACACCTATATGCGTCTGCTGAACCTCGACGGCACCATGGTGATCCTCGGCCTGCCCGAGCAGCCGCTCGCGGTGCGCCCCTTCACCCTCACCGGCAACCGCCGGTCGCTGGCCGGGTCGAATATCGGCGGCATCCCGCAAACCCAGGAGATGCTGAACTTCTGCGCCGAACACGGCATCGGCGCGGAAATCGAGGTCATCTCCGCCGACCGCATCGACGAGGCCTACGAGCGCGTGGTCGCCAGCGACGTCCGGTACCGGTTCGTCATCGACGCCGCCACCATGTGAATTTCGAGGCGACGCCGGCGTCCGCGCGCTCGGCGTCGCCGCCGGAGGGCGAAACCGAGCCGTCCGCGGATGGCGGAACCGAGCCGTCGGCGGATGGCGTTCCCGCGCGGCCGGCGGTGCGGTGCAACAACTCCGCGAGATTGCGGCGCACCCGGCCCATCTGGGCGCGGCTGTGATCGTTGGTGTCGTATTCCACCTGCACCGTCAGCCGCTCCCCCAGGGTGAACGCGGTCAGCTTGGGCGGCATGCCGGGCCCCATGGCGAGCAGGTTGTCCCGCACCAGCCGCACCCCCTCGGGGAGGATATGGTCCGGCACCCGCCCGATGTTCGACAGCGCGATAGTGGGCTGTTCCGCGAGTATCCGCGCGGTGGCCTCGTCGCGAATGTACCGGCCCGCCAACGCCAGACGCGCGGGGTCGCGGCGCTCCAGGGCCGCGCGGACGTCGGCGTGCACCACCCTGCCCAGTTCGAACGGATCGGCGGATTCGGCCACCGCCAGTAGCGTGCCCCAGCCGGAGGCGCAGTTGAGGACCGTCTCGTCGGGCAGCCACGGATCCACCGCGGCCCGCATATCGGCGGCATAGCCGCAGACCATCGGCAGTGCGCCCACGCCGCCCAGTTCGGCCCGGACCGCGGCCAGCGCACACCCGCTCAGCAAGGCGTTCACCCCGATCCCGGCCGAGCGCGCCGCGGCGGCGAAGGCCGCGGTCTCCTCCGGTTCCAGCTCGATCCGCTCGGCGACGAACAGACCGCGCCCCGACCCCGCCGTGCCGTCGCGCGGCAATCGCGCGGGCGGCTCACCGATGATCGTGCGCATCGCCGCGAGCAGTTCGTCGACCTCCGCCCCGGAGACGACCGCGGCGAGGCGCTCGTCGACCGCTTGCGGCAGTTCGTGATTCGCGCGCACCGGCAGCGGCGCCCCGCGGCGATGCGCGGTGTAGCGCCGCCACATCTCGTCCAGCAGTG
Source organism: Nocardia nova NBRC 15556 (assembly GCF_001613005.1). GTDB lineage: Bacteria > Actinomycetota > Actinomycetes > Mycobacteriales > Mycobacteriaceae > Nocardia > Nocardia nova. The sequence goes on along the minus strand of NZ_BDBN01000066.1, from coordinate 15,153 downwards.
CGAAAGACGAACGGCCGTCGGTGATTCCGTGATGGACGACGAGCACGATGCGGGTCCGGTCGTCCTCGCGGAACACCCGCGCGAAGAACAAGCCCTCGTCCCACGGTTGCGGCTGGTTGACGAAGTCGACGTATTCGATGTCGCCACCGGGACTTTCGATGGCCGCGGGGCGATAGCCCTCGACATGGCGAAGTACCGGCACCCCGGCGTCGTCGAATCGGCGACAGCTGAGCAGCGGATGCTCGGCGGCCAGTTCGGCCAGCACCGTGCGCAGCAGTTCGGTGTCGAATTCCCCTTCCACGGTCGACCCGATGAACAGCGCCATCCCGCCGACCGGCACGGAACCGAAGGTGGCGTGTTCCTGGAAGTAACCCGACTCGAAGGGCGATATCGGACGTTGCGTGACCATCTGGCACCTCTCGGACGATTCGGAGATCACACGGAGAACCATACAGCCGTTTCAAACACTTGTCACAAACATTTGTTTGAAACATTCGTCAGCGGGCGCTTGCTACCCTGCCGACGTGGGAACACGTGAGGATCTGCTCTCAGCGGCCAAACACTGCCTGGCCGAACGCGGCTACGCCCGGACTACGGTGCGCGATATCGTCGCCGCCTCGGGCAGCAATCTGGCCGCGATCAACTACCACTTCGGCACCCGCGACAACCTGCTCACGCAAGCCATGATCGAATCGTCCGCCGAGGCCGTACAGCAGATCCTCGACGCGCTCGCCGAGAGCAGCGAACCGCAACCGGCGCAGCGGCTGCTCACCTTCCTGGGGCGTCTGACCGCCACGTTCACCGAGCAGCGTGCGCTGTGGGCGGCCAATATCGAGAGTCTCGCGCAGGCATTGCATTCCGGTGAGGTGAAGGCCGACATCACGACCAAACAGCGCGAGGGCAAAGTAGCACTGACCCGAATGTTGTTGCCCGACAGGGATATCGAGGACGACGACGGCGGCCCGATCGGCGTGCTGCTCTGGACGCTACTCGACGGCCTGCTCGTCCAGTGGCTGCTGGACCCGAAGTCCGCCCCCTCGGCCGAGCAACTCGTCGCCGGCCTGCGCACCCTCGCCCCGATGCTGTAGCGGCCGGCCCGGGCGCGGCCCGCATCCGGTCATCCGCGCCCAGGTCCCGGCGAACGTCACGCGCCGAGAACCACCCGAAGCACAGTGCCCGTTCCCGCAGTGACCAGCAGCGCGCGATCGTCGGTGGGGACCTTCGCGACCGAGGTGGCCGGCACGCCGAGGTCGGCGACCGTGCAGACCCCGCCGGTGGCCGGGTCGACGCGGACCAGACGACCGGTCGTGGTCGCGACGTACAGCATGCCGTCCGGACCCATGGTGAGATCGTCGGGCAGGGCGGTCAGCGGGAGCGCCCCGACAGTGACCGAAGCGACGGTCGTCTGCGACTGCGGAGCATCGACGGGGATGCGGACGATGCGACCGTCGAGGCTCTGATAGAGCGTCGCGTAGAGCGAATCACCCTGCAGCACAATGCCGTTCACCCCGGCTACCGCGGCGCGCGCGGTCCAGTCGGCGTCGACGGAACCGCCGGGCCGCACCTTCACCACTCCATGTGCCGTATCGGCGACATACAGATTGCCCGCGCCGTCGAAGGCCGCACCGTTGGCCATGCCGAGACCGGAGACGTAGACCTGCGGCGCCGGATGGTCGGCGCCGGGATCGAACCGCACGACGCCGGAGGAATGCGCCCCGGGCAGCAGTCCGGCCGACGAGTCACCGAAAACCACGTACAGCGCACCGTCGGGACCGAGCCGGACCGCACCGGGCGCGTCCACGGGTACCTCGGCGGTCACGTGCCCGCCGGAGTCGTAGCGCTGCACCACATTTCGGAAGACGCGCGAGACCCAGAGGTTCCCTCGAGCGTCGTAGCCGAGGTTCTCCGCGAAATCGAGCAGCGGGGCCTGGGCGGGCAGCAGCTGTTCCACCGACGAGGCCGGGCAGCCGGGCGCCTCGGCGTGAACCGGAGCGAGCGCGGACGGAAGAACGGCCGCAGCGCTGATCCACACTGTCGCGAGAACGCCCGCACTCGCGACATGTCCGACGGGCCCGTGCGCACCGCCCCGGCCGCGCCGAGAGATCCGTCGCCGGCCACGGCGCGCACCCCGTGGGAACGAACCACCCATCACGGCCCTCCTGCCGTTCGCCGCCATACCGCGCAACCGTCTTCGCGGCGGGCATCGACGCCATCCCCGGTTCGCGGGTCCGGCCGAATCCTACGTGCCGTGATCCGGACACGCCCAGGCTCACGAATACCGAGCACCCCGCTCAGGAGCCGGCCGCATCACAGCGGAGCAGGTGGCGAGCGACCGACACGCGGTCGTCGGGCGCCGAGTAATCTGTAATCGCCTGTGTACCTTCATATTCGGCGGAAGCACTGCACTGCCTCTGCGCCCCGCCCGGACCCGCCGGCCCCGGCCGCGATTCGCTACCTCCGAACTCCGCTCCCGACCGCCGCACACAGCGTAAGGTCGACCCTGGAACCGGGTCCGGGACGGTCTCTGCCGCTATAACCGCAGGTCGGCCCCTCCGGATCCGTGTCGGTGTTCGGCAACCGTGCTGGAGGTCCTCGCGTGCCCGACCGTGAATCGTTCGACTACATCATCATCGGAGCGGGGAGCGCGGGCTGCGTCCTCGCCCATCGCCTCACCGAGGACCCCCAGGTCTCGGTCCTGCTGCTGGAGGCCGGTCCCGACGACCGGGCCGACGAGATCAAGATACCGGCGGCGTGGGGGAAATTGATTCGCACCCAATGGGATTGGCGCTACGAGACCACACCGCAGAAACATCTCGGCGGCCGGCGCGCGTACTGGCCGCGGATGAAGGCGCTGGGTGGATGCTCGTCGATGAACGCGATGATCTTCATCCGCGGCAACCGCGCCGACTACGACGGCTGGCGGCGCGACTTCGGCGCGGTCGGCTGGAGCTACGAGGACGTCCTGCCCTATTTCCTGCGGTCGGAGACCAACACCGGCCTGCGTTCGCCGTATCACGGCACCGACGGCCCGTTGCACGTCGAGAACCGCCGCTACACCCACGAACTGACCGATGCCTGGATCGCCGCGGCCGCGGCCGCGGGCATTGCCCGCACCGACGATTTCAACGGCGCGACGCAGGAGGGCGTGGGCCGCTACCAGGTCACCCATCGCAACGGCCGCCGCTGGTCCACCGCCGACGGCTATCTGCGCCCGGCGCTGGACCGGCCGAACCTGACCGTGCGGACCGAGGCGCACGCCACCGCGCTGGTGCTCGACGGGACCCGCGCGGTCGGCGTGACCTATCGCCGCCACGGCAGCGAGCACACCGTGCATGCCGAGGCCGAGGTGCTGCTCTCCGGCGGTGCGGTCAATTCGCCGCAGTTGCTCATGCTCTCCGGTATCGGGCCCGCGGCGCACCTGCGCGAACTGGGCATCGAGGTGGTGGTGGACCTGCCCGGCGTCGGCGAGAATCTGCACGACCACCCGGTGACCCCCATCCTGTGGCGCACCCGCGGCGTCTCCGATCTCGCCGATTTCGAGACCCCGTTGCGGCTCGCGCAGTGGCAGGCGCTCGGCCGCGGGCCGCTGACCTCCAATGTCGGCGAGGGCGGCGGATTCGTGCGCACCCGGGAGGGACTCGAAGGTCCCGACATCCAATACCACGTCGCGCCGACGGCGTTCTACGACAACGGTTTTCACGAGAACATCGCGCCGATGTTCACCGCCGGGCCGACGCTGGTCGACGTGCACAGCCGCGGGCGGCTGCGGTTGCGGTCGGCCGATCCGCTGTGGAAGCCGGAGATCGATCCGGCCTACTTCTCCGACCCGCGCGATGCGGATGCCCTGCTCGCGGGCTGCCGGCAATTGCTCGAGATCGCGCGGCAGCAGCCGCTGGCCGCCCATCTCGACAGTTCCTACCTGCCCGAACGCGCCGACCGGATCGACGAGGACGGCTGGCGGGCCCACATCGCACGCTGGACCCAGACGCTGTTCCACCCGGTCGGCACGTGCGCCATGGGCAGCGGCGAGACAGCGGTGGTCGACCCCGAACTGCGCGTCCACGGTGTCAGCGGACTGCGCGTGGTCGACGCCTCGGTGATGCCCCGCATCGTCCGCGGCAACACCAATGCGCCGACCGTCATGATCGGCGAGAAGGCGGCCGACCTGATCCGCGGCCGCACCCCGTCGTCCAGCACCGGCACCGCTACCAAGGAGGCCACCCGATGACGACCGTGAACGAGATCGGTGAGATCGACACGCACGCCACCTTCGATGTGCACGATCCCGGCACCGGCGAGGTGGTGGGCACCTACCCCATCCACACCGAGGCCGATATCGAGGCGGCGGTGGCCCGCGCCCGCACGGCATACGAGTGGTGGTCGAGCCTCGACTACGGCGAGCGGGCCCGGCGCCTGGCCGGATTCGCGGGACTGCTGGCCCGCCGGATGCGGCAGCTGGCCGCGGTGATGCACGACGAGACCGGCAAGCCGTATTCCGATGCCGCGCTCGAGGTGGCGCTGAGCCTGGACCATCTGAAGTGGGCGGGCCGCAACGCTCCGAAGGTGCTGGGCCGCAAGAGCGCTCGGGTGGGGCTGCTCACGATCAATCAGGCGGCGTCGGTGGAGTACAAGCCGCTCGGCGTGATCGGCGTGATCGGCCCCTGGAACTATCCGGTGTTCACACCGCTGGGTTCGATCGTGTACGCGCTGGCGGCGGGAAATGCCGTGGTGTTCAAACCCAGCGAATACTCCCCCGGCGTCGGCCGCTGGCTGGTCGACATGTTCGCCGAGGTCGTGCCGGAACAGCCGGTGCTGCAACTGATCACGGGCGAAGGGGCGACCGGTGCGGCGCTGTGCCGATCGGGCGTGGACAAGATCGCCTTCACCGGCTCCACGGCGACGGCCAAGAAGGTGATGGCCGCCTGCGCCGAGAGCCTCACGCCGCTGGTCGCCGAATGCGGCGGCAAGGATGTGCTGCTCGTCGACGCCGACGCCGATCTGAACGCCGCGGCCGACGCCGCGCTGTGGGCCGGAATGGCCAATGCCGGCCAGTCCTGTATCGGCACCGAACGGGTCTACGTCCACGAGCGCGTCTACGACACCTTCCTCGACACCTTGGTGACGAAGGCGAAACAGCAACGCGCGGGCAATGATCCGGGCGCCAAGATCGGCCCCATCACGATGCCGAAGCAACTCGACGTGATCCGCCGCCACATCGAGGACGCCGTCGCGCGCGGCGGCCGGGCACTGACCGGCGGCGCCGACACCATCGTCGGACAGGTGGTGCAGCCCACCGTGCTGGTCGACGTGCCCGAGGACGCCCCGGCCGTGACCGAGGAAACCTTCGGGCCCACCCTCACCGTCGCGAAGGTGCCCGATATGGACACCGCGATCGCCCGCGCCAACGACAGCCGCTACGGCCTGTCCGCGGCGGTGTTCTCGAAGGCGCGCGGGCGGGAACTGGCCGATCGGCTGCGTACCGGAATGGTCAGCGTCAACGCGGTTTTCACGTTCCCGCAGATTCCGTCGCTGCCCTTCGGCGGTGTGGGCGACTCCGGCTTCGGCCGCATCCACGGCCCCGACGGACTGCGTGAATTCACGTACGCCCACGCCGTCGCGCGGCAGCGCTTCCCCTCGCTGCTCGCCCTGACGACCTTCGACCGCACACAGAAGGCCGACGACACCATGGCGACACTGATGGCGCTGCTGTTCGGCCGGCACTGATTCGCACAGCACGAAGGCCACGTCCGGCGCGAAGCCGGGCGTGGCCTTCGCCCCTGTACCACCTGTGCGTGGTCTACTTCTCGGTCTGCTCGTGCAGCGCCTTCTTCGCGGCCTGCTGCGCGGCGTCGACCTGCTTTTCGAACTTGCCGCCGGTCTGCTTGTCGACCAGATCGCCGACCTTGTCGATCACCGGGTCGAGTTTGTCGGCATTCTTGGCCGCCAAGTCGGCCGCCTTGCCGGCGGCATCCTTGAGCTGGTCGAACATACCCATGAGCGGTTCTCCTGATCTCGAAACAGTAGTCGTAGGCTAACGCACTCGGGGCGAGCGAATCTTCGGCAACAGCTGTGAGTTTCGCCCGGGTGGCGAACCACCCGGGCGATGCGGATTGCGCAGCGGCAGGAGCTATTCGGCCGCTTCGGCGCGACGCCGCACCCGGCGGGCGGCGGCGACCATATTGCGCAGCGAAGGATCCAACTGCCAGTAGTGGCGGGTCTTCAAACCGCCGTCCGGATTCGCCCACAGCCGCTGCGGGGTCACGGCTTCGGCTGCGGCGGTGAGCAATTCGTCGATCTCGTCGATATCCGGAATCCGCGCCGAACGGCTCTCGTACACACCCGGGCCCACGCCGTGGCTCAGGCCGTGCCCTTCCTCGACATCCTCGGTCAGCGCCTTGAGCACCCATTCCAGCGAGCGGGTCGCGACGATGGCGGTGACGTCGGCGTCGAGTTCCTCGATGGCACGCACAATTTCGGAGCGGGCCGAATAGGCGATATGGGTGTGGATCTGGGTGTCGGGCCGAACCCCGGAGGTCGCCAGCCGGAACGCGTTGACCGCCCAGCGCAGATATTCGGTGCGCCCGTCCGGCCGCAGCGGCAGCAACTCGCGGACCGCCGGTTCGTCGACCTGGATGATCGCCACGCCGGCCTTCTCGAGATCGGCCAGTTCGTCGCGGATCGCGAGCGCCACCTGATCGGCGGTCTCGTACAGCGGCTGGTCCTGGCGCACGAACGAGCGCGCCACCATCGTCACCGGACCGGTCACGATGCCCTTCACCGGCTTGTCGGTGAGCGACTGCGCGTAGGTGATCCACTCCACCGACATCGGCTTCGGCCGCGACACGTCGCCGTAGATGATCGGCGGCCGCACACACCGCGATCCGTAGACCTGCACCCAGCCGAAGTGGGTGGTCGCGAAACCGTCGAGCAGTTCGGCGAAGTACTGGATCATGTCGTTGCGTTCGTGCTCACCGTGCACGAACACGTCGAGGCCGATGTCTTCCTGCAGGCGGATGGTCGACTCGATCTCGGCCTCGATCCGCTTGCGGTACTCCTCGTAGGACAGCCGGCCTTCGCCGAGGTCGTAGCGGGCCTGGCGCACCGCGTCGGTCTGCGGGAAGGAGCCGAGCGTGGTCGCCGGAACCAGCGGCAGATTCAGCCGCTCCCGTTGCGCCTTCGCGCGCACCTCGTACGGTTCACGCTCGCGCATCTGCGGCGTGACGGCGTAAACCCGTTGCCGCACAGCGTGTTTCTGCTTGAAATGCACCGATGTCGGGCGCTTCGCCCACTTCGCCGCGGTCTCGCCGCCTTCCCCGCCCCGATGCACTTCGGTCAATGCCTTCGCCAGCGAAACAACCTCGAGCACTTTCTGTTTCGCGAATGCGAGGCGGTCGGCGACATTGCCCTCGATGTCGTATTCGACCAACAGGTCGTAGGGCACGTGCAGCAGCGTGGTCCCGGTGGACACGACGAGGTCCGGGCACACCTTCGACAGCGCGTTGAGGTATTCGAGGGTGACCAGCCGGTCGGCACGCCAGACGTTGGTGCCACTGATCACGCCGGCGTAGAGCCGCTTGCGCCGGATTCCGGGAATCTCGGCGAGTTCCTCGGGCCGGGTGCGGTGGCCGGCCAGATCGAGCCCGATCGCCTCCACCGCGGTACCCGCCAGAATCCGCACGGCCTCACCGAAATCGCCGTACTGGCCGGTGACGAGGATGCGCGGACGCAGCGCGGCCGTCGACAGTCGCTGGTAGGCACGCTCGAACGCGGCCAATTCCTCAGGCGTGCGTTCACTGGTGAAGCACGGCTCGTCGAACTGCACACAGGTGGAACCGCGCTTGGCCAGGATCTCGAGCAGCTGCTCGTAGACCGGCAGCAGCTTGTCCAGCAGGGTCAGCTTGTCGAATTCGGTCTCGCCCGGCACCTGCCCGGCCTTGGACAGCAACAGCAGCGACAGCGGGCCCAGCACCACCGGCCGCAGTTCGATGCCGCGGTCCATCGCCCGGTCCCACTCCTCCAGCAAAGCCTCGGGGTGCAGCGAGAATTCGGTATCGGCGTCGAGTTCGGGCTGACGGTAGTGGTAGTTGGTGCCGAACAGGCGAACCAGCTCCAACGGCGGCAGATCCGGCCGGCCGCGCGCCATCAGGAAGTAGAAGTCGAGCGGGTGCAACTCCTCGCGATACGGCTCGAACCGCTTCGGCACCGCGCCGAACAGCAGCGCGTTGTCGAGGATGTGGTCGTAGAAGGAGAAGGTGTTACCGGGTACCTGCGTCAGTCCGGTCGCGGCCAGCTCGGAGAACTGGGTGTCCTGGATGTCGCGCCCCACCGCGAGCAACTCCTCGCGCGAGAGGGTGCCGTGCCAGTACGACTCCAGCGCACGCTTGAGCTCCCGGTGCGGACCGATCCGCGGATAACCCAGGATGCTCGATCCGAAACCGTCGGTGACGTTGACCATGAGCGGGACTCCCTTTCGAGCTGCGGTCGAGGACCTTCTCCGCAGCCTATGCCTGTGTTGGTTGGCCTACGCTTCGCTCCGGCGGGTTCGCGGCACCCAGGGCTCGTCGTTCGGGCACCGCCGCTTGCTCTTTCGTCGCCTACGCAGCGGCACCCGAACGACGAGCCGACCGGCTCCGAGAAGCCCGATCGTCAGCGGTTGTACTGGTAGAAGCCGGCCCCCGTCTTCTTACCGAGCAGCCCGGCCTCCACCATGCGCATCAGCAGCGGCGGCGCCGAGTAGAGCGGCTCCTTGAATTCGGCGTACATGGAGTCGGCGATCGACTTCACGGTGTCGAGGCCCACCAGGTCGGTCAGGGCGAGCGGGCCCATGGGGTGGGCACAGCCGAGCACCATCGCCTTGTCGACGTCTTCCTTGGTGGCGAAGCCGGATTCGACCATGCGGATGGCCGAGAGCAGGTACGGCACGAGCAGCGCGTTGACGACGAAGCCGGAGCGGTCGGCGGAGCGCACGACCTGCTTGCCGAGGACCTCACCGGCGAAGGCTTCGGCGCGCGCGGAAACGGCTTCGCTGGTCTTGAGGGTGGTCACGAGCTCGACGAGCGGCAGCACCGGCACCGGGTTGAAGAAGTGCATGCCCACGACCCGCTCGGGGTTGTTGGTGGCGACGGCGATCTTCATGATCGGAATCGAGGAGGTGTTGGAGGCCAGCACGGCGTCGGGGTCGGTGACGACCTTGTCGAGTTCGCTGAAGATCGCGGTCTTGACGTCTTCGCTCTCCACGACGGCCTCGACGACCAACTGCCGGTCGGCGAAGTCACCGAGGTCGGAGGTGAACCGCAGCCGCCAGGCGGCCTGTTCGCGCTCGCGCTCGGTGATCTTGCCGCTGCTCACACCGCGATCCAGCGATCGCAGGATGCGGGCGCGGCCGGCGGCGGCCAGTTCCCGGGTCTGTTCGAACACGAGCACATCGACATGCGCCCGGGCGCAGACCTCGGCGATTCCGGCGCCCATCTGTCCAGCGCCGATGACTCCGACGCGTTGAATCTTCTCGCTGCTCACTGTTCCGCCTCTCCGGAATTTTTGCGGGCGGCTGAGTGCCGCGGTAGTCGTGCATCCGTTGTTGCGTCGGGTGCCAAACCGGTTCTGGATGTACCCGATGAGTTACCCATGTTCTTACGAAATCAGTTGTCTCGTATCGAATTTTGCCGGGCACGTTGTCGACTGTCGGGGTTCTAAGGGAAAAGCCCTCCCCGCCGGGGCTGTTCGACGGGAAGGGCTGCGGGCGCTCGTTGCAGGAGTGCCCATATCTGGTGGTGAGGTGAACCGGCGACAGCTGCCGCCGGTTCAGGTCACCGTCGCCCGGGACGGGCGACCGGGTTCAGCTCAGTGGAACTGGCCCTCTTCGGTGGAGCCCTTCAGGGCCGCCGTCGAGGTGTTCGGGTCCACGGTGGTGGCGATGGTGTCGAAGTAGCCGGCACCGACCTCACGCTGGTGCTTGATGGCGGTGAAGCCACGCTCGGCGGCAGCCTTGAACTCGCGCTCCTGCAGGTCGACGAAGGCGGTCATACCCTCGCGGGCGTAACCGTAGGCCAGGTCGAAGGCCGCGTAGTTGAGCGAGTGGAAGCCCGCCAGGGTGATGAACTGGAACTTGAAGCCCATCGCCGCCAGCTCGCGCTGGAACTTCGCGATGGTGGCGTCGTCCAGGTGCGCCTTCCAGTTGAAGGACGGCGAGCAGTTGTAGGCCAGCAGCTGGTCCGGGAACTCGGACTTGACGCCCTCGGCGAACTTGCGGGCGACCTCCAGGTCCGGAATACCGGTCTCCATCCAGATCAGGTCGGAGTAGGGGGCGTAGGCCTTGGCACGCGCGATGCAGGGCTCGATGCCGTTCTTGACGTGGTAGAAGCCCTCGGCGGTGCGCTCACCGGTGATGAACGGACGGTCGCGCTCGTCGACGTCGGAGGTGATCAGGGTGGCGGCCTCGGCATCGGTGCGGGCGATGACGACGGTCGGGGTGTCGGCGACGTCGGCGGCCAGGCGAGCCGAGGTCAGGGTGCGGATGTGCTGCTGGGTGGGGATCAGCACCTTGCCACCGAGGTGGCCGCACTTCTTCTCCGACGCCAGCTGGTCCTCCCAGTGGGTACCGGCGGCACCCGCGGCGATCATGGCCTTCTGCAGCTCGTAGACGTTCAGCGCGCCACCGAAGCCGGCCTCACCGTCGGCGACGATCGGAACGACCCAGTTGTCGACCGAGGTGTCGCCCTCGACCTTGGCGATCTCGTCGGCGCGCAGCAGCGCGTTGTTGATGCGGCGCACGACCGACGGCACCGAGTTGGCCGGGTACAGCGACTGGTCGGGGTAGGTGTGGCCGGACAGGTTCGCGTCACCGGCGACCTGCCAACCGGACAGGTAGATGGCCTTCAGGCCGGCACGCACGGCCTGCACGGCCTGGTTACCGGTCAGAGCGCCGAGCGAGTGGATGTACTCGCCCTCGGCGTTGACGCCCTCCCACAGCAGCTCCGCACCCCGGCGGGCAAGCGTGTGCTCCTCGACGACATTGCCCTGCAGCTGCACGACCTGCTCGGCCGTGTACTCGCGGGTGATGCCCTTCCAGCGCGGGTTGGTGTCCCAGTCCTTCTGGATCTCCGCAGCGGTCTTCGGGGTGCCGACGTTCGACATCTGATGACTCCACTTCTTCGTTCGGTCTCGGTTGCCCCGCTCGCCGAACATCCGCGCCGACTACGGGTCGCGATGTCCGAACTCTGCTGGAGCGGCAATTTGCAGGGTTGCTATGCCCATCGGGTGTACTTCCACACGATGGCACAACTAAAAATTGCCGTCTACCTGTTGCAAGTGTGAATCTCGGCTAGCTTTGCGGGGGTCTTTGCTAAGTCTGCAAAATTTGCCTGTTAATTGCACGCCCCACTTCTACTGGCGAGTAGGCCTGACATGCGGTTTTACGTAACGCCCGTACTGTTTCAGTGAGCCTTACCACCGCGGCGATTCGGGAGCACGCATTGCCGACTGTGAGGACCTTCACAAGCGCGGGCGGCTGCCCTCGGTGTGCGCCGCGCCACTCCCGGCTCCGTACGATTCGGACATACCTCGGCGGCTCGAACGAGCGGCTGCGACACTGATCGTCGTGCCCCAGGGGTCGGCACCGGAACCCGGAAAGGAACACGATGCGCACACTGTGGACCGCGGTCGCGGGCGTCGCCTGCTCCCTGGCACTGGCCGCGACGGCCGCCGTGATCGAGGCGCCCGGCGCCGCGGCAGACACGCCGGCGGTGCAATCGGTGGAGCCGTTGTCCGCGGCCGCGACGCTGCCCGGCTCCGTGGATTCCCAGCGCATCCTCTATACGACGAGCACGGTCGGGAATCAGCCGACGGTCGCGAGCGCCGCGGTGTATTTTCCGCCGGGCCCGGCTCCGGCCGGCGGCTGGCCGGTCGTCGCGTGGGCGCACGGCACGGTCGGCCTCGGCGACAGTTGCGCCTACAGCATCGCCGGCCCCGGCGCCGTGGATCGGGACTGGGCGTATCTGGGCACCTGGCTGAAGCAGGGCTACGCGATCGTGGCCGCCGATTACGCCGGCCTCGGCACCCCCGGCGATCACCCGTATCTCAACGGCGTCGTCGAGGCGCACAACGTGGTCGACGCCGTGCGGGCGGCCGTCGGCCACTACTCGCAGCTGTCGCGCAAATGGGTCGTGGTCGGCCAGTCGCAGGGTGGCGGCGCGGCGATGTTCACCGCGCGCTACGCGACCGAGTTCGGTGGCCCCGACCTCGACTACCGGGGTGGCGTCGGCACCGGCGTACCGGCCTATATCGAGGACATCCTGATGCCGCTGGGCCCGGGCATCCCGCCGGTGAAGCTGAGCCCGCACACCACCGGATACGTTCTCTACATCCTGAACGGCCTGCGCACCACGTTCCCGGAACTCGGCATCGAGTCCTTCCTGACCGACTCCGGCCGGAACTGGCTCGACCGCGCGAAGGACGAATGTCTCACACCCCTCGGTGACGATCTGGCCGCCGCGGGCGTGGTCATCGGCAATCTGTTCACCCGCCCGTTGTCGCAGATTCCGAATCTGCACGGTTTGCTGTCCGGCTACCTCGGCTTGCCCGAAACCGGTTACGACAGGCCGATTTTCATGGGCCAGGGCCTGCGCGACACCGATGTGATCACCCCGGAGACACTGCGCTACGCGGGGGTTCTGACCGCCAACCGGCAGCCGCTGACCTTCCGGATCTATCCCACCGATCACGACGGCACGGTGAACGCCTCACTGGTCGATTCGTTGCCGTTCGTTCGCGGCCTGTTCGCCTGACGGTACAACTCGGTCGGTTATTCGGTTGTGCTATGTCACAGCCGGATTCCCGCGCCGATCGGTGCCCGTCGGGGAATTCCCATCGCCGACACGACGCCGCGCACGGGAGCGGTTATCGTGGCCCTCACGTGTGACGATCTGGCGACGGGACGCGACGACCGGCGGGCCCGCCCACTCGCGCACGCTGATCGGGAGCATGTGATGCGTGACATCGTCGAGGACCTGCTACGGGTCTGGCACAGCGGCCGCACGGGCGGCCTGGCAACCCTGGTCCGCACCTTCGGAAGCTCCCCCTTACCGGTGGGCTCGGCGATGCTCGTCGACCCCGACGGCGGTGTGCACGGATCGGTCTCCGACGGCTGCTACGAGGCCGCCGTCTACGAGGCTGCGGTGGAGGCCGCGCGCACCGGCCACCGAGAGCTGCGGCGCTTCGACGCGACCTCCGGATTCGATGTGAGCGCGGAATGCGGAACCATCGACGTGTTCGTAGAACCGTTCTCCCGCAACGACTTTCCGGAATTCGCGGCGGTGGCCGGGGATATCGCGCGGCACAAGCCCGTCACGGTGTTCACCGTCGTGTGGCACAGCGACCCGGAGGTGATCGGCCAGCATCTGGTCACCGACCGCCGGCACAACACCGAGCTGGTGTCGCTGCCGGAATCGGATGTGTTCGTCTCGTCCCACACCGCGCCGCCGCGACTGATCATCTTCGGCGCCAATACCTTCGCCGCCGCCTTGACGACCCAGGGCCGGCTGCTCGGCTACCGCGTGACCATCTGCGATCCGCGCGAGGCCTTCGCCGTGCCCGCCTCGTTCCCGGGCGCGGAAGTGGTGGTGGACTGGCCGCACCGCTATCTCAACGCCCAGGCCGGGATCGGGGCCATCGACCGCACCACCGCGATCGTCGCCGCGACCCAGGACCCGAAGTTCGAGATCCCCCTGCTCACCGTCGCGCTGCGCCTACCCGAGCTGGGCTATCTGGGCGCGCTCGGCTCGCATTCGGCGCACGACCATCGGCTCGAGGCATTGCAGGCCGGCGGATTCGGCGCCGACACGCTGGCCCGGTTGCACGCGCCGGCGGGCTTCGACGTCGGTGCCCGCACCCCGATGGAACATGCCATGGCGATCGCCGCCGAACTGCTCGCGGTGCGGTCCGCGGGTTCGAGGCGGACCCCGGCACACGCCACCGCCGCCGCCTCCTGATCGTCCGGGGCCGACCCTAGGGTTCGAACCAGTCTCGGGCCGAACGTCGCAGCAGCAGCCCGGCGACCAGCACGGAGACCACCGGCCCGAGCCAGCCGGGCGGGCGGCCAACGACGATCGAGGGCACCGTCCACAGTGCGTTGAGCACCGCGAGCAGAACCGCGCTGATCCGGATGCTCGCGCCGACGGCGCCGAAGGCCAGGGCGACCGCGCCCAATATCCAGCTGGCGACGAACGACAGCCCGGTGATCAGCGCGACATGCCACCCGGACACCCAGCCCGCGGTGACGGTGCAGCCGACGCCGACCACGGCCAGGCCGAGCGCGAGGACCTGCGCCGCGCGAACCGTGAAAGGCATCCGGGGGATCGGCACGTCGTCGGCAGGGGTTGCGGCGCCGGGCTCCGAGACGGAGTCGGACTCGAGGGCGGGATCGGACTCACGAGCGGCATCGGACTCACGAGCGAGGTCGGACTTACGAACGGCGTCGGACTCACGGGCGCGATCGGACTCACGGGCGTGGTCGGGCTTACGGGCGAGGTCGGGCTCGAGCGCCGGGTCCGTGGCAGGCGCGAGGTCGCGGCCCGTGACCGGCTCGGGAGCGGCAGCGGGGTCTGGTGCGGGGTCGGGCATCAGCTCACCTCTTCCGGAAACTCCGGTTCGACGATCCTCTGGTTCGGCGATCCGAGGCACCGAGCATCGGCCCACGGCACGCAGACAACGACAAGCCCGTTCGCAATGTACCGCCCGCCACCGCCGCGGTCACCGCACGGACGCGGCGCGGCGCAATCCCCCTCGGCCCGAGCCGCCCCGGGGCCCGAGGCAGCGCCGCACCGGAAGGGTCAGCGGTCGCCGACCGGATCGGCCAGCTTCTCGACCACGACCTCCGCGAGCACCCGCTGCCGCAGCGACAGGTCGATCTCGCCGGCCACGGCCATCACCACCGCCGCGGCCGAGGTGGCAACCGCATCGGCGAGTATCGCGGGCCACTCCGGCCGGTCGGGTCCGGCCAGCGCGGCGATCACCGCCGCGGCCGCGGCATCACCGGCCCCGGTCGGATTGCCGCACAACGGCTCGGGCAGAACGGCCGACCACGCGCCGTCCGGTGTCACCGCGACCATGCCGTCGGAGCCCCGCGTCGCGATCACCGCTCCCGCGCCGGCGCCCACC
>NZ_BDBN01000065.1 GCF_001613005.1 Nocardia nova NBRC 15556 | reverse complement strand
CGTCCGGCGCCCAGGCGTCCGCGCCGAGCAGGTTCGCGTAGCGGCCGTCCGGCCCGAACGCCGCCCCGCCGACGAGCACCGGCACTCCGGCCGCCTGGCATGCGGTGATGGTGCCGTGCGCCGACGGCAGGCGGGTCGGCAGCGACGACGACAGCAACACGGCGTCGGGGCCGGTGTTGTGCAGGTGCGCGATCAGGTGGCGGGTCGGCACCTGGGCACCCAGGAAATCGACCTGCCAGCCGCGCAGCCGCAGCACTTCGGTCACCAGCCGGGCGGGAAGGGCATGCCATTCGCCGTCCACGCACGCGACGGTGACCCGCCCGGCCGAGGCGGGGTGCGAGGCGGCCGCATGCAGTGCCAGCGCCGTCACGGCCCGGTCGTTGATCGCGGTGGCGGTGTGCTCGTCGGCGACACTGAGGGTGTTGGCGGCCCATTCCGCACCCACCCGGCGCTGGACCGCGGCGATGACATCGAGCAGAACCGCTTCCGGTTCGAGCCCCGAATCCACCGCCGCGAGCACGATGCCGATCGCCGCCCGTTCGTCGCGGCCGGTGACCGCCGTCCACAATTGCTCGCGAAAAGCCGGGGCGTCCCGCGAGTTTCGGCGATGCGGCTCGGACATGAACGGCGGCTCCTTGGCGGTAGCGGTCACGCGAGGACGGTATCCGAGGTTCGCGGCGCGCTGATCGCGACGACCGCGATGTCGTCGTGCTCGTTGCGGCCGACCCACTGGGTGGTGAGCATGTGAATACGCTCGACCACCGCCTCCGCGGGCATATTCGCGCACTGCGCCAGCGCGGCGGTCAGACGCTCCTCACCGAACATGCGTCGGCCCAGCGGTCCGCCGCGAGCCTCGGTCACACCGTCGGTGTAGAGCAGGCAGGTTTCGCCGGGCGCGAGCGAGGTGCGGAACGTCGTGGCGCTGATCTCGGGCAGCGCGCCGACCAACTGTCCCCGCGTCTCGGCCATGTCGACGCTCCCGTCGGCCCGGACGATCAACGGCGGCGGATGCCCGGCGGAGGTCAGCCGCAGCTGCACCCGTCCTTCCCGACGCACCGCCGATGCCAGCACCAGCGTGGCGAACCGGTCGTGCCGCGAGGACATCAGCGCGTTGTTCAGCAGGGTGAGCATGCGCTGGTGATCGTCGGCCATCGGCACCAGCGCGTGCACCGTGTTGCGGATTTTGCCGGTCAGGACGGCGGCCTCGAGACCCTTGCCGCAGACGTCGCCGAGGACGACGAGGGTTTCCCCGTCCGGTGCCGCCGCGCGATGTACGTCGTAGAAGTCGCCGCCGATGATTTCGTGATTCTCCGAAGCCCGGTAGGCGCCGGCCAGTTCGATGCCGTGGACGTGGTGCAGTTGCGGTGGCAGCAGCTCGCGCATCAGGATCGCGGTGATACTGGTCTGCTCGGCGTACAGCCGTGCCGCCGACAACGCGATTCCGGCGCGACCGGCGAACAACTGGGCGAAGATCTCGTCGCGCTCGTCGAAGCTCCGCTCGCCGGAACGCCGCAGCAGGACCAGCGCACCCGCCGAAACCCCGTGGCCGGGAAGCGGAGTCACGATCACCGAGCCCGTGCCGTGCTCGAAACCGGGCGGCAGCAACCACACCGGCACCGCCGCGGGGTCCAGCCACTGCGAGGGAATGGGCGGGAAGCCGCGCAGCGCCTCGCTCAGCCCGGCCACCGCGTCGGGGTCCTCCTCGACGACGTTCACCCGCACCACACCGTGCTCGTCACAGGAGACGACCGACAGCGCCCGCCCGGCCGGGGGAGTGACGACCACCGCGGCGTCGGCGAGGTGGCGGGCGGCCAGACGGACGGTCGTCTCCAGGCATCGGTCCACGTTCAGCGAGGCCAGCAGCCGCTCGGAGGCCTGCGACAGGAATGCGGTGCGTTCGCGTTCCTGCTCCAGTTCCGAGCGGCTCTCCTGCAGCGAGGCCGCGGTGTCGCCGAGCAGCCACCAGACGACCGTCCCGTCGGCGCCGGGGGAGGCGACCGCGTGCAGTTCGCGCCCGCCCACGCGCCCGGATACCGAGGCGGGCGACGGCGCGATGCCCGAGGCGGCCGTCTCCTCGTGTGCGGTGGACAACCAGGGCGGCACCGCACGGTGCAGCGGTTCGCCCACGACCGCGTCGGGAAACAGGGCGGCCGCTTGCCCGCTCAGCGCGACCACCGTGCCCGCGCCATCGACCACCACGGCCGGATGCGGTACCGCCGACCATCGGTCGACGTCACTCACCACAGATTCGGGCACGGCGAGCTCCTCACATCCGATCGGGCGAGTGAAACCCGCTGCGCCGCAGCCGAAACCGATGTCACGGCTGGTCCGCGGAGCTGCGCCGGGGCCACTGCCCGGTGTCGGAATCCGAACGGGATTCGGCGGCGGGCGAGACCACGAATTCCACCGTCGTCCCGTCGGCGCCCGAGACGACGCGGGTGCCGGGCATGAGGGCGTTCATCATCGGCAGGCCGCGACCGCGATCGATTTCCTCGTCCGCCCGCGGCGCGCGCCAGGTCCCGCTGTCGGAGACGGCGATGCGGATCGAATGGGCGGCCGACGCGTGCAGCACGACGGTCCGGCCGTCACCGCGATGTCCGTGCTCGACCGAATTCGAACAGGCCTCGTTGACGGCCAGCAGGAGGTCGTACGCGCGATCCGGTCCGAGGCTCGTCCCCGCGAGCCAGGCGCGCAGCAGGGCCCGCACCCGCTGCAGTTCCTCGGACCGGGCCCGGAATTCGATGTGCAGGTCCTCGAGCGATCGCTGTCCGCCGCCGGTCGCGGCCTTGTGAGCTGCGCCTTCGGGACGGCGTGGGCTGTCGGGGTGACGCATACCTTCGGGGTGACGCATGGGATATCAGCCGTTCGTGTGGGAGACAGCGCTCGCGACGGCGGCATCGACGTCGTCGAAGAGTGCGAATACCGTCGACAGGCCGGTGACCTCCACGACTCGCCGCACCGGCCGCGGCGCCACCACCAGCACCCGGCCCGCCTGTCGCAGCGCGCGTACCAGCACATTCATCCCGGAGGAGTCGAAGAACTCGACCGCGGACAGATCGACGATGAGCTGTCCCGGTTGACGAGTCACGGCCTGCTGGACGGCGGTGTCCAGCCGCGGCGCGGTATGCGAATCGACCTCACCGGCGGCGACCACCACCCAGCGGCCGCCGACCGAGATCACCTCGGCGGTGCAGCCGCTGTGGCCTTCGTATCCCACGTGTTCACCCTTCCCTACACTCGCGGCATCCGGGTCCGCCCCTACGAGTATGAATCGTGACGGCGCAGCGGATATGTGCAGGCACACTCGCGCATGACGAACACCGCGATACTCGGCGTAGTTCGCGGTGCCGCGCGCGGCTGTGGTCTCAACCTCGCAAGGTCACCGAGTGTAACGGCCGCTGCGACTCGCCGGGACACGCGTCGGCGGGGGCGCACCGGACTCCCGCTACGGCGCCGCCGCAGCACCCGTCGTCCGGTGCGCGAAATCGCATGCGCTGAGCGGTGTTCGGCAGGTGAGGGCATGTCGAAGCTCGCGTTGCGGCGCATTCGCAGGTCGGGCCGGGGGTGTCCACCGCAACATTCCGACGTGTCGCCGACACGTTCCGTCCGCCGCGTGGTTATATCGCGCGACGACGTTCACGGAGGTGTTCGGTGACGACAGCAGGTCTCATCCTCGCGTGCCTCGCGGCCGTGATTCACATCTACATCTTCTATCTCGAATCGGTGGCGTGGACGAGTCCGAAGACACGAGCCATCTTCGGAGTCTCCTCGGCGGCCGAGGCGGAGACGACCAGACCGCTGGCGTTCAATCAGGGCTTCTACAACCTCTTCCTGGCCCTCTGCGTGATCACCGGCACCGTCTTCTTCGCGGTGGGCGAGAAGACGATCGGCGCCACCCTGGTGTTCACCGGCGCCGGTTCGATGACCGCCGCCGGCCTGGTCCTGCTTCTGTCCAGCCCCGACAAGGCGAGTGCGGCCCTCAAACAACTCGTGCCGCCGCTGCTCGGCGTGATCGTTCTGGCGATCGGCCTGGTGTAACGCACAGCGCCAAGTCGAGATCCTCGGCGATGTCCGCGCGGGTCTGCACATCGGGCCGGATCCGGTGCCGGGCCGTACGCCGCGGGCCAGTTCGGTCCGTACGTGTTCGCCACCTGCCCGCCGACCTTGCCCAGCCGCAGCAGTCGCCGTGACCCGTTATCGGCAGCGAAGTATGGGTAGGCCGAGCAGGGGACCGACCGCGCTGCCGGCTCGCCCTGGCCTGCGGAGCCCTCGCGTGACAGCTCTGCGGGCCTTGCCGGTCGATCGTTGCCCGGCCCGTAGCACCGCCCCGCGACGAAAGGAGTCTCCCGTGATCGGAACGCGCACGCGGCGAATGGATTCGAGCCGGTGGAGACAATCGTGGTGGACGTTCCCGGCCACCGCCGCCGCCGCGACGGCCGGCTCGGCGGCGACCACGACCGGCTCGCAGTGGTATCAGCGCCTGGAGAAGCCACCTTTCCAGCCGCCGCCCGCGGTCTTCCCGGTCGCGTGGACAACCCTCTACGTCGATATCGCCGCCACGACCGCCCGGGCGCTCAACCGCGCCGATCCGGCCCAGCAGCGACGCCTCCGCACCGCCCTGCTGCTCAACCTGACCCTCAATGCGAGCTGGAGCTGGGTGTTCTTCCGCGCACACCGTCTCGGCGCGGCCACGGCCGTGGCGGCCGCCCTGACGCTGAGCAGTGCCGATCTCACCCGCCGCACGGCCGAGGTGGACCGTGCAGGCCTCCTGCTGGCGGCCTATCCGGCGTGGTGCGGCTTCGCCACCGTGCTGAGCGGTGCCCTCTGGCGCCGCAACCGCGCCGGGTGAGACGCGCCGGGAGCTCAGGGACCTCAGATCTTTCGATCGTGATCGGCCCAATAGGGCGCTCGCAGTTCGCGTTTGAGGATTTTGCCGCTGGCATTGCGAGGCAGCGCGTCGACGAAACGGAATTGCCTGGGGCATTTGTATCCGGCCAGATGTTCGCGGCAGAACCGCTGGATGTCGTCGGCGTCACCGTCGGAGACGAGGATCGCGAGCACCGATTCGCCCCAGACCTCGTCGGGTACCCCGATGATCGCCGCGTCGGTGACGGAGGGATGTGCCAGCAGGACCCGCTCGACCTCGGGTCCGTACACGTTCTCGCCACCGGTGATGATCATGTCCTTGAGCCGGTCCTCGACGTAGAGGTAGCCGTCGGAGTCGACCCGGCCGATATCGCCGGTGCGGACCCAGCCGTCCACGATGGTCTCCGCGGTGGCGTCGGGGCGGTTCAGATATCCGGTCATGCGCTGGTCGGTGTACAACCAGATTTCACCCTCCTCGCCGACGGGAACCTCGGCGCCGGTGGTGATGTCGGCGATGCGGACAGTGACGCCGGGTACCGGCCGTCCTGCCGACAGCAGGCGCCGGTCCGCATTCGGCCCGCGATGGTCGCCGGGGTCCAGCGTGGTGGCCACGCCGGATACCTCGGTTTGCCCGTAGACCTGGACGAAGCGCACGTCGGGGAGGGCGTCGAGGGTTCGGCGCAGGAGTGGGAGCGGCATGGGCGCGGCGCCGTAGCCGAGGTAGCGCAGCTGCGACAACGCGTCGACGGCCGCATCGCCCGCGGCGAGGAATCCGGCGATCACCGGCGGCACGAAGAACGTGTGCGTCGCCCCGGCCAGCAGTGCGGTGATCAGCGCGGCGGGTGTGGGTTCGCGCGTCATGATGCTGTGTACGCCCGCGCGGATGCCGAACAGTGCGTAGCAGACGCCGCCGACGTGGAACATCGGCATCGCGACCAGATTCCGGTCGCCGTCGGTGAACGGGAACTTGGTTCCGACGCAGACGGTATGGCCGACGAGTGCACGCTGGCTCAGCAGGACGCCTTTGGGCCGGCCGGTGGTGCCGGAGCTGTAGATCACCAGCGCGACATCCGATTCCGTTGCCGCCGTGCCGAGTTCGGCATCACCGCTCGCGGCGGCGAGGAAGTCCTCGTACTCGTCGTCGATGGTGATGATGCGTTCCAGCCGGTGCGCCGCGCCACGTGCCTGCTCGGCAGTCGTGCGGAGTTCGCTGCCCGAGAAGAGAATTCGTGCCTCGCTGTCGTCGAGGACGTACGCCAGTTCGTCGCCCGCCAGGCGCCAGTTGAAGATGGCGAGCCCGGCGCCCAGTGCGGCTGCAGCGAACAGCAACTCGAGCCCGGCCGGATGGTTCTTGTCCAGGAAACCGATGCGGTCACCACGGCCGATTCCGGCGGCGGCCAGACCACGGGCGGCGCGGTCGATGCGGTCGTTCCACTGTGCCCAGGTCCAGCGCTGGTCGCCGTAGTCGATCGCGATCCCTTCGGGCCGTTCGGCCGCCCATCCGGTGACGAAGTCTCGCAGCAATTCCGGTGTGCCGGAGCCGGTTCGGCTGATGTGCATATGCGCCTCGGTGCTGGTGGCCAACTGATCGCCCTTTCGCTTCCCGGGTCTCGTCACGAGGACGGAAGTAGCCCGTTCGACAGAACTAGTCCACTTGGACTAGTAGCATGATGGGTGATTCAGTTCACACCTGTCAATGCCCCGAATTCGATAGGAAGCGACCGTGCCGGACCGAACACGAGGAGAACGCGCTCGCGCGGCGGTGATCGACGCGGCGATCACGCTGCTGACGACCGGCGGATACACAGCCCTGACCACCCGTGCCGTGCAGGAGACCAGCGGGCTGTCTCGCGGATCGATGCTGCACCAGTTCCGGACCCGGGAGGATCTGCTGGCCGCGACGGTCGAGGAACTCGTCGCCCGGCGCGCCGCGCGGGCCGAGGAGATGATCGCGAAGTTTCGCGCCGAACCGCCCGGGGATCGCTTGACCGCCGCCATCGTCGCGGTGCGAGAACTGTTCTCGGGCCCCGATTTTCTGGCCGAGATGGAGTTGTGGGCGGCGGCCCGCACCAATCCCACGCTGCACGAGACCCTGGTTCCGGTCGTGGAGCGCATCGGCGGCCGGCTGCGTGAGCAACTGGCCGAATTGTTCGGCGCTGAATTGGCCGCCCATCCCGACTATCCCAAGGTGTCGATGCTGACGGTCGAGGTCGCCCGCGGCCTGGCATTCAGCGCCCCTATTCGCCGCGGCCACGGCGACCCGATACTGCTCGAGTACTGGTGCGCCGCTGCCGCCACCATGCTCGGCCGCCCCGCTCCCGGCACCCCGCATCGCGATTACCGGGTTGTCGTCTGAAATGTGCGGCGGCCGAAGTGGCCGATGGGGGTCGAACCTGTTGTGCCGCCAAATGTTTCGAGATTCGCCGGCGAGTAGTTATCCGAAGAGCCGGCGATGGTCGCGAACGAACTGCTCGAAGCTTCTCGGCGCGTCACCGGTCAGGTCGGTAACGGTCGACAGCACCGAATCGGCTCCGCCGTCGCCGTAGACGGTGCTCACCCGGACCAAGGCTTCTGCCATGAATGCCGGAACGCCGGCGGCGAGCAGGCCGTCACGTGCTTCCGTCGCGGTCAGTGCGTGGTATCGCACGGGCTTGCGCAGAACATCCGAGAAGACGTCGGCCACCTCGTCGTAGGTGAGAGCGCGGGGACCGGTGAGGGCATAGATCCGGCCGTCGTGGCCGCCGGTGGTGAGGACATGTGCGGCGACACCGGCAACGTCACGGGCGTCGACGTAGCTGATGGGCGCCGAACCTCCCGGGCGTGCGATCACTCCGTGCTCGGCGATCGACGCCGCCATCTGCGCGAAGTTCTGCATGAAGAAGTTCGGCCGCAAGAAGGTCCACCGCAATCCGGAGCGTTCGATGGCCTCCTCCACCGGCCGATGCAGGTCGGCGAGGGGAGTGAGGCGTTCGTCGGCCCGCCACAAAGACACCTTGACGACCCGTTCGACGCCGGCTCTGTACGCCTCTTCGACCAGGGCGAGTTCGTCCCGAGTCTGCGTCGCGGTAGTGGCGGTGACCAGGAAGAGGGTGCCGACGCCCGCCATCGCGGCGGGCAGGGTGGCAGGGCGCGTGTAGTCGACGGTGACCGCGTCGTGGCCCGATTCCCTCATCGCGGCGGTGCGTGCGGGATCCCGGTAGGCCGCGCGAACGGGTGCACCCGCCGCGAGCAACGCGGCCACCACGCCCGAGCCGATTCTGCCCGATGCGCCCGTGATCAGCACCGGACGGCCGGATTGCGGCGATAAGGCCGGAAACGGCGCCGAGGGCTCTGTTCCGGTGCGGGGTTGGTTCACATGCCGGACGTTACCGAGAGCCACCGACAAGAATCCGAACGCAGACAGTGACTTTCACCTGGTTCGGCCGAGACCGCAGTCACGCTGATCGGCTCGTCCGCAGTCCCGACCGGTGTCAGCGCAGCGCCGCCGCGAGGTAGGGAGCGGTTGCGCTGTGCGGATCGGTGGCCGCCTCGGCCGGGGTGCCGGTGGTGACGACGCGACCGCCCTCGTTGCCGGCGCCGGGGCCGAGGTCGATGACATGGTCGGCCTGGACCACCACACGCATGTCCAGTTCGGCGACCACGACCGTATTGCCCGCGTCCACCAGTTTCTGCAGGTGCAGCATCAGCCGGTCGGTATCGGCCGGATGTAATCCCGAGGTGGGTTCGTCGAGGAGGTACAGGGCGTCGCCGCGATGTGCGCGCTGCAGTTCGGTGGCGAGTTTGACCCGTTGGGCCTCGCCACCGGACAGTTCGGTCGCCGGCTGCCCCAGCCGGAGGTAGCCCAGTCCGACGTCGTCCAACACGGTCAGTGAGCGGAGGATGTCGGTGTCACCCTCGAAGAACGCCCGCGCCTCGTCGACGCTCATCTCGAGAACCTCGGCGATATTGCGGCCGTGCCAAGTGATTTCGAGTGTGCTCGCTTGATAGCGGGTGCCGTGGCAGTCCGGGCACGGAGTGTAAACGCTGGGCAGGAAGAGCAATTCGACCATCACCCAGCCTTCGCCCTCACAGGTGGGGCACCGCCCGGAGGCGACGTTGAACGAGAATCGGCCCGCGTTGTAGCGTCGGCGCCGCGCCTTCGGTGTGGCGGCGAAACGGCGGCGGATGTGGTCGAACATTCCGGTGTAGGTGGCGACGTTCGATCGGGGAGTGCGCCCGATCGGCTTCTGATCGATGCACACCACACGGCGAAGATCGCCGACTCCGCCGAGGATCGTGCCGTCGACGGCCTGCGAGTCGTCCGACAGCAGCAGATCGTCTCCGGTGTCGTCGGCGGGCGCGCCGACCGGGTGCCCCAGGTACTCACCTATGAGAGCCGGTAGCGCCTGACTGACCAGGCTCGACTTCCCGGAGCCGGACACGCCTGTGACAGCGGTCAGGCACTGCAGCGGAAACGACACCGACACGTCGCGTAAATTGTTGCGGCGCACCTTCTTCAGTCGCACCCATTCCTCCGCGCGCCGCGGCGGCCGGGGTGCGGGCCGTTCGTGACCGAACAGGTAGCGCCGGGTCGCGGATTCGCCGACCTCGGCCAAGCCTTCGGGCGGTCCGCTGTGCAGAATCCGGCCGCCGTTCTCGCCGGCGCCGGGCCCGAGATCGATCAGCCAGTCGGCGGCGCGAACGATGTCGAGTGAATGCTCGACGACGAAAACGCTGTTGCCGCGCCGCTTCAGACCCTCCAGGATGACCAGCAGGGCGTCGCGGTCGCGCGGGTGCAGCCCTGCCGACGGTTCGTCGAGGACGTACACGACTCCGAAGAGCTGTGAGGACAGTTGCGTCGCCAGCCGCACGCGCTGCAATTCGCCGGACGACAGGGTCGGTGTGCTGCGGTCCAAAGACAGATAGCCCAGGCCCAGGTCGGTGACGGGCCGCAGCCGTTCCAGCAGTTCGGCGACCAAACGCTGTGCGGCAGCGCGCTTTTCGACCGACATGTTCGGCGTGCTGCGCACGTCCGGGGCTGCATCGTGTGCCGAACCTCCGGCCGCGACACGCTTGTCGACCGCCGCTCGGCGGGTCGTCTCGTCGAGTACGGCGTCGGAGCCGGTTCCGGTCGGGTGCCAGTTCTCGGCGAGGACCGACGACAACAGTTCGGCGAGGCGGCCCAGGGGAAGGGCGGAGAATTCGGCGATGTCGAGCCCTTCGAACGTCACCGACAGGGCTTCCGGTTTGAGCAGTTTGCCGTCGCAGGTGGGGCACACCGCACTGCTGATGAACCGGGACACCCGCTTCTTCACCGAGGCGCTCTTGGTGTTCGCGAAGGTGTCGAGGACATACCGGCGCGCGCCGGTGAACGTGCCCTGGTAGCTGGGCTCCATCTGCTGTTTCAGCGCACGCCGCGTCTGTGCCGGAGTGAAGCCCGCGTACACCGGCACCGTGGGGTGCTCGTCGGTGTAGAGGATCCAGTCGCGGTCCTTCTTCGGCAGATCTCGCCACGGCCGGTCGACGTCGTATCCGAGCGAGACCAGGATGTCGCGGAGGTTCTGACCGTGCCACGCCGGTGGCCAGGAGGCGATAGCTCGTTCCCGGATCGTCAGCGACGGATCGGGCACCATCAGCTTCTCGGGCACCTCGTACACGCGGCCGATTCCGTGACAGGTGGGACACGCTCCTTGAACGGTGTTCGGCGAGAAGTCCTCGGCGTAGAGCATCGGTTGCTTCGCGGGGTAGTTGCCGGCTCGTGAATACAGCATGCGGACCAGGCTGGACAACGTCGTCACACTGCCGACGGAGGAGCGGGCGCTACCGCCGGCGCGGTGTTGCTGCAGAGCGACCGCCGGCGGCATCCCCTCGATCGAATCGACGTCGGGTACGCCCACCTGATCGATGAGGCGGCGCGCGTACGGGGCCACCGACTCCAGATACCGGCGCTGGGATTCCGCGAACAACGTGCCGAAAGCCAACGACGATTTCCCCGAGCCCGAGACGCCGGTGAATACCACCAGCGCGTCACGGGGAATGTCGACATCGACGTCGGCGAGATTGTGCTCTCGTGCGCCACGCACCTGGACGCAGTCGGGAACGGCGATGGGCGGGTCCCCAACGGGCGCTGGCTTCGCGGGAGAACCTGCCATAACACCTGGCCTCACGTTGACGGGATCGATCCCGTGCCGAAGAGTGCTTCGATCTGTGCCGGATACCCGCGTCCGGCTGCTTTTATCCTGCAACTCGCCCGCACCGAAGTGTAAATGGAAACACCCTCGGTAATGACGACGGTGCCCTCACAGCAAACGCTGTGAGGGCACCGTCGCGTAGTCCGGCAGCGGATTTACTTGTTACTTGCTCGGCGCCGGCTTGAACGGGGCGTTGATGGTGGCGAAGTACTGGATCGCGGCGCCGATGGCGACCGGGGCGGTGATGAAGATCTGTCCGGCGAGCACGCCCAGGAAGCCGACGGCGGCGGCGCCGGCGACACATCCGCCGAGCGGGCCGAGGCCGAACAGGGTGGCCAGCGCACCGGTGGCGACGAGGCCGATGGCAGCGCCCGCGACGCAGCCGATGACCGCGCCACCGATGGCACCGGTGAGGGCACCGATGGTGGCACCGGTGCCGATGGTGTCCTTCAGCCGGTTGAACGCGGCGGTCTCGCGGTCGTAGGGGGTCTTCCAGGGAGCGGAGTCCTCGAAGGGCAGGGCGACCGGCTTGTAGACCGCGTGCTGCAGATCCAGCTGAGGGGTCAGGGTGGCGGTGTTGCCGGAGATGTCGGCGGCGATCGGGAACTCGAAGTCGTTGACCCGGAAGTTCAGCGGGGTGCCGGCGAGTACGGTGCCGTTGGCGGCCTTGATCTTCAGCATGCCGTCTTCGTTGACGATCGAGCCACTGTCGGTCTTGATGACCGCTTTGCTGTCGTCGACGACGCTGGCCTTGTAGTGGACGCTTTCGGGCGCGGCGGGGGCGGCGGGGTCTGCGTTCGCGGTACCGGCCGCGACGCCGACGGCGGCGACCAGCATGGCGGCGGTCGCGGCGAATTTCCTCATCATCATTTTTTGCGGAACCTCGAGACAGAGTGGTTCAGGGACGAAGGAATCACAGACCAGGCCAGCTAACGGATAGTGAACGCCCGGAGTTCATTCATTCAGTTCCTGTTCACCACGTTCGCCCGGCTGTCGGCAGGACAACTGAAACCTTCAGTGCGAGTGATGCTTTCTTGCGAGGCTCGCAATGGAGCGAAACTAGGCTGAACTGCCGTTTGTGGCTGTTATCACAGACTTTTCCCAGGATGACGCCCACATCTTTCGGCGATTTCCTCCGGTGGTCACCTGCGTTGTCTCGTGACTCGAGCGACAATGTGCCCATGGCCGTCCCCGACGAACCCACGACATGGCGTCGCTGACCCGCCCCGGCTCGCGGTCTCGTGAGCGCGACGAACGGCGCGATGCGGTCGAGCGGCGGGTGCTCTCCGCTGTGGACCGGCTGCTGGATACCGGCGTCACCTACACCGAACTTCCGGTGGCCCGGATCGCCGCCGAGGCCGACATCGCCCGCTCCACCTTCTATCGCTATTTCCCCGACAAGAGCCGGCTGCTGATCCGGATGGCTGACCTCGCCACCGACGATCAGTTCCGGACGGCCGAACTGTGGTGGGCCGCAGACCATCTCGACGGAGAGGCGGGGGTCGTCACGGCCATGCGGCTGATGATCGCGGGCACCCGGGCACACCATCGCGTCCTGCGCGCGCTCACCGAGGTGGCGGGCTACGACCGCGATGTGGGCCGCTACTGGCAGGAGCGGGTCCAGCGCTTCACCGAAATCGTCCGCGGGCGGCTGGACCGGGAGCGCGCGGCGGGCCGGATTTCCGCCGATCTGGAGGTCGAGGCCACCGCCATCGCCCTGACCTGCATGGTCGAGCGTGCCATCGACTTCACCTTCGCGGCCGGGAATCCGGTGGACGACGAACAGTTGGCCCGAGCGCTGGGGCGGGCGATCTGGCAGACGGTCTACGGCTCGTGAGCGAGTTGTCGACACATCTGGAGTCCTTGCTGGGCGTACCGGTGGTGTCCGAGCGCACCGCCGGACGCGGGCATGCCTGGACCTTGTATCGCGTGCGGCTCGCCGACGGCCGCGATGCCTTCGTGAAAAGTGCTGTGGGCGAACCGGGTTCGACCGCGGACCATGCCTTGACCGCTGAGGCCGCGGGCCTGCGCTGGTTGCGCGAGGCCGACGCCGCGGACCTGATCCCGCAGGTATCGGCCGCCGACGAGCGCACTCTGGTATTGCCGTGGTTGAGTTCGGTGACGCCCAGCCGTGCTGCCGCAGAGCAGTTCGGTGCAGCGCTTGCCGAACTGCACGCGCACACCGTCGACCGGTACGGCGCGCCATGGGCGGGCTGTATCGCCACGGTTCCGCAGGACAACGCGATGGTCGCGGGGGAGTGGGGGCCCTGGTACGCCCGGTATCGACTGCAACCGCTGTTGCCCGCCGCCGCATCCGTTCTGGGACGCGACGGAACTCGGCTCGTCGAGCGGGTGATCGGCGGGATCGGCGATCTGGCCGGCCCAGCGGAGCCGCCGTGCCGCATTCACGGCGATCTGTGGTCGGGCAATGTGCTGTGGACCGAGCGCGGTGTGCGGCTCATCGACCCGGCCGCCCACGGCGGTCATCGCGAGACGGACCTGGCCATGTTGCGGCTGTTCGGCGCGCCGCATCTCGGCCACATCCTGGGGGCATACCGGGAGCGCTTCCCCCTCGCGCCCGGCGCGGAACAGCGGATCGCACTGCATCAGCTGTATCCGTTGCTGGTGCATGTCGTGCTGTTCGGTGGGGGATACCGGGAACAAGCCATCGCTGCCGCGGAAGAGGCACTGTCCGCACTGTGAAAGCCTGTGCGCGGCAGCCTCTTCGGAGGCGGCCGGTGAGCGGGGCCGGCGTGGTCGGCGGCAACGAACATATTGCTATGGACGTATGCGCATCTACACATGTAAAGTCGCCATGTCGTATCTCGTCGACACACGCTGCTCACCGTCCATAACCACAGCCTCGAGGACTGGCTACGGTCGGGCGATGGAGTTGCGGAGGATTCACCACGCGGCGATCATCGCGTCGGACTATCAGAGATCGAAAACGTTCTATACCGAGGTGCTAGGGCTGCGGGTGGTGGCGGAGCACTACCGGGTCGAACGGCGTTCGTGGAAGCTCGATCTCGCACTGCCGGACGGCGCCCAACTGGAGCTCTTCTCGTTCCCGGATCCGCCGACACGGCCGTCGCGGCCCGAGGCGTGCGGGCTGCGTCATCTCGCCTTCGTCGTCGAAGACGTCGCCGCGGGCCTGGCGGAGCTGCGGGGGAGGGGAGTGGTCGTGGAGGAGGTCCGGGTCGACGAATTCACCGGTCGCCGTTTCGGTTTCTTCTTCGACCCGGACGACTTGCCGCTGGAGTTGTACGAGGCCTGAATCCGTTTCCGTCCTCGGGGTCGAATGCCCCGGCGCTCGAGGAGGTGGCGGCCGGCATTGCGGCGCAATAAAACAATATGTGATGGAGATATGCGCATCTAACTATGTGTATCGTTGAAGCGCGCCGCAGACTTCCAGCTCACGTAACAGAAACTGAAGACAGCACAAGACGACCGAGGCCTATTCGTACGCCCGAGATGAGGGGTTGTCCGCCGGGTGCAGGCGGCTGCCATACGATGACCGGATGACCACAGTGTTGCTCAACACATCAGCCGGGGACATCACCCTCGAATTGGACGAGACGAAGGCGCCGCAAACGGTCGCGAACTTCGTGGACTACGTCAAGTCCGGCCACTACGACGGGACAATCTTCCACCGTGTGATTCCGGGTTTCATGGTGCAGGGCGGCGGTCTGACCGCCGATATGCAGCAGAAGCCGGCGCCCAACCGGGTGCAGAACGAGGCCAAGAACGGGCTGCGCAACGACAAGTACACCGTCGCGATGGCGCGTACGGCGGATCCGCATTCGGCCAGTGCCCAGTTCTTCATCAACACCGCCGACAACGACTTCCTGAACTACCCGGGTCAGGACGGCTGGGGCTACGCGGTCTTCGGGCGGGTCGTCGACGGTAACGCCGTCGTGGATTCGATCGAGGGTGTCCGCACGGGCTCCAAGGCCGGGCATCAGGATGTGCCGGTCGAGCCGATCACGATCGTTTCGGCTCAGCTGGCCTGATCGGCAGGGCGCGCGCCCCGCATATCCCGTCCGCTCAGCACCGCGGTAGCGGTGCCGATGGCCGGTGGTGCGGGGCGCCGCCATGTGCGGGGTGGTTCGTCAGACCAGCCGGTGTCCGCCTTCGACGTGCAGGACTTCGCCGGTCATGAAGTCGTTGTCGAGGACGGCGTGGAACGCGGCCGCGATATCGGCGGGACGGCCGACGCGGCCGGCGGGCAGTCGCGCGGCCATCGCGGTGAGCCGGGCGTGTTTGTCGGGGCCGGCGAAGTCGTCCCAGATCGGGGTGTCGACCCAGCCGGGGGAGACGGCGTTGACCCGGATCGGAGCCAATTCCAGCGCCAGCGCTCGGACCAGGCCCTCCAGAGCGGCATTGGCGGTGGCCACGACCGAGCCGCCGGGTGCGGGACGGTAGGCCGCGATTCCGGAGGTGACGGTGATGGAGTTACGGACGCGATCTGCCGCGTACTTGGCGACCAGCCACGGCCCGAGCACTTTGATGTCGAGGACGGTCCGCGCGTCGCGCGCGGGCAGCTCGGTGAGCGGGCCGTATCCGTGGCGCATGTCGGCGGCGGTGACGACGATGTGATCGACCGCGCCTACGGTGTCGAAAAGTGCTGCGATGGAA
The DNA here is from genome assembly GCF_001613005.1 of Nocardia nova NBRC 15556. Classification (GTDB taxonomy): domain Bacteria; phylum Actinomycetota; class Actinomycetes; order Mycobacteriales; family Mycobacteriaceae; genus Nocardia; species Nocardia nova. Next base: position 46,334 of record NZ_BDBN01000065.1, on the reverse strand, counting down.
GCGTCTTCGGCGATGTCGACGCGCTGTGAGCGGAGCTGGTCAGGATAGCCGAGCCCTGCGGTCGCGGCGGTCAGGCGGTCGGTGTCGCGGGCGGCGATGGTGACTCGATGTCCGGCTGCCAGGAGTCGTTCGGCCAGGGCGAGGCCCATGCCGGAGCTGCCGCCGATGACGAGGGTGTGGGTGGTGTCGGTCATGCATCCACCGTGCGGCGTGGCGAGTGCGGCAGGGAGACCGGCTGTGGCCTGGTCCTGGCGGGGCTACCCCGGCGTGGCTGGGAAGCGGGCACACTGGATGAGTGAGTGATCGTCGTGCCCTGGGAGAGTTCCTGCGTGCGCGCCGCGCGCGGGTGCAGCCGTCGGAGGTGGGTCTGCCGCCGGGCACGCGGCGGCGGCAGACGGCGGGCCTGCGCCGCGAGGAGGTCGCGGCGCTGGCGGGGCTGAGCGTGGACTATTACATCAGGCTGGAACAGGGCCGCGACCGCAATCCGAGCCCGGAAGTGCTGGCGGCGCTGGCCTCGGCGTTGCTGCTGAATGCCGACGAGGCGGCTCATCTGCACCGGGTGGCGCGGCTGGCGGGGGCGCGCTCGGCGGTCACGGCGGCGCCGGTGGAGGTGGCCGGGCGGGGCATGGTGTTGCTGCTCGAATCGGTGCGTCCCACACCGGCTTTCGTCCTGGATCAGGTGAGCAACTTGCTGGCGGCGAATCCGGAGGGGTTGCGGTTGCTGTGGGGTATCGAGCAGTGGGAGCCGAGGCGCCGCAATCTGATTCGGTACGTGTTCACGCATCCGGCGGCGCGGACGGTGTTCGAGGATTGGACGGGGATGGCGCGCGATTGTGTGGCGCATCTGCGGGTGGTGCAGGGCGCGGGATCGCATCCGGTGGAGCTGGCGGCGCTGACGGCCGAATTGTGCGCGGCGACCGCGGATTTCAAGGCGTTGTGGGCGCATTACGATGTGCGGGCCAAGCGCGGTACGCGGCGGATGTTCCGGCATCCGGCGGTGGGCCGGATGGAGTTGACCTCGGAGATTCTGACCGCGGCGGACGGGCAGCGGTTCGTCGCGTTCCAGGCCGAGCCGGGCAGCCCGGACCGCGACGCGGTGACGCTGTTAGGGCTGGTGGGTGATGACGTACCAGAGCGCGGCGAGGGTGCCGAGCACGAACAGTGGTGAGATCACCCAGGTTTCGACCTTGTTGCCGGTGCGGTCGATGATCGGGATGCGGGTGCGGATGTCGAGTGGCCAGAACAGCCGGCAGCCGCGGTCGGTGAGGCAGTCGCCGATGAGGTGGGCGAGGGCCCCGAGGCCGACGGAGAACGGCAGCCAGGCGGGTTTGTCGGAGATCCACTGGTCCATGGCGAAGGTGCCGGCGACGGCGAGTACGGCGATGGTGGCGTAGGAGCGCAGCCCTTCGCCGGGCGGGCAGAGATTCAGCGCGCGGACGGCGAGGGCGAGCAGGAAGAAGACCAGGCCGAGGGTGAACCAGCGGCCGATCCAATGTTCGCCGGCCCAGGTGCCGTAGGTGACGGCCGCGACGAAGGCCAGGGAGTGGGTGGCGTGGCGGTGCCCGCCGGAGACGGTGGAGATGATCTTGCAGGCGGTGTGCGTGATCGGTCCGAGCGCATGCGAGATGGTGCCGCTGGGGTGGTCGGCGTCGGGCAGCAGGGCGGCGCCGGCCGTGAGGAACGTTCCCATCAGCAGGTCGACGGTGCCGAGGTGGCCGATCTGCGCGGCGGGGAAGGTGAGAATCGAAAGTGGTAGCGCGGCAGCGGCTCCCGCCCACGCGAGCGCACCACTGGTCGCATGTGAATGTCCTAGCACCGCCTCGAGATTAGACGATCTTGGTCGGGTGACCGCAGCCGGTCAGGAGTGGGGGTGGGGGTCGAGGATGCGGTCGAGGGCGTTGAGGTCGGATTCGAGTAGGTAGAAGGTGCGCAGGGTGATGAGGAAGGCGAAAAGCCCTCCGACACAGAGCCCGACGATGGGGCCGATGACGGTCTGCTGTTGGTCGGGGGTGAGGAATACGAGGCCGGCGGGGACGCCGATGAGTGGGACGCAGGCGGCGACGCCGAGGTAGATGCGGCTGCGGTGCACCATGCGGCGCAGCATGGCGGCGTCGGCGGGGGTGGTGCCGCCGGCGGCGACCAGGCCCGGGTAGTACCAGCGCAGGACGAAGTAGGTGACGGGGAAGTAGGTGTAGACGACGGCGACGCAGGCGGCGACGAGGTTGCAGGCGATGAGGCTGGTGGTGATGCCGGCGGATACGTCGCCGAGGGTGTGCAGTTTGACGAGGAAGACGCCCAGTGCGGCAAGCCATCCCGCGAAGGTGGCCACGGCGATGCGGTCGCCGCAGGCGAGGGTGTCGGCGCGGGCGCGGGCGAGGGTGGCGGCGTCGAATTGCCTGCCGCGGCGTAATCCGTTGGGTACCACGAACACCGAGCGGCACCAGTACATGAGGGCGGCGATGGCGATCGGGTAGGCGATGGCGATCATGACGATGCCCAGGCGCACCATCTGGTGGGCGGCGTCGGCGCCGAGGGCGTCGCGGATGAGTCGCAGGTTGTGGGAGCCGAGGTAGAGCCCGGCGAGCAGGTGGCCGAGCAGGCTGGAGAGGGTGACGACGGGCATGGGGCGCATGCGCAGGCGGGCGCGCAGGCTGTGGGTGGGCGGGTCGACGAGGTCGCGGGCGGCGCGGTCCTGGCTGAGGTCGAGTTGCTGGGCGAGGTCGGCGCCGGTGGCGTAGCGGTCCGCGGGGTCGGGTGCGAGGCAGGTGAGCAGGGCGTGGCGCAGCAGGGCGGGGGTGTCGGGTGGGAGGTCGGCTTCGAAGTGGTCGGCGATGGGTGTGCGGCGCCGGTCGATCATGGCTTGCAGGGATTCTTCGGTTTCGCCGGCGTCGTGGCCGTCGTCGAAGGGGAGGCGGCCGGTGAGCAGTTCCCACAGGACGACGGCGAGGGCGTAGAGGTCGGCGCGGGTGTCCAGGTCGGCGGCGGTGGTGTCGAGGTTGGGGTGGCAGGCCTCGAGTTGTTCGGGGGCCATGTAGGGCAGGGAGCCGCCGAAGTAGGCGACGGGGTTGGCGCCGGGCAGGTGGCGGCTGAAGCTGATGTTGAAGTCGGCGAGTTTGGGTTGGCCGTCGGCGGTGAGGAGCACGTTGGCGGGTTTGAGGTCGCGGTGCAGGATGCCGCGGTGGTTGGCGTAGTCGAGGGCGGCGGCGAGGCGGCTGCCGAGCCAGGCGACGGTTTCGGGCCAGCTGAGCCGGGCGAGTTCGGATCGGGTGGGCGAGGGCTGGGGTTCGAGGACGCCGCCGGTGGTGGTGGCGGCGTCGATGGCTTCGAGCAGGAGTGTGCCGTCGCGTTGGGCGGGTGGTGTGCGGCGCAGCATGCGCAGGACGCCGAGCAGGGTGCCACCGGGCACGTACTGCATGTACATGAGTTTGAGGCGCTGGTCGGTGATCTGGCGCTGGTCGAAGACGCGCACGATGTGGTCGTGGTCGAGTTGAGCGAGGGTTTGTGGTTCGCTGCCGCGGTCGTGGGAGATCTTGACGGCGACGAGGCGGCCCATGGAGCGTTGGCGTGCGAGGAAGACGCGGGCGAACGCGCCTTGGCCGAGGGGGAGCAGCAGGTCGAAGTCGTCGACGGTCGCGCCGGGGTTGATGGTGTCGAGTGCGTCGAGGGCGGTGGGGTCGGCGAGCATGGTGGTGCGCAGTCCGGGTGCCGAGGGGGGTAGGTCCTCGAATCCTTCGGTGATGCGGGCCATCTGGATGGGGTAGTCCTGTTCGTATTCGCCGAGGTCGACGGCGTGGTGGTCGCGACGGCTGCGGGCGTTGATCTCTTCGTAGACCAGGTCGGGGGGCAGGGGCGCGGCGGCGAGTTCGGGGAATTGTTCGCGGTAGTCGGCCAGTCGCGGTGCGTCGGTGTCGCGTTGCCAGCGTTCGTGCAGGTCGACCTTGATGAGTTCGATGAGTGCGGAGCGGCGCAGCGCGGGTTCGGCGGGCAGGTGGGCCGACAGATCGGGTGGTTCGCCGGAGGTTTGCCATTGCTGGGCGAAGCGGGCGACGAGCGACGTCAGCGCGGTCTGCGTTGCGGTGGCGCGGTCGGCACCGGGGTCGGGTGCGGTCGCGCCGAGGTTGTCGGTCATCCCTCGCTCGCTTCGAAATCGGTGGTACCCGGGCCCGGGCCCGAGAATAGGTGAATCCTCCCATGAATTCTGGGGAACGTGCCGATGCCGTTACGTTATACGGGATTTCGTGCCTACCGTGCGGTGCTGGGAAGCCGGTCGGCTGCGGCGGGGGAATATCGCCGGGGCCGGGTCGGCGGGCTCGCCGGCCGGGGTGGTCGCGGCGTCGTCGCGTGGGCGGGCGGGGTCCGGCGGTGCGATGGTGGATTAGCTCGGGGGTTGTTCGCGGGGGCGGTGGATTACGGCCCGGCGCTGGCATTAGTGGATTGAAGCGAGATAGGCTCCGGGGGATTGTCGAAGGAGCCGAGTGGCCGGATCGGTCGCTCTCGTCGAAAGGGGTCCGCCGTGTCGGTGCCGGCCGCGGTGAAATCCGAGATCCAGACCATCGGGGGCGCGTTCATGTTCTCCCGCGAGGCCAAGGCGTTCGGTGGCACCACCGGCGTGGACGGCTTCATCGGCCCGTATACGCGCGGCCGCGGCGGGGTGCTCGGCGAGGTGGATGCCGATGTGGTGACCGCGGCGTTCGGGTTCTTCGAGCGGGAAACCGTTCGGGCGGCCTGGGATTCGGTGGCGATGGCGCCCGCGCAGGCCGCGGCCGGATATCTGGCGGCGTGCCAGGGTTTCGGTCGCCGCAAACTCGCCGGATTCGATGGCTGCGACCGGTTGGCCGAATTGCTGCGGGTGGTGACCGATGCCGCCGATGTGGCGGGGGTGAGCCTGTTCGCGGGCTGGCGGGCGTTGCCGCTCGCCGACGATGCCGCCGGTCGGGTGTTGCAGTTGATCCATTGTCTGCGTGAGCTGCGGGGCGGCCTGCATCTGATGGCGGTGCGGGCCAGTGGGCTGTCGCCGTTCGAGGCGGTGCTGATCGGTGGCTCGCCGCGTACCGACGGGCCCACCCAGGCGCGGCTGTTCGGGTGGGGTGAACGGGTCGACGTCACCGAGGTGAGCTCGGCGATGCGGCAGCGCTGGGATGCGGCCGAGGCGCTGACCGACGAGCTGATCGCCCCGGCCTTCGCGGCGTTGGACGACACGGCGGGCAAGGAGCTGGTCGAGCTGCTGCGCGGAGCGCAGGCCACCGTCTTCGCGCGGTAGTCGCCGCCGTCCGGGCGCCATACTGCCGTAAGCTATTGGTATGGCGGAGACGAAGAAGGTGACGATCTCGGTCCCCAAGGATGATGTGTCCACCTTGGAGCGCTGGAAGGCGTCGGGGCGGATCGATAATCTGTCCGCCTACGTGTCGGCCGCGTTGCGGGATCGGATGGATCGCGATATTTCGCTGGATGCCATCGAGTCCAGTTTCGGTGGCGTGCCGCCGCTCGAGCTGGTGAATCAGGCCCGGCGTGTGCAGGGCCTGCCGCCGCTGTCGGCGGAGGATCTGGATCGGCGAAGCGCCGGCGCCGCGTGAGCCCGGCCGCACTGGGCGGCGTGGTGTTCGACACCGCCGCCGTGGTGGGCTGGACGCGGCGGCTGCCGTACGTGCACGCGGTGGCATGGGCGACGGCCGAGGCCGGTCATACCATCGTGGTGCCCGCGGCGGTGGCGGCGGCGGGGCAGGCGCTGATCCGGCCGGATCGGCTCGATATTCTCGCGGTGTTGCTGGAGCTGCCGCACACCGTGGTGACCGGACTGGACACCGGCGCGGCCTCCCGGGTGGCGGCGTTGCTGGCCGGACGTTCCGATGCCGATGGGCTGGTGGCCGCCGGACACGCCGCCAGTGAGGCGGTCTCTCGCAATTGGCCGTGTTTGACCGCTCGGCCGGATATGTTGCGACGCATCGACCATCAGGTGCTGGTCGATCCGCTGCCCTGACCGACCGCGGCCGCGGCTGCCGTGCGACGACGAGGAGAGGACCGCGACCATGTCAACGGCCCTGAGCCCCCGGATTTCCCGGCTGCGCCAGCTGATCGATCATCCCGCGACCGGTGCCGCCGAACGCGAGGCCGCCCAGCGCATGCTCGACCGCATCCTGGCCAAGCATCCGCAGGCGGCGGGACCGCGGGGCGATCGTGATTACGGTCCCCGCTATCACCGGGTCGGGCGGCACGCCACGTTGGCGAGCATTGCCGAAATGATCAGTCAGGACATCGTTTTCGCGCAGATCTTCAGCATGCCGCAGCATCGTGCGGAGCTCGCCGAACGTTCGCCGATCCGGGACGCTCCCATCGAGATCTCCTACTCGGTCGCCACCCCGTACGTCGGCAAGATCATCGTCACCATCGAGGGTGTGCCGCGGGAGTGGGGTTGGGTCAGCGACTGCGGCATCGACAATCCGAGCCCGGCGCTGCAGGAGCTGGCCGACGAACTGGCCGAGATAATGAACGCCTACAACCACGACGGCAGCGATATCGGCAAACGCTTCTTCGCGTGTGTGCGGGTGCCCGAGCGGACCCTGATCTGGTGACCGGCTAGCCCGGCGCCCGGGCGGTCCCGTGTACGAAAGGTGTTGCGGCGCTGCGTAACGCCTCGATCACGGCCGCGTTCGGCGGGGTGAGCGGGGCCGGTGTGCGGACCAGCGACAGGCGGCGCAGTTCGGTGGCGGCGCGGGCGTGGGAGCCGGTGACGACGCGCAGCGTGATCACCTCCGGCGGCAGCGCCGGGAACAGGCCCGAGGGGACGGTGGTCACGCCGCAGCCGGCGGCGACGAGGGCGAGTTTGGCGAGCCAGTCACGGGCGCGGTGTGCGATGTGGGGGCGGCCGGGCAACCCCGGCCACACTCCCAGCAGCGGTTCGGTGGTGGCGGCGGGGCTCGCGATCCACACGGCGTCGACGAGTTCGTCGACGGTGACGGTGGTGCGCCCGGCGAAGCGGCCGGTGGCGGGGGCGGCGACGAGCAGTTCCACCTCGCCGAGTTGTTCGACGATCAGCCGCGGTAGTTCGGTGTCGGGTGGCCGGTGCGGCGGCCGCGAGGTGATCACGGCGAGATCGAGGCTGCCGGCGCGGATGGCGCGGACCAGCGCCGGCGTGGTGCCCTCGCGGGTGGACACCTCGAGTGCGGGGTGGGTGCGTCGCAGCGCGGCCAGCGCGGTGGGTACGAGTACCGCGCCCGCGCTGATGAGGCTGCCCAGCCGTACCCGCTGGACGAGATCGCGGTCGTCGAGGTCGCGTCGCGCGGCCTCCAGCGCGTCCAGCACGACCCGTGCGTGGCGCAGCAGCGTCAGCCCGGCCGGGGTGAGGTGGACGCCGGTGCGGTGGCGTTCGAACAGGGGTTTTCCGGCCTCGCGTTCGAGGGCCGCGGCTTGGCGTGAGATGCCGGATTGGGTATAGCCGAGGGCGGCGGCCGCGGCGGTGAACGATCCGCGTTCGGCGACCTCGGCCAGCACCCGCAGTCCGGCCGGTGACAGATCCATGACCGTCCGGCATACCAGATATGCCGGACTTTCGCTGGTGGCATGGCCGGATCGCGTCCTACGTTGGCGAAGAAGAGATTCGGAACCGGAGGAGTGGGCGATGCGTGCGGCGATGTTGGAACAGTTCGGGCAGCCGTTGACGGTGACGACTGTGCCCGATCCGGTGGCCGGGCCGGGTGAGGTGCTGGTGGATGTGCTCGCTACCTGTGTTTTGCCGTATGCGGCAGAGGTTTTCGGCGGTGTGCGCGACTATCCGCTGGAGCCGCCGGTGATTCCGGGAATGGGCGGGGTCGGGCGGGTGGTGTCGGCCGGTCCGGATGCGACCCGGCTGCGGCCCGGGGACCTGGTGTGGTGTGATCCGACGGTGCGTTCCCGCGACGACGCGCGCACTCCCGACATCACGTTGCAGGGCTGGAGTTCGCGTGGTCCGGGCGGGCTGCGATTGTCGCGATACTTTCATCACGGGTCGTTCGCGGAGCGCATGGTCGTGCCGACGGAGAACGCCGTGCCGCTCGGTGACGTCGACGGCGAGGACGTGGCCGGCTGGGCGTCGCTGGCGGTGCCGCTGGTTCCGTACGGGGGTCTGCTGGCGGCGGATCTGCGTGCCGGGGAAACATTGCTGGTGAGCGGGGCGACCGGCAATTTCGGGGGTGCGGCGGTGGCGGTGGGGCTTGCCATGGGCGCGAGCCGGGTAGTGGCTCCCGGCCGCAACCGCGCGGCTGCGACCCGGTTGCGGGACCTGTTCGGAGACCGTGTGCGCCCGGTCGAGCTGACCGGCGACGCGGAGGTGGATCGGCAGGCGATGGTGGCCGCGGGCGGGGGACCGGTGGATGTGGTGCTCGATATTCTGCCGCCCGCGGCGGACACGCGCGTGGTGCGGACCGCGGCGATGACGGTGCGGGAGTTCGGGCGTGTCGTGCTCATGGGCGGGGTGGGGATGCTCGGCGGATCCGATCTGGCGCTGCCGTATCCGTGGCTGATGCGCAACAGTGTGACGGTGCGGGGTCAGTGGATGTGCCCGCGCACCGCTGTTGCGGGGTTGATCGAGCTGGTGCGGTGCGGGCTGCTCGATCTCTCGGTGGAAACGGTCACCACGTTCGGATTGGACGACGTCGCGGCGGCGGTCGAGCACGCCGCGGCCCATCCCGCGGCGTTCGATCGCACGGTGGTGCTGCCGCAGCGACGCTCACCACTGCCGAGGTAGGTAATACGCGGGTATTATGGTGGCTGCGTGGAGTACGCATGGTGGATCGGAATCCACTCGTTCCTGGATCGTGCCGAGGTGGCGCCCTGGGAGGTGATGGAGGTGCTGTATTCGTCGCGGCGCTGGCCGCGCCCGGCCCGCACCCCGGAAGGGTTGCCCGTCACGACCGTGTGGGGCCGCACCGACGCGGGCCGTCCACTGGTGGTGATGCTGCGGATGCGGCCGTCGCCGGAGTCGGCCGGCACCTGGGAGATCGTGATGGCCGCGCAGATGCGCCCGCAGCAGCTCGAGGAGTACACCGCATGGGAGGCGAACCGATGACCGACAAGCACATCTTCGAACCGAAGCCCGGCGCCGACCCGCAGGCGGTCGTGGACGGTTTGGTGTTCGACGACTCCGCCGCGTCGCCCGCGCTGCCGCCGACCGGCGAGGAGATCGAACGCGGGATGGTCACCACCTCCTTGAAACTGCCGAAGGATCTGCGTGACCGGATCCGGGAGGCGGCCGCCGAACACTGCATCACCCCCTCGATGCTGATTCGCCAGTACATCGAGATGGGGTTGCTCGCCGAACAACCCGGCCGGATGATCCCGCTGTCGGATGCGATCCGGGTGCTGAGCAGTCTGCGTCCCTCGGCCTGAGCCCGGTTACCCGAGTTCGGTGGCGGCCCACAGGTCGTAACCGTGACCGCCGGCCTCGGGCGGGCCCGCCACGATGCGGTGGGTGCGCGTGCCGTCGGGTCCGCGTTCGGCGCGCAGGAACAGGTCGCCGGGGTGCGCCTCGGCGTGGCGGGTGCGCGCGTAGTCGTAGAGGTGGGTGACGAACACGACCTTCACTCCGGCCTCGGTGAGCGCCCGCAGCAGGGGCCCGGCGATACGGCCGGCGTCGCGTTCGCCGGTGGAGGCGAACGCCTCGTTGCACAGCAGCAGTCCGCGCGGCCCGATCCGGTCGATCACCGCGTTCATCCGGACCAGTTCGTCGGCGAGTTTGCCGTAGGACAGGGTGTGGTCCTCGTCGCCGACGAAATGGGTGAACACTCCGTCGCGGACGTCGGCGGCGAATTCTTCGGCGAGGACGAACATTCCGGCCTGCATCATCAGCTGCGCGGCGCCGAGGCTGCGCAGGAACGTGGATTTGCCGCCGTTGTTGGCGCCGGTGACGATCAGCAGCGATCGCCCGTCGGCGGCGAGGTCGCTGCCCGCCACGCTCGCGGGTTCCGGGCCCAGCGCCAGGGTGATGTCGCGCAGCCCGCGGCAGCGTAGCCGCGTCGTGCCGGACGGGTGGGGGTGCGGCAGGCAGTAGGGGATCGCGATGCGGTCGAGGCGCTCTCGCAGGATCAGGCAGCCGAGGTAGAAGGCGGTCTCTTCGCGTAACCGCAGGAAGAAGGCGTGCAGCCGGTCGGCGGTAGCGGCGACCACGTCCGCGAGTTCTGCCAGCGCGTGGTCCTTCAGCTGCATCACCGGATCGGCCTCGGCATCGCCGTCGGCGATCGCTTCGAAAACGCTTGTGCTGCGGGGGAATCCGAATCGTGGCCGGCGTGCGGGTGGCCGGTGGACCACGACATCGGTGATCTTGTTGCCGGTGCCCAGGCCCGCCTCGATGTCGACGCCGTGGTCGAAGCGCAGCACGCTCAGCTCGTCGCGCACCGCTCGCAGGTAGGTGTCGTCGAACTGTTTCGTCGTCGCGATCAGGTCGGTCCAGCCCGCGGCGGTGAGGCGGTCGCCGTCGCGTTCGAGCAGGGTGCGCAGCCGGCGCAGCTGCTCGAGCTGTGCGGTGAACGGTGGCAGGGTCAGAACCAGTGTGCCGTTGGCGCGCCGGCGTGCCGCCGATGTCCAGCGCCGCACCGACGTCGCGGCGGCGGCGATGTCGTGGACGGCGCGCACGAGGTCGGGGTGGGCGCAGCAGTCGGTGAGCACGGCGTGGCGGTGTGTGATCACGGCCGGATCCGCCGGGGTCGCGGTGATGACTGCCCGGACCGTGTCGGCGATCGCCGGGTCGCGCTCGGCGATGGTGTCGATCAGTGCGGAGATGCCCAGATCCGCGACAGCGGTGTTGCCGAGCGCGGCCGGTGCGGGTGCGGTGTCGGCGGGGAACAGCAGCCGGACCCTCATCGCGCCAGCCTCGCGGCCACCGCGTGGTAGCCGAGTCCGTAGCGTTGGGCGAGTTCGGTGGCGTAGGCGTTGCCGTCGGCGGGGCGGCGCACGATGCGGTAGGTGCGGTGTGCTCGGTCGGCCGGGTCGGTCGATGCCACCATCGACACCACCTCGGGTCCGGCGTCGGCGAGGTCGTCGAAGAAGCTCACCCACACCCCCCAGGCGCCGAGCCGCACGATGTGGGCCAGGACCTCGCCGGCGATGCGCGCGCCGTCGTGTGTGGTGGTCGTGGAGAAACTCTCGTTGAGCACGACCAGGGTGTCCGCGCTCGTGGTCCGCAGGATTTCGCGCATGGAGCGCAGGTCCGCCAGCAGCCTTCCGTCCGGGTCGCCGGCGTGTTCGGCGCGTTCGAAGTGGGTGTGGATGCGATCGGGCAGCGGCAGCCGCGCCGCCTGCGCGGGGACCGGGCCGCCGAGCGCGGCGAAGTACACCAGTTGCCCGATCGCGCGCGCGAAGGTCGTCTTCCCGCCCTGATTGGGGCCGGTCACCACCGTCATTCGTTCCGGGGGTTCGAGGCGGAAATCGTTGCACACCAGCGGGTTCGGTGAGCGGGTAGCGAAGGCGAGGTCGTAGGCACACTCGGCGTGGATCGGTTCGCCGGGTGCGGCGATCTCGGGCAGGCACAGACTGCGGCCGGTGCCGGCGGCGCGGTGGGCGAACCGGCGGTAGCGCAGATAGAACTGCATGCCTCGATCGAATTCGGTCACCTCGGGGGCGGTGAAATCTCGATGGCGGGTGGCGAATTCGGCCAGTCGCTCGAACGGCGCCGGGTACAGGTCGGCGACCCGGTCGAGGATATGTTCCTCGGTCTGGTTCATGTCCGGCCACTCCGGTTGCGGGTGTGGGTCGCGGCGGTGTGGTGCGCCGAAGCGGGCGAGCAGTCGCGTCACGGCGGCGGTGTAGTCGGGTGCGGGGCGTGCGGGGCTCACCTCGAGGGTGCGGTCGACGATCCGCAGCCGGTACCGCACGCGGGCCAGCGCGGCTCGTACGGTGTCGATGTCGTGGGCCAGTGTGCGCAGATCCGCACCGGCGCAATAGGTGTCGAGGTAGGTGCGCCACCGCAGCAGTGCCCGCGATCGCAGTGGCAGCCGTGCGGTCGCCGCGTGCAGTGCGGTGACCGCGGCCACGTAGCCGGCGGCGGCGTCGAGGTGGGCGCGGTGGCGTTGATGCCGGTGATACAGCTCGCCGGCGATACGCAGCCGGCGCCGCACCCGCCACATGGCGATCACGAATTCCTCTGCGGCGGCGTATGTTTCGTGGTCGTCGAGGTCGGTGAACACCTCGTGGCGGAATCGGACGGTGTCGGGGTCGCGGACGGGGCGGCGCAGCAGGGCGGTGAGGTCGTGGTCGTCGGTATCGCCGACGATCGCGGCGAGCAGCGGTTCGATTTCCAGGTCGGTCAGCGCGTCCTCGCCGACTTCGACGGTCGCGACGCGCTCGGCCGGCACCGGCCACAACACACTGACGGTTTCCATCCCCACCCACTTCCCGCGCCGGCCGGATCGAGTAAACGACCCGGTAGGGGGCTTTTCGGTCAGGCTAGCGACATTACTTACCGGCCGTCAAGTAATCACACTCGGCGAAGGCCGAGTCGCATCCGAATGTATACAGCCAGCTGTACAGTTAGCTTAGTAAATGATACGGTGGAGTCGTGTCCGGAAAGCCTGCGCCCACCCCCGCCGCGGTGGCGGCCGATCTGCGTGTCGCCGTCAGCCGGCTGCTGCGGCAGCTGCGCGCTCAGGCCGAGGGCAGCGACCTCACCAAATCTCAGAGCTCGGTCCTCATCCGCCTCGAACAGGGCGGGCCCGCCACGGCCACCCAACTGGCCCACGCGGCGGGAATGCGCCCGCAGTCGATGGCGAAAATCGTTCGCGCGCTGGAAGAGGCGGGTCTCATCGCGGGCACACCCGATCCGGCCGACGGCCGCAAAACCGTCCTGGACCTGACCGAGGCCGCCCGCGACGAATTCCGCACCGGCCGCCGCGCGAAAGAGGACTGGCTCACCCGCGTCATCGAGGCCGAATTCACCGACGCCGAAATCCGGCAACTCGCCGATGCGGTCGGGCTGCTCGACCGCATCGGCCGCGCCGGCTGATCCAAGCGCCCACAACCGAAATCCGCGACCCGGCCACCGGGTTCGCGCGATCCGGCGCGCGCCGACCCCGGTGCGTCCGAAACCGCACGCCAGCAAAGGAATTCGTCATGCCCGTCACCACCCTGGATCCGGCCACCGCCCTCATCGTGATCGATCTGCAGCAGGGCATCGTCGGCCGGCCGCTGGCGCATCCGGTCGAACCCGTGATCACGCGCGCGGCCACACTCGCGCACGCCTTCCGCGACCGGGACCTGCCGGTCGTGCTCGTCAACGTCGCCGGCACCCCGCCGGGGCGCACCGACGCCGGCGCGATGACCATGACCGATCTGCCGCCGGACTGGACCGCCCTCGTTCCCGAGATGGCGCCGCAGCCCGGCGACATCCAGGTCACCAAGCACGCCCGCAGCGCCTTCGCCGGCACCGGGCTCGCCGACCGGTTGCGTGCCGACGGCGTCACGCAGGTGGTGGTCGTGGGCATCGCCACCGGCGCCGGCGTCGAATCGACCGCCCGCGACGCCCACGAACAGGGTTTCCACGTCACGCTGCCGGTCGATGCGATGACCGATTCCGACGCCGAACGCCACGACCACAGCATCGCCCACATCTTCGGCCGCATCGCCGAAACCGGAACCACCGACGACGTGCTTCGGACATTGGCGGCCCGCTCGTGACAGCCGCCCCCGCCGACACCGCGCCCGCCCGCAGCGACCCGTTCACCGTCCGTTTCGTCGGGCCGCTGCTGCTGGGCTCGACCCTCAATCCGATCAACACCTCCACCATCGCCACCGCCCTCGTCGGCATCGGCGTCGACTTCCACCGGGGCCCCGGCACCACCGCCGTGCTCATCTCGGTGCTGTATCTGTGCAGCGCCGTCGCCCAGCCCACCATGGGCAAACTCGCCACGCTGTTCGGGCCGCGCCGGGTGTTCACCGGCGGGTTGATCATCCTCATCGCCGCCGGCGTGATCGGCGCCGCCGCACCGGCATTCGGGTTCCTGGTGGTGTCGCGTGCGCTCATCGGGATCGGGACCTCGGCGGCGTTTCCCACCGCGATGGCGCTGGTGCGGCGGCGCGCCGACGACGCCGGGACGGGGGTGCCGGCGCGAGTGCTGGGCAACTTCTCGATCGCCGCGCAGGTCACCTCCGTGGTGGGGCTGCCGCTGGGTGGTCTGCTGGCGGGTGTGTTCGGTTGGCGCGCAATATTTTTCGTCAACATCCCGCTCGCGCTGGTCGCGCTGGTGGCGACGGTGACCGGTGTGCCGAAGGATGCACCGCGCGACCGCGATCAGGGGTCGCTGCCGGCCGCGGTCGACCTCGTCGGCATCGGCCTGTTCGCCGGCGCCGTGATCGGCATGCTGAGGTTTCTGTCGGATCTGCGCTCACCGCTGTGGTGGTTGCTGCCGGTGACGCTGGGACTGGTCGCCGCGCTGGTGGCGTGGGAGTTGCGGGCCCGCAGTCCGCTCATCGATGTGCGGATGCTGACCCGCAACGGCGGCCTGTTGCGCACGTATCTGCGGCAGGCGGTGGTGTCGCTGGGCACCTACACCGCCCTCTACGGGACCAGTCAGTGGATGGAACAGGCCGCCCACTACAGCGCCTCCCAGGTGGGGTTGATCCTGCTGCCGCTGTCGGCGATCAGTATCGTCATCGCGCGGCTGGTGTCCAATCGCGGCTGGGTGCGGGTGCCGCTGACCGCGAGCGGTGCGGCGTTGATCGCGACCGGGCTGGTCATGGCCGTGATCACGCACAACTCGCCGGTGATCGTGCTGATCGCGATGTCGCTGCTGTTCGGAGTGGCCAGCGGCGCCAGCGGGTTCGCCAACCAGGCCGCGCTGTATGTGCAAGCGCCCGCCCGGCAGGTCGCGGTGGCGTCGGGGTTGTATCGCACCTTCGCCTATATGGGGGCGATCTTCTCCTCCAGCCTGATCACGCTCACCTTCGGTTCGGCCACCACCGATGCCGGGCTGCACGCCATCGCCTGGGTGATCGTTGCCCTCGGTGTCCTCGTCGCGCTGATGACGGTGCTGGACACCACGATTCCGGCCCGCACCGGCCGCACGCCCGCGCAGTGACTCAGCTGTAGGTGGCGGTCAGTTCGGTGACCCGCTGCTCGGGCCACGGGCACCGAATCTCGCCCTGGGTCGCGGCGAAGAACAGTTCGATATGCACCTGCCAGGCGGCCAGCAGTCCGGCGCGGTGCTCGGCGAGCCGTTGGGGCAGGGTGTGGGCGAACTCGACCCGGGTGCCCAGTCGCGGATCGGCGATGATCTCCCACCGCGCCCGTCCCGCCGGCTGCCCGGCCACCGACACCTCGTATTCCAGCAGCCGCGGCGGATCGAATGCGGTGACCGGTCCCGGCTCGATCGCCGGATTGGTCGCGCGCGCCGGTGGTAGCGCGCCGACGCGCAGGGGGTGGTCCTCGATCAGGATCGCCCAGATCGTGTCCGCGGGCCGCCACACCAGGTCCCGCGAAAACCGCAGCACCACATCGGATTCGGGGCCCACGCCGGGTTCGGCGCTGCCGCGGGCCAGCCCGAACTTCTCGGCGTAGGCTTCGGCCCGGGCCAGCCATCCGGCTCTCGGGTCCTCATCTTCGGCGCGGTCGTCGAGTGCGGCGGCCAGGCTGGTCAGGCAGCCGTCCCATCCGGCGGCGGTGCGGGCGGCGCCCAGGCGGCCGGTCGGGCCGTCGCCGAGCGCGTGGGTGAACACCAGCCGGCAGCCGTCGCCGTCGGCGATCAACTCGAATCGCAGCACATCCCGGTTCCAGCGGAACATGAACACCTTCGGCGGATCGACCTCGAGGACCTCTCCGTCCCAGGTGTCCTCGACCGGGGCTTCGTCGTCGAAGACGAATCGCATCGGCGCGCCGGGGCGCAGGTCGGTGTGCACCGCGGCCGGAAACCACGCCTTCATCTGCTCGGGATCGCTGATCGCCCGCCACACTCGTTCCCGGGGATGGGCGAAGCGGCGCTCGAACCGCAACGTGGGCGTGCCGTCGATCGTGGTCAGTTCGGCGGACGGGTCACTCATCGTCATCACTCCTTGCGGTTTCGGCTTCGGTGAGGGTGGTGCTGTCGTCGGCGGCCAGCGCGTCGAGGTGGCGGGCCAGCGCGTCGAGGCTGGTGTCCCACAGCTGCCGGTAGGGGGCCAGCCACAGGTCGATCTCGGTGAGCGGCTGGGGTCGCAGCCGGTACCAGCGCCGTTGCGCGTCCTGGCGGACCTCGACCAGGCCGGCGCCGCGCAGGATCTTCAGGTGTTTCGACACCGTCGGTTGTGCCAGGCGCAGTTCGGTGACCAGTTCGCCGACCAGGTGTTCGCGCCGGCGCAGCAGGTCGAGGATTTCGCGGCGCCGCGGTTCGGCCAGCGCCTCGAACGTAGATGCCATATCGGCAATATAGCCGAAACGGAATATAAAGGGGAGGGGTTCGACGGTCACATCCGCAGGGGCAGGCCCGCGCGGATGCGCTCCATGCGGTCCTCGTGCACGACGTGCGCGCGGTCCAGAAGCGTGGTCAGGTCCTCGGCGCGGAACCGGTGCACATATTTGTCCGGCAGCCCGGCCATGGTCCGTTCCGCTGCCAGCATCCGCCCGTAGGTGTGTTCGCGCACGGCCTGATCGGCCTCGTAGCCCAGATCGAGGTACCGGGTGGCGTAGCGGCGCGCCCCGGCGACCGCGGTCTGCGCGCGCCCGGCCGGGCTCCACAACGAGACCACCACCGTCACAACGAGTATCGCGACGATCACGACCAGCGACCACACGGTGGGAATCTCGGCCACCGGCACCGGGTCGCCGTCGTTGACGAACGGCACGCTGTTGTGATGCAGCGCGTGCAGAATCAGCTTCACGCCGATGAAGCCGAGTACGGCGGCCAGCCCGAAACCCAGATAGATCAACCGGTCCAGCAGCCCCTCGAGCAGGAAGAACAACTGCCGCAACCCCAAAAGCGAGAACGCGGTGGCGGTGAACACCAGGAATACGTTCTCGGTGAGGCCGAAGATCGCGGGAATCGAATCGAGGGCGAACAGCACATCGGTGCCGCCGATCGCGATCATCGCCGACACCATCGGCGTCAACCGGCGCCGACCGTCCACGATCGTGGTCATCGCGTCACCGTCGTAGGAGTCGGTGGTGCGCAACAGTTTCCGGGTCGCGCGCACCACCAGCCCGTCGCCGGAGTGGGTGTCCTCGCTCTCGGGACGCAGCATATTGCCCGCGGTCACCAGCAGCACCCCGCCGAACAGGTAGAACACCCACGCGAAACGGTTGATCAGCGTCGCTCCGAGGAAGATGAATCCGGTGCGCGCCAGCAGCGAGATCACGATCCCCACCAGCAGCACCTTCTGCTGGGCGGCCGCGGGCACCCGGAAGGCGGTGAAGATCACCAGGAAGATGAACAGATTGTCCACCGACAACGCCTTCTCGGTGATGTAGCCGGCGAAGTACTCGACCCCCATCTCGGAACCGCCCAGACCCAACACCACGAACCCGAACGCCACCGCCACACCGATATAGGCCGCCGACCACGCCGCCGACTCGCCCAGGGTCGGCGAATGCGCGCGACGCACGTGGAAGACGAAGTCGAACACCAGTAAGACGACGATCAGCGCCAGCGCACCGGCCCACGCCAGCAGCGGAACGGTCACGGCGGCCTCCTGTGCCCGAGTGGTCTCGGGTGACTGTAGCGTCCGCGGCCGAACGACCGCCCGAACCGGCATGCTCCCCGGACGTGCGGATGCCCCGCGCACCGGCGGTGGTGCGCGGGGCATCCGGGCGACGGCGGATCAGGCCAGGTCGAACCGATCCAGGTTCATCACCTTGTCCCAGGCGGCGATGAAATCGTCGACGAACTTGCCCTTGGCGTCGTCGGTGGCATACACCTCGGCCAGCGCCCGCAGCTGCGAGTTCGAGCCGAAGACCAGATCGACGCGGCTGCCGGTCCAGCGCTGCTCGCCGGTGGCCCGGTCCGAGCCGACGTAGGTGCCGTCGTCGGCGGGAGAGGGCTTCCACTCGGTGCTCATGTCGAGCAGATTCACGAAGAAATCGTTGCTCAGCACTCCGGGGTTGTCGGTGAGCACGCCCAGCGGCGACTGCTTGTAGTTGGCGCCGAGCACCCGCAGACCGCCCACGAGCACGGTCATCTCCGGCGGGGTCAACCGCAGCAGGTTCGCCTTGTCGACCAGCAGATACTCCGCCGACAGCCGGGTGCCCTTGCCGAGGTAGTTGCGGAAACCGTCGGCCTTGGGTTCGAGCGCGGAGAACGACTCCACATCGGTCTGTTCCTGGGTGGCGTCGGTGCGGCCGGGGGTGAACGGGACGCTCACCCCGAAACCGGCGTCGCGGGCGGCCTTCTCGATCGCCGCGACACCGCCGAGCACCACGACGTCGGCGAACGAGACACGCACGTTGCCGGACTGTTCGGTGTTGAACGCCTCCTGGATCGCTTCCAGGGTGCGGATCACCTGGGCCAGCTCGTCGGGGTCGTTGACCTCCCAGCCGTTCTGCGGTTGCAGCCGCAACCGGCCGCCGTTGGCGCCGCCGCGTTTGTCGCTGCCGCGGAACGAGGCCGCCGCCGCCCAGGCCGTCGACACCAGCTGCGGCACCGTCAGGCCCGAATCGAGGATCCGCGCCTTGAGGGTGGTGATCTCGGCGTCACCGATCAGGTCGTGATCGACGGCCGGGATCGGGTCCTGCCACAACAGGGTCTCCTCCGGCACCAGCGGACCCAGATACCGGGACTTGGGTCCCATATCGCGGTGGATCAGCTTGTACCAGGCCTTGGCGAACTCGTCGGCCAGTTCCTCGGGATGGTCGAGCCAGCGCCGCGTGATCGGCCCGTAGATGGGGTCGAATCGCAGCGACAGGTCGGTGGTCAGCATCGCCGGGGCCTGGGTCTTGGACGAATCGTGGGCGTCGGGCACCGTGCCCGCGCCGGCGCCGTCCTTCGGCACCCACTGCCACGCCCCGGCGGGACTCTTGGTCTGCTCCCATTCGTAGCCGTAGAGGGTTTCGAGGAAGCTGTTGTCCCAGCGGGTCGGGGTCGGGGTCCACGTCACCTCGATGCCGCTGGTGATCGCGTCCTTGCCGACACCGGTGCCGAACGAGCTCTTCCAGCCCAGGCCCATCTGCTCGAGCGGCGCGGCTTCCGGTTCGGGGCCGACGTTGTCGGCGGGGCCGGCGCCGTGGGTCTTGCCGAAGGTGTGCCCGCCGACGATCAGCGCCGCGGTTTCCACATCGTTCATCGCCATCCGGCGGAACGTCTCGCGGATGTCGATCGCGGCCGCCAGCGGATCCGGATTACCGTTGGGCCCTTCGGGATTGACGTAGATCAGGCCCATCTGCACGGCCGCGAGCGGGTTCTCCAGATCGCGCTGCCCGGAGTAGCGGGCATCGCCGAGCCATTCCATCTCCGGACCCCAGTACACCTCCTCGGGCTCCCACTCGTCGACGCGGCCGCCGCCGAAACCGAAGGTCTGGAAACCCATGTGCTCGAGGGCGACGTTGCCGGTGTAGACGATGAGATCGGCCCACGACAGTTTGCGGCCGTACTTCTGTTTCACCGGCCACAGCAGCCGGCGCGCCTTGTCCAGGCTGGCGTTGTCGGGCCAGCTGTTGAGCGGGGCGAAGCGCTGCATCCCGGATCCGGCGCCGCCGCGGCCGTCCTCGATGCGGTAGGTGCCGGCCGCATGCCAGGCCATGCGGATGAACAGTGGCCCGTAGTGGCCGAAATCGGCCGGCCACCAGTCCTGCGAGGTCGTCATCACCTCGATGATGTCGGCCTTGACCGCGGCCAGATCCAGGGTGGCGAATTCGGCGGCGTAGTCGTAGTCCGCGCCGAAGGGATTGATTTCGGCCGGATTGTGCTGCAGCACTTTGAGATTGAGCTGTTCCGGCCACCAGTCGCGGTTGCCGCCACCTTCGACGGGTCGCTTCATGCGGCCGACGACGGGGCATCCGCTCTCGGGCGGTTCGGTATTGGCCTCGGCGATAGGTGGATGTTCCTCAGGCACGGTCTTTCCTTTCCGAGTGAGTGAAACGGGCTGTGATCACGGGGTCGATCGAGCAGTCGGCAGGGAACAGGAGGGGCACAGGCCCCAGTAGATGACCTCGGCCTCGTCGAGGACGAAGCCGTTGTCGTCGGCGGCGGTCAGACACGGTGCGTCGCCGACCGAACAGTCGACATCGGCGATGACGCCGCAGGAGCGGCACACCAGATGGTGGTGATTGTCGCCGACGCGGGTCTCGTAGCGGGCGACCGAGCCCATCGGCTGGATCCGGCGCAGCAGACCCGCCTCGGTCAGCGCCCGCAGCACGTCGTAGACGGCCTGATGGGAGACCGTGCCCAGGGTGCCGCGGACGAGGCCGAGGATGGTGTCGGTGTCGGAGTGCGGGTGGTCGGCCACAGCGGTCAGCACCGCGATCCGCGGGGCCGTCACCCGCAGCGCGGCCCGGCGCAGCATGCGCTCGAAATCCGCCGTAGTGGACACGGTCCGAAGTATGACTCATTCAAGTAACCGGTAGGTGCGGTTTTGAGAACCAAATTTCCGAACACTTCGGATCCGGCCGCCGTCCGAGGGTCGCCCCCGCGCTCGCGCGGCCGCACCGGTGCGGCCGGCGGTCACATCCGTGTGGTGCCTCGAGTTTTGTGATTGTTGTGATTTCTGTGGTTTCTGATGCCGGTGACCACACCGAAATTCAGACCTTCTCGGGGCTCGATTTCATAACGACCGTCACGAAAACCGCGGGCGGCAACCGGAAGTGTCTCGTTCTTCCTGCGCTCGAGCGGGCGAAAGTCCGGCTATCTGGTACCGAGGAAACTGCGTAGTTATCAAAAAATTACTTTTTATCCGGGCGCGCCCGCCCACCGAATCTACCTACGACACACTGCCGTGAGGTGCTTCACGTGCCAGAAGGTGATCCGGTGAACGCGATGAATTCCAACGATGTGGGTAACCCGCCCGCCCCGCCAGGCCCGGATACGGGCCGCGCCGCCCCGCACGACGCGATGTGCGGCGGCGGGCACGGCGACGGTGACGGCTCCGAACCCCGGGGCGGCGTCGAATCCGCGGACCGGCGGTCGCGCGATCACCGGCTCCGCTGCAAACACGCGGACTGACCTGGGTCGACGGCCCACGCGGGCGGTCGCCGCGACGTGTCGGGGCGTCGTGACCACCGCCTTCGCGCCCGCCGGCCGCACCACCAGACGAATATCCGCCCAGGGCGACGAGGGCGCTGTTCGTCGCGCTCGAGAAATCGCGGCGCACATTTCGACGTGCTTCACGCAATACGACCGACGTCGTTTCGAGGAAACGGTCCGGCGTCGTGTCACTGCGTCGAAGTAAAGAGATCCGATGGAGGACCGGTGACCCAATTCAAAAGCAACTTCGGCGGCGATTCACAGGCACCGAAGTCACCGCGGATCGGCCCGGCGCCACTCGGCGGTCACCAGGCACCAGGCAACGGAACACGCGCACGCACTTCGGGGCACGGATTCCCGCGCCCGGCGCCGGACGGCGTATTCAAGCTCACCGCGGCGCAGCGCGGAATATGGTTCGCCCAGCACCTCGCGGGCGAATCCCCGATTTCGGTGGCGCAATACGTGGAAATCATCGGGGAATTGGATACCGATCTGCTCATGGAGGCCTGCCGCACCGCGAGCCTCGAATTCGGGTCCGGACATCTGCATCTGATCGAGGTCGACGGCGAACCCTGCCAGTTCGTCGACCACTTCCGCGGCGGCCCGATCTCGGTGGTGGATCTGCGCCGTCACACCGACCCGGTGGCCACCGCGCACCGGCTGATGACCGAGGACTACGCCGCACCGCTCGATCTGCTGCACGACCACCTCATGGTGTGCGTCATATACCAGGTCGGCGACAACCACTACCTGTGGTACCAGCGCGCCCACCACATCGCTCTCGACGGATTCGCCGCGGTGACGATGCTGCAGCGCATCACCGAGCTGTACAACGCGTGGCTGCGCGGTACCGAACCCTCCCCGGCCGCGGCGAAGGACCTGGCCGAGATCACCGAACAGGACCTGGCCTATCGCGGGTCGACGCGATTCGACAACGACCGCAAATACTGGACCGAACATCTGGCGGACGCACCGCCCGTGGTCAGCCTGGCCGGACGTGTCGGCAAACCCACCATCCACCCGGCACTGGTCAGCGAAGCGCTCGCACCCGAGACCGCCGCACTGCTGGATGCCGTGGTCGCCGAACGCAGCACCAGCGTCACCCCGATCGTCGTCGCCGCCTTCGCCGCCTACCTGGCCCGCATGACCGGAAGCACCGAGGTGCTGCTGAGCCTTCCGGTGTCGGGCCGCCACTCCGCGATACTGCGCCGCTCCGGCGGCATGGTCGCCAACGTGGTGCCGCTGCGCGTGCGGGTCGGCTCCCGCAGCGTCGGTGAACTGATCGACGCGGTGCAGGGCGAGCTGACCAGCGCGCTGCGCCGCCAGCGCTACCGGCAGGAAGACATCTTCCGCGATATGGGCATCGCCCGCGACGAGACCGCCTCCTTCGGTCCCGCCGTGAATTTGATGATGATCGACAACGACGTGGTCCTCGGCGACACCACCGGCCGGTTGCACGTGCTCACCTCCGGGCCCACCGCCGACCTGTTCGTCAACATCTATCCCGGCGCCGGCCGCGACAGCACCCACATCGACTTCCAGGGCAATCCGAACATCTACCGGCCCGACGAACTCGCCGCCCACCACGGCCGCTTCCTGATGTTCCTGCACGAATTCCTCGACCGCGGAACGCAATACCGCATCGACCGGCTGCCGCTGCTCGCACCGTCCGAACAGCAGCGGCTGCTGCCCGTGCGCGGCGACGACGCGGTCGCGCCCCGGCTGCTGCCCGACATCCTGGCCGACAGCGCCGGGCGCCACCCCGCCTCCGACGCGATCTCCACACCCGGCGCCACCGTGACCTACGGTGAACTCGACGCCCGCTCCTCACAGCTGGCCCGCCAACTGATCACACGCGGCTGCGGCCCCGACACCACCGTCGCGATCATGCTGCGCCGCTCGGTCGAATCGATCGTCGCCGCCTGGGCGGTCGCCAAATCCGGCGCCGCGATCGTGCAGGTCGATCCCGACTATCCGGCCAAACGCATCGAGCACATGATCGCCGACAGCGGCGCCCGGGCCGGCATCACCGTCGACGCCTACCGGGGACGGCTGCCGCACACGGTCACGCCGGTGGTGCTCGACGATCCGGACACCGCGGCCGCCTGCCGCGACACCACCGGCGCCCCGATCGGCGACAGCGAACGCCTGCGCCCGCTGCGCCCCGACGACCTCGCCTACATCACCTACACCTCCGGATCCACCGGCATCCCGAAAGGGGTGCAGGTGACCCATGCGGGGCTGGCCAACCTCATCGCCGACCGCAGCGAGGTCTGCGGTGTGGACGCCACCGCGCGGGTGTCGTATGCGCTCTCGCCCAGTTTCGACGCCTCACTCGAGCAGTTCCTGGTGTGCTTCGCCAACGGCGCGACCCTGCTGGTCGTCCCGCCCGAGGTGATCGGCGGCGACGAACTGACCGACCTGCTGGCCGCCCAGCACGTCACCCACCTCACCCTCACCCCGGCGATGCTGGCGACGGTGGATCCGCGGCGCCTGAGTGAGCTGCGGGTGGTCGTGGTCGGCGGTGACGTGTGCCCGCCGCACGTGATCGAACGGTGGACGCGCTCGGCGGCGATGTTCAACGAGTACGGGCCCACCGAAACCACCGTCACCGCCGCCAGCGCCGCGGTCACCCCGGGCGGGGACCTGACCGTCGGCGGCCCGATCCGCGGGGTCTCGGCGATGGTGCTCGACCGCTGCCTGCAAGCGGTGCCGACCGGCACCCCGGGTGAGCTGTATCTGGCCGGGCCGGGGGTGGCGCGCGGCTACAGCCACCGGTTCGCCGAAACCGCGGCCCGCTTCGTCGCCGACCCGCACGGCGGGCCCGGAGCGCGCATGTACCGCACCGGCGATATGGCCCGCTGGGTCGGCGACGGACCCGTCCCCGAGCTGGAATTGCTGGGGCGCACCGACTTTCAGGTCAAGATCCGCGGCTACCGCATCGAACCCGGCGAAATCGACGCCGCGCTCACCGCCCACGACGATGTCGACATCTCCGTCACCGTGCCGGTGCGCAACAACGCCGACGCCACCGTGCTGGCCTCCTATGTGGTGCCGGTGCGCGGACGCCACATCGACCCGCTGGACCTGCAACGCTTCGCCCGCGACACGCTGCCGCCGCATCTGGTGCCCGCGGTCATCATGGCGTTGGACGCCCTGCCGGTCAACGCGTTCGGCAAACTCGACCGCGCCGCCCTGCCCGCACCCGCCTTCGGTACCGCGGCCGCGGGGCGGGCGCCGTCCACCCCGCGGGAACAGCGGGTGGCGCAACTGTTCGGCGAAATCCTCGATGTGGCCACGGTCGGCGCCGACGACAGCTTCTTCGCCCTCGGCGGCGACAGCATCCTGTCCATTCAACTCGTGGCGCGCGCCAAGGCGGAGGGGCTGAGTTTCTCCACCCAGGACGTGTTCGAACACAAGACCGTCGCCGCTCTGGCCGCGGTCGCCACCGACGCCGGCGGCGGCCCGCAGCTGCCCGAACTGCCCGGCGGCGCGATCGGGCCGATGCCGCTGACCCCGATCATGTACGCGATGCTCGCGCGCGACCGCTTCGACCGCTTCGCGCAGGCCACCCTCGTCGAACTGCCGCCACACGTCGACGACGCCGACCTGGTGGCCGCGCTGGCGGCGGTGCTGGACCGCCACGACATGTTGCGCGCGGTGTTGCGCGGCGCCCACTCCGCCGACCGGTACATCGACGTGGCCGCCCCCGGCACGGTCGACGCCGCGGCCGCCTACGAATCGGTGCGGCTGCCGCGCCGCGACGCCACCGAGATCGACGCCCGGTTGCAGGCGGCCGCCGACCGGCTCGATCCCGCCGACGGTGTGCTGGTGCAGCTGGTGCGGATGAGCGACGACACCACCGGGCCCGACCTGATGTGGGTGGTGATCCACCACCTCGCCGTCGACGCGGTGTCGTGGCGCATCCTGCTCACCGACCTCGCCGGGGCATGGCAGCAGATCAGCGCCGGCGCCGAACCCGCCTTCAGCGCCGCAACCACCTCGGTGCGGCGCTGGAGCCACGGACTCACCGAGCACGCCGCCGGCCGCCGCGCCGGCGAACTGGAGCTGTGGAAGACCGTCCTCGCGCCGGGGGAGAAGCTGCTCGGTACACGACCTCTCGATCCCGCACACGACACCGCGGCCACCGCGGGCCGCGTCGAGGTGCACGTACCCGCCGACGTGTCCGAAGCGATCCTCACCACCGTCCCCGCCCGCTTCCACGGCACACCCAACGACCCGCTGCTGGCGGCGCTGGCGCTCGCACTGGGGGAGTGGCGTCGCCGCCGCGGCGTCGACCCGGACACCGAACTGATCTCCCTCGAGGGACACGGCCGCGAGGAACACGCCGTACCGGGCGCCGACCTCAGCGCCACCGTCGGCTGGTTCACCACCCGCTTCCCGGTGCGCCTGGACCTGCGCGGCGTCGACGCCGACGACGCGTTCGCCGGCGGCCCCGCCGCGGGCACGGCGATCGTGGCAGCCAAGGAACAGTTGCGCGCGATCCCCGGCAACGGCATCGGCTACGGGATGCTGCACTGCCTCGACGCCGAGGCCGGCGCCGAACTGGCCGGCGCGCCCGAACCGCAGATCGCGTTCAACTACCTCGGTCGCGTCGGCGTCCACGAACAGTCCGGGCCGTGGACACCGACCACGGAATTCACCTCCCTCACCGCGACCGGCGACCCGGCGATGGCGCTGCCCGCCGTCCTGGATGTCAACGCGATCGCCGAACCGGGACCCGACGGCCTCGAACTCGACGCCACCTGGGAATTCGCCACCGACGTGCTGAACAGCGCGGACGTGGAGGAACTGGCCGGACTGTGGGTGCGGGCGCTGCGCGGGCTCGCCGACCACGCCCGCGGCGAAACCGCCGGCGGCTTCACCCCGTCGGATTTCCCGCTCGTGGACCTCACCCAGGACGAGATCGACCGCTGGCAGCTGGAATATCCGACCATGACCGACGTGTGGCCGCTGACCGCACTGCAGTCCGGTCTGCTGTTCCACGCCGTCTACGACACCGACCGCGTCGACGGCTACACCGTGCAGGCGACACTGACCCTCGCCGGGAACGTCGACACCGCCCGCATGCGGGCCGCGGCACAAGCGGTGATCGACCGGCACGACAGCCTGCGCACCGCATTCGTCGAAAGCGCTGCCGGGCCCCGCCAGATCGTGATGAGCGGCGTGCGCGCCGACTGGCACGACAGCGACCTCACCGAAATCGCCGACGCCGGGGAACGCGACCGCGAACGACGCCGCATCATCGACGCCGCGTCGGCCCCCTTCGATCCGGCCCGGCCGCCGCTGCTGCGTTTCCACCTGATCCGCACCGGCGCAACCGAATTCGAACTGCTGCTCACCAACCATCACATCGTGCTCGACGGCTGGTCGATGCCGCTGCTGATCCACGAACTGCTCACGGTGTACGCCGCGGACGGCGATCCGGCCGCACTGGCACCGGCCGGCACCTACCGCGACTACCTGCACTGGCTGCACAGCCAGGACCGCGACGCCGCGATCACCGCCTGGCAGAGTGTGCTCGCCGGCATCGAAAGCCCGACCCTGGTGACCGGGCGCCCGGACCGGACCGTGCCCGCCGACAACGCCGAAGTCAGCCGCAACCTCTCCGCCGAGACGACCGCCGCGATCACCGACCTGTCGCGCGCCTACGGTGTCACCGCCAACACCACCGTGCAGGTGGCATGGGCGCTGCTGCTGACCACCTTGACCGGCCGCTCCGACATCGTGTTCGGCAACACCGTCTCCGACCGCCCACCCCAGCTGCCGGGAGTCGAACGCATGGTGGGGCTGTTCATCAACACCCTGCCCGTGCGGGTCCGGCTCGAACCCGCCGAAACCGTCGCCGACCTGCTGGCCCGGGTGCAGTCCGAACAGGCCGCCACCCTCGATCACCGCCATCTCGGGCTGGCCGAACTGCAACGCGCCACCGGATTCGCCGACATGTTCGACACGGTGACCGTGCTCGAGTCCTATCCGCTCGACCGCGAACAGCTGACCCACAATCTGCGCGAGGCCGGACTGCGGCTCGTCGACGTCGACGCCCACGACGCCACCCCGTATCCGCTGAGCCTGCAGGTGACCCCGCCGCGGCCCGGCCGCGCCGGCGACCCGGATTCGGCCACCTCCGCCACCCACACCGTGATGTTGCGCTTCTCCTGCGACCGGCTCGACATCGACACCGCCCGCATCCTGCTCGACCGCTACGAACGGATCCTCGACCAGATCGCCGCCGACCCCACCGCCACCGTCGCCGCCATCAGCCCCTGCGCGAATGCCGAACTCGCCGAACTGATTCCGGCACCACGCAGTGCACCGGCCGGACGCACCCTGCGCGACATCCTCACCGACACCGCCCGCACCCACCCGGACGCGGTGGCCGTGCGGTCGGGAACCACCACGCTCACCTATCGGGCACTCGCCGCGCGGGCGCACCGGCTCGCGCAACGGCTACTCACCCGCGGCGCACGCCCGGAAACCGTTGTCGCCGTGGTCGTTCCGCGTTCGATCGAGCTGGCCGTCGCGATCTGGGCGGTCGCCGAAACCGGCGCGGCGTTCCTGCCACTGGATCCGGCCAACCCCGGCGAACGCCTCGCCGAACTGCTCGCCGATTCGGGCACCGCCCTCGGCGTCGCCACCCGCGCCCTCACACAGGGGCTTCCCGCCACCGTCGACTGGACCCTCGCCGACACCGACCTGCCCGCCGAACCCGACACCACCGCCGCGCCCGACGAGCTGCGGCTCGACCACGCCGCCTACCTGATCTACACCTCCGGATCGACCGGAACCCCCAAAGCCGTGCACCTGACCCACCGCGGCCTCGCCGGCCTGGCCGCCGCCCACGCCGACGCGTTCGGCGTGAACACCACCTCGGCCGTCTTGCAGGTCGCCTCACCGGGATTCGACGCCTGCCTGTCGGAACTGCTGCTCGCCCACGGCCACGGCGCCTGCCTGGTGATCGCACCGCCCGACGTCTACGGCGGCGCCGCACTCGAGGAACTGCTGCGCGCCCAACGGGTGACCCATGCCATCATCACCCCGTCGGTGCTCAACACGATGAACCCCACGCAGCTGCCCGCACTGACGACGATCGCGGTCGTCGGGGAGGCCACCGCTGCCGACCTCGTCACCCGCTGGGCGCCCGGGCGGCGGCTGATGAACCACTACGGGCCCACCGAATGCACCGTGTGGGCCACCGGATCCGACGCCCTCACACCCGGGCAACCCGTCACCATCGGCACCCCGATCCCCGGACTGTCGGTGACCGTGCGCGACATGTGGCTGCGGCCGGTCCCCGCCGGCGTCGCCGGCGAACTGTATGTGCGCGGCCCCGCCCTGGCCCGCGGCTACCTCGACCGACCCGCCACCACCGCGGCCCGCTTCGTCGCCGACCCGGAATCGGCTCGCGGAGAACGGATCTACCGCACCGGTGACAGCGTGCGCTGGCTGCACACCTCCCGCGGACCGCAACTGGAATACCTGGGCCGCAGCGACCAGCAGGTCAAAATCCACGGCCTGCGCATCGAACCGGGGGAGATCGACGCCCGCCTGGCCCGCCACGACACCGTGGCCGTCGCCGCCACCGTCGACCGCCCCGGACCCGCCGGCGAACCCGTGCTGGTGTCCTACGTCGTCGCCGCACCGGGGGCCACCCTCGACCCGGCCGCGCTGCACACCGACCTGGAACGCGAACTGGCCCACTACATGAACCCCGCCGCCATCGTGGAACTGGCGGACATGCCCCGCACCCCGGTCGGCAAGATCGACCGGAAAGCGTTGCGCGAACTGGACTTCCGATCCGAGGAGACCGCCGGACGGGCGCCGGCCACCGCCGACGAACAGCTCATGGCGAAACTGTTCGCCGAAGTCCTGCACCTGGACACCGTGTACGCCGACAGCAACTTCTTCACCCTCGGCGGCGACAGCATCGTATCCATGCGGCTGGTGGCATTGGCCCGCTCGGCCGGGCTCACCCTCACCCCGCGCGACGTCTTCGAAGCCAAAACCGTTGCCGCACTGGCGGAACTGGTCGGCGGCACCGTCGCCGCCGACCCGTCGCCGACCCGGGAACCGGCCCACCGCGCCGAAGGCCGCCCCCCGCGCCCATCGGACTTCCCGCTGGTCGAGCTGACTGCCGCCGACGTCGAACGGCTCGACCACCGCTACCCGGACCTGGCCGACGTGTGGCCGCTGTCGCCGATGCAGGCCGGAATCCGATTCCACTCCACCTACAACCCCGGCGCCGGCGACAACTACACCGTGCAAACCGCGATCGGCTTCACCGGCACCGTCGACGCCGGACGCCTGCGCCGCGCCGCCCAAGCCCTCGTCGACCGCCACGACATCCTGCGCGCCGCCTTCACCGACACCAGCGCCGGACCCTGCCAGATCGTGCTCGGCCACGCCCCCGTCCGCTTCCGGCACATCGACCTCACCTCCGGCGCCGACAACGCCGGCCTCGATCAGGTCGCCGCCGACGACGCCGCCGAAGGGTTCGACCTGTCGGCGCCGCCGCTGATCCGATTCACCCTGATCACCGTGCGCCCCGACCGCTACCGGCTGCTCGTCACCAACCACCACGTGATCCTCGACGGCTGGTCCATGCCGCTGCTGATGAGCGAACTGCTCGCCGACTACAGCACCCCCGCCCACATCGACACCGCCGAACCCGCACCCAGCTACCGCGACTACCTAGCCTGGCTGCACCGCCAAGACCTCGCCGCCTCCACCGCCGCCTGGACCGACGAATACGCCGACGTCGAATCACCCACCCGCGTTGCCCGCGCCGACGCCGCCCACCGCGACACCTCCGCCGGCGAAATCGACACCCTGCTACCCGCCCACCGGGCCGCGGACCTGCGCCGCGTCGCCGCCGACGCGGCCGTCACCGTCAACACCGCCGTCGCCGCGGCATGGGCGCTGACCCTGCGCGAACTGACCGGCGACACCGACGTGATCTTCGGATCAGCCGTCTCCGGCCGGCCCCCCGAACTCCCGCAGGTCGACCGCACCCTCGGCATGTTCCTCAACACCGTCCCCGTGCGCGTCCCCCTCGACCCCACCCACACCGTCGAGCAGCTGCTGACCCGCATCCAGCAACACCAGGCCCGCATGCTCGACCACCACCACATCGGACTGGCAGACATCCACCGCGCCCTCGGAATGACAGCCCTGTTCGACACCGCCGTCGCCTTCCAGTCCTTCCCCGTCGACCGGCCCGCCCTGCAGCACCTCGTCGACGCCGCGGGCCTGCACATCGACGACATCACCGGCGTCGACGCCACCCCCTACCCGCTCAGCCTCGTCGTCGCCCCCGAATCCGACGACACCGCACACACCGACACCACCCACACCGACCCGGCCACGGCACCGGGACTGCGCATCACCCTGCGCTACCTCGACGACGAATTCGACACCCACCGCGCACAGTGGATCCTCGACCGGTTCGTCGCACTCCTGCACCACATCGCCGACGACCCGGCCACCCCGCTGGCACGGCTCACCGCCGCCGACGACACCGAACCCGTCCACCCGGCCCGCGCGCACCGCCGGCCGCGAACCTTCGACGACATCCTCACCGCCACCGCCGCCACCCACCTCGACGCCGTCGCCGCCACCTGCGGCACCGACACCCTCACCTACCGCGACCTCGACCAGCGATCCAACCGGCTGGCCCGGCTGCTGCTGCACCGCGGCCTCACCCCGCACACCGTGCTCGCCAGCGCCCTGCCACGCTCCCTCGACGCCGTCGTCACTGTGTGGGCAGCCGCGAAAACCGGCGCCGCGTTCGTGCCCATCGACCCCCGCCTGCCCGCCGACCGCATCGCCTTCCTGCTCGACGACTCCGGCGCCACCCTCGGCATCACCCACACCGGCAACGCCGACACCGGCACGATCCACCCGCACCGGCACATCGACCGGCTCGTCCTCGACGACCCCGACACCGTCCACGCCCTCGACACCGAATCCGCCGCACCGATCACCGACACCGAACGCGGCGCGACACTCACCCCCGACCGCACCGCCTACCTCATCTACACCTCCGGATCCACCGGAACACCCAAAGGCGTGCTGGTCACCCACCGCGGCCTCACCGACCTCGTCGCCGCCCAGCAGCGCATCCTCGGCGTCACCGCCGACTCCGCGGTGCTGCAGGTCGCCTCACCCAGCTTCGACGCCTCGATCTTCGAACTGCTCATGGCCCACGGCGCGGGCGGCCGGCTCGTCGTCTCCCCACCCGACGTGTACGGCGGGCCCGAACTGGCGAAACTGATTCAGCGCGAACACATCTCGCACGCCGTGCTGACACCGTCGGCGCTGGCGACCATCCCCGGCGACCACGTCGACACCCTGCGGGTACTGGCCACCGCCGGCGAACCCGTCGGCCCCGAACTGGTCGACCGGTGGGCACCCGGACGCACCATGGTCAACCTCTACGGACCCACCGAATCCACCATCTGGGCCACCGCGAGCGCACCGCTGACCCCGGGCGCACCGATCACCATCGGCGCCCCCGCCGGCCCCGTCACCACCACCGTCCTCGACACCTGGCTGCGGCCCGTCCCGCACGGCGTCGCGGGAGAGCTGTACCTGCTCGGCCCCGGACTCGCCGACGGCTACAAGGACCGCACCGCACTGACCGCGACCCGATTCGTCGCCTGCCCGTTCGGCGCACCCGGCACCCGCATGTACCGCACCGGCGACATCGTGCGCCGCACCACCGGCGGCGACCTGGAATTCGTGGGACGCAACGACTTCCAGGTCAAAGTCCGCGGCAACCGCATCGAACTCGCCGAAATCGACGCCGCCCTCGCCGCCCACCCCGGCGTCGCCTTCGCCGTCACCGTCCCACGCACCGACGACGGCCGCCCCACCACCCTCGTGTCCTACGTGACCCCCGCCGCCGGCGCCACCCTCTCCGACACCGACCTGAAAACCGCACTCGCCCAGGCACTTCCGCCCTACATGGTGCCCGCCGCCGTCATGATCCTCGACGAGGTGCCGCTCACCCCGACCGGCAAACTCGACCGCGACCGACTACCCCGGCCACCCGCCACCGCCCGCGCCTTCCGCGCACCCACCACCTGGCAGGAAGACGTCGTCGCCCGCGCCTACGAACAGGTCCTCGACGCCGAACACGTCGGCGCCGACGACGACTTCTTCGCCCTCGGCGGCGACTCGCTCAGCGCCGCCCTCGTCGCCGCCCGCATCGGCGCCGCCCTCGACGTGCGCATCCCCGTGCGCACCATCTTCGAAGAACCCACCGTCGCCGCCCTCGCCCGCCGCGCCCGCACCCTGCACGGCACCGCCCGCCTCCCACTCACCGCAGGGGAGCGCCCCGAACCGCTGCCGCTGTCGCTGGCCCAGCAACGCATGTGGTTCCTCAACCGGTTCGAACCCGAATCGGCCGCCTACAACATCCCCGTCATGCTGCACCTGTCCGGGCGCCTCGACACCACCGCACTGAGCGCCGCCCTCGACGACGTCATCGCCCGCCACGAAGTACTGCGCACCATCTACCCCGAAACCGACGGCGAACCACGCCAGCTCATCCTCGGCCGGGCACCGATCGCCCTCGAAACCGGCCACCCCGCCCGCGACACCCTCCCACATCTGCTCACCGAATTCGTGCGCCGCGGCTTCGACGTCGCCACCCAGGTACCGATCCGCGTCGCCCTGTTCGACATCACCACCGACACCGACGACACCGGTCAGTACATGCTCGTCCTGGTCGTGCACCACATCGCCGGCGACGGACAATCCATGGGCCCGCTGGCCCGCGACGTCATGACCGCCTACGCCGCCCGCCACACCGGACAACCCCCGCAGTGGCAGCCCCTGCCGGTGCAGTACGCCGATTTCGCGCTGTGGCAACGCCGCATCCTCGGCGCCGCCGACGACCCCACCTCGCTGATGTCCACCCAGCTCGATTACTGGCGCACCACCCTCGACCGGGTACCCGACCTGCTCGACCTGCCCACCGACCGGCCCCGCCCCACCGTCGCCACCCTCACCGGCGGCCGCGTCCCCCTCGACATCCCCGCACCCCTGCACCGGCAACTGCAGACAGTGGCCCGCGACCACGGCACCTCCCTGTTCATGGTCGTCCACGCCGCACTCGCGGTGCTGCTCGGGCGGCTCGCCGACACCGACGACATCGTCATCGGCACCCCCGTCGCCGGCCGCGGCGAACCCGGCCTCGACGACCTCGTCGGCATGTTCGTCAACACCCTCGCCCTGCGCACACCCATCGACCGCAGCGAACCGTTCACCCAACTGTTGGCCCGCACCCGCGACACCGACCTGCACGCCCTCGACCACGCCGACGTCCCCTTCGAACGCATCGTCGAAGAACTCAACCCGCACCGCACCACCGCCGCGCACCCCCTGTTCCAAGTGGTGCTCGCCTTCCAGAACACCGGCGCCATCGACATCGCCCTGCCCGACGTCGCCGTCTCCCGCGCCGACGTCGACACCGGCACAAGCCAATTCGACCTCCAGCTCGTCATCTCCGACACCAGCACCGAAACCGGTGCCGCCCAAGGCCTGTCCGGCATGATGATGTACGCCCGCGACCTATTCGACCCCGACACCGTCACCAGCTTCGTCCAGCGACTGCTGCGGATCCTCGACACCGTCGCCACCAGCCCCGACACACCCGTCGGCGACATCGACTGGCTGCACCCCCGCGAACACCACGCCCTGCTCACCAGCATCGGCCCACGCACCGCACCCACCCCCGAATCACCACTGCTGCCCGACGTATTCGCCGACGCCGTGCGCCGCAACCCCGACGGCCTCGCCGTCCGCACCGGCGACACCGGCCTCACCTACACCGAACTCGACCAGCGCTCCAACCGCCTGGCCCGGCTGCTCATCGAACACGGCGCCGGACCCGAAATCCCCGTCCTGGCCGCCGCGCCCCGCTCCGCCGAATCCGTGCTCATCTGGTGGGCCGTGGTGAAAACCGGCGCCACCTACGTCCCCGTCGACCCCGCCTACCCGGCCCACCGCATCGACCACATGATCACCGATTCGGCTGCCGCACTGGGCATCACCGTCACCACCGCACGCCCCGCACTACCCGACACCGCCGACTGGATCATCCTCGACGCACCCGAAACCACCGCACACCTGCACACCCGCCCCGACAGCCCCCTCGACGACCACGACCGGCTGCGGCCCCTGCGCGCCACCGACACCGCCTACGTGGTCTTCACCTCCGGATCCACCGGACGCCCCAAAGGCGTCGCCGTCACCCACACCGGCATCGCCGACCTCATCGCCACCCAACGCGCCGACTACCACATCGAACCCGGCTCCCGATTCCTGCACTTCGCCTCACCGTCCTTCGACGCCGCACTGATGGAGATCCTGTTCGCCACCGCCGGCGCCGCCACCCTCGTCATCGCACCCACCGGAACCTACGGCGGCGAGGACCTCGCCGACCTGCTGCGCACCCAGCACGTCACCCACGCCTTCGTCACCCCCGCCGCCCTCGCCTCCGTCGACCCCACCGGACTCGACGACCTGCAACTGGTGCTGTCCGGCGGCGAAGAAGTCCCCGCCGAACTCGTCAAACGCTGGGCAGGCACCGACCGCCGCGGCACCCGCGAATTCCGCATCCTCTACGGACCCACCGAAACCACCATCCTCGCCACCGCCACCCGGGCCCTGCACGCGGGGGACCGGCCCACCATCGGCACCCCACTACCCGGCATGCAAGCCTTGATCCTCGACACCCGCCTGCATCCCGTCCCCGCCGGCGTGGTCGGCGAGCTCTACCTCGCCGGCCCCGCACCCGCCCGCGGCTACCTCAACCGCCCCGCCACCACCGCCGCCCGATTCGTACCCTGCCCGGCCGGCGAACCCGGCACCCGCATGTACCGCACCGGCGACCTCGTCCGCTGGAACACCCACGGCGACATCGAATTCGTCGGACGCAACGACTTCCAGGTCAAAGTCCGCGGCTACCGCATCGAACTCGGCGAAATCGACGCCGTCCTCGACGCCCGCCCCGACACCGCCTTCGCCGTCACCATCGCCCACCGGCAAGGCAACGCCCCCGCAATGCTGGTCACCTACGTCGTGCCCGCACCAGGCGCCACACCCACCGCCGCCGAACTCACCACCGCACTCGCCGACGCGCTCCCGCCCTACATGGTGCCCGCCGCCGTCATGATCCTCGACGCGATCCCACTGTCGCCCAACGGCAAACTCGACCGCAACGCACTACCCGAACCCATCCTGCACACCGAAACATTCCGCGCACCCGCCTCACCGGTCGAAGAAATCGTCGCCGGCATCTTCGCCGACCTCCTCGGCCTCGACACCACCATCGGCGCCGACGACAACTTCTTCGACCTCGGCGGCAACAGCCTCGTCGCCACCCGCGCCGCCGCCCGCATCGGCGCCGCCCTCGACACCCGCGTCCCCGTGTCGATGATCTTCGACGCGCCCACCGTCGCCAAACTCGCCGCCCGCGCCGAATCGCACGCCGACACCCGCCGCATCGCCCTCACCGAACAACCACGCCCACAACACATCCCACTGTCCTACGCACAACAGCGGATGTGGTTCCTCAACCGCTTCGAACCCGACACCCCCGCCTACAGCATCCCCATCGTCATCCGGCTCACCGGCCGCCTCGACACCCACGCCCTGCACACCGCCATCGGCGACGTCATCACCCGCCACGAAGTACTGCGCACCATCTACCCGGCCGTCGACGGCGAACCCACCCAGAAAATCCTCCCGGCCACCGAAGCCGTCCCACCCCTCACCATCACCCGCATCCCCGAAACCGAACTCCCACACACCCTCTCGGCGCTACTGGCCACCGTCTTCGACGTCACCACCACCGTGCCGCTGCGCATCCGGCTCTACGAGATCGCCGACGACACCTGGATCCTCGCCCTCGTCGTCCACCACATCGCCGGCGACGGATCCTCCCTCGCACCACTGGCCCGCGACCTCACCCTCGCCTACACCGCACGACTCGACGGCGACGCCCCCGCCTGGCCGCCGCTGCCCGTCCAATACGCCGACTACGCCCTCTGGCAACGCACCGTCCTCGGCGGCGACGACGACCCCGACTCGCTGCTGCACGCCCAAATCGACTACTGGACAACCCAACTCGCCGACGTGCCCGCCCTGCTCGCCCTGCCGACCGACCGGCCGCGACCGCCCGTGCAAACCTACGCCGGCGCCACCGTCCCCCTCACCGTCGACCCCGAACTCCACGCCCGGCTGCAACACACCGCCCGCGCCCACAACACCACCCTGTTCATGGTGTTCCACGCCGCACTCGCCGCCGTCCTCGCCCGCCTCGCCGGCACCGACGACATCACCATCGGCACCCCCTACGCCGGACGCGGCGAACCCGAACTCGACGAACTCGTCGGCATGTTCGTCAACACCCTCGTCCTGCGCAGCCACCTGCGCACCGACATGACGTTCACCGACCTGCTCGACCAGGTCCGCGACACCGACCTCGCCGCCTTCGGACACGCCGACGTCCCCTTCGAACGACTCGTGCAAGAACTCAACCCCGCCCGCTCCCACGCCCACCACCCGCTGTTCCAGGTGATGCTCGCCTTCCAAAACCTCACCGGCACCGAATTCGAACTGCCCGAACTCACCCTCTCCGCCGTCGAAGCCGACATCGACACCTCACTGTTCGACCTGCAGATCACCGTCTCCGACAGCTACGACGACCACGGCGGCCCCGCCGGCATCACCGGCGGCATCACCTACGCCCGCGACCTGTTCGACCCCGACACCGTCACCGGCATCGCCGCCCGCCTCGACCGGATGCTGCGCGCCCTCGTCGCCGACCCCACCGGCCTCGTCTACGACGTCGACCTGCTCGACGCCGACGAACGCCACAACGTCGTGGACCGCTGGAACACCACCCACCACACCCTGCCCACCGACGAAACACTGACCTCCATGTTCGCCGACGCGGTACCGGCATACCGCGACCGCACCGCCGTCACCTACGGCGACCTGTCGCTGACCTACGCGCAGTTCTCCGCCCGCGTCAACCGGCTCGCCCGCTGGCTCATCACCCGCGGCGTCGGCCCGGAAAAGCTGGTCGCCGTGCGGATGCGCCGCTCGCTCGACCAGGTCACCGCCCTCTACGCCGTGCTCGCCGCCGGCGGCGGCTACGTCCCCGTCGACCCCGACCTGCCCGCCGACCGCATCGACTACATGCTTGCCACCGCCACACCCGTCGTCGTCCTGTCCACCCTCGACGACATCGACCTGTCCGCATTCGACGACACACCCGTCACCGACCACGACCGCCACGCCCCACTGCGACCGACCAATGTCGCCTACGTGCTGTTCACCTCCGGATCCACCGGCCGCCCCAAAGGCGTCGCCGTCCCGCACGGCGCCGCAGTCAACCAGATCCGCTGGCTCAGCGACGAATACGGCCTCGACGCGGACGATGTGGTCCTGCAGAAGACACCGGCCACCTTCGACGTCTCGGTGTGGGAACTGTTCGCCACCCTGGGCGTGGGCGCCCACCTCGTCATCGCCCGCTCCGACGGCCACACCGACCCCGCCTACCTCGCCGAAACCATTGCCGCACAACAGATCACGATCACCTCGTTCGTGCCGTCCATGCTCGCCGTCTTCGCCGAAGCCGCACCCGTCCGCACCCTGACCTCGCTGCGCGCACTGCTCATCGGGGGAGAGGCATTCGGGTCCGACACCGTGGCCGCCGTCCGGCGCGTGCTGCCCGACGTCGAACTGCACAACCTGTACGGGCCCACCGAATTCACCGTGCACGTCACCTCCCACCACGTCACCGACACCGACCAGGGCAGCGTGCCGATGGGCATGCCCGTCTGGAACGCGCGCGCCTACGTCCTCGACGCCCGGCTCAACCCGGTACCGCCCGGCGTGGCGGGGGAGCTGTACCTCGCCGGCACCCAGATCGCGCGCGGCTACCACGCCCGCCCCGTCCTCACCGCCGAACGGTTCGTGCCCGACCCCTACAACAACGGCGGACGCATGTACCGCACCGGCGACCTCGTGCGGCGCCGCCGCCGCGACGGCGAACTGGAATACCTGGGCCGCACCGACTTCCAGGTCAAACTGCGCGGACTGCGCATCGAACTCGGCGAAATCGAAACCGTGCTCGCCGAACACCCCGGCGTCGCCCGCGCCATCGCCGTCGTCCACTCCAGCGAGATCGCCGCCCAGCTCGTCGGGTACCTGGTGCCCGCCGCCGGCGCCACCGTCGACACCGCCGCGGTCCTCGCCCACGCCGCCGCCGAGTTGCCCAACTACATGGTGCCCAGCACCCTCATGGTGCTCGACACCGTGCCGCTCACCGCCTCCGGCAAACTCGACCGCGCCCGGCTGCCCGAACCGGTGGCCGCGGTAGGGGAGTTCCGCGAACCCTCGACCTGGCTCGAAGGTGAGGTCGCGCGCGCCTTCGAACACGTCCTCGGCCTCACCCACGTCGGCGCCGACGACGACTTCTACGCCCTCGGCGGCAACTCGCTGCGCTCGGTGCAGGTCGCCAGCGAACTCACCAAGGAACTCCACTTCGCGGTCCCGCTGGGGTGGATGCTGTCGGATCCGAATCCGGCCGACCTGGCCAAGCGCATCGAAACCGGAATGAGCAACGGCCACCACGAATCCGGGCCGGCGGCATTCGGTCTGGACGTCGTGCTGCCGATCCGGACGGGCGGCAGCCGGCCACCGCTGTTCTGCATCCATCCCGCGTCGGGCCTGTCGTGGTGCTACTACACCTTCGGCGACCACCTCGCCGGCGACCGCCCGATCTACGGTCTGCAGGCGCCGCAGATCGGTGGGGAAGTGCCGGGCCCGCAAACGTTCGAGGAGATCGCGCGCCGCTACTTCCAGGAAATCCGCGCCCTCCAGCCGCACGGGCCCTACCATCTGCTCGGCTGGTCGCTGGGCGGGCAGATCGCACACGCCGTCGCCGCCGAAATGCGTTCGGCCGGTGAGGAAGTCGCATTGCTGGCGCTGCTGGACGCCGAGGCCGAAGGGATCGACGCCACGGAGGTCACCGAGGCCACGCCAGGGGAGCTGATCAGCAATCTCGGTCCGGTCATGGGCATCGACGTCGTCGGCGCCGACGCGACCGCGGAAGAGGCCGCCGAACTGATCCGGCAGCAGCTGGGGGACAGCTTCGCCATCGACGCCGCGACCATCGAACGCATGACCGACGCCTACAACCTGTCCATCCGCGCCGCGAGCGCCTGGCGGCCACCGGTCATCGATGCCGACATGCTGTATTTCACCGCCACGAAGGACCGGCGCACCGACGCCGCGGGCCACGAGGGTTGGGCACGGTTCGTCACCGGCCAGATCTCCAACGTCGACATCGCGGCCGAGCATCTGGCGATGACCGAACCCGGGGTGGTCGCCGAGATCGCGAAGATCCTCAACCGCCGGCTGGATCGGTGAGGGGATCGGGCCAGACCGGCGTTACTTGACATAATGTAGATTATCGGCGCAATGGAACGGGTGCCGGCGGCTGCATTTACCCTTGCGTGTCAGCATGTTTCGGCATCCGCATTCCGTGTCACGGCCGCGCTGCTCGGCTGTCCCGCATTCCGCCGGCATCGGTGTTCGGCGCCGCCGTCTCGCGTAAATCTGCCGAATCCCTCCTGATGAACTTTTTCGCCGCCGGTCCAATTTGCCGGAAAATTTACTGGCGCGTCCATCGGGTCGATCCCGCTCCTATCGGCCACTTCCCCGGCGTCCCGGATTCCCGGCGCGAAACGTCACAGTGACGGAATGAGGGTGCTTGGCCGGGTCTGCCGCCGACGGATCCGATACACATCACCGCGCGCCTCCCGCACGTCTTGTGATTCGAAGGCAGTGCGCACCGCCCGGTTTGGTACCCGCCACGAGACCGTCGCGGCCGCGGTGGTGACTTGTTAGCGTCCTCGGTAGGAGGTGTCATGAAGGCAGCGCGGCCTTTCGATGTCGATGTGGTGATCGTCGGATCCGGATTCGGCGGCAGTGTGACGGCATTGCGATTGGTGGAGAAGGGATATTCGGTCGCGGTACTCGAGGCCGGGCGACGCTACGAAGACGCCGACTTCGCCACCACGAGCTGGGATCTGCGGCGATATCTGTGGGCGCCGGCACTGGGCTGCTACGGCATCCAGCGAATCCACCGGCTGCGCGACTGCTTCATCCTCGCCGGCGCCGGAGTCGGCGGCGGCTCGCTCAACTACGCCAACACCCTCTACAAACCGGGACGCGCGTTCTTCGAGGACCGGCAGTGGGCCGAGATCACCGACTGGGACGCCGAACTCACCCCGCACTACGACCAGGCCCGGCGCATGCTCGGTGTCGTGGAGAATCCGCACACCACCCCGGCCGATGAGATCATCCGCTCGGTGGCCGAGGATATGGGCGTCGCCGATACTTACGTCCCGACGCCGGTCGGCGTGTACTTCGGCGAGCCCGGAGTCGTGAGCGCAGACCCCTATTTCGGTGGCGTCGGACCGGAGCGCACGGGGTGTATCGAATGCGGCGAGTGCATGACCGGTTGCCGGCACGGCGCGAAGAACACGCTGGTCAAGAACTATCTCGGGTTGGCCGAAAGCGCTGGGGCGCAAATACATCCGATGACGACGGTGACCGCGCTGCGACCGCAGGACGACGGCAGCTGGCGCGTCGAGACGCGCCGGACGGGCCGATTGCGGGGTGGCAAGCGCAGCTTCTCGGCGCGGTACGTGGTGCTGGCGGCGGGGACCTGGGGTACGCAGCGATTGCTGTTCCGGATGCGTGATACGGGGGTGCTGCCGGCGCTCTCGCCGCAGCTGGGCGTGCTGACCCGCACGAATTCGGAGGCGATTCTGGGCGCGGGCCGCACCCGGGTGCACACCGGCCTGGATCTGACGGCGGGTGTGGCGATCACCTCGTCGTTCCATCCGACCGCCGATACCCATATCGAGCCGGTGCGCTACGGCAAGGGCTCGAACACGATGGGGTTGTTGCAGACCTATCTGGTCGACGGCGGGAAGGCCGTGCCGCGGTGGGTGCGGGTGCTGGCGATCGCGGCCACCCATCCGGTGCGGACGGTGCGGTTGCTGCGGACGCGGCGCTGGAGTGAGCGGACGTTGATTCTGCTGGTGATGCAGAGTCTGGACAATTCGATCACCACGTTCACCCGGCGCGGGCTGTTCGGTCGCCGCTACACCAGCAGACAGGGCTACGGCGAGCCGAATCCGTCGTGGATTCCGGCCGGGCACGAGGTGACGCGGCGGGTGGCCGGCAAACTCGGCGCCACGGCGGGCAGTACCTGGCCGGATATTTTCGGTGTGCCGATGACGGCGCATTTCATCGGTGGGTGCGTGATCGGCGGCGACCGCGAGCATGGTGTGATCGATCCGTATCACCGTGTGCACGGTTATCCGACGTTGAGCATTGTGGACGGGTCGGCGATTTCGGCGAATCTCGGTGTGAATCCTTCGTTGACGATCGCCGCTCAGGCCGAGCGGGCGGCGTCGATGTGGCCGAACAAGAACGAGCGGGATTCGCGTCCGCCGATGGATCTGCCCTACCGGCGCATCGATCCGGTCCCGCCGGTGGCGCCGGTGGTTCCGCCCTCCTCCCCTGCCGCGTTGCGGTTGCCGATCGTGGAGGTCCGTCACACGGCCGCGGATGGTCGCCCGGCTTGAACCGGCGCGGCTGCGGTTCTGGGCGTCAACGTGTGAGGCGCCCCAACAGTGCTGAGGCACAGGCGATTCCGAGGAGGGCGGCCAGGACGAGGACGCCGAAGTCGGTCCACAGGTCGGCGGCGCCGCCGACGAGCAGGCCGCGCAGGGCGTCGACCTCGTAGCTGAGCGGGTTGACGTGGCTGACGGCGTCGCGGTCCCAGATCAGTTGGATGCCGTAGAAGATCGCGATGAACAGCGCCGATTGGGCGATGATGCCGGGTGCGAGGAAGTCCAGGTAGGGCATGTCGCCGTATTTTCCTGTGAGTCTCCCCCGGGTTCCGGGGCGGCTCCGGCGATCACTCCTGTGTTACGTTGTGAGCGACATCACGCGGCCGGCGGTGTTCCGGATTGGACGCCAGTGATCTCGGACGGCCGGTCGCCCATCGCACGGACCGGAAGGAGATCGCTGTGGCCACCGACCGGATTCTGGTCATCGTCACCAATGCCGGAGAGTACGAGAAGGTCGGCTATCGCACCGGGCTGTGGCTCGGCGAGCTGACCCATTTCTACGACTATGTCACCGAACAGGGCTATACCGTCGACATCGCCAGTCCCGCAGGCGGATTCGTGCCCATCGACCCGGAGAGCCTGGCGCACGACGTCCTGGCCGACCTCGGCACCGACCGCCGTTACCGCGACCGGGAATTCATGGATCTGCTCGACCGTACGCGCAGCATCGGCGAGGTCGAGGTCGAGGATTACGACGCGATCTACTTCACCGGCGGGCACGGGGTCATGTTCGACTTCGGCGGCGACGATCTCGGCGCGCTGACCGCGGCGTTCCACGACAGCGGCCGTGTGGTGTCGGCGGTGTGCCACGGGCCGGTCGGTTTGCTGAACGTCCCGCTGGAAAGCGGGGCCGCGCTGATCGCCGGGCGGCGGGTGACCGGGTTCTCGTGGCCGGAGGAGGAAGCCGCCCAACGTGCGGACGCGGTACCGTTCAACCTTCAGGACGAACTCGTGAAAGTGGGCGCCGACTACAGCATGGCCGACGAGCCGTTCGGGGTTCACGTCGTGACGGACGGGCGGCTGATCACCGGTCAGAATCCCGCCAGTGCCCGCGGCGTGGCCGAAGCTGTGGTCGCGGCCCTGAGAGGAGATCAGCGGTGAGCGATTCCGGCAGCGATATCGATGTCGAGGTGCCCGCCAGCGGGACCGGTTGCGCGGAGTGTGTGGCCGCCGGCGGCTGGTGGGTGCATCTGCGTCGGTGCGCGCGCTG
Source organism: Nocardia nova NBRC 15556 (assembly GCF_001613005.1). Taxonomy (GTDB): domain Bacteria; phylum Actinomycetota; class Actinomycetes; order Mycobacteriales; family Mycobacteriaceae; genus Nocardia; species Nocardia nova. The sequence goes on along the minus strand of NZ_BDBN01000065.1, from coordinate 3,273 downwards.
CGGGCACGTGGGTTGCTGCGACACCTCCCCCGCCCAGCACGCCACCGCCCACTTCCGCAGCACCGGCCATCCGATCATCCAGAGCTTCGAACCGGGTGAGGACTGGTTCTACGACTACCGCGACGGTGCGGTCGGTGAGGGTCCGCAATTGGCGCCGCCGACCAGCCGTCCGGAGACGCAGCCGGTGCCGGGGCCGGCGGGGAAGGTGCCCGCCGACTGGCAGGACCATATCCACTGACGCAGGCGCGGCGCCGGGCCCCGGTGGTGTGGCGAGGCCGCCCACTGGGGACGTTCGTCCTCATCGCATGAGGTACGCCGCCTCTGGGAGGGGTCGCGCGCCGGGGTGCAGGCTCGACGTATGACTCACGAAACTGTTCGCATCGCAGTCGTTTTCGCCACCGCGCAGGGCTCGACCCGTGAGATCGCCGACTATATCGGGGCGGCGCTGGCCAACCGCGGAGCGGATGTGGAGGTCGCCGATGTGGCGCATGCGCCCGAGTTGTCGCGGTTCGACGCGGTGATCCTCGGCAGTGCCGTGCACAACATGGATGTGCTTCCCGAGATGTCGGGGTTCGTTCGGAGTCATCGCTACGAGCTGGCCGCGACGAATGTGTGGCTGTTCACCGTGGGGCTCGGACCGGCGCTGCGGGGGCCGCTCGGGCGGCGGATGGGCAGAATCGTGCCGCCGAAGATCGCCGCGTTGCGCGATTCGATCCATCCGGTCGGCTACCGCGCCTTCGCGGGCCATTTCGAGAACGTGGGGGTGTCGTTGAAGGCGCGGATCATTTACCGCCTGCTCGGCGGGGGTCGCTTCGGTGACCTGCGCGACTGGCCCGCGATCGGCGAATGGACGGCCACGATCGGCCGGATCCTGCTTCTGCCCCAGCCCGCCGCGAATATCGCCTACCCGTAGTCCGCCCCTTGCGGCCGGTGAGAGGAAGGTGCGCCGTGACATCGGAACCTGTTCTCGTGGCGTACGGCTCCACACGGGGCGGTACTGCCGAAATGGCGGAGTGGATCGGCGAGTCGCTGCGCTCGGCCGGTGTCGACGCCGAGGTCCGCAATGCGCGTGAAGTCCGCTCCCTCGACGGCTATGGGGCGGTGGTCCTCGGCGGTGCGCTCTACACCGGTCGCTGGCATCGTCACGCCCGCCGCTTCGCCCGTCGTTTCGCGCGGCAGATGCGCATGCGGCCGGTCTGGCTGTTCGCCAGTGGGCCGCTGGACGACTCGCTCACCTCCGGCGGTCCCGAAAAGGTGCCGGGGGTCAAAGCCGTCGAGCGAGCCGCCCGTCGCGTGAATGCCCGGGATTACACGATTTTCGGTGGCCGCCTGCAGGCCGATGCCCACGGTTTCCCGGCCGCGGCGATGGCCAAGACGATGGCGGGCGATTTCCGTGACCCCCAGCATGTGCGCGAGTGGGCGAGCGGTCTGGCCGCCGAGCTCGTTCCGGGCCCGCGTTGATCGCTGCGCCGGGCCCGTATCGGGCTGTCGTTCAGGACTCCTCGTAGCGGATGCTGTGGGCCGCGGCGATGGGGTTGATCTTGCGTGGGTCGAGCGCGCCGTCGGTGAGCACGGTGGGTCCCGCGTCGAACAGATCTTCCAGATAGCATTCCCATCCGCCCGGTGACGATATCTGGATCACTGTGGGCGGCGGGTTCGAGACCGCGCGCAGGGCGTGCGGGATGCCGTGCGGCAGCAGGACGAACGTTCCGGCGGGCGCGACGTACGACCGGTCGTCGAAGTCGACGCCGAGTTCACCGCTGAGCACATAGATGGCTTCGTCGGCCACCTCGTGGGTGTGTCGCGGGATGTCGCGGGCCAGGGTCACCTCGAGCAAGGAGAACCGGCCCTCGGTGTCGGCGGTGGTGGCCTTGACCGCGAAGGCGGGGGGCATCGGAATCCGGCCCGGGCGTACCTGGCCCGGGGCCAGTCGGAGAAATCTGTTGTGCGGCATCGTGTGCTACCCTTCCGGCGACAAAACGGAATCGGAATCCGCTTCCGTCTAGATGGTAGCCGGAAAGGACGCACGGATGTCAACGCCCGCGACGCCACGAAAGACGCGCGCCGACGCGGCACGCAACCGCGACCGCCTCCTCGAGGCTGCTCGGGAATTGTTCGCCGAGAAGGGCTCTCAGGTGCAGTTGCCCGACGTGGCACGCGCGGCGGGTGTCGGGGTCGGCACGGTCTATCGCCACTTCCCCACCCTCGCGGAACTGGTCGACGCGGCCGCCGAACAGCGCTTCGCGCAGATCGAGAACTACGCGCGCACAGAATGTCTCACGCATGCCGGTGCCGGCGAGGGGCTGCGACGCTATCTGATGCATGTCGGTGAGCTGCTCAGCGCCGATCGCGGCCTGTCCGCAGCCGTCGAAGCCGCCCGCCGCTCGCCCGGTAGCGAGCCGCGCGGAATGTCTCGCGCCCGGCTGGAAGCCGTTGTCGGCGAGATCATCGCGGGCGATCGCGAGGCCGGTGCGCTGCGGCAGGACTGCACCGCCGCGGACGCCTACCTGCTCGTCGGTGCGATCTCGGCGACGATCCGCACGGGCAGCGGGGACTGGCGGCGCCTGCTCGACCTGATGCTCGACGGCCTACGGCCGCGTACGTCGTAGCCGTCGCGGATCAGCCGAGTTGTCGTGCGGCCGAGGGGTTCACGGGGACACCGCGGTCGACGAGGTCGGCGGCGAAGCGGCGCAGCAGTGGATCGGCGGGGGTGGCGAGCAGGCAGACGAGATCGCGGGACACGCTGGGGTGCAAGCGTTTCAGGGTCGCGGGCAGGCCGGGGCCCAGGGCGGTGACGGGGACCAGGGCGATGCCGAGTCCGGCCGCGGCCAGTTGTGCCGCGGTGCCGGCCTGCCGGGTGCGCATGACCGGGCTGAGGGTGACGCCGTGGACCGCGGCTCGGGCGTCGAGCCAGCCGGCGAGGCCGTTGTCGGGGTGGTAGTGCACCACCGGTTGGTCGTGGAGGTCGTCGAAGCCGAGCCGATCCTGCCGGGCCAGGGCGTGGTCGGCGGGGAGGACCGCCACGATCTCCTCGGTGCCGACGAGTTCGGATGCGCCGGTCCAGCGAGTCGGCCGCGGCCCCAAAGCCAGGTCGGCCGTTCCGGATTCGAGGTGGCGGACGAGGTCGTCGGCGCTGGTGGCCTCGGTGAGCGTCACGTGCACCGCGGGGTGGCGACGCAACCAGGTACGCAGTACGGGAGCGAGCAGACTCGCGGTCAGGCTCTCCGCACAGGCCAGTCGCAACAGGCCGCCTTCGCCCCGGGCCGCGGCCCG
>NZ_BDBN01000064.1 GCF_001613005.1 Nocardia nova NBRC 15556 | reverse complement strand
GGCGCACAAACAGTCCGGCCGGTTAACCGACCTTCTTGAGAGGCAACTTTTCCAGCCTAACCACTGAAGCTCGCGAAGTCAACTCACGATCTCTGGGTCCTACTGGCCGTCAGGCGCTCCTCGTCCGACCTCGTTGTCCCGGGCCTCTCGGCTCCGGGTCGGTGTCCGTGTCGCTCTGACTTGGAATAAGTTACGTGGCGGAGAACAGAACGTCAAATCGCCACGTCGGCTCGCATTTTCGCAGGTCACCGGCCCGGCTCCGGGCCGGTGACCGACCCGAATCACACGGATGTGACTCAGGTCATGGCCAGATCAGCTCCCGGCTCGGCGGGCGCCGGCGAAGTTCTTCTTGCCGCGCCGCAAAACCAACCAGCGTCCGTGCAGGTAGTCGGTGTCGGCGGGCATCCACTCCGGGTCGGAGATGCGGACGTTGTTCACCGAGGCGCCGCCGTCGGCGACCGCCCGGCGAGCTGCGCCACGACTGTCCGAGAGTCCCGAGGCGACCAGCAGATCGACGATCGTCGATTCGGGGCCGGCCTCCGCCACAATGCCCTCACCCGCGGCTTCGGCCAGCGCGGAGCCGAGTGTCGCTTCGTCCAGATCGTGCAGATCGCCGCGGCCGAACAGCGCCTGGCTGGCCAGCTGCACCGCGCGGGTGTGCGCCTCGCCGTGCACGAGCGTGGTCATTTCGGCGGCCAGGCGACGCTGCGCTTCCCTGGCATGCGGACGTTCGGCGGTCGCGGTCTCGAGTTCGGCCAGTTCCTCCCGGTCGAGGAAGGTGAACCAGCGCAGGTAGCGGATCACGTCGGCGTCGCCGGTGTTCACGAAGTACTGGTACCAGGCGTACGGGCTGGTCATCTCGGGATCGAGCCACAGACTGCCGCCGCCGGTCGACTTGCCGAACTTCTTACCGTCGGCGGAGGTGACCAGCGGGGTGGTCAGGGCGTGGACCTGCTCGCTGTCGAGGCGGCGGTTGAGTTCGACGCCGGCGATGATGTTGCCCCACTGATCGGAGCCGCCGACCTGCAGACGGCAGCCGTGGGCGCGGCGCAGCTGTACGAAGTCGTTGGCCTGCAACAGCATGTAGCTGAATTCGGTGTAGGAGATGCCGTCGCCGTCGAGGCGGCGCTTGACGGTATCCCGCGCCAGCATCACGTTCACCGAGAAGTGCTTGCCGATATCGCGGAGGAAGTCGACGGCGCTGAGGTTGCCCGTCCAGTCCATATTGTTGGCGATGATCGCGCCGGTCGGCGAATCGTCGAAGTCGACGAAACGCTGCAGCTGGCCGCGGATCCGGTCGGCCCACTCGGCGACGGTATCGGTCGAGTTCATCACCCGCTCCCCCACGTCGCGGGGGTCACCGATCAGACCGGTGGCGCCGCCGGCCAGGACGATCGGGCGGTGTCCGGCCTGCTGGAAGCGTTTGAGCGTGAGCAGCGGAACGAGATGGCCCGCGTGCAGACTCGCCGCGGTGGGGTCGAAACCCGCATACAGGGTGATGGGGCCCTTCGCCGTTTCGGCCCGCAGGGCGTCCAGATCCGTGGACTGTGCGATCAGCCCACGCCAGGTCAGTTCGTCGATGATGTCGGCGCTCACGTCCTCCCATCTTTCCGCACCGAGCCCGCTCGGCTGCGCTGGGTCGGCGATGTCCGGGCCGGGCGGGCCGTTCGGTCAGGAATGAACCGCGCCGATGCGTCGGGGGCCCGGCCGATGCTCGACGATCGTCGGCTGGGCAGTCCGCGAGCGGAGCGTGGACGCGTGCGTATGTGTGCGAGCGTCCGGGCCATGGCCGATCGCCTCGGATCCGGATGTACTCGATACATGACAGAGAACACCATGATCGACAACGAAACCCTCGGCACCACAACGGTTTCCGCCGACGCCGGCACCGACCGCACGTCCACCCCGAAGACCGGCCCCGACCACACGGCCGTGGGCCCCGTCGTCGTCTTGGGCGGCGTCGGGAAGACCGGTCGGCGGGTCGTGGCGCGTCTGGCCGAGCGCGGCATCGAGGTGCGCCCGGCCTCCCGTTCGACCGCGATCCCGTTCGACTGGGAGGACCGGACGACCTGGGCGGCCGCCCTGGACGGCGCTCGATCCGTCTACCTGACCTACCAGCCGGATCTTGCCGCCCCGGGCGCCGACGAGGCGGTGAGAGAACTGACCGCGGTGGCACGCCGGGCCGGGGTGCGGCGACTGGTTCTGCTGTCCGGCCGGGGCGAGCCGGAAGCGCAGCGTTGTGAGGAGATCGCCCTGCGCAGCGGCCTGGCCACGACCGTGGTGCGGTGCAGCTGGTTCGCACAGAACTTCAGCGAGGATTTTCTCGCCGAGGAGATCGCGACCGGACAGGTGACACTGCCCGCCGATACGGTCGCCGAGCCGTTCGTCGACGCCGAGGACATCGCCGATGTCGCTGTCGCCGCACTCACCGAGGACGGGCATACCGGTGAGATCTACGAACTGACCGGGCCGCAGGCACTGACCTTCGCCGAGGCGGTGGCCACGATCGCCGCCGCTACCGGTCGCGCGATCGGGTATCGGCCGGTGAGCCTGGACGAATACGCCGCCGCGATGTCGGAGATGGGACTGCCTCGGGAAGTGGTCGACTCGCTGACCTATCTGTTCGGCACGGTTCTCGACGGCCGCAACACCGCCGTCACCGACGGTGTCGAGCGGGCATTGGGGCGGGCGCCGCGATCGTTCGCCGACTATGCCCGCCGGACCGCGGCCGAGGGCGGGTGGCCGGTGACCGACGGTGGCGAGCCGGCCGGTGTGCCGCGCGGGTGATCGGCGATGCCGGTGATCGTGCGTGATTTCCCGGGGTTCCGTCGTCCCGCCGGTGCTGGGAAGCCGGTTGCCGCACCGGCCGCCATGCGCGATCGTCGTGGCATGGATGCCCTCGCCGACCTGCTCGACGGCCCGCGCGCTCGCGGTGCGTTCGTGATGCGCTCGCTGCTGGACCCGCCGTGGTCGCTGCGGATCCAGGACCGGGCGCCGCTCACGGTGGTGGTGGTGACCCGTGGATACGCCTATCTCGTACCGGACGGCGACGATCCGATCCGGCTCGAGGAAGGTGCGGTCGCGATGCTGCGCGGTCCGGATCCGTACACGGTGGCCGACGAACCGTCGACCCCGCCGCAGGCGATCGTTCACCCTGGGCAGACCACGACCACTCCGGACGGTGAACTGCTCTGTGAGACATGGGATCTCGGGGTTCGCAGCTGGGGGACGAACGCGGCCGGAACCACCGCGCTGCTGACCGGAACCTACGAGGTGGCCGGCACGGTCAGCGACCGTCTGCTGCGCGCACTGCCGCCGCGGGCCGTCCTCGACGGTCACGAGGTCGACGAACGTCTGCTCGGCCTGCTGGTCGACGAAGCCGGCCGCGACATCCCCGGGCAGGCATCCGTGCTCGACCGGCTGCTGGATCTGCTGACCATCGCCGCACTGCGCACCTGGTTCGCACGGGCGGAAGCGCCGCAGTGGTACAGCGCCTACGCCGATCCCGTTGTGGGCCAGGCGTTGCGGCTGCTCGAGCACAATCCCGCCCACGATTGGACGGTCGCCGAGCTGGCGGCGACCGTCGGCGCGTCCCGGGCGGCGCTCGCGCGCCGGTTCACCGAACTCGTCGGGGATCCGCCGATCGCCTACCTCACCGAATGGCGGCTGGCGCGAGCCGCGGACCTGCTGCGCGGGACCGACGCCACCATCGAGTCGATCGCGCGGCAGGTCGGTTACGGGACGGCGTTCAGTCTGAGTGCCGCGTTCAAACGGCGTTACGGGGTCAGCCCCGGCATACATCGGCGCGCCGAAACCCTTGCGGCGGAACCGGAACGTGACGCCGGAGCAGGCGGCTGACGAGTCTTCAGCCGGCATGTCGATGGGCCCGCGCCGGGTGTTTTCCGGAGCGGGCCCATCTGGCGGGTGCGAGTTCAGTGTGCGGGGCGGCGTTCGTAGGCGATCCAGGCGAAGACCGCCATCAGGACCAGCGGGAAGATCGCGCCGGCCGGGGCGTCCATGACGAAGGCCTGAGTAGCGGCCGCGCAGACCATGGTGATCGACAGTCCGGCGGCGGCGAGCCAGGACAGGCGCGGCACCAGCAGGCCGATACCGCCCGAAATCTCCACCAGGCCGGTGAAATAGCGGAACCAGTCGCCCCAGCCGATGTCGTGGAAGATGCGGACGGCGTCGGATTGGCCGACCACCTTCGGCAGCCCCGAGGCGATGACGAAGAACAGGCCCAGCACGATCTGCAGGGTCCACAGCACGCGCGTGCGGATCTTGCCGGGACGAGTGGCGACGGACGGGGCGGAGGCGGTGATGGCGGTCATGATTCGGTGTCCTTCCGGATGCTCGGTGTGGGTTCGAGCGCGCTCACCACAGAAGACGGGCCACCCCGGAAGAATTCATCGGTCAGGAGAAAGCGGATCTCAGGGCGCTCAGGTGTACCCGGCTGGCCGTGGCCGCCGTCTGGGCCGACCGATCGCGAATCGCCTCGAACAGCACCTCGTGGGCGTGATGGTCCGCGGCGGGATCGGCCATCGGCCGCATGCGCAGCATCTGCGTCATCGCGCGGTGCACGCGCGGGACGAAGGCGTCGAACAACTGCAACAGCACCTCGTTGTGCGCCGCCGCGATCACCGTGCGGTGAAAGGCGGTATCGGCGTCGACGAGATGGTCGACCGAATCGTCGGATCCGGCACGCACCGCCAGCGCCTTCCGCATGATCCGCAGGTCGGCGGGGGTGCGCCGCTGCGCCGCCAGAGCCGCGGCTTCGGCCTCGATGGCGATGCGGGCCTCGATGACGGCGGCGATGTCGGCACGGCGCAGCACCTCGTCCCAGTCTTCGGCCACCTCCAGCGCGGTGACGAAAACGCCTGCCCCCTGGCGGCTTTCGAGCACGCCCTGACCGGACAGTTCCCGGATCGCCTCGCGCAGCGTGGAACGTCCCACGCCCAGCTGGGCCGCGAGGGTCGTCTCGCCCGGCAGTTTGTGTCCCAGCGGCCATTCACCCGAACGGATCCGGTCGAGCAGGAGTTGAGCGGCCTGGGCCGCCAGCGGTTGCCTCTGCACGGTCGCCATCGGCCCTCACCTCTCTACTTGTCTGAGGAGTTGTCACTCGCTATGGTAGCCGACATGGGACAGGGACTGCTTCTCCTCGGCCGCCGCGGCGGGGTCTGAACGACCGGCACCCTGCCCGCGGGTTGCTGGGCTGCGCCGGTCGACACCTCCGACGCAGAAAGCCGATCCCGTGCCCGACCACACTCCCCGCTGGAATCGCCAGCGTCCCTCCGCCATGCCCTCGGATCGTTATCACGATGTGTATCACCATGTTTCGGTGCCGCTGACCGAGCGCAACTGGCCCTCGAAACGCCTCGAATCCGCCCCGCTGTGGGTGCCGGTCGACCTGCGCGACGGCAATCAGGCCCTCGCCGAACCGATGGATCCGGTGCGCAAGCGCCGATTCTTCGAGATGCTGGTCGCGATCGGCTACAAGGAGATCGAGGTCGGCTACCCGAGTGCCTCGCAGGCCGATTTCGACTTCGTCCGCCTGATCCGCGACGCCGAGCTCGCGCCCGCCGACGTCACCCTGGTCGTCTTCACCCCGGCCCGTGCCGATCTCATCGCGCGGACGTTGGAGTCCGTGGAAGGGATCACCAACGACGTGGTGATCCACATGTACACCGCGACCGCGCCGCTGTGGCGCGATGTCGTGCTCGGGCGGTCCCGGGCCGAGGTGGCGGAGATGATCCTCGCGGGCGGCCGCGAGATCGCGCGGCTGGCCGGCGACCGGCCGAATCTGCGATTCCAGTTCTCCCCCGAGGTTTTCATGCTCACCGAACCGGATTTCGTGCTGGAGGTGTGCGATGCGATGACGCAGCTGTGGGACGCGAGCCCGCAGCGCCCGGTGGTGCTGAATCTGCCGGCGACGGTCGAGGTGGCCACGCCCAATGTCTACGCCGACCAGATCGAATACATGGATCGCAATCTGAGCCGCCGCGACGGTGTGATCCTGTCGGTGCATCCGCACAACGACCGCGGCACCGGCATCGCCTGCGCGGAATTGGCGATGCTGGCCGGAGCCCAGCGCGTGGAGGGCTGCGTCTTCGGCAACGGTGAGCGCACCGGAAACGTCGACATCGCGACGCTGGCCCTGAATCTGCACGCCCAGGGTGTGGACCCGATGATCGATTTCTCCGATATCGACGGCATTCGCCGCACCGTCGAGTACTGCACGCGGATGCCGATCCCGGAGCGACACCCCTACGTCGGCGATCTGGTCTATACCGCGTTCTCCGGGACGCACCAGGATGCGATCAAGAAGGGTTTCGCCGACCATCGCCGGCGGGCCGAGCTGGCCGGGGTGCCGGAATCCGAGATCGAGTGGCAGGTGCCGTATCTGCCCATCGACCCGGCGGATGTCGGACGCAGCTACGAGGCGGTGATCCGGGTGAACTCACAGTCCGGCAAGGGCGGTATCGCGTATCTGCTGCAGACCGGATACGGACTGGAGCTGCCGCGACGGTTGCAGATCGACTTCGCGCGGCATGTGCAACGCCATACCGACGACACCGGCGCCGAGGTGGGTGCGCGGTGGTTGTGGGAGCTGCTGCAGCAGGTGTACGGCCCGACCGGCGACGGTATCGCCTGCGCCGGAGGCCGGATCCACTGGCGATTCGGCGAGTCCGGCGACGTCGTGATCACCGCGCCGAATGCCGGGGCCGAGGTCGAGACGACCTGCACGGCCGCCGATGCCAGTCGGCTCACGGAAATATTTGCCGCACAGGGCATCTCGATCGAGCCTTTGCAGGCTACCCACCATCGGCTGCCCGCCGGCGCGGGTGCGGAATACGTGGTCTACGGCGAGTTCCGGGTCGGCGGTGACGTTCGATGGACGCTCGGCGTCGCCGATACGGTCGCGGCGGCCGAATCGGCGGCGACGATCGCGGCGGCGCAGCGCGGGCGGATCCGCGCCGAGTTGACGAGCTGACCGCTCAGGCCGACCGCCCGACCTCCGGGGCGCGCGGACTGCGGCGGTAGGCCGAGACCGCCGGGGAGTCGCGCAACCACAGCCGCCACGGGCGGTCGGCGGCCAGGCTCACGCCGACGCGGGGGCCCACCCCGATCGCGGCGGAGTCGGTGATCTCGGGGCCCAATTCCAATCTGATCGGCGCCGCGGGGTCGAACAGGGCGGTGCCGTAGTCGGAGAGCGTAATTCCCAGGGCACTGCCGAAGTTGCCGGGCCCGCGCGCCAGATCGGTATCGGCGCGGGCCGCGGGGCGCCGGGAGCGCGCGACCTCGTGGCCCTCGATCACCTCGCCGGCCCGCAGCAGCACGGCACTGGCGACGCCGTCGGGGCCGCTGGTGACGTTCACGCAGGTGTGCATGCCGTAACTGAAGTAGACGTAGAGCACGCCGGGCGGACCGAACATCACGGCGTTGCGCGGGGTGCGCCCGCGGCCGGAGTGGGCCGCCGGGTCGTGCCACGGTCCGGCCGGGTCACCGCCGTACGCCTCGACCTCGACGATGCGCACGGCGACCGGGCCGGACCGCATCGTCGCGCCCAGTACGCGGCGAGCGGCGGCCAGCGGTTCCACGGCGAGTTCCTCGGCAGACACGGGTTCTCATTCTTACTCGAGCACCCGTGGTGACCGACGCCACGCCCGCCGTGGACCATGCTCGGTCAGAGCCAGCGCTCGACACCGCCGTGATGGGAGCAGGTTCCGCTGCGGTGGCGGCTGTAGCTGTAGGTGCCGTCGCCGCACCGCGCGGTCGCGCCGTCGGGATCCGAGCCGGGACGCGGGACGCAGGCGTGGTCGACGTTCTCGTAATCGCCTGCGGGGCAGGAGATGAAGGCCGGGGCGGCGGTCGCGGTCGCCGTGGGGGCGAAGACGGCGGCAAAGCCGACACCGGCGGCGAGCAGCCAGCCGGTCAGGGTGGTGCGACGGGTGCGGCTCGCTACGCTGTGCACTTGTGAAACTCCTACCATTCTAATTTCGGCCGGAACTGTCCCGGCGGATGACAAAAATAGCGCATCCCATAGCCGCACAGGACATTTCGGGCGAATCAGTGGTAGCGGCTCTACTGCGGCGGGCGCAGCCCGGCGAGTTTGTCGGGGTTCACCTGAAAGCGCAGGTTCTGCACCCGACCGTCGAGGATGTCGAAGGTGAGCGCGCCGACCGGGAATCCGCCGATCTCGCCGACCACGCTCAGTTCGCCGTTCAGCACCGCGGCCCGCATCCGGATTCCGGTCAGGATGGGTTTGGCCAGCACACCGAGCAGCCAGCGGGCGACGTGGTCGGGGCCGTGCAACGGCCGGCGGGCCGCGGTGACCTTGCCGCCGCCGTCGTTCCAGAGGGTGACGTCGGGGGCCAGCAGCTGCATCAGCGCGTTGACGTCGCCGCCGTTGGCGGCCGCCAGGAACCGCTCGGTGATCTCCTGCCGCGCAACGGGATCGGTGTCGTAGCGGGGACGGCGGGCCTGCACATGATTGCGGGCGCGATGCGAGATCTGCCGGACGGTCGGCTCGGGGCGATCGAGAAAGCCGGCGATCTCGGCGGGTGAGAATCCGAAGACGTCGCGCAGCACGAACACCGCCCGTTCGACCGGGCCCAGTGTCTCCAGCACGACCAGCATGGCCGTGGACACCGTGTCGACGATTTCGACGCGCTCGGTGGCGTCGGGTTCGCTGAGCAGCGGTTCGGGCAGCCACGGGCCGACATAGGTTTCGCGTACCGCGCGGGCGCTGGTGAGCCGGTTCAGCGACAGGTTGGTCACCGTCCGCACCAGGTAGGCCTTGGGGTGGCGGACCCGCTCCCGGTCGACCTCGTGCCACTTCAGCCAGGCGTCCTGCAGCACGTCCTCGGCGTCGGCCACACTGCCGAGCAGTTGATACGCGGTGGCGAACAGCAGCCGGCGATGCGTGTCGAACGCATCGCCGGGGTCCGCCGGTGAGTCCGCGGGCCGCGCGGTCACCGCACCGGTGTCCTCGGCGTCACCGTCCATGCGCTCATCCTCTCCCGATCGCTCGAGGGCCCGCAATATCGGGGCAGGTCCCTCACGCCGCGATCCGGCCGGCCGCGCGCGTCGCGCGTCCCCCACGCGACAGCGTGACCGACACATTGGCGCGGCGGCTCAGCCGGAATGTCGGGACCGGGCTGCTGCTCACGAACTCCTTGTAGCGCACCGCGGCGCGGCCCTTCAGGTAGGCGCGGCGCGGGCTGTCGTCGGCGTGCGTGAATCCGATGACCGCATCGCGGCGGCCGAGGCTGACCGGCTGATGGAAGTATCCGAACCGGAACGGCCGCACCGACTTTCCGCGCAGCCGCCGCGCGATGGCGTCCGCGGCGTAGGCCGCGGTCGGCATACCGCTCTGGCAGGTGCCGTGCATCCGCCCCCACGGCTGGGTGATGGCGGCGGCATCGCCGATGGCGTAGATGTCCGGATGCGAGACCGACCGCAATGTCGGGTCGGTGACGACGGCCCCCGCCGCATCCGTGGTGATGCCGGCCGCGGCGGCCAGGGCGGCTACGCGCACTCCCGCGGTCCACAGCGTCAGCCCGGCGGGCACCATCACGCCGCTGTCCAGGCGCACGGCGTCGGGCAGCACCTTCGTGACGCGAGTTCCGCTGCGGCGCACGATGTTCAGGCGGTCCAGGGCACGCTCGACGTAGGCGCGCGGGCGCTCGCCCAGCATGGCGGCGGGTTCACCGGTGCTGATCAGGGTGACGGTGAGGCCGGGGTGGGATTCGGCGATTTCGGTGGCGGCCTCCACGCCGGTGAGACCACCGCCGCAGACCGCGACCGCTCCCCCGCCGGCCTCGAGTTCGGCGAGACGCTGCGACATCCGATGCGCCGTGCGCGGATCGTCGAGGGTCCACACATGCTCGGCCACACCCGGCACGGTGGTGGTGTCGGCGCGGCTGCCGAGAGCGTAGACCAAGGTGTCGTAGCCGAGTTCGACGCCGTCGTCGCAGATCACGCGATGGGCGACCGGATCGATCGCGGTGGCGGAGGCGCGGCGGAAGGCCACGCCGGTTCCGGCCAGCAGGTCCGGGATCCGGTGATCGGCGAGTTCGGCGCCGGCCGCGACCTGATGCATACGCAGCCGTTCGGTGAACCGGTCCGACGGGTTGACCAGCGTGATGTGCACCGCCTGCTTGCGGGTGCGGCGCGCGAGCCGGATCGCCGCCAGCATTCCGGTGTAACCGGCGCCGAGGACGACGATCTCGTGCGGACGCCCGGCGTCCGGCTCGAACCGAGTCTCGTGGTTGCTGCGCTGGGTCTTCCGATCACTGCGCTGGGTGTCGCTCATGGTCCTGTCCTTTCGCGGCGGGTCGACTGTGCGATTCGGTGATGGGACAAGTCGGCCGCGACTTTCGTGACACGCCCCGATGTGATGCCAGTCACACCTCCGGGAACAGGCCGGATACCCGCCCGGTTGACATGTCAGGACTTCCGGAAGACGCGAATGAGGTGACCATGGCCGTACAGGTCGAGATCTGGACCGATATCAACTGCCCGTTCTGCTACCTGGGCAAGCGGCGCTTCGAGCAGGCACTGGCCGGCTTCGAGCACCGCGACCAGGTGCGGGTCGTGCATCGATCCTTCGAGCTGGATCCGACACTGCCGGCCGGGCACAGCGGCCCCGTGGTCGCCCATATCGCCGAGAAGTACGGCATCAGCGAGGCTCAGGCAGCCGCCAACGAGCGCGGCATCGCGGCCCAGGCGCAGGCCGTCGGCCTGCCCTATCGCACCGAGGGACGCGACTTCGGCAACAGCTTCGACATGCATCGGCTGCTGCACTTCGCACTGGAGCGCGGGCGGCAGGAAGAACTGCTCGACGCGTTGTACGAGGGCAATTTCGCCGACGAGCGGCCGGTGTTCGGGGACCGGGAACGGTTGATCGAGCTGGCCTCGCGAGCCGGGCTGGACGCAGCCGAGGTGCGCGCGACCCTCGACGACCCGCGGGCCTACGCCGAGGCGGTGCGCGCCGACGAAGAGACCGCCGCCGAACTCGGTGCGACCGGCGTGCCGTTCTTCGTCTTCGACCGCACCTACGGCGTATCGGGGGCTCAGCCGCCGGAGGTGTTCACGCAGGCACTGGAGCGGGCATGGGCAGATCAGGCCCCCGCGCTGCACGTGCTCGGCGACGGCGAGACCTGCGGTCCGGACGGCTGCGTGGTCGAGCCGGGCGGGACCGCCGCAGCGCCACCGCGCGATCACCACTGATCCCCTCTTGCGTCGCGACCGGACCCCGGGCAGAATTCAACACACAATGAATTCAACGCTCGGTGAATAACCTCGCCGGCCGTGTGACGTGAGAGGTGGACCGTGGCGAACCCCGATTCGTCCCCGGCGATCACCGTCGAGCACCTGCGGGTGCGTCGCGGGGGACATGAAGTGCTGCACGATATTTCGCTGACCGTTCCGGCGGGCAGCATCACCGGCCTGCTCGGGCCGTCCGGCTGCGGTAAGACCACCTTGATGCGCAGCATCGTCGGCACCCAGCTGATCGAGGCCGGCAGTGTGCGGGTGCTCGGCGAGGAGGCCGGCGCCCGCGGACTGCGTGCGCGCGTCGGCTACGTCACCCAGGCGCCGAGTATCTACGACGATCTCAGCGTGCTGGACAACGTCTCCTACTTCGCCGCGCTGTACGGCCGCGACTCCGAAGCGGTGCACGCGGCGATCGAACAGGTCGGCCTGAGCCCGCATATCCGGCATCGGGGCAATCAACTCTCCGGCGGGCAGCGCACCCGGGCATCGCTGGCGTGTGCGCTGGTCGCCGATCCGGAACTGCTGGTCCTCGACGAGCCGACGGTCGGACTGGATCCGGTGCTGCGGGTCGAGTTGTGGAAGCAGTTCCACGAGCTCGCCGCTCAGGGCCGCACACTCGTGGTGTCGAGTCATGTCATGGACGAGGCCGAGCATTGCGACCAGCTACTGCTCATGCGCGACGGCCATCTCCTGGCCCAGCTCACTCCCGACCAACTGCGCGCCGACACCGGCGAAACCAGTTTGGAGAACGCATTTCTCGCCCTCATCACGATGGGACAGCCGCGATGACAACGACATTCGCCCCGCCGTCACGCCCGCCGCTGCGCTGCTACACCGCGACCTCGGCGCGCATCCTGCGTCAGTTGCGCGCGGACCGGCGCACCGTCGCCATGCTGCTGCTGGTGCCGACTCTGCTCATGGCACTGCTGTATTTCGTCTATCACGAGACGCCGACCATGCCGGGAGCGCCGTCGCTGTTCGACCGCGTCGGCATCAGCATGCTGGGCATCCTGCCATTCATCGTGATGTTCCTGATCACCGCGATCGCCATGCAGCGCGAGCGGACCTCGGGCACGCTGGAGCGGCTGATGACCACACCGCTGTCGAAGCTGGATCTGCTGGGCGGATACGGCACGGCGTTCTCCGTCGCCGCGGCGGCGCAGGCGGGCCTGGCGTGTCTGGTCTCCTTCTGGTTGCTCGGATTGCATGCCGCGGGCAGCGCATGGCTCGTGCTGCTGATCGCCGTGGTCGACGCGGTGCTGGGCGTGGCGCTGGGACTGCTGGCGAGCGCCTTCGCGCGCACCGAATTTCAGGCCGTGCAGTTCATGCCGCTGGTGGTGGGCCCGCAGTTCTTCCTCTGCGGGCTGCTGGTGCCGCGCGATCAGCTGCCGCGCTGGCTGGAGATCATCAGCGATGTGCTGCCGCTGAGCTATGCGGTCGACGCGCTGCAGGAGGTCTCCCGGCATCCGGGCGCGACCGCCGCGATGTGGCGCGATCTCGGCATCGTCGCCGCATTCGCCGCTGTCGCACTGACTTTGGGCGCCGCCACCCTACGCAGGCGAACAGCATGAGCGATGTGACCGAGGGTGTGAGCGCCCGCAGTGGGCGGCGGGCCGGTGAATCGGGGACCCGGGAGGCGATTCTGAATGCGGCACGCACCCGTTTCGCCGAGGTCGGATTCGACAAGGCGTCGATCCGCTCGATCGCGGGCGCGGCGGGGGTCGATCCCGCGCTGGTGCATCACTACTTCGGCACCAAACAGCAATTGTTCTCCGCCGCACTGAATCTGCCGATCGATCCGGAGCTGATCCGCGCGCCGATCCGGGCCGCCGAACCCGACCGGCTCGGCGAGACCGTGGTCCGGACCGTGGTCGGCGCGTGGGATTCCTCGGTCGGTGTGCACGCGGTCGCGGCCTTTCGCGGCATCCTTGCCGGCGGCGATGCCGCGCTCGCCCGCAGCTTCCTGCTGGAGGTCGCGCTGAAAGATGTTCGGGAGAAGGTGGATTCGCCACCGGGCAGCGGGACCACGCGAGTGGTGCTGGCCGTGTCGCAGATGATCGGCCTGCTGGTTGCGCGCAAGATTCTGCAGGTCGAACCCGTGGCGTCGATGCCGCTGGACGAACTGGCCGCGGCGGTCGGGCCGACCATCCAGCGCTATCTGACGGGCGATCTGCCCGTCGCCGGCGGCTGGGCGGACTTACCGCCGTCCGGAATCAGCCCTGGGCGGTGAAGGACTCGTGCTCGGCGTCGCCGACCGCACGCGCCTCGTCCACGAGCAGCACCGGGATGCCGTTGTCGACCGGGTAGGCGCGACGCAGGCGCGGGTTGTAGAGCACGCTGTTGCCCTCCGCGTCGCGCACCAGCGACAACGGCCCCTTGTCCTCCGGACAGGCCAGCAGGCTCAACAACGTCGGGTCCAGGGTTTGCTCCGCCATATCCGACAACCTACCCGCCCGCCGAATCCGCGGGCCGGGCCGCCCGGCGGAACGAGATGTGCCGATGCCCGAAGAAGCTGAGCACCGCCACCGCGCCCATCACGACCACCGTGGCGGGGGTCTCCGGCAGGTCGAACACCCCGACCGCGAGCTGCACGCCCGCCATGTTCAAGATCAGCCCGCCCGAGTTGACCGCGACGAATCGCAGGAAGTCGGCGATCAGGTGACCGCGCACTCGAAAGACCAGGGTGCGATGGGCGAAGAAGGCGAACACGATGCTGATCGCGTAGGCCAGTGCCACCGCCACCGCGGGCGGCCAGCCGCCGGGCAGCACCTTCAGCCACATCACCGTCAGCACCATGCCCAGCAGCGTGTTGGCCGCCCCGACCGCGGCGAACGCGATCTCCTGGCGGCGAATCAGTCGCAGCAGCAGACCCGGTGGCGGGGTGTCCGGCTCCCCCGCCGCCCGCGCCGCGGCCGTTCCGTCCGCGCCGACGCTCACGAAACCACTTCCGCTGCTTCCTGTTTCACCGAATCGCCGGATTCGCTCGCGCGCCGGCGGGAACGCAGGTACAGCCACTGCATCACCGCCAGCAGCACCAGGCCGCCGACCGCGCCGGCGACACCGATACGCCAGCCCGGCGGCTCCCAGGAGACCTCCAGCGTGGCGTCCCGGGTGCCGGCCGGGATATCCACGGCGATGATCGATTTCGCGATCTCGCGGATCGGGAGTTCGTGGCCGTCGAGGGTGGCGCGATAGCCGGGCCAGTTCAGCCGCGCGAGTACCACGCGACCGCCGTCGGCCGAGCTCACGCGCACCCGGCTGGTGCGGTCCGATTCCGACAGTGAGCTCGCCTGTACGTCGTGCGCGTCGGAGATGCGGCCGTTCGTGGTCGACACCGGACCCTGCTCCCGCTCGAGCACCCAGATATAGCGTTCGTGGCCCGGGTAGCCGACCCACTTCCAGCCGGGCGGCGCGGGCTGGTTCCCGAGGTCGGGGAACATCGCCCGCTGCAGCACGACACGGTCGAGTTTCATCAGGTCCACCGGGGCGCGACCGGTGATCGGCTCGGCGGTGAACAGCCGCCGGAACGAGTCCGGACAGACGCTGGAATCCCATCGCATGCACAGCATTTCGCCGAACCAGTAGTGCCCGTTGGGTGTGTAGCCGTTGACGTAGTTGCGATGCACGTCCTTGGCGAAGTTGCCGAACACCAGCGATCCGTAGGCGCCCTGCAGACTCTTGTCCGCCGGCTGCAGCAGTCCGCGGTCGCCGAGCTGAATGGTGACACCGTCGAATGCCGGGAACGCCGCCTCCGCCTCGGAGCGGTGCACGGGCAGATTCCAGCCCATCGGCGTCGGCTGGACCAGACTCACCTGCAGGTAGGCGATCGGGAGCATGGCGACGACGGTCGCCAGCGCGGCCGCCCCACTTCCGCGCCGCGCCCACAACCACACCACGCCGGCGCCCAGTGCCGCGACCGCGAGCGCGGAGAGCACATGCCACCAGATGTGGTGCGGGTCGGCGGAAAACGTTCGCACCCAGAGCAATCCGATCAGCACCGCCGCCGCCACCGCGCGCGGGCGCCAGTCCCGCACCGTGCCGAATCGGCCCAGCAGCACGCAGACCAGGATCAGCAGGCCGACCGCCACCATCGGCAGCACCCGCGCCGGCCAGCGCAGCGGGCCGACCGTGCCCGGTCCGGCCGTCCACATCAGGAACATGATCGCGAACAGCGCCACCGAGACCAGTTCCCGCCACACCCGGCGCGCACGATTCCAGTCGACGAATGCCAGCGCCGGAATCAGGAACCACGCGATATAGGTGACCGGCAGTGGCTGCACATAGCCCCACCAGGAGGTGAACGCCGGCATCGCCGAGGGCAGGCTGGCATTCAGCGATTCCGACCACGGCACCGTGAGGAAACGGTCGTTGTTGATCTGCGAGTTGCCCCGCCAGCTCACCGACGCGGACAACATGCTCGGCAGATACGTCATCAAACCGGCCATACCGGCCGCGCCCGCGACCACCGCCACCCGCAGCACCGGGCGCCAGGCGCGTTGGACGACGAGCTCTCCCACCGCCACGGCGACCAGCATCAGCGCCGCCTCGACGGCCGGAAAGACGTATTCGACCGAAATCGCCAGATACAGGTAGACGAACAACGGAATCGGCCCGTAACCGCGGGTGCCGCCGTAGCGCGACCGATCGCCGGCCGGGCCGCGGGCGTAGCGGACGGCACTGGCCCAGGCGTGCAGCATCCAGGCGGTGCCGGTCAGCGAGGTGACCCAGCTGGCCTCGTCGAAGAACAGGAACCAGCCCGAGAGCGGAAAGGCGATGCCCGCCACCGCGGCCCAGGACGCGCGACTGCCGTAGACCAGGCAGACCCGGTACACGCCGAGTGCGGCGATGATCGAGAAGATCAGTTTGACGGCCGTCGCCAGCAGCGCGAGGTTGTCCACCGACGGTGCGATCAGATCGATCAGCAGTTGCGGCGGGTTGAACAGGCCCGCCTCTTCCATGGTGTAGTTCCCGGTCATCCACTGTTCGGGCACCATCAGCGGCAGATGGCCCTCGCGCAGGTGCCGGCCGAGCATCACCCACAGCGGGGTGTATTGGGATTCGGTGTCGTCGGTGTAGAAGTGCCGCGCGTTGGCGAGCAGCACCGCGACATATCCGGCAATGACCCCGATCGCGGTGACCGCTCCCCATCGGAACACGGTCCGCCGCGGATGCCCCGCGACGCTCGACTCGGGCCGGGGAGCGGCGGGCCGCCCATTCTCGACGGCGACATCGCGCCGATCCTTCCCGGGCTCCGCGAGCGCCGTCGTCGACACTGCACTTTCCACCACGATTGACAGACCCTACCCGCCCGCGCGCTCGCGGGCATCGCCCCCGGAACCGCCGCCCCTCTCGCGGAGCCGAAGCCGGTGACCAGCAGCGTGTTAGAGTTCACCCCGATTCGGGCTCTGGATACAGGCGAGGAGTTCCGGTGCGCACCGTCATCGAAAGTCGAACCAGCTGATGCCGATTCCGTCCGCAACCGCATATCCCCCTGCCGCCGGGCAGGCTTCGACACCGAATGTTCACCCGCCGGTCACCGGCGGCGGCGAGCGAGTGCATGCGGTCTCGGTGGTGATCCCGGTGTATCGCGGCGAGCAGACCATCGCCGGACTGGTCGCCGAACTGCACGGATTGGCGGAGTCCGCGCGCACGCCGGACGGCAACAGCTTCGCGGTCGAGGAGATCGTGCTGGTCCACGATCACGGCCCGGACCGCTCCGACGTCGTGCTGCAGCGGCTCGCCGCCGAATACCCGCAGGTGCGGGTGATCTGGCTGAGCCGCAACTTCGGCCAGGACGCGGCCACCATCGCCGGTATGGCCGCCGCGCGCGGCGAATGGATCGTCACGATGGACGAAGACGGCCAACACGATCCGGGATTCATCGGCGCCTTCCTCGACACCGCGCTCGCGCAGCGCGCGGATCTGGTCTATTCGAAGCCGACCAACACCCGCCCGCACGGCGTGCTGCGCAACCTCACCTCACGCGGCGCCAAGGTGGTGCTGGCGACGGTCTTCGCCTTCCCCGATTCCACCCGCTTCGAAAGCTACCGGCTGATCCGCGGCGATATCGGCCGTCAGCTCGCCGAGGTCGCTTCCAACGGGGTGTATCTGGATGTGGCGCTGACCTGGGTGGTGGACAACACCGCGCAGGCGCCGGTGGTCCTGCGCGCGGAGGGCCGCGAAGAGTCCGGTTACAACTACCGCCGGCTGTTCTCGCTGTTCTGGAAGATGGTGCTGTGCAGCGGAACCCGCGGCCTGCGCCTGGTGAGCCTGCTGGGCGTGACCCTGGCCGCCGGTGGTGCTGTGATGGCCGCGGTGGTGATCTGGAATGCCCTGTTCGGCAACGGTCACGACCCCGAGGGCTGGGCCTCGATCATCGTGGTGCTGCTGCTGGTCTCGGGCGCGATCCTGTTCTCGCTCGGCCTGATCGCGGAGTATCTGGGTGTGGCGTTGCACGTGCTGGTGGGCAAACCGCTGTATCTGACGGTAGATTCCCCGACACCGCGTCCGCATGCCGAGGCGCGGGTTCCGACCACGGCCGCAGCAATCGGGGGACACAATCCGGGTGAGCACTGACCGCATCCTCTTCAGCCGTCCCTACCGCGCCCAGGCCGAGCTGACGAATCTGGCCGCCGTCCTGGCCTCCGACCATAGTCACGGCGACGGGCCGTTCACCGCGGCGGCGACGGCGAAATTGCGCGCCATCACCGGCGCCCCGCACACCCTGCTGACCACCTCGTGCA
Source organism: Nocardia nova NBRC 15556 (assembly GCF_001613005.1). Classification (GTDB taxonomy): domain Bacteria; phylum Actinomycetota; class Actinomycetes; order Mycobacteriales; family Mycobacteriaceae; genus Nocardia; species Nocardia nova. Next base: position 11,435 of record NZ_BDBN01000064.1, on the reverse strand, counting down.
CCCATGCGCTGGAGATGGCCGGGCTGCTGCTCGAACTGGGGCCCGACGACGAGGTGATCGTGCCCAGTTTCGCCTTCACCTCCACCGCCACGGCTGTCGCGATGCGCGGGGCCACCTGCGTCTTCGCCGATATCGACGAGCGCGGCAACCTCGATCCTGAGTCGGTGGCCGCGGCGGTCACCGAACACACCAAGGCGATCGTGGTCATCCACTACGGCGGAGTGGGCGCCGATATGGACCGGCTGCTCGAGATTTCCGAGGCGCACGGCCTGGCCATCGTCGAGGACACCGCGCACGGCCTCGGCGGCCGGTGGCGCGGACGGCCGCTGGGCACGATCGGCACCGTGGGCGCGCTCAGCTTCCACGACACTAAAAACGTGCACTGCGGTGAGGGCGGGGCCATCCTGCTCACCGACGAGATCCTGATGGGGCGCGCCGAGATCATCCGCGAGAAGGGCACCGACCGGGCCCGGTTCCTGCGCGGGGCGGTCGACAAGTACTCCTGGCAGGACATCGGATCGAGTTATCTTCCCAGTGAGTTGAATGCCGCAGTGCTCGATGCGCAGCTGGCCGAATTCGACCGGATCCAGGCCGGGCGGATGCGGGTGTGGAACGCCTACGCCGCCGCACTGCCGCAGTGGGCAGCGCGCAACGACGTGCGGCTGATGCAGGTACCGGACGATCGCGAGCACACCGCGCATCTGTACTACCTGCGCACCCCCACCGAGGACACCCGCGACGCGTTGATCGGATACCTTCGCGAACAAGGCATTTCGGCCCCGTTCCACTACGTGCCGCTGCATTCGAGCCCGGCCGGGCAGAAACTCGGCCGCACCACGGTTCCCTGCCCGCGCACCGACGAATTCTCGGCGACTCTGCTGCGCCTGCCGCTGTGGCCGGATCTGAGCGATCAGCAGGTCGCGCGCGTCATCGAGACGGTCACCGCGTTCACGGTGTGAGCGGGAGACCCTCGTGGTCACCTATCCCAGCAGTGCGGCCGCGACCTCCGGGGTGAGCACTTCGTAGCTCTCCGATTCCCGGTTGTAGTACCAGGTGTTCTCGTCCGGTTCCAGGCGAAGGGCCGATCGCACCGCATGGGTGGCGGGACGGAAGCTCGAGCTGCGCGGGATTTCGTCGACCACCTGCACGATGTCGGGACGCTGGGCGGAGTCGAGGGAGCGCAGGCCCTCGGTGACATCGGCGGGTTCGAGGCGGTGGCCCGCGCGCACGCTCACCACGGCGACCGCAAGCGTGGTGCTCGGGGTGCGGCGGCCGAAGGCGACCTCCATATCGACGGCCGTGATGTCGTTGAGCGCGTCCACGATCGGCTGGGAGTAGACCGGCCCGCGGGCGGTCGCGATGACGGTGTCGCGGCGGTCCATCAGCCAGTAGTCGCCGTCGCTGTCGCGGCGGAACAGATTTTCCGTCGGCATCCAGGCATCACCGGCGGTGAAGACCCCGCGCAGGCCGCCGCGGGAGATGTCGACGGTGTCGGCGGCCCGCCCGATCAGCAGGCCCACCTCGTTGTCGGCGGCACGGCGCGCGAAGCCCCGGGTGTCGGTGACGATCTGTTCGGCGATCGGATCGTAGGAGATCAGTTCCACCTTCGCCGTGCCCGGCACCGGCCGGCCCTTGCAGCCGATCTTCACGCCCGCCACATTGGCGAGCACGACGTCACCCTCGATGGAGGCATAGAACTCCAGCACCCGCGCGGGCGCGAACCGCTCCGTGGTGCGCCGCCACAGGCCGGCCGGCATACCGGAGCCGATGAACAGCCGGATCGGATGCGAATGGCCGGCGGGGAAGGTCTCCACGTCGAGGATGTCGCGCAGCATGGTCCAGGTGTAGGTGACCACGGTGACGCCGTAGCGGTGCACCTCGGCGGCGAAGCTGGGCGGATCCAGCGAGCGGGCCAGCGCGATCCGGCTGCCCCCGGCCACCGCACCGCCCAGACTCACCAGCAGGCCCGACGAATGATGCAGCGGTGCAAGGCAATACACCGTATCCCGACGGTCCAGGTCGGCCGCCGTCGCGGTGCCGAAGGCCGACAGCGCCCACCGGTGGTTGGTGATGTACTTCAGGTCGAGTTTGTCGCCGGTACCTGTGACCAGGATGAACGCCAGCTCGCGCGCCAATCCGGGATCGGGCCGGAACCAGCCCGGCAGGTCCACCGCCGCCGGGTCGACCTGCTCCAGGTCGACGACGTCCGCGCCGTCCGGGATGTCGAGTGTGCGGGCATTGCCGCCGCCGAGCACCAGGACCCGGGTTCCGGCGGCGGCCGCGGCCCGCAGGTTCTCCGGATCGGCCACGATCACCGTGGTCCCGGTCGATTCGACCGCCCGCGCGGTCTCGCCACCGGGCGCCAGTAGCACCGCGACCGCCCCGATCCGCGAGAGTGCCGCGACCGAGGCCAGCGCGCTCGGGCGGGTTTCCATCAGCACTCCGACGCGGGTGCCGGGGCGTACGCCCGCCGAGATCAGCCCGCGCACCACGTTGTCGATGCGGGCGCCGACCGCGGCGTGGGTGTGCACCCGGTCGTCGAAGAGGAACAGCTCGCGCATCGGCGCGTTGCGCTGTTGTTCGGCGAGCAGGCGGCCCAGCGAGATCCGGGTGTGCGGCTGGATCATGCCGAGCCGGGTCAGCCGGGGCAGCGCACGGGCGGCCTCCCCCGTGAGCTCCTTGGATCCGCGCAGCGCGTTTCCGGCCAGGCTGCCGAACGCCGCGCCGATTCCGGCGCCGGCCTCGGCCAGCGTGGCCGCGGTGTGCACGACCCGGGTGGCCGCGGTGGTCTGGCGGTCGGCGGCGACGTGCTCGTGCATGGGCGCGATCTGTTCGGGCAGGTCTGCGTTCCCGCCCAGCCAGTTCACCCAGTCGCGCACCAGCGGCCAGGTCTGGTTGGTGGCGGTACTGCCCGCCACGAGGCCGAAATGCCCGGCCACCAGCGTGGCCTCGTAGACCTCGGCATTGGGCGCCGCGCGCACGATGCCGCGCACCGCGGCCGGCTGGCCGATATCGTCGACCTCGCCGACGAAGGCGAGGATGGGGCATTTGACTTCGGCCAGCGAGATCGGCTGATCGCGAATGACGAAGCCACCGGACATCATTCGGTTGTGCGCGACGAACTGCTTGAGCAGATCGGCCGCCGCGGGTCCGGAATAGCCCACCCAGCCGTCGTGTTCGAGAAAGCGGCGCTGACGTTCCTTGGGCAGCAACGCTTCTCGGTCGTGCAGCTGGCGCAGGAAGTCGATGCGGGCCTTCGCCGTCTTCACCGGGTCGAGCAACTGGAAACCGACGCGCACCATCGCATCGGTGATCGGCAACCGGGTGAGGACGTGGTCGGCGACGAAATCGGCCACCTCCGACACCAGCCCGTAGGGCAGTCCGAACGGCAGTCCCGCGACGATGTCGACCGGGCTGCCGAAGGTGACGATGCTCTGCACGCCCTTGCCGTAGCGGAAGGCGGTGGCCTGGTAGGCGAACATGCCGCCCTGCGAGTACCCCATCAGATGCACGCCGCGGCCGGTCAGTTCGTTGACCGTGTCGATCGCGCTCGACAGGGCGAGGACGTGGTCGGCGAGATCGCGCTGCCAGCCACCTTCCTCCGTGGCGGGCGAGCCGAAATCCAGTACCCAGCAATCGATTCCGGCGCGATGCAGGATACCGACAGCGCCGCCCTCGGCGTTGACGTCGTAGATGTCGGCATTGACCATCAGCGGCGGCACCAGCAGCGCGACGGGCCGGTCGGCGGCCGGGTCGTCCGGGAAGTAGTGGCGCAGCCGGTACATCCGCTTGCGCTCGGTGACCTCGAAGGGCGAGGACTCCACATCGTGGGCGAGGCCGCCGAAACGGATGACCTCGAGACCGTTCTGCGCGGTCGCCATCAACCGTCGCGCCGGTCCCGTCAGGGTTCTCGTATCGAATTTCACAACCACTCCCAGCCCTTGCGCCCTGCGCTCACACCTTCACGCCCCCTGCGTGCGGGTCGAGCCTGCCACATCGACAGCCTACTGCGGGCCTGGTGTGATCGGTCCCATCCGCGATCACAGGTTGCGCACGGACGGGGTGCGGATGCGGCAGGCGGCGCCACGTTTTCGCGAATTCGGTCCCGCATCGCCGACCGTGCCCCGGCCGGTAGGCGACCTGGCCGCGATGGCGCCCGAAGGCCTCTCCTGCGGAGGGGAATTCACCGCGCCGGCGATTTCGGCCATCGCCCAGGCCGATCGCCGCGCGGGCTTCCCCAGCGATATCGGCCCCGGCGACCGGCCGGCGGAGGCCCGGGCCGGCTGCGGCGGCACCGGCGTCGCCGATCGGCATATCGCGAGGGCAGGTCCCTTCACCCGGTGACAGCCGCCGATAAGGTGGGACCGTGACCGGCACCCACATCACCTCCACCGACAGCACGGTCGACCGCGAGTCCCTGCCCGTCGAACTGGTCGACGAGCAGGGCCGCGCGACCGGAATCTGCCCGGTGTCCGATGCCCACACCGCGCCCGGACGGCTGCACCGCGCGTTCTCGGTGCTGCTGTTCGGGCCGGACGGCCGGGTGCTGCTCCAGCAGCGGGCCGCGGTCAAGACCCGGTTCCCGCTGCGCTGGTCCAACACCTGCTGCGGACATCCGGCGCCGGGGCAGTCCCTCGCCGAGGCCGCCGCGGTCCGGCTGGGTGAGGAACTGCGGGTGAGCGCGGAACTGCGCGAGGTCGGCGTCTATCGCTATCGGGCCGACGATCCGGCGACCGGGCGGGTCGAGGACGAGTGGGATCATGTGCTGATCGGCGAGTTCGCCGGCGTGCCCGACCATCCCGACCCGGCCGAGGTGGCCGCGGTGCGCTGGGCGGAGCCCGATCGGCTGGAGGCCGATATCGCCTCCGCCCCAGCGGATTTCACGCCCTGGTTGCACGGAGTGCTCGCCGCGGCGCGCACCGGCCGCTGACCGCTCAAAGATCCAGCAGCCAGTCGTTGGGCGCGAACAGTTCGAAGTGGACCCGTTCGTCGGACACGCCGGCCGCCTTCAGCTGGGCCCGTGCCGCCTGCAGGAAACCGGTGCCGCCGCACAGATAGATGTCGGCCTCCTCGGGCAGGTCGATGCCGGCCAGCGACAGCAGGCCCGCGTGCGCACCGGCGGTGGGCTCCTCGTACCAGACGTGCAGCTCGGCATCCGGGAGACCGGCGACCAGATCGGCCTGAGTGCCGCGCAGCGGGTGCGTGGAGGCGGCGCGGTCGGCGTGCAGCGCCAGCACGCGGCGCGGCGACCCGGCGGCCGCGAGATATTCCAGGATTCCGACCATCGGCGTGACGCCGATACCGGCCGAGATGAGCACCAGCGGCGTCCGCGCGGCGGTGTCGATGGTCAGATCGCCGAACGGCAGCGTGATCTGCAGCCGGTCGCCCACCTCGACGTCTGTGTGCAGCCACGACGACACCTCACCCTCGGGGCGGTCGCCGACGGCGGTGACACGGCGCACCGCGAAGGCCAGCCGGCCCGCGCCGGGAGCGTTGACGAGGCTGTACTGGCGCAACTGCCGGGCGCCGTCGGGCAGATCGGCGCCGACCGAAACATATTGTCCCGGAACGAAGCCGGGAAGGGGCGCGGTCGCGTCGGCGGATTCCACGACGAAGGTGACGGTCTCGGCGGGGTCCTCGACGCGCTCCACCACCCGGACCTCACGGAAGACCGCGCCCGGTTCGACACCGGCGCCCGAGTACAACTCGTTCTCGAATCCCATCAGGGTGTCGGCCATCAGCCAGTAGACCCGGTCCCAGGCGGCCGCGACCTCCGGGGTGACCGCCTCGCCCAGCACGTGCACGATCGCCGCGAACAGATGCTCGTGCACGATCGGATACTGGTCGGGCACCACCCCGAGCGAGGCGTGTTTGTGCCCGATGCGGGCCAGCAACTGGCGCGGATGCGGCAGGTTCGGATCGACGAGGTGGGTGGCGAACGTGGCGATCGAGGCGGCCAGCGCGCGCTGCTGCTCCCCCTGGGCCTGGTTGCCGCGATTGAAGACGTTGCGCAGCAGATCGGGGTGTGCCGCGAAGAGACGCCGATAGAACTCGGCGGTGATGTCGTCGATCCGCGCCCCGATCACCGGCAGGGTCGCCCGCACGATCTCGGCGTGATGCGGTTCCAGTTCGGCGCTGGTGTCCAGGGCCGATGTCGACGCGGTCGTCATGGTGAAACTCCTCTTCGAGCAACAATTCCGGTGCATTACCGGGAGAATTCCACGGTAACCATTTCGGGTGCCTCGAATCCATTTCCGAGCCCGTGTGTTCAATTACGGTTCCGGGTGCGGATTATGTTGTCCGCGCCACATTTTCTTTCGAATACAGCGAAATGCGCTGTGCCGCCGAAGATGTTGGTGCACAGCGCATTACGAGGAGAGTATGGGGTCAGGACACGGCCGGAATATCGGCCGCGAAACCGCCGAACGGCAATTTCGGCGAGGCCGACAGATGCAGTAATTGCTGCGTCCGTTGATCGACCAGATCACTGAGTGTGTAGCGGTCGAGTTCTCGATAGAACGACTCCTGCGCCTCCGCCAGGATCCGCCGCAGGCGACACGCCCCGGCCATCGGGCAGGGGTGCTCGCCCACACAGTCGACCACCTCGGCCGCCCCCTCGAGGCCGCGCACGATCTGCCCGACGGTGGCGGTGCGACCGGCGTCGGTGAGGAAGATGCCACCGGCGCGGCCGCGCTGCGAGGCCACCAGGCCCAGTTCGGACAGTTTGGTGACGGCCTTGGCGACGTAGTGCTCGGAGGCGTTGACCTGCCGGGCGATCAGCTTCGCGGTAACCCGCTCCTCGACGCCGCTGCTCACCGCGAGCCGCATCATCGCCCGCAGCCCCAGATCGGTGAATCGCGACAACTGCATTCCCCCAGGCTACTTAATTCCGCCTTTCAAAAGCGCATTCAGCGGTGTGGGTTCAATTACCCCGCATCGTGCGGATTTTGCGGGCCGGCTCACATCACCATCGCGCGTCCGGCTGCGAGGATTCACCGCAGGTGTCTGGCAGCATGGCCGCATGGAGCTGATCGGATTCGATCGCATCAGCGCGGCCCGGGAGATGCTGGCGCCCGTCATTCGCCGCACCCCGGTGATCGCCTCGCGGGTGCTGTCCGAGCGGACCGGCGCCGTTGTGCGGCTCAAATGCGAGAATTTGCAGCGGACGGGGTCGTTCAAGCCGCGCGGCGCGTACTTCCGGATCGCGAATCTCACCCCGGCAGAACGCGCCCACGGGGTGGTGGCCGCGAGCGCCGGCAATCATGCGCAGGGAGTTGCTTGGGCCGCAACGACTTTGGGCATCGCCTCGACGGTGTTCATGCCGGTGGGAGCGCCTCTGCCCAAACTCGTCGCCACTCGCGCCTACGGCGCCACCGTTCATCAGGTGGGCGAGACGGTCGACGAGGCGCTGCTCGCGGCCCAGGAATTCGCCGATCGCAGTGGGGCGACGCTGATCCATCCCTTCGACCATCCGGATATCGTCGCGGGCCAGGCGAGCGTCGGATCGGAACTGCTGGAACAGTTTCCGGACGTCGGGACCGTACTGGTGCCGACCGGGGGTGGCGGACTGCTCGCGGGTGTCGCCGCGGCCCTGCACCCGGCCGCACCGCAGGTGCGGGTGATCGGTGTGCAGGCGGCGCTGGCGGCAGCCTGGCCAGATTCGCTGCGTACCGGGGAACCCGTTGCCCTGCAACGTATGTCGACCATCGCCGACGGCATCGCCGTCGGGCGACCCGGTGAGGTGCCGTTCGCCCATGTCATCGCCCATCAGCCGACGATCGTCACCGTGGGCGAGGACGCGCTCTCGGCGGCCGTGCTGCTGTGCCTGGAACGGGCGAAACTCGTCGTGGAACCGGCGGGCGCGGCGGCGGTCGCGGCGCTGCTGAGCCTGCCCGCCGAGGAACTGCGCCTGCGCGGACCGGTCTGCGCGATCATCTCCGGCGGCAACGTGGATCCGATCCTGCTCACTCGCATCATCGGCCACGGGCTCAGCACCGGCGGGCGCTACCTCGCCGTGCGGATCACCATTTCGGATCGGCCGGGCAGTCTGAGCCGGTTACTCGATGCCGTCGCCGGCACCGGCGCGAATGTGCTCGACGTGGTGCATTCGCGTACTCCCGCCGCTCTGGCCATCGACGAGGTGGAGGTGCAGCTGACCCTCGAGACCCGCGGCCCCGCCCATCGCGACGATGTTCTCGACGCGCTCGAGCGGGCGGAATACGCTGTGCGCGTTCAGGACTGAGCGCGCGTCAGTGCGCGCCGCCCAGTTCCAGCGCCAGCACCCCGGCGATCAGCAGCGCGATGCCGCCGATCTGCACCGCGGACAGCGGCTCGTCGAGAAACAGCACGCCGATCGTGGCGACCAGCGCCACCCCGATCGCCGACCACACCCCGTAGGCGACACCGACCGACATCCCCCGCTTCAGCGCCTGCGACAGGAAGATGAACGCCGCCACGTAGCCGACCACCACGACGAGGGAGGGCACCAGCTTGGTGAACCCCTCGGACAGCTTCAGCGACACCGTCGCCGACACCTCGGTCACGATGGCCAATCCGAGAAAGAGGAACATCATGGCGCGCACGATATCGGGCGCGTGACCGAAGCGCGGGCAACTACCCGCTGGGTCAGCGCAACCAGGTACGGGCTTCGGCGGCGGTGGCACGGACCTCGCCCAGCTGTTCGGCGACCCGCACCCCGGCGGTGCCACCGCGAGAGTTGCGGGAGGCGATGGACCCCTGCACCGTGAGCACCTCGCGTACCTGCGGCGTCAACGCCGGATCCACGGCGGCGAACTCGGCATCGGTGAGCTCGTCCAGGCCGACGCCCCGGGCCTCGGCGGCGCGCACGCACGCACCGGCCGCCTCGTGCGCCACGCGGAACGGAACGCCCTGGCGCACCAGCCATTCCGCGATATCGGTGGCCAGGGTGTACCCGGCGGGCGCCAGTTCGGCCATCCGCTCGGTGTGGAAGGTCAGGGTGGAGACGAGACCGGCGATGGCGGGCAGCAGAAGTTCCAGCTGCGCCACCGAATCGAACAGCGGCTCCTTGTCCTCCTGCAGGTCCCGGTTGTAGGCCAGCGGTTGCGCCTTGAGGGTGGCGAGCAGGCCGGTGAGGTTGCCGATCAGGCGACCGGCCTTACCGCGGGTCAGCTCCGACACGTCGGGATTCTTCTTCTGCGGCATGATCGACGATCCGGTGGACCAGGCATCGGCGAGGGTGATGTAGCCGAATTCCGGTGTGCTCCAGATGATGATCTCCTCCGCCATGCGCGACAGATCGACAGCGATCATCGCGAGGACGAAGGCGGCCTCGGCGGCGAAGTCGCGCGCGGAGGTCGCATCGATCGAATTGGCCGCGGCCGCATCGAAATCCAGGTCGGCGGCGATGGCCTCGGGATCGAGCCCCAGCGACGATCCGGCCAGCGCGCCCGAACCGTACGGGGAGATCGCCGCGCGCTTGTCGAAATCGCGCAGCCGGTCGACGTCGCGCAACAGCGGGTGCGCGTGGGCGAGCAGCTGGTGAGCCAGCAACACCGGCTGGGCCGCCTGCAGGTGTGTCTTGCCGGGCATCACCGCATCCGGATGCGCGGCGGCCTGCTCGACCAGGGCGTCGACGACCTCGAGCACGCCGAAGGCGATGCGGCGCACCGCATCACGCAGCCACATGCGGAACAGGGTGGCCACCTGATCGTTGCGGGAGCGTCCCGCGCGCAACCGGCCGCCGAGTTCGGCGCCGACCCGATCGATCAGACCGCGCTCGAGCGCGCCGTGCACATCCTCATCGGATTCGGCCGGAGTGAAGGCGCCGGAGGCGACATCGGCCGCGAGCCGGTCGAGTCCGTCCAGCATGTCCGCCAGATCGGCCTCCGACAGCAGTCCGGCCTTGTGCAGCACACGAGCGTGGGCCTTGGACGCGCGAATGTCGTAGGGCGCCAGCGCCCAGTCGAAATGGGTCGATTTGCTCAGCGCCGCCATGGCCGCGGCGGGGCCGGAGGCGAAACGCCCACCCCACAGCGCGCCCTCGTTGGTGGCTTGGCTCATCGGTTCTCGTCTCCTCGTGTGGCGGTCATCAAAATGTGGCGGTTCAGTTCGGCGCGAGCGGCCTCGGGCTGCTCGCGGCCGTGGTCGGACAGGACGGCGACCGGATCGCCGACCGTCACGGCCCAGCCGTGCGCGGTGAACCAGTCGCGCGGGTCGGTACGGCCCTCCCAGGGGTACCAGAGTTCTTCGAGGTTCAGCGTGATCCCGGCCTCGGCGAGCAGTCGCTTGCGGCGCTCCCGTATCGCTTGCAGTGCGGGCGAATCCTCGCTCCGTCCGCGTCCGATGTTCAGGGCGATCCGGCTGCCGGGCGCGCTGAGCGCCGCGATATCGCCGAACAGCCGGTCCTGCGCCTCGCCGGGCAGGTAGCGCAGCAGTCCCTCCGCCAGCCAGGCGGTCGGTGCGGTGGGATCGAAACCGTTGTCCCACAGCTCCTTCGGCCAATCCTGGCGCAGATCCACGCCGATCGCGCGCCGGTCGACGGCGGGCTGCTCATCGGCGAGCACGGAGTTCTTGAACTCCAGCACCTTCGGCTGGTCGATCTCGAAAACCACAGTGCCGGAAGGCCATTCGATCCGATAAGCACGGGCGTCGAGTCCGCTCGCGAGGATCACGACCTGCCGGATGCCGGCGGCGGAGGCGGCAGCGAAGTACTCGTCGAAGTAGACCGTGCGAGCGATGAGCATCGCGGCCAGCGAGCTGTAGGCATGCCCGCCCTCGCCGGCGGGATCCGCACCGGCCGATGTCGCCGCGACCTGAGCGCGCATGATGTGGCTCCAGCCCGAACCGGCGGCCTCGACCAGACGCGCGGCGTAGGGATCACGGAACAGCGCATCGGGGCGCCGGGTCTCGGCCGCCCGCATCGCGGCCACACCGATGGCGGTCGCGCCGACACTCTCGGTGATATCCCAGCTGTCGTCGTCACTGCGCACGGACATCTCCTCCCGTTCGGGCTGCGTCGCCTTCTACACGATGCGCACCCTGCGGTCGTGCGGTTTCACCCGGTGGCAGGCTACTCCGCGCCTGGTGGGGCGCCGGACTCCGCACCACGGATGTACACGCTCGGCGAGGTGTGGGTGCGGCCGGATCACGCCGACTTCCCGCCGGAGGCGATCCGGCATTGCGGCGACGATTGCCAAACGCAACGGCATTCGGTAGGTCACCGCGAGTCTTCGCGATCCGTCGGCCGGTGCTGTGCGTCGGCGCCTCCGACCGGATACTCGTGAACCTCTCCGCCCGAGCGTCGCGCTCGCGAGAGCGGCGGCCCTACGGGGCATCGCAGCGCACCTCCGGCTCGACACACGCGCCGACATGGACACCCTGCTCGGCGGCTCGGCCATCGACCGAACGATGACCGAGCGCTCGCGGCGACGACCGGCTGCCGCTGCTCCCGACCG
>NZ_BDBN01000063.1 GCF_001613005.1 Nocardia nova NBRC 15556 | reverse complement strand
TGCCGCTGCTCCCGACCGGCCGCACGACTCGGCCGATCGTGCGGCCGAGCCCGCCGGCTTCCTACTTCTTGGACAGGTCCCGGCGCGCGGCGACCTTGGAGGACAGGCCGTGGATCTGGACGAAGCCCTTGGCCAGCGACTGGTCGAAGCTGTCGCCCTCGTCGTAGGTGGCCAGGTTGAAGTCGTAGAGCGACTCCTCGCTGCGGCGGCCGTTGACGACGACGTTGCCGCCGTGCAGCACCATGCGCACCTCACCGGAGACGTGCTGCTGGGTGTCGCGCACGAAGGCGTCCAGGGCCCGCTTGAGCGGGGAGAACCACAGGCCGTCGTAGACCAGCTCGCCCCAGCGCTGCTCGACCTGACGCTTGTAGCGGCCGAGTTCGCGCTCGACGGTGACGGCCTCGAGCTCCTGGTGCGCGGTGATCAGCGCGATGGCGCCCGGCGCCTCGTAGATCTCGCGGCTCTTGATGCCGACCAGGCGGTCCTCGACCATGTCCAGCCGGCCCACGCCCTGGCGACCCGCGCGCTTGTTGAGCTCGGTGATGGCCTCGAGCACGCTGACCGGGCGGCCGTCGATCGCGATCGGCACACCCTTGTCGAAGGTGACGATCAGTTCGTCGGGCGCCTCGAAGTTGACGGTCGGGTCGACGGTGTAGTCGTAGACGTCCTTGGTCGGCGCGTTCCACAGATCCTCGAGGAAGCCGGTCTCCACCGCGCGGCCCCAGAGGTTCTGGTCGATCGAGAACGGCGACTTCTTGCTGACGGTGATCGGCAGCGCGTTCTCCTCGGCGAAGGCGATGGCCTTCTCCCGGGTCCACGCGTAGTCGCGCACGGGGGCGATGACGTTCAGATCGGGCGCGAGCGCGCCGATGCCGACCTCGAAGCGAACCTGGTCGTTGCCCTTACCGGTGCAGCCGTGCGCGACGGTGGTCGCGCCGTGGTACTCGGCCGCCTCGACCAGGTGCTTGACGATCAACGGGCGGCTGATCGCGGACACCAGCGGGTAGCGGCCCATGTAGAGGGCGTTGGCCTGCACGGTCGGCAGGCAGTACTCGTCGGCGAATTCGTCGCGGGCGTCGACCACGATGGCCTCGACCGCGCCGCAGTCCAGTGCACGCTGGCGCACCACGTTCATGTCCTCGCCGCCCTGACCAAGATCGATCGCGACGGCGACCACCTCGGCCCCGGTCTCCTTGCCGATCCAGCTGATGGCAACGGAGGTGTCCAACCCGCCGGAATAGGCGAGTACGACGCGATCGGCCATATCTGATGCTCCTCAGGTTCGTGCGTATGCGTAGGGGGTGCGCGATGTCACCGGTGCGATGTGCCGCCGCTACCCGCCCTCGGACGGCTCACATCAACTGCAAATGATTATGCATGATGATGCAATCCCATTCATAACCGGGGGTGGGCGTACCACCGCCCGAGCACCACGGCGCCCCCACCGGCCCACCCGACGGATCGGACAACCGCGGACATTCACCCCGAAACCCGTGAGCGTCAATGAGATTGCCGCAACCGGGTATCACCGATATGTCACCCTGATAGCGAACGACCCCAGATGCCCCGGGAAAGGCGGACCCATGCTCTCCACGTTTGCGGGTTATTTCGGCACGATCGGCTCGGACGTGCTGGCGATCGGCCAATCGGTGATCACCCTCATCTCCGACCTCATCGGCGCGGGCGGCGCGGGCACGCCGGGCGGCGGCTTCGGCGGGAACTACCCGCCCGGACAGTATCCGCTGGCCTGAGCCGCGGGACCCGAGCGCCGGGCCGGCGGTTCGTTGCGGGCCCGCTACTCACCCGAAGCTGACCCGATCGAGCCAGAAGTCGAACAGTTCCCGCTCGCCCAGGATCTCGATATCGGCGTCCTCGACCGGCCGGCGCCGATAGATCACCAGCAGGAGTTCGGTGAGCGGCCCGCGAATCGCGACCGCGGCGCGCTCGTGGGCGCGCCGCCAGCCGATGGCATCGCCGGTGAGATCGACGATCCATTCGGCTTGCAGCTCCTCGGACGTGTCGATGGCATGAAAGTGCAGCGTGCGACCGGGCCCCAGCAGTTCCCGCGCCTCCGGCTTGTAGTCGAACATCACCGGCAGCGAGCCCAGTTCCAGCCATTCGTCGATGGCGTCCGCGGCCACATCCGGCGCGGCGTGATATTCGGCACCCAGCGCGAGCGTGGCATCCGCGCGATGGATCAGCGTTTCGTGGGTGAAGCGGCGGGCGTAGAAGTCCGTGGTCGGCACGACCGGCACCGGCGTCCAGAGCGCGAGGCCGGGCCCCGCCTCGAGCAGTTCGGCGGACAACTCCGCGGCACCCTCGGCGAGCCAATCACGTAATTGTTCGGGGTCCTCGTCCAGATATCCGGACAGATCCCGGAACGCGAAGTCGTCCTCCGGCAACGGTTCTCGAACCCGGCCGGCCACGGCCGCCCGTGCCCACCGCTGCGCACCGCCGAGGTGGCGTCCCAGCTGGCCCACGGTCCAGCCCGGACAGGTCGGGACGGGAAGCGCGGTATCGGCATGCGCGAGTGTGGCTCGCAGCAAGTCGGTCTGGGCAACGATCTCATCGCAGTACCGCTCGAAGGTCAGCGCCATGCGCACACCCTACGGACGGGCACCGACAGATTCACGGACTCGACGCGTCAGGCGTCTCCAAGTACTCCGGTGACGATCCGGCGAATTCGGTCGTGGTCCGGATCGGTCGTGGCCGGTTGCCGTTCGGGCCACTCGTGCGGCGCTTCCTCGATGCCGAACAGGACCGCCGTGAAGCGCGGATGGATTGCGAGAGAGAAGATTTCGTCCACGGCGGCGAGCGCCTCGGATTCGGGCAGCTGCCACTTCGCCGCCACGAATGCGGTGAGATTGCGGCGGGTGGTCGCGAAGATGGCGTCGTAGAAATCGGCGGCGGCCGCCGGTACCCGCTCCGCTTCGGCGATCACCAGCCGGCAGGTGCGCACCGACTGGACCCACACCACCGACCGGAGGAATCCGACGCAGTATCCGGTCACCGCGGCCAGTCGGTCGTCACCGTAGTCCTCGGGAGTCCCCAGCCGGTTCAGATGCAGGCCGCGCACGAAGTCGACGACGGCGAGGAACAGCGCGTCCTTGTTCTCGAAATGCGCGTACAGGGTTCGCTTCGAGGTTTCGGCGCGCGCGGCCAGCACATCCATCGACGTCCGCTCGAACCCCACCTCGAGGAAGACGTCCTTGGCCGTCCACAGGATGTGTTCGCGCAGCCGATCACCACGCCTCGCCATGCGGTCTTCCCTTCCGTCAAAGTAAACGGTACGGTGTAGTTTACTTACGTCGCACTCGTTCAGGAGTAGTTCATGATCGTCGTAACCACACCTACAGGCAGTATCGGACAGCAGGTCCTCGATCTCGTGGCCGGCAGCGACCAGCCGATCCGGGTGATCGCCCGCGATCCGGCGCGCCTGGCCCCGCACATCCGCGAGCGGGTCGAGGTGGTCCAGGGATCGACCTCCGATCGCGAGGTCGTCGCCGCCGCGGTGAAGGGCGCCGACACCGTGTTCTGGCTGGTTCCGCCGAATCCGTCGGCGCCCAGCGTGCCCGGTCACCTGCTGGAATTCGTGACGCCGCTGTGCGAGGCACTCGACAGCATCGGCCGGATCGTCGCCGTCTCGAGCCTCGGTCGCGCCAACGGCCGCAAGGCGGGACAGATCTCGGCGATTTTCGCGATGGACGCGCTGATCGAGAGCAGCGGGGTGCATTACCGGTCGCTGTGCCCGCCCGGATTCATGGACAATATGCTGCGGCAGGTCGATCCGATCCGGAACCTCGGCACCTTCTTCGGCACCGTGTCCGGCGATCACCGGTTGCCCGCCTGTGCCACACGGGATATCGCGGCCGTCGCGGCCCGGCTGCTGCTCGACGATTCCTGGACCGGACAGGACAGCGTGGAGATCCGCGGTCCGGAAGATCTGTCGCACAACGATATGGCGCGCATCATGTCCGAGGTACTCGGCCGCCCGATCGGCTATCAGCAGGTCTCGGCCGCCGACTACACGGCATCGCTGACGGCGCACGGGATGAGCGCGGCCTGGGCGCAGGGGCTGGCGGATATGTCGGCCGCCGTCGACGACGGCCTCTACGACACGCCTCGCACACCGGAGTCCTACTCCCCCACCGGTTTCCGGCAGTGGTGCGAGGAGGTGCTCGCTCCGGCGGTCGCCGGCTGATTCGCCCGATTCGGTCGTCGGGTCCGGAATGTCACCCGCGCCATCGGCGGCCGCCGTTCCGGACCCCCAAACCCTTTGATCGGCAACGCCTTCCGGTCGACGCGGAATCCGTGCACGAGCGCTTGATTTCGAATACCATCCGATCGAGACGATCCCGTGCCGACAGGAATGTGATGAACGCGTCCGACAGCAGTGCGACCTCCGATGCCGAGGCGCCCAGCAGTGCCCGCATCTACGACTACGCACTGGGCGGCAAGGACAACTACGAAGTCGACCGCCGCGCGCTCGAGAAGGTCATGGAAGGCTTTCCGACGGTACGGATCGCGGCCCGGCACAACCGGCAATTCATGCACCGCGCGGTCGACGCCCTCGCCGATGCCGGGGTGAAACAGTTCCTCGACATCGGCACGGGCATCCCGACCGAACCCAATCTGCATCAAGTGGCGCAGGAGCGGGCCCCGGAGGCCCGCGTGGTGTACGTCGACAACGACCCGGTGGTGCTGGCACACGCGCGTGCCCTGCTCGCGGGATCGCCCGAGGGCCGCACCGCCTACATTCAGGCCGACCTCACCGATCCCGAGGCGATCCTGGCCGCATCGGAATTGCGCGAGACCCTCGACCTGGCCAGTCCGGTGGCGTTGAGCCTGGTCGCGGTGCTGCATTTCCTGTCCGCCGAACAGAATCCGGCCGGCGTCCTGAAGACCCTGCTCGACAACCTCGCGCCCGGCTCGTTCGTCGTCGCGTCACACATCACCGCCGATCTGGACCCGGAAGGGATGGACCGGGCGCTAGAGATGTATCGCCGCAGCGCCGTATACGCGCAGGCCCGCACCCGCGACGAATTCGCCGCCTTCTTCGACGGCCTCGAACTGCTGGATCCGGGCGTCGTCGCGGTCAACCGCTGGCGCCCCGGCATCGAACCCCCGTCCTGGCTCGACGCCCAGGTCAACTGCTGGGGCGCGGTCGCCCGCAAGCCGTAGCGTTCGACGCTCAGCCGCGCCAGTCCGGGTCGCGGCCGAGGAGGGCGACTATACGGTCCAGTGGCGGGCGTGATTCGTCCTCGGCCAGCCGGGGCCGGTAGGCGCCGCCGGGGCCGGTGAGCGGGCTGCCGGGCGCGGTGATCGACCGGGCGATCGGCAATGCCACCGCCGTCAATCGCGGCGGGACGGGACAGGGACGGTGCAGCGCCCGCGCGAGGTCCCAGCGGTGAGTGAGCATGTCCACCAGATGGATGCCCAGCACTCGTTCGGTGGCGAGCGGGCCGGACCGCGGCAGTTCCACGACCTCACCGGAGCGCTCGATCGCCGCGATCCACCGGGCCGTGACGTGCGCGAACGCGGCGCGCGGATCGTCGATGAATTCGGCCGAGGTCCCGAGCACGGAGGAGTTGACCGCCTCGTGCCGCTCGTTCATATGCGTGATCAGATCGGCGACATTCCATCCCGCGCACGGCGTCGGCGCGGTGAGATCCGCGTCCTCGAGTGTGACCACATCGTGGCCGATCAGGGCCAGAGCCATCGCGTCCAGCCGCAGAAGTTCGCTCATCACAACACCTTTCATCGTTTAGCGTACGAGCGTTCGCCAAATGACTATAGCGAACGATCGGACGCTATGCTGAACGGATGTCACCTCGCCGTTCCGCCGTCGACGCATCTCGCACGCGAGAGCGCATCGTCTCCGTCGCCGTCGAGCAGGCCTCGCTGAGGGGCCTGGAGGGTGTGACGATCGGATCTCTCGCCGAGAGCCTGGAGATGAGCAAGGCCGGCGTCGTCGGCCCCTTCGGCTCGCGGGAACAGCTGCAACTCGCCGCCCTGGAACAAGCCGGGAAGATCTTCCGCGAGGCGGTGATCGCACCGCTGGAGGGATTGCCGCCGGGCATCGAACGGTTGGGGCGGATGATCGACAACTGGATCGCCTATCTGGCCGAATGCCCTTTTCCCGGAGGCTGTTTCGTCACCGCGGCCTCGACCGAACTCGACGGCCGGCCGGGAGCGCTCCGCGATCGCCTCCGCGCGTACGTGGACGGCGCTCGCGCAGCGCTGGCAGCCGAAATCGTTGCCTGCCGAGCAGAATCGGACGGCCCCCATCGCCCGGTGGACGAACTGGTCACCACTGTCATCGGAATCACGATGGCGGTCAACCAGGAGATTCAACTGCTGGACGATCCCCGCGCGGCCGATCGCGGGCGGGCGGCGCTTCGAGCCGCCTTGGGGCTGGCGCCGTGAAGCAGACGTCCGAGCCGGGTCGATCTCCGATTCGGCCGTCTACGCCAAATGTTCGATCTTCGCGGCCAGTTCGGCACCCGTCATGGGTTCGCGGGCGATGACCGCGATGGTGTCGTCACCGGCGATGGTGCCGACCACTTCGGGCAGTGCCGCGCGGTCGAGTGCGCTGGCCAGGAAGTGCGCCGCACCCGGCGGCGTCCGCAGGACAGCGAGGTTGCCGCTGTGGTCGGTGGAGACCAGCAGGTCGCCGAGCAGTTTGGAGAGCCGGGACGTGCCGCCGGTGACGCCGCGCACAGGGCTGCCGTCCTCGGGGACGACGTAGATACCGGCGCCACCGTCGGCGGCGCGCAGTTTCACCGCGCCGAGTTCGTCCAGATCACGCGACAGGGTGGCCTGGGTGGTTTCGATGCCCTCGTCGGCGAGCAGGGCAGCCAACTCGGTCTGGCTGCGAACCGCGTTGGCGGACAACAGTTCCACGATGCGCTGCTGGCGCCCGGCGCGGGTGCGTGCGATGGCCGGGCCGGTGCGCGGACCCTCCGATCCGGCGCCCGACCCGTTCGTTCTCGCAGTGCTCACGCCGCACCGCCCGATCGTCGCTCCAGCAACCACACCAGCAGCGCCTTCTGCGCGTGCAGCCGGTTCTCGGCCTCGTCCCACACGACACTGTGCGGGCCGTCGAGCACCTCGTCGGTGATCTCCTCGCCTCGATGCGCCGGAAGGCAATGCAGCACAACCACATCCGAGGCGGCATGGGCGAGCAGTTCGGCGTTCAGCTGGAACGGGCGGAACGGGCCGACCCGGTCGAGGCCGTCGTTCTCCTGCCCCATCGAGGTCCAGGTGTCGGTGACCAGGGCGTCGGCGCCGGTGGCCGCCGCGACCGGATCCTCGGTCAGGGTGATCGTGGCGCCGGTTTCGGCGGCCCGCTTGCGGGCGGCCTCGAGCACCCAGTCGTACGGCTGGAACCCCTCGGGCGCGGCGATGGTGATATCCAGTCCGGCGGTGACGCCGCCCAGCAGCAGCGAATGCGCCATATTGTTCGCGCCGTCGCCGAAGTAGGTGAGTTTGCGCCCGGCGAGTTCGCCCCTGCATTCGCGCAACGTCAGCAGATCGGCCAGCACCTGGCACGGATGGAACTCGTTGGACAGCGCGTTCACCACCGGAACCGTTGCCGCCGAAGCCATCTCGTCGAGCCGGTGCTGTTCGAAGGTGCGCCAGACGACGGCGTCGACGTAGCGCGACAGCACCCGTCCGGTATCGGCGAGGGTTTCCTCGCGGCCCAGCTGGGTGTCGCGGCCGTCGACCACCACCGCGTGCCCGCCGAGTTGCGCGATGCCCATCTCGAAGGAGAACCGGGTACGGGTGGAGTTCTTCTCGAAGATCACACCCACCCCGCGCGGCCCCTCCAGCGGCCGACGGGAAATCGGCGCGGCCTTCAATTCCGCTGCCAGCGCTAAGATTTCGGCCTGTTCGGCGGGCGTGACGTCGTCGTCACGCAGGAAATGCCGCACCATGGTCACTCACTCTCCTGGGAAGCCGCGTCGAGGATGCCGGGCAGGTCGGCGAGGAAGCCCTGCGCCTGTGCCTCGGTCAGGATCAGCGGCGGGGCCAACCGGATCACATTCGGCTTCGGCGGGTTGATCAGATAGCCGGCGGCACGCGCGGCCGCCTCGACCTTCGCCGAAACGTCCTCGGTCAGTTGGATTCCGATCAGCAGCCCCGCGCCGCGCACGTGGTCGACCAGCGGATGGCCGAGTTCCTCGATGCCGTCGATCAGCGTTTTGCCGACCGATTCGACGTGCGCGGCCAGCCCCTGCTCGTCGATGGTCCGCAGCACCGCCAGCGCCGCCGCGGCGCTGACCGGATTACCGCCGAAGGTGGTGCCGTGCAGTCCGGGGGTGAGCAGTTCCGCCGCCCGGCCCTGCGCCAGCACCGCGCCGATGGGCAGACCGCCACCCAGCCCCTTGGCCAGCGTGATCACATCGGGCACGATGCCCACGGCCTGATGCGCGAAAAACGGTCCGGTGCGGCAGATTCCGGTCTGCACCTCGTCGAGGATCAACAGCGCGCCGTGCTCGGAGGTGATCCGGCGGGCCTCGGCCAGATAGTCCAGCGGCGGCACCACCACACCGCTCTCCCCCATGATCGGCTCGAGGAAGACCGCGGCGGTATCGGAATCCACCGCGGCGGCCAGCGCGGCGGCGTCACCGTAAGGCACGTGCACGACACCGGGTGGCATCGGTTCGAACGGCGCCCGCTTCGACGGCTGCCCGGTGAGCGCGAGCGCGCCCATAGTGCGGCCGTGGAAGGCCTCGTCACAGGCGACGATCTTGTGCCGTCCGGTGAGGCGCGCGATCTTGAACGCCGCCTCGTTGGCCTCGGTGCCCGAATTACAGAAGAACGCCCGGCCGTGTCCGTCACCGAAATGCGCGAGCAGCTTCTCGGCCAGTTCCAGAACCGGCTCGCTGACATACAGATTCGAGACGTGGCCGAGGGTGCCGAGTTGCTGGGTGACAGCCTCCACGATCGCCGGATGGGCGTGGCCCAGGCTGTTGACCGCGATACCGCCCAGGAAGTCGACGTAGCGGTTGCCCTCGGCGTCGTAGACGACCGCGCCCGAGCCGCGCACCAGCGCCACCTTCGGGGTGCCGTAGTTGTTCATCAGCGCGGACGACCACCGCTGCTGCAATTGCTCTGTGCTCATGACGTTGTCGCTCATGACGTTGTCGTTCCTGCCGTCTCGGGTGGGGTCACCATCGTTCCGATACCTTCCCCGGTGAACAGTTCCAGCAGTACCGCATGCGGTACCCGGCCGTCGATCACATGTGCGGTCGGGACACCGGCCTGCACCGCGCGCAGGCAGGCCTCCATCTTCGGCACCATGCCCGCGTCCAGGCTCGGCAGCAGTGCGGCCAAGGCGGCGGTGTCGATATGGGTGGTCAGTGACGAGCGGTCGGGCCAATTCGTGTACAGGCCTTCGACATCGGTGAGTACCACCAGCTTCTCCGCGCCGATGCCCTGGGCCAGCGCGGCGGCGGCGGTGTCGGCGTTGATGTTGTGCACCACGCCGTCGGCATCGGGCGCGATGGTCGAGACCACCGGAATGCGCCCGGCGCGAACGAGATCCAGCACCGCGTCCGGGTTGACGGCGGTGACGTCGCCGACCAGGCCGATGTCGGTCTGCTCGCCGTCGACGGTGACGGTGCGGCGGGTGGCGGTGAACAGCCGCGCGTCCTCACCGGAGATGCCGACCGCGTACGGGCCGTGCGCGTTGATCAGCCCGACCAGTTCCCGGCCGACCTGACCGAACAGCACCATCCGCACCACATCCATCACCTCGGGGGTGGTGACGCGGAAGCCGCCGCGGAATTCGCCCTGCAGCCCCAGCTTCTTCAGCATGGCGCTGATCTGCGGGCCACCGCCGTGCACCACCACCGGGTGCACGCCGACGGTGCGCAGGAACGCCATATCGGCGGCGAAAGCGTGTTTGAGGGTGTCGTCGATCATGGCGTTGCCGCCGTATTTGACGACCACGATCTTGTCGCGGAACTTCTGCAGCCACGGCAGCGCGCCGGCCAGCACGTGCGCCTTGTCCAGCGCCGACAGGTCCTGGGTGGTCACCGGAACCTCCGGTGTCGCTTCGGTGGTCATGAGCTGTAGGCCGAATTCTCTTCGACGTAGCCGTGCGAGAGGTCGGTGGTGCGCACGGTGGCGGTACCCTCGCCGAGCCCCAGTTCGACCAGCACCGCGATATCGGGCCCGGACAGGTCCACCTCACGTGCGCCGGGAGCGCCGGTTCCGTTGACGCACACCGGATTTCCGTTGAACGACACGGTCACCCGATCGGGATCGAGTTCGATGGGGGCGATGCCCACCGCGGCCAGCACCCGGCCCCAGTTCGGATCGGAACCGAAGAACGCGGTCTTGACCAGCGAGTCGCGGGCGACCGCGCGAGCGGCGATCAGCGCCTCGTCCTCGCTCACCGCGCCGGTGACGGTGATCTCGACGCGCTTGGTGACGCCTTCGGCGTCGGCCATCAGCTGCGCGGCGAGGTCGTCGCAGACCGCCAGCACCGCGGCGTCGAGCTCCTCCTGGCTCGGGGTGACGCCGCTGGCGCCGTTGGCCAGCAGCAATACGGTGTCGTTGGTCGAGCAGGAGCCGTCGACGTCGAGCCGGTCGAAGGTCAGCCGGGTGGCATTGCGCAGCGCCGTATCCAGCTGCTGCGGGGTGGCGGCGGCGTCGGTGGTGACCACGACCAGCATGGTGGCCAGCGACGGGGCGAGCATGCCCGCGCCCTTGGCCATCGCGCCGACATTCCATTTGTCGGCGTGATGGAACGCGGCCTGCTTCGGCACGGTGTCGGTGGTCATGATGGCGTGCGCGGCGTCGGTGCCGCCGGACAGGCCGCCCGCCATCTCGTGCACGATCTCGGTCACGCCGGGCAGCATTTTGTCCATCGGCAGCCGGTCACCGATCAAACCCGTTGAGCAGACCGCGATTTCGCCCGCGCCGGTTTCGGTTCCCCAGTTGCTCAACGCTTTCGCCAGTTCCTCGGCGGTGGCGTGGGTGTCCTGGAATCCGCCCGGGCCGGTGCAGGCGTTGGCGCCGCCGGAATTGAGGATCACCGCGCGCAGGCGCCCGCTGGTGAGCACCTGCTGCGACCACAGCACCGGCGCGGCCTTCACCTTGTTGCGGGTGAACACACCCGCCGCGGCGTAGTCGGGCCCCTCGTTGAAAACCAGTGCCAGATCGAGCTTTCCGTTCGCCTTGATGCCGGCTGCGATGCCGGCGGCCCGGTATCCGAGCGGTGCGGTCACACCCTGGGTGCGGACCAGTTTGCCGCCGGCGATATCGGTGTCGGTCACGGTGCCACTCCTACGGTGGAAAGTCCGGCGGCCTCGTCGAGACCGAGAGCGAGATTCATCGATTGCACCGCGGCGCCCGCGGTGCCCTTGGTCAGATTGTCGATGGCGCCGATCACCACCAGCGTGCGGGCGGCGGTGTCGACGGCGACCTGCAGGGTGATGGCGTTGGAGCCGACCACCGAACCGGTCTGCGGCAGTACGCCTTCGGGCAGCAGGTGGATGAACGGTTCGTCGCCGTATGCCTTGTCGTAGACCGCGCGGGCGGCGGCCAGGTCGGCCACCGCGCCCGCGGCGTCGGGACGCAGGCGCGCGGTGCAGGTGGCCAGGATGCCGCGCGGCATCGGGGCCAGCACCGGCGTGAAAGAGACTGTGACATCGCCGATGTCGGCGCCCGTCGCCGCGGCCGCGGCCTTCAGGTTCTGCGCGATCTCGGGGGTGTGCCGGTGCGCGCCGGCGATGTTGTAGGCGCGGACCGAGCCCATCACCTCCGAACCCAGCAGCCCCACGTCGAGTTTGCGGCCCGCGCCCGAGGTGCCGCTCACCGCGACCACGGTCACATCCGGTTCGACGATGCCCGCCCCGACCGCCGGCGCCAGCGCCAGACTCGACACCGTCGGATAGCAGCCCGGTACCGCGATCCGGGTGGCCCCGCGCAGCTGTTCCCGGGCGCCGGGCAGCTCCGGCAGACCGTAGGGCCAGCTTCCGGCATGCGGGGATCCGTAATAGGTCTCCCAGTCCTGGGGGTCGGTGAGCCGGAAATCGGCCCCGCAGTCGATGATCACCGTGGACTCCGGCAGCTGCTGCGCGATGGCGGCGGACTGCCCGTGCGGCAGCCCGAGGAACACCACGTCGTGCCCGGCCAGCACCTCCGCCGTGGTCGCCTCGAGGACGCGATCGGCCAGCGGCAGCAGATGCGGCTGCAGCTGTGTCAGCGTGGTCCCGGCATTGGATCCCGCGGTCAGCGCCCCGATCTCGAGGCGCCCGGCTCGGTACTCCGGATGCCCCAGCAGCACACGCAGGACCTCACCGCCCGCGTATCCGCTCGCACCAGCTACCGCGACCCGCACCACGGGCCCACTCGAGGTATCCGCCATGTGATGATTATGCACGATCATGCAAGCTCATTCACGGGCGGGTTGTGGACCCGTGGGCACAGGATCGCTCCGGTCGGTGAAGACCCAGTTCGGCAACGATATGTGACAACCGGCCCTTCCCGCCGTAACAGCCGGTTCGCGACGCTGAGATCATGAATCGCCGCACCCACGCGGATCCGTTGCTCGCGGCCGAGGCCGCCGCGGCATCGGGTGCGCCCGCGCTACGAATGACAGGAGTCGGTAAGACCTACGGCTCCGGTGCGGGCCAGGTGGTCGCGCTGCGCGATGTGGATCTGAAGATCCGGCCGGGCGAGTTCGTGGTGCTGCTGGGTCCGTCGGGGTCGGGTAAAACCACATTGCTGAACCTGGTGGGTGGGATCGAGGAGCCCTCGGGTGGTGTCGTCGAAGTGGCGGGCATGGATATCGGCGCGCTGAACGACAAGCAGCGCACCGCGTTCCGGCGGGACCGCGTCGGATTCGTCTTCCAATTCTTCAATCTGGTCCCGACCTTGACCGCGCTGGAGAACGTGGAAATACTGGCGGAGTTGACGGGGCCGGATGCCGCCGCCCGCAGTCGCGCCGCGCTGAACCTCGTCGGTGTCGCAGATGTCGCCGAGCGATTTCCCGGACAGCTGTCGGGTGGACAGCAGCAGCGAGTGGCCATCGCCCGGGCGATCGTGAAGGAACCGCCGCTGCTGCTGTGCGATGAACCCACCGGCAGTCTCGACCTCACCACCGGCCGACAGGTGCTGGCCGTATTGCGTGGTCTCGCGCGGGAGGGCCATCACACCGTCCTGATCGTGACGCACAACTCCGAAATCGCCCGGATGGCCGACCGCGTGGTGTGGCTCCAGTCGGGTGAGATCAGCCGTTCCGAGTGGGTGGACCATCCGGTCGAGGCGTCGGAGTTGCAGTGGTAGGCCGGACGCTGCTACGCAAGCTGCGCCGGGATCTATGGCGGCAGCGCTGGCAGTTCCTGGCCGTCGCCACGGTCCTGGCCATCGGCGTCGCGGCGTTCGTCGCGGCCGCGAGCGCCTACCGCAATCTCGATCAATCCTTTTCCCGGGCCTACAGTGCGCAACGACTGCCCGACGCGGTCGTCTCCGGCCCGGGCGCGGGACAATCCGTTGCGGCATTGGAGGCGCTACCGGGCGCGCCGGTGGCCGAGGTCAGGCATCAGAGCGAGGTCGGCATTCGCATCGGAGGACGGACCTTCCTCGGCCGCGCGATCGGTATCCCGGACGGGGCACAGCCCGAGGTCTCCCGGCTCTCGATACGGTCGGGAACATTGCCGTCGGCGGGCCGGCTCGTGGTCGAACAGCACCTCGCCGATCACTACGACCTGCATCCCGGCGACACCGTCGAACTTCTGAATCCCGGCGGCTGGCAAGCGATTCCGGTGGCGGGTTCGGCGTTGTCGACGGAGTACTTCTGGCCCGCCCGCTCCACGCAGGAGATCATGACCACCCCCGAGCACTTCGGCGTCGTGTTCCTTCCCGACCGCGATCTGGTCCGGAATCTGCCCGATCCGGTGGAACAGGTCGCGTTGTACGCAACGGATCGTGCTGCGGCGGGTGATCTGGTCAATGCAGCCGAGCGCTACACGCGAGCACACGGACTGCAGCTTGTCCCGCGTGATCAGCAGCCGTCGTATCGAGCGTTGCAGGACGACGTCGAGGCATTCGGGACCTTCGCGAATCTGTTGCCGTGGTTGTTCCTGGCCGCAGCCGTGCTCGGTACCTACGTGCTGCTGTCCCGCGTGGTGGCAGCGCAGCGGGCAGTCATCGGAACCCTCGCTGCCAACGGCTTCTCCCCCGGGCTACTGCGCCGGCACTACCTCGGATACGGCGTGGCGTGCGCGGTGCTCGGCATCGTTCCCGGCCTGGCCGGGGGCTATGTACTCGGCGGCTGGATCACCACCCGCTATACCCAGGCTCTCGGACTGCCCTTGCATGTGACCGCATGGCATCCGGGCATCCTGTTCGTCGCTTCCGCCGCGACCCTGGCCGCCGCGACCGTTGCCGCGTGGGCGCCCGCGCGGGCCGCAGCGCGAATGTCGCCCGCCGAGGCCATGCGAGTCGCGCCGCCGTCCCGGCGCGGAGGACGCAGCGTCCTCGAACGCCTCGTTCCACCGCTCGAACGCGCACCGGCACGCTGGCGGATGATGCTGCGGGCCGTGCTGCGGAATCGTCGCCGCGCGGTGTTGACCATCGTCGGTGTGGCCGTCTCGGTGAGCCTGGTGATGGTCTTCGCCGGGTTGCGCGACACCGTCGCGACACTCATCGACCGGCAGTACGGCCGGATCATGCTGCAGGACGGCGAGATCGCGACCGCCCCCGGCGCTACCGATTCGGTGCTGACCCGCGTCCGGCAGGACCCCGACGTCGCCGCGGCCGAGCCGATGGGCCGCTACGACGTGGCACTCTCGGCCGGGGATCGTCACTACGACACCCTCGTGATCAGCTTGCCGCCCGCGACGCAGATGCACCGGTTCATCGCAGAGTCCGGTTCGAACCAGTTGTCCAGCAAGGGTTTACTGCTCGGCTCGGGGCTGCACGACACCCTGGGCGTCTCGGTCGGGGACACCGTCAATGTCGCCGATACCGCCACCGGACAACACCTATCGGCACCGATCGCCGGATTCGTCGACGAGCCGCTGTCCCCGGTTGTGTACGTTTCGGCCGACTACCTGAGGCAGGCTATCGGTCCCGTACCGGATACGGGCGTGCTGGTGAAACTGCGGCCCGGCGTGACCGATGAGCGCGCCGTCTCCGATCGGCTCACCGCGATCCCCGGTGCGGTCGCGTACCTTTCCACGGCCACCGTGGCCTCGGCCATGCGGCAGGCATTCGCGATGTACAACACGCTGGTGGGAATCATGCTGATTTTCGCCGCAGCCATGGCCGCGGCGCTGCTTTTCAACGCGATGTCGGCCAACATCGGCGAGCGGCTGGGAGAACTCGGCGCCCTGCGGGCAGCGGGGATGGGTACCGGAATGCTGTCGCGCCTGATCGCCGCCGAGAATCTCGTCCTCGTCGTGGTCGGCATTCCGCTCGGCATCGGATGTGGCATCCTGCTCGCCCGCAGGCTGCTGGCCACCTACGAAAATCAGGGCGCCCGTCTCGAATTGGCGATGAGTTCGCCGACACCGGCACTTGTCGCGTCAGCCGTTCTGGCCGCCGCGATCACTGTCCAACTTCCCGCACTGCGTCGCGTCCGCAACCTCGACATCGCCCGCATCGTTCGCGAGCGCTCACTCTGACGAGGAGCGCTCCGGCCGGCGTGGCGGACCGCCCGAGCAGCACCGGAGCCATCCGGCTGTCCCGCTGCCGCCGGATCGCATCCGTTGCGCGGAAGCCGACGACGAAGGTCGCCGAAGCGATGGGACCGAGGACCCTGCCCGAACGATCACCCTGGACGGACAGTTGGTCTATGGCATCCGATCAGAGCGAGCACACGGTACTCATCGTCTACGCCTCCGCAGCGGGTTCGACCGCCCAGATCGGCGAGTTCATGGCGCGCCGGATGCGGGAGGCGGGATTGCACGTCCGGGTGGAGCCGGTGGATCGGGCACCGGACCCCGGCTGCTTCGAGGCGGTCGTACTGGGCAGCGCGATCCACAACGGAGGCTTCCTCCCCGGTTTCGCCGACTACATCGAGCGCTATGCGAAGACGTTGAAACAACGCCCGAACTGGTTGTTCAGCGTCGGCATGGGGCCGGCCCTGCGTGGCCCGGTGGGAGCGTTCTTCAAACGGCTCACGCCGCCCGTCGTCACCGAATGCCGGACCTCGGCCGGCAGCAAGGGATATCGCGGTTTCGCCGGTGTCGTCGTCCGGCCCCCTGAGCTGCGCAACCGGCTGCTGATCCGCCTGTTCGGTTGCCCGTACGGCGATCTACGCGATTGGGCCGCGATCACGGCTTGGGCCGACGAGATCGTCTCGTGGATCGATGATGCCCTGCCCGCCACTCGATTACCGGCGACCCGCGATCCGGCGGACACCACGATCGGCGAAGGCAATCCGGGCCCGGCCTGAGCCGCACCGGATCCCGTCGGCACACAGTTTCTGTCGGCCGCTGAATGTGTTGTGCTACAGAATCATTCGATATTCCCGAGCTGGCCACGCCGCCGATCGGACGACGGCGACGATGATCGCGCTGCCGATGACGCCTCAGCAAGGCCGGGTAGGCAGCCGGTGATCATCGCGGCGATCGGCTGAATGTGGCGATCTTCGCGGGCGATCACGGCGTTCCGGACTTCGGGCGGGATGTTCGGAAAATGGGTTGGCGCGGGATATCGGAGTTGTTAACCTTCTGCGGTCCGACCTGATCACGCGAGGGGGTGAGTCCCATTTTCACGACATTCCTTGGGCGCTCCCCGTTCTCACGATCGGACGATTGACGCACGTCGTCATCGGGAGTGCTCGTCCGAGCGATCCCGAGAGGGGACGACAATGCACTCTTCCGAACTCATGGTGACGCGCATCGCGGACCGGCAGTGGCATGCGCTGGCCGGCGACCGGATGGTCGGTTGTGGCGAGGCATCGCCGCGGCCCGATGGGCGACTGTTTCTCAGCATCGACTCCTGGCAGGCCGACGCCTTCGACCGGCTCGCCGCCGCCATGCTGGCCGACCTGCCCACACCGCTCTACACGGTGGTCGACGAGGCCGACCTCGAACTGACCGCGCACTGGCGCCGGGCGGGTCTCGCGATCCGGCGGCGCGAATGGGAATACCGGGTTCCCACCGATCCGGCGATCACGGGACTCGATTCGGCATCGCCGCCGGGTATCGAGATCCTGAATTTCGGTGCGGCCGAGGCGTATTCACTGCGCGAACTGGACCGCGCCGTACGCGCCGAAGTCGAGGCCGCCGCCGGTTGGCAGACCATGCCGGCCGAGGTGATCTCCCCACCGATCGATCCCGCGAACTATGTGGTGGCGGCCCAGGCCGGCCGCTATGCGGGGCTGTGCCGGGTGACGCAGCCGACTCGGCTACCGCGCATCGGCCTGATCGCGGTTCGCGCCGACGCGCACCGGCGCGGCATCGCTCGCGCCCTGTTGGGGCGGGCGCTGGGCTCGCTGCATCGCGCCGGAAAGGCTTGGGCCTCTGCCGAAATCGACGAATCCAACGCGGCGGCGACCGTCCTGTTCGAAGGCATCGGCGCCGAGCGGTCGAACAGCGCCCTGGAGTTGGTGTGGCGATGAAGAAAGGAGCGATCGAAGTTCAGGGGCACGTCGTGGAATGCCTGCGCAACGCGACTTTCACGGTGGAACTCCCCAACGGACACAAAGTCCTCGCCCACCTGTCCGGCAAGGTCCGGATGAACTACATCAAGATCCTCCCGGACGACCGGGTCCTGGTGGAGCTGAGTCCCTACGACCTGACCAGGGGTCGAATCCTGTTCCGTTATCGGAGTTGAGGCCCCATAGGGCGAGGTAAGTCGACGATCTGCGCACCCGTTTCCGTGTGCGCAGGTTCGCCGCCTACCGGGCCGAACTAATCGTGCAAACCTCCGCGGAAATGCGCGAAAACTGCCTATTTCGCCGAGGTTTGCACGGTTGGTTCGGGGCCCGCGCGCCTGGACTGCTCAGCCACGACCGACCTAGCGGGTATCGGCCATCTCCTAGGATTGTTGCTGCAACAACAGTTATTGTTGTTGCAGCAACAATCAGGGAGGCAGCCATGATGTACTCGTTCACCGAAGAAGCCGTGGTAACGGGCGAGATCGACCGCATCTGGGCGGTGGCCACGGACGTGGCCCGCTGGGCCGAATGGGATCCGCACGAGGAGAAGGCGCGTATCGACGGGCCGTTCGAAGCGGGAACCAAGGGGTGGGTGAAGCCCAAAGGAGCACCGGCGGGACCGTTCACGATCGTCGCGGTGGAACCCGGACGGTCGTGGACCAGCGAGGCGGGCCTGCCGTTCGGTAAGTTGCGGGGCCGGCGCACCTACGAGCCACTCGGCGACGGCACCGTGCGGGTATCGGAGAACGTCGAAGTCCACGGGCCGATGGGACCGCTGTTCAAGCTCATCTGGGAAAAGGGTATGCGCGCCGATATGCCGCGCACCTTCGCGGCCCTCGCGGCGGAGGCGGCACGGCATGGCTGAGCGATCGGCACAGGCCGTACCCCGGGGCCCACTCGTCTCTCCGGGGTTCTGGTTGCATCACGCCGCCCTGGAATGGCGGGCGACGCTGGAGCGAAACCTCCGTCCGCTCGGACTGACGCCCACTCAGTTCAATCTGCTGGCCTCCACCGGATGGCTGGCCCACCGCGGCAGCCTCCCCACTCAGCAGCAGTCGGCGGATATGGCGGGCGTCGATCGAATGATGGCGTCCCGGGTGATCCGCGCCCTGGAGGAGCGCGGCTTGCTCCGGCGTCACCCCGACCCCGCCGACGCCCGCGCATTCCGACTCGAAATCACCTCCGCCGGAAGGAAATTGGCGAGCACGGCGATCCAGGTCGCCGTAGACACCGACGAACAGATCTTCGGCGCCGACGCTGACCTCCTGCGCGAACACCTCCGCCCGATCGCCGCCCACCGAGTACCGGCGGACCGACCGACGAAGTGAAACCGACACCGAGCGACCCGGTCCGGCAGCGCCCGCGAACTACGTTGTCCGCCGGGCGAAGGGGGCTGCGATCCGACGACCGGATGGCAGCCGGATCCGATGCCGGGCAGCATCACCGGCTCGCGGGTGCTGATGGGGCACCGACCGGCGAGGGCGGGCCGAGCCTCGTTCGCCGCGTTCTCGGCACGCGGAACCCTTTCCGCGGCCGAACTATTCGTGCAAACCTCCGCGCGATCGGGCGAAAAGCGGCAACTTCGCCGAAGTTTGCACGATTAGTTCAGCGTCGCTGCAGCGGTATTCGGTCTGCCCGGTCGACACCGCCGTCGACGCGGCATGGGCAGGGCTACATGGAGCCGGCGCACAACATCGGCTGGACCACGAAATTGTTGCCGGGGTTCGTATCCGGCGTCGTGCTCGTCACCGTGGCGGTGATCAGTTCCAGCGTGCGCGCGGTACCGACCGTGTAGCTGGCGATTTCTCCCGGTGCCAGAGTGGGTTTGATGATGGATCCGGACGGGCCGAACGGCGTCCAGTAGTTCACCGCCACATTCTCCGCGGTCGCGGTGCCGATATTGCGGACGATCACCTGCAACGGCGGCGGGAAGCCCGGCAGCGCCCCGCCACAGTAGGTGTAGACCTCCACATCGGCACCGGCCGGTTCGGCCTGCGCCGCAACGCCGAAACCCACCGCGGTCGTGGCCGCCATCGCCACCCCGGCGGCCAGCACGCCGATACGCCTGATCTTCATAGGAACCTCCCGCTCGACGAACTCTCGTACGGAATATCGAGACCTCGGCAAACCTGTTATGCCCCGAAAAGGGTGGGCGCCGGGCACGCGAGCCTTCGTGTGCTCTCGAGCGGTTCACAAGTTTGGCGATAACTCACGAATCGTCGTTCACTTTCCGCTATCGTCGCGCTCGTCGGGACGGTGTCTCGGCGGGGCCGGTGTCGCGGCGGCGAGGCAGGTCCCTCTCGACCGGCGGTCGTGTCAGAGCCGTCGGCGGTGTTGTGGAGGAGCAGGATGTACCCCGGTGCGCATGTCGATCGATTCCCTGATAAACCGGCGGTCGTGCTGGCCGGGAGCGGTAGCACGCTGACCTACCGCGAGCTCGAGGACAACTCGGTTCGCCTCGCGCGGCATCTGTACGAGGCGGGTCTGCGCAAGGGCGATCACATCGCGCTGCTGTCCGGCAATACGCTCGAGGTGTACGAGGTCTACTGGGCGGCGTTGCGATCCGGTCTTTACATCACGGCCGTCAACCGGCATCTGTCCGCGGACGAGATCAGCTATATCGTCAACGACTGCGGCGCGCGGGCGCTCATCGTGTCGGCGGAACTGGCGGAGGTGGCCCGGCGGGTGGTCGAGCAGACTCCCGCGGTCGGGATCCGGCTCGCCTTCGGCGGGGATGTCCCCGGCTACGAATCGTATGAAAAGGCTGTGGCCGCAGCGTCTCCCGAACCGCTGCCGGATCAGCCACGCGGCGCCGACATGCTGTATTCGTCGGGCACCACCGGCCGCCCGAAGGGCATCAAGCATCCGCTGCCGGATCGGCAGGTCGGCGATGCGCCGGGTGACACCTATACCGCCGTCTTCGGCCCGCTCTACGGATTCGACACCGACACCGTGTATCTGTCGCCGGCTCCGCTGTATCACGCCGCGCCGTTGCGATTCGGCGGCGTGGTTCATGCCCTCGGCGGAACCGTGGTGGTGATGGAACGCTTCGACGCCGAACAGGCGCTCGCCGCGATCGAACGCTATCGCGTCACCCACAGCCAGTGGGTGCCGACGATGTTCGTGCGCATGCTGAAACTGGACGAGAGCGTGCGTACCCGCTACGACGTTTCGAGTATGCGAGTCGCCGTGCACGCCGCCGCGCCGTGCCCGGTGGAGGTGAAGCAGGCGATGATCGACTGGTGGGGGCCGGTGCTGTACGAGTACTACGCCTCCACCGAGGGCAACGGCGCCACCTTCATCGACAGCGAGCAGTGGTTGCGCAAACCCGGCTCGGTCGGGCCGGCGGGGATGGGCGCCGTTCGCATCTGCGACGACGACGGCCACGAGTTGCCCGCCGGCGAGATCGGCACCATCTATTTCGAGCGCGAGGAAGTCCCGTTCGACTACCACAACGATCCCGAGAAGACCGCCAAGGCAATCCATCCCGAGCATCCGACCTGGACGACCACCGGCGATATCGGCTATATCGACGCCGACGGATTCCTGTTCCTGACCGACCGCAAGGCGTTCATGATCATCTCCGGCGGGGTGAACATCTACCCGCAGGAAATCGAGGACGCCCTGGCCCTGCATCCGGATGTCCTCGATGTGGCGGTGATCGGGGTCCCCGACGAGGAGATGGGCGAATCGGTGAAGGCGGTCGTCCAGCCCGCACCCGGCGTCGAGCCGGGACCCGAACTGGCACAACGACTTCGCGATTTCCTGCGCGAGCGCATCGCTCACTACAAGGTGCCGCGCAGCGTCGATTTCGCCGACGAATTGCCCCGTACGCCGACGGGAAAGCTGGTCAAGGGCAAGCTGCGCGAGCAGTACGTGTGAGGTTCGCCGGCGGCCCCGGCAACCACGAATCCGGCTGGCACACGGCATGTTTCAGCGCGGCACGTTGCGTAGGTTCGATCGGGCCATGTCGATCATCCGGCCCACGCCGCCGGTCAGCACGATCTTGCTGGCCGCGAGCGCGAAGCCGCGTACCTGCGCGGCGGTGATGTGCGGCGGGAGGGACAGGGCGTTGGGGTCGGTGACGAGGTCGACCAGGGCGGGGCCCGGATGTTCCAGCGCTTCGGCGATGGCATTCCGGATCGCGAACGGATCCGTCACCCGCGCCGCGTGGATGCCGGCGGCGCGGGCGACGGCGGCGAAATCGACCGGGACGTGGTCGGTTTCGAAATTCGGCAGGCCGTCCACCAGCATTTCCAGCCGGACCATACCCAGCGACGAATTGTTGAAGACGATGATCTTCACCGGCAGCCGATGCAACGCCACGGTGAGCAGCTCACCCATCAGCATGCCCAGACCGCCGTCGCCGGACATCGAGATCACCTGCCGGTCCGGATAGGCGAACTGCGCGCCGATGGCATGCGGCAGGGCGTTGGCCATAGTGCCGTGCAGGAACGACCCCATCACCCGGCGGCGGCCGTTCGGGGTCAGATAGCGGGCCGCCCACACATTGCACATGCCGGTGTCGACGGTGAAGATCGCGTCGTCGGAGGCGAGTTCGTCGAGAATGTCGGCGGCGTATTCGGGGTGAATCGGCTTGTGGTCGGCGACATTTCGGGTGTAGGCGTCGACGACCTGCTCGAGCAGCCGGTAGTGCTCGCCGAGCATGCGGTCCAGGAATTCCCGGTCGGATTTCTGCGCGAGGAGGGGAAGGACCGCGCGCAGGGTTTCGCGAACGTCGCCGTGCACGGCCAGCTTCAGTGGCGTGCGCCGGCCGAGGCGGGAGGCATCGTGGTCGATCTGCACGGTATTGGTTCCCGGCAGGAATTCGTCGTAGGGGAAATCGGTGCCCAGCAGCAGGACCAGATCGGCTTCGTGCATGGCCTTGTAGCAGGCGCCGTAGCCGAGCAGACCGCTCATCCCCACGTCGTAGGGATTGTCGAACTGGATCCATTCCTTGCCGCGCAGGCTGTGCCCGATGGGTGCGTGCAGCGTCTCGGCGAGCCGCATCACCTCTTCGTGCGCGTCGCGAACGCCGGCACCGCAGAACAGGGTGACGGTTCGTGCCGCGTTCAGCGCGTCGGCGAGCGCCCGCACCTGTTCGGCGGCGGGCATGACGCGACCGAGTTCGGAGACGAGGCTCGTTTCGCCGGTGGGATGCGCGATGTCCAACTGGGCGACATCGCCCGGGAGCACCACCACCGACACCTCGTGGCGCGCCAGCGCATGCTGGATCGCGATCCGCAGCATGCGCGGCATCTGCTCGGGCCGGCTGATCATTTCGCAGTATCCGCTGCATTCGACGAAGAGGCGTTCCGGATGCGTTTCCTGGAAGAACTGCGTGCCGATCTGATCGGAGGGGATGTGGGAGGCCAGCGCCAATACCGGCGCCCCGGTGCGGTGCGCGTCGTAGAGGCCCTGGACGAGATGGGTGTTGCCCGGGCCGCAGCTTCCCGCGCACACGGCCAGGCGGCCGGTCAACTGCGCCTCCGCCGCCGCGGCGAAGGCGGCGGCCTCCTCGTTGCGCACATGCACCCATTCGATCTGCGGGGTACGGCGCACGGCGTCGACGATCGGATTGAGGCTGTCGCCCACCACGCCGTAGATCCGCCGCACTCCGGCCTGTACGAGAACGTGCACGAATTGGTCGGCCACATTCGTTTTCGCCATGCGCACTCCTCCACCGCTGTCATCGGCGCCGGCGGATTCGCCTTCGCCCGGAGCCGAAGCTCCCTTCCGGATGAACAGATCGCGATCGCCACGAATACTACCGGGCGGGGTGGAGCGGAAATGGCGTCGCACAGCACGCGGACCGCTTGCCGCAGCTGAGCAGATTTCGCACAGAGCGCCGAAGCGCGCCCTGCTATTCGATGTCGTAGGCGATTCACGGCCAAGGTGCGCCGGCCGTCGGCGAAATTGCCCCCTGAATATTCACAGCGAATTCCAGCCAACCGGCCGAGCCATCGTCCGGCACGATCTGGCGGCCGCAAAAACGTTGGTGGACAATAGGTATCGGCCACACCGCATACGGCGCTACCCACTTCGATACGACCGACGACGCATACACGACATCGAGCAACCACCACCGTGATCTCGATGTGATCGGCGATCGGAGGTCGGTACATCCATGCGCTCCTGAGGCTTTCGGTAATGGCATGCCCGATAGCCGAGGCCGGAGACCGCCGTATCGCGGAAACGATCGGAATTCGGCGGTTGGTTCTTCCCGGCTACCGGGGCTGATGCCAGTTCGTCAGGCAAGGAATGCGTCGAGGTAGCCCACCTTTCCGAAGGTATGGTCGGCGTCCGCGACTCCAAGAACCCCACCGGCCCCGCCCTCGTCTTCGCCCCCACCGAATGGGATGCGTTCACCGCCCGCCTCGAGCGCGGCGGCTTCGACCTCACCTAACCTTCTGTGCCACAAGGGCGTTCGAGCACCATCGCTCGAACGCCCTTGTCATATCAGGGGGTGCGAGCGTCGTGGTTCTCACGATGGGCCGACACCTCGTCCATATGGTCCTGCGCCCAGGATCTGAGGCCGCGCGTCAGGTGGTGGAGTGAGAGGCCGAGTTCGGTGAGCTCGTAGGTGACCGTGACCGGAACGGTCGGCGTCACTGTGCGGGTGAGCAAGCCATCACGTTCGAGAGCCCGCAGGGTTTGGGTCAGCATCTTCTGGCTGACACCGACCAGCAGGCGCGATAGTTCGGAGTAGCGCATCGCCTTCGCGGCAGCCGCGACACCGGGCCGATCGGATGGGTCGCCCGCATCCCCGCTCAACGCGCACAAGATCAGCACGACCCATTTGTCGGAGATCCGATCGAGGAGTTGACGACTGGGGCATGCCGCCAGGAATGCGTTGTACTCCGCGCTGCTCCGAGCCCCCTCGAATACCTTCGCTGTCACCGGTCTCGCCTTTCGCTTTCGGAGAGTTACGCACTTTCAAGTGCCTACTTCCCGAAAGGAAGTAGCTCTCCAACAATGGTGCCAGCAGGTCGGAGACTCCCGATCGGAGATGAAAGGCACCACGTGAGCACACCCCTACTTCCCGGCGGCACCCGAATGCTCGGCGACGCGACTGTCACCCGGTTCGGCTACGGCGCCATGCAGCTCGCCGGCCCCGGGGTCATGGGGCCGCCCGCCGACCGCGACGGCGCGCTGGCCGTGCTACGCGAGGCAGTCGATGCCGGTATCACCCACATCGACACCAGCGCCGCATACGGGCCCGACGTGACGAACGAGTTGATCCGTGAGGCACTGCACCCCTACCCGGACACGGTGTACATCGCCACGAAGGTCGGGGCGCGCCGCGACGCGCAGGGCGGCTGGCCTACGGCCCGGCGTCCCGAAGACCTGCGCGAACAGGTGCATCAGAACCTTCGGTCGCTCGGGGTCGAGAACCTCGATCTGGTCAACCTGCGCATGGGCGATGCCGCAGGCCCCCGGCCCGGCTCGCTCGCAGAGGCATTGGAGACGCTCGCCGACCTTCAGCAGGATGGCCTGATACGCCATCTCGGAGTCAGCAACGTCACCGCGGATCAAGTCGCCGAGGCGCGGAGCATCGCGTCGATCGTATGCGTGCAGAACATGTACAACCTCGCCCATCGCCACGACGACGACCTCATCGACCGGCTCGTGGCCGACGGCATCGCCTACGTGCCGTACTTCCCGCTCGGTGGCTTCACGCCGCTACAGTCGGAGACACTCGCCCAGGTCGCGAGCCGAGTGGGTGCCGCGCCGCTGCCGGTGGCGCTGGCCTGGCTGTTGCGGAGGGCACCGAACATTCTGCTCATCCCCGGTACGTCATCCGCGACTCACCTGCGCGAAAACATCGCGGGGGCCGGGCTTTCACTGTCGGATGAGGACGTCGCCGCGCTGGACGGAATCGGTCGCTGACCATGCCGCCGAGGAGCCGCTCACTCTGTGGCCGCTCATACCTCGTGGCTGGGTCGGCGCCGGCCCGGATCCTCCACGATCACCTCCGGCTCCGCCGGCCTTCCCGGCCACGGTCGCTCGGCGACCACCGGGAACTGGCCGGTGTGGTCGTGGCGAATCGCCGCTATTCGCAACACTTTCCGGCGCGTCAGGAACCATCCCCCGACGAGGACGGGGCCCATCACACAGACCGTCGCCACGACCGCCCAGCGTTGGATCGGGTCGCTGCTGCAGGCCATCAGTGCCACCACGGCCACCAGGAAGACGAGGGTGGCGATACCGGTGTAAGGCGCGCCGATCATGCGGTACGCGGGGCGATGGGAGATGCCGTCCCACCAGCGTCGCCACAGGCGCAACTGGCAGAGCAGCACCACCATCCACGAGACGATCGTGCCGAGAGCCGAGACGTTCAGCACGATCTCGAAGGCCTTGTCCGGCACCACCGCGTCGAGCCCCACGCCGATCAGCGCGATCACGCCGGTGGCCAGAATGCCGATGTAGGGCACGCCGGTACGGGACATGCGGCCGGCCACCGCGGGGGCGCTGCCGTTCGCCGACATCGAGCGCAGGATGCGGCCGGTGGAATACAGGCCGGCGTTGAGACTGGAGAACGCGGCGGTGAGCACGATCAGATTCATCATCGACCCGGCAGCGGGGACGCCGATGCGGGCGAAGAAGGTGACGAACGGGCTCTCGCCGTCACGAAAGGCGGTGTAGGGCAGCAACAGTCCGAGCAGGACGAGTGAGCCGATATAGAACACCCCGATGCGGGCGATGACCGAATTGATGGCGCGCGGCATCACCTCGTGCGGATTCTCGGTCTCCCCCGCCGCGATACCGACCAACTCCACTGCCGCATAGGCGAATACGACGCCCGTGGTGACCGTGACGAGCGGCAGCACACCGGTCGGGAACAGTCCGCCGTGATGAGCGATCACGCCGACCCCCGTGGCTTCGCCCCGAATGGCGAACCGGCCGGCGAGAAAGACCGAGCCCACGATCAGAAATCCGATGAGGGCGACGACTTTCACCAGCGCCACCCAGAATTCGAGCTCTCCGAACCATCGCACCGAGATCAAATTCGTGCCGACGACCGCGACCAGCGCCACCAGTGCGATCACCCACTGCGGCACCACCGAGAACGCACCCCAATAGCGGACATATGTCGCGATCGCGGTGATGTCGACGATGCCGGTCATACACCAGTGAAAGAAATACATCCAGCCGACGGCAAATGCGAGTTTCTCGCCATAAAATTCGCGCGCGTAGGATACGAACGATCCCGACGACGGCCGATACAGCACCAACTCCCCCAGCGCCCGCAGCACGAAGAAGACGAAGACACCGCAGACCGCGTAGACCAGAAAGAGCCCCGGACCTGCATCGGCGAGACGTCCGCCCGCACCGAGGAACAGCCCGGTGCCGATCACTCCACCGATCGCGATCATCTGCAACTGACGGTTACGTAACGACTTTCGGTAACCGTCCTGCTCCGTATGCAACGCCGCGGCCAGAGCCGATAATTCGACGGGTCGGTGGTCTGTGCTCATGACCGGACCTTCCGGTGGACAACATTGAATCTTCAAACAACGTAGCGTCGGACATCGGTACGTTCACCGGTGGGAATATCTATATACCGCGCGGTCGGTTCTCAGAAAATGGACACCGTTACCCTCGATGTCGAAAATTCAAACGTGCATAATCGAAATCGACGAGGGGGCAATTCGATGTAGCCGAATCGTTGCCGACCGCGTCCGGCGACCGCGATAGCGGCACCCGGCCATACCCCGCCGGGAATTGCCGGCACTCGCACCGCGGCCCACGCTGGTCTCGTGAACGACATTCGATACGGCCTGCTCCTCCCCGGCGGCGTCGCGCAGTTGGAACGCGGCGGCGCGGCCCGCAGCCTGGCCGAGCTGGCGGTGACAGCCGAAGGAATGGGATTCGATTCGGTGTGGCTGGGCGATTCGCTGAGCCGGGCTCGGATCGAACCCCTGACGGTCCTGGCGGCCGCGGCGGCGGTGACCGAGCGGATCACCCTCGGGACGGCCGCGCTGATGCCGGCCTACCGGCACCCGGTACAGGCCGCCGCCACCCTCGCATCGCTGGACCAGCTCGCCTCCGGCCGGCTGATCCTCGGCGTCGGCGCGGGATTCCCGGAACTCAGCCGCGCCGAATTCGACCTCGTCGGCGTGGACTACCGAACCCGCTTCTCCCAGCTCGACGACACCGTCGACCTGTGGCGGCGGCTGTGGTCCGGCAACACCGACCCCTTCCACGGCAAGGTTCTCCACTACGACTGGTTGCCGGACGTCCCGCAGCCGCATCGGCCGGGCGGACCGCCCATCTGGGCCACCGGCATCACGCCCGCCGCGCTCGCCCGGACCGGACGGCGCTACGACGGCTGGCTCCCCTACCCACCGGATGTGGCCGCCTACGCCGACGGCCTGGCCACCGTCCGGTCCGCCGCCTCCGCCGCCGGCCGCGCCGAAACATCCATTACTCCGGCACTTTTCGCGACCGTCTACCTCAGCGACGACGCGCAGGAGGGCCGGGCGGCGCTGGACCGCTACGCGCAGGCGACCTACCGGATGCCGGTGGAGACGGTCGAAACGATCCAGGTCCTGTTGACCGGCACCGCCGAACACGTTGCGGCGCAACTGCATCGGTACATCGATGCGGGCGCCGAACACATCCTCCTGCGCATCGCCGCCCTCGACCCGGCCGAGTTCACCGGGCAATTGGCCCTGATCGAGTCCCTGCTACGGCCCATGACGATCTCGCGCTGATGTGCCGCACATCACTTTTCCGCACTGTCACATCGATCGCGTGAGCGGCATCTTGTGTGCGTTCCCGCCAACGATCACGACAGCAAGGACGACGTCATGGAATCCCGCTTCACTCTCACCGACAGTGCACTCGGCGCCAAGTTCGCCAAACGATTCGGTAACACCAGCATGGTCATCCTCCAGTCGACGCTGCCCAAGGCCACCCAGGACCTGATGATGCTGCGCGTCAGCCAGATCAACGGCTGCGGGTGGTGCACCGATGTGCACAGCAAGGACCTCGCCGCCGCCGGAGAGCCCGCGGTGCGCATCAACCTGGTCGCCGCGTGGCGCGAGGCGTCGGTGTTCAGCGAGGCCGAGCGGGCCGCGCTGGCACTGGCCGAGGAGGGCACCCGGCTCGCCGACGCCCATCAGGGAGTTTCGGACGAGACCTGGGCGCAGGTGCGCAAGCACTACGACGAAGACCAGATCGCCGCACTGGTCGGCCTCATCGCTCAGATCAACGCGGCCAACCGGCTCGGCGTGATCGTGCGCCAGCAGGGCGGCTCGTACGAGCCCGGCATGTTCGCCGATATCGACGGCTGATCAGCGAGCTCGGCCCGGCTCAGGGGTGTCGCCCCGGGCCGGGCCGCGGTCGCGGTTCGGGTGTGCCCGTCTACTGCGTGGCCTCGGCCAGGATCGCCAGCACCGGCTCCGAGGTGTAGAAGGGTTCGAGGCGTTCGCGAATCAGCTTGGCCAGCACGCCGTTTCGCTTCGCAGCCTCGACCACCGCGGGACCGTAGCGCAGGATCTCGGTGCGGATGTCGTCGGCGGACAGGCCCAGTTCGGGCAGCAACGCGCCGAGGGTGTGGTCGCCGTATTTGGTGAAGAACACGTCGACGCACTCGTCGAGGAGCACACCCACGTACTCCTTGTCGCGGGTGGTG
The DNA here is from genome assembly GCF_001613005.1 of Nocardia nova NBRC 15556. Lineage (GTDB taxonomy): Bacteria > Actinomycetota > Actinomycetes > Mycobacteriales > Mycobacteriaceae > Nocardia > Nocardia nova. The sequence continues at coordinate 3,303 of NZ_BDBN01000063.1, read as the reverse complement.
ACGACGATCCGGTGTACCAGCAGGGCGAGTTCGCGCAGGTCGGCCTGGGTCAGGTAATCGCGCAGGCCGCTGACCGGCTCACCGGCGTGCAGATCCCAGAACTCCATCGCCGCGCCGTGCACCGGTGCGTCGCGCAGCATCTCCCGGATCGCGTTGTTGGTGCGCTTGAGGGCGAACATCGCGCCCTTACCGGCCATATCGCCTATGAAGGTGCCGCTGCTGGCCTTCTCGGCGGCCTTGCGGGCGGACTTGGCCGCGTTGGTGCCGAACGACACCAGCGATCCGACGCCCGGAACCTTGCTGGCCATCTGCCGGTTCGACTCCATGAAATCGTCGATCAGCTTGTCGACGAATTTGGACGCCGCCGTCGCGACCAAGGGGCTTTCGGTCAGCCGCTCCAGCAGGCGCTCCTGCGCCTGGTGCATGCCGAAGATCTTCTCCAGCAACGCTTCCACGGGCTCGCGGTCCACGACGTCACCGAGGGTGTAGTCGTTGTTCTCGGCGACGTTGTCGTAGATGGCGTCGGCGAACGCGGCCACCGAATCCTGCAGCACCGGGCTGCCGCCGATGCGATTCACCACGGTGCGCACCGTCTGCCGCGCCTCCTCGACGGAGACCACATCGCGGAAGACGATGGTGTCGGCGACCGCCAGCACATCGTCCACATCGCGGGCGACGACCTCGGCGAACCGATCTCCCGTCACCTCCGCGAGCAGGTAGTCCACTTGCGCGTCGAGCAGTTTCGCGGCGATGTCCTGTGCTGCGGTCATCGGTTCCCCTTCAGCTGTCCGGACCGCCGGACCAGCCGGAATCACACGTCGTCGCGCAGCGACTTCCGGATCTCGTCCAGGCGTTCCCGCGCGGCTTTCTCCCGCGCCTGCCATTGTTCGTCGGCGCTGCGGCCCGCCGGTGTCTGCCGGTCGAGTTCGCCCAACCCCTGGGCGGTGCCGTAGCGCTGCTCGACCTTATCGCGAACTGACTCGAAAGTAGGGACTCCGGATTCGGAGTATCCGCCGGGCACCCCGAAGCCCTCCGGCGGCAGCGGCACGCCCGAGCCCACCGCGACCTGCCCGAATCCGCCCGAGATCGGCGGCGGCACGGCGGCGGCCGCACCGGGAGTGTCCGAACTCACATCGACCTCCGGTTCGGCATGAGTGGGGCGGGCCGCCAGTTCGGCCGCGGTCAGATGCAACTTCTCCAGACCCGGCCGGCCCGTGGTCGCGGTGACCACGACCTCGAGCAGATCCTCATCCTGCATCGCGGCGAGCAGGGCCGCCATATCACCGGTTTCGGACATGCACCCAGGCTACGCACCGCGACCGCGGTCCGACCGATTTCACTCGCCGGTCACCGACTCCACGCCCGCGAGAACGTCGCGAACCCACGCCGATACGGTTCCCGACCACCCGGGAATCGAGACCAGGGTGTTGTGACCGGCGTTGGGGTAGATCAGCAGCCGCTTGGGGTCGGCCGCCGCCGCGTGCAGCGTCCGGCCCATCTCGACCGGGAGCAGTTCGTCGGCGTCGCCGTGCATGACGAACGTCGGCACGCGCAGGGTGCGGAGTCGCTGCAGCGTCGGAAACGCGTTCGGCACCAAGGCTTTCGGAATGAAGGGGTAGACCGCGCGGGCCGCGTCGCGCAGGCCGGTGAAGGTGGACATCAGAATCATCGCGGCGGGCGGATATTCGGTCGCCAGTTCGGTGACCACCGCGCCGCCGAGCGATTTACCGAGATAGACAACGCGTTTCGGTTCCACGCCGGACTGTTCCAGCAGCGCCCGGCGGGCGGCGCGGGCGTCCAGATACAGCCCGCGTTCGCTCGGCCGGCCCGGACTGCGACCGTAACCGCGATAGTCGAAGGTCAGCACGTTCAAGCCGGCCGCGGCCAGCAATGCCAGGATCGGCGAGCGATCACCGATATTGCCGCCGTTGCCGTGGGCGTACAGCACGTGGGCGATCGGCTTCTCGGCGCGCACGAACCAGGCATTGATCCGGGCTCCGTCGCCCGCGGTGAGCCAGAGCTCCTCGTGGTCGAAGCCGAACTGCTCGGGCGTCATCGTGATCCGACGTTCGGGATGGAACGTCAGCGCGTTGAGCACGCCCTCGGCCGGATGTCGCATAGCCCCTTCTTAGCGCCGACTACCACCAAGTCTCCACTCGGCCGCTGAATTCACAGGTTCAGATGCAGGCGTAGCGCCCGGTCCAGGTCCTTGACCAGCGCGGGTGGCAAGGTGCCGAGCACCCGCCCTATCCGTTCCACAGATACCGAACGAACCTGTTCGGCCTGCGCTTTCGACGCCACTCGCAAACCTGGGACATCCTCCAACAGCACCTGGAACGGAAAGATTCTATCCGTGTTGCTCGTCACCGGCACCACGGTGACCACACCGCGTCCGAGCTGTACAGCACGCCGGTTGGCGCCGTCGTTGCTGACGACGACGGCGGGACGAGTCTTCGCCACCTCGTTTCCTCGAACCGGGTCGAGGTCGACCAGCACGACGTCCCCGCGCCGCACTACAGGTCACCGGTCGCGACCGACCAGGCAGCTTCCTCGCCCGCTTCTTCCCACTCTTCCCACGCCTGTTCATAGGCATCTTCCAGTGCGCGGGCACGCAGCAGCTCGATGGCTTTGTGCACAGCGGCGGACCGACCAGGCAAATCCGACCGACGCACTTCCTCGTCGATCGTCGCCAGGTCGTCGTCCGACAGACTCACACTCAGCTTCATACCCATGATGCTACCAGGGTAGGAATATGGTTCGCACTATCCACGCAGAACCGCGCCTACGGCGTCGGCCGCCGCCGCGACCGCGGAATCACGGGCCGCGCTCGCCTCGTCCTCGGTGAGGGTGCGGTCACTCGCGCGGAAGCGCAGGGCGTAGGTGAGGGATTTGCGGCCCTCGCCCGCCTGGGCGCCCTCGTAGACGTCGAACAGCGCGATGTCCTCGAGCAACTCGCCCGCACCGGTGCGCAGCGCCGATTCGACCTGGGCCGCGCCCACGGTCTTCTCGACACTCACCGACACGTCCTGCAGAACCGCCGGGAAGGCGGAGACCACGGGGGCGGGACGGGATTCGCGCAGCGGCAGCGCGTCCAGATCCAGTTCCAGCGCACAGGTGCGCGGCGGCAGACCGCTGCGCTCCAGCACGGCCGGATGCAGTTCACCGGCGTGGCCCACGACCGTGCCGTCGACGAGCAGTTCCGCGCAGCGGCCCGGATGGAACGGCAGGTAGGCGGCGGCGCGGCGCTCGATGGTGACGCCGGCGGCATCGGCCACGGCGTCGGCGAGCGCGAAGGCGTCGGCC
>NZ_BDBN01000062.1 GCF_001613005.1 Nocardia nova NBRC 15556 | reverse complement strand
GCGGGCCTGCCGGCGCGGCGGCCGCGGCACCGCCCGGGCGGGACAGCATCCCGGGCCAGGTCGAAGGTGCGCCGCCGGGACAGTCGGCCTGATATGTGGTGCGCACAGCGGGATTCGAGACGCACGGCATATTGCGGGAGCCGCGCACCGCCTGGGGATCGTTGTGCGGCAGCATGCATGTCGCATCAGGATTCGCCGGTGCCGGGCTGGTGTCCGACGGGTCGCGTCGCTGGGTGCTCTCGTAGCCCTGGGTGCAGGTCACCGGCCCGAACGTGTTCAGCAACTTGACGTCCAGGGGTGCCTGAGCGCTCAACTGATCGCCGTCCCGCTGCAGACCCTGATGCTGCACGCTGTAGTTGAACGACGCGGTGATCGCCGGGTAGACAACGAGGATCTGTCGCAGCCCTGGGACGTTGACCCGCAGCACCTGACCAACCGTCTGCAGATTCGCCAGCAGATTCGGCAGCGGCGCGGTCAAGTCGGTCAGCGCCGAACCGACGGTGTCCGCGAACCCCTTGCCCTGGTCGAGAACCGTGCGCACATTCGGGTCGTCGCCGGCCAGTTGCGCCGTGAACGAGGCCAGGTCGTGCACCGAGGATGTCAGATCCGAGGACACCACGTTACCGGTGTCGAGCAGCGGTTCCGCATCCTGGATCAACCTCTTGGTCGGATCCCAATTCTTTTGTGCCAGAGCGATGATCGAATCGGCGGAGTCGATCAGTCGTCCGGCTGGCGACCCTTGCGCGTCGAGAGCTCGCGAGCCTTCAGCCAGGGTCTGGCGCAGATCCTCGGGCGGCACGGCCTGCAGGAGCCGGTCCACATGATCGAGTAGCGTAGCCGCGGAGGTTGGAATCGTGGTGTGTTCCAGAGGAATAACGCTGCCGTCGTGCAAGTACGGGCCGTGTTCGGTGGTCGGCGTCAGGTCGACGTATTGTTCACCGACCGCGGACACGCTTTTGATCGCGGCGGGGGTGTCGGCCGGGATCCGCTTGTTCGACGTCAACTGCAGTTGTACAGCGATCCCTTTGTTGCTCAACGAAATCGAGCGGACAATTCCAACGTCGGAACCGCGGTAGGTGACCAGAGCGTTGTCGTAGAGACCGGCGCCGTCGGCGAAATGCGCCGTGACGGTGTAGGTGCCGATGCGGGTGGCGTTCTGGATTCCGCAGTAATTGATTCCCACGTAGACCAAGCTCACCGCCGCGACGATGGCGAACACCGTCAATTGCAGTTTGACCAGGCGTGTTTTGTGCATCAGTGTCCTCCGGCGGCGGGGGCGGGCGGCGCGAACAACCCCGGCAACCCGGGCAACGACGGAAGTGCCGGTAACGCCGGGGGTTGCGGCGGCACTCCGACTGCCGGCGGTGCGGCGTCTGCGGGCGGGGGCGCCTGGGTCGGCGCGATCATCGGATCCACCACATGACCGATGGCCACCACGCTTTCCAGCAGGCCCTTCGGCATGCTGGGCAGGATCTTGTTCAGCACGCCGTTGGCGCTCAGGTCGAGCGTCAGGTACAGGTTGATGAAGTCGCCACGGATCGCACGATCGATCGTCGATACCGGGAACGGAATCGTGGCGGCCAGGTCGAGCGCCTTCGGCAGGTTGGCTCCCGCGGCCGCCAATTCGGTCAGGACCGGCCGCAGATTGGTCAGATCGTCGACCAATCCGGTGTGACTGGCCGTCAGCACCTCGTTGGCGACCTGTCCGAACCGCCCGAGGCTGGCCAGTGTGTCGGTCAGCTGCCGTTGCTGCTTGTCGAGCACTCCGAATGCGGGCGCCAAGGTCGCGAGCCCCTTGTCGATGGTCGCGGTCTGGGCGCCGAGCGTGCCCGACAACTTGTCCACCGACTCGATCGCCCGGACGATATCGTCCCGCTGGTTGTTCAGACTCGTGACGAAGGTGTCCAGATTGTCGATCAGGTCGCGCAGGTTGTTCTCGCGGCCGTCGAGCACGGAATCAGCCTCGGCGACGATGGTCCGGATCTGTTCGAGCCCACCACCATTGAGCACCCCCGACAATGCGGACAGCACCCGATCGGTGGAGGGGTACTCGCCGCTTCGCTCCAATCCGATGACATCGCCCGCCCGCAAGGAGCGCGTCGCGGGCTGCTGTCCCGAGGGGACCGACAATTCCAGGTACTGGGCACCCAGAATGCTGGTCTGGCCGAGCGTGGCCGACACATTCGCGGGCAACGCCGCGGAATCGTTCAATTGAACGGTCAGCCGCGCATGCCACCCGTCCAGTCGGATCGACGACACGGTGCCGACATCGACATTGCCGGATTTGACCACCGAATTGTTCACCAGGTTCTGCACATTCGGCATGTCGACGGTGATGTCGAAGCCGCTGCCCTTCGACGCATTCCCCGGCAACGGCAGGGAATTGACGCCGTCGAAACGTCCGCAGCCCGCCAGCACCGTCGTCGTCGCCAAGAGACCGAGCGACACCGACAGAGCCTTCTTCTTCCTGACGCGTCTCATCGAGTACCCCCCGTCAGCGGAGCCAGCAGCCCCTGCAGGTCGGTCGGCGCCGGCGCCGAAGGTGATCGGGTCCCCGCTACCGCACCGGCCAGCTGGCCCGCCAGCGACTGGGTCGCCGTCCGGCACATGTCCGGCGGGGCATCCACCGTGGTGGCGAACACACACAGCAGCGAGCGGCCATCCGGAATGCCCGGCAGCGCCAGGCCGCCCGTCAGCGACGCGGTCTGCGGGTCGTAGATGTTGTAGAAGTCGCCCAGTGCCGTCGGTGCGCTGTGCAGAATCTGGGCGAGGTCATCCTCCTTGTCCACCAGCAGCTGGGTGATGTGCTGCAATGACGACACATCGCTCACGAGCTGGCCGCGGTTGTTCTTCACGAACTCCTGGATCTGCCCCATTTGGGTGGCCAGGCTGTTCAGCAGTGCGTTCAGCTCGGTGCGGTTGTCGGAGAGCAATTGCGACACCGACGACAGCTGCCCGGCGAATCCGACGATCTGTTTGTCGTTGGCCGCCAGCGCGGAGACGAAACTCTGCAGATTGCGCAACGTCCCGAACAGATCCGGGCTGCCCTTGTCCAGCGCGACCGCAGCCGCCGACAGTGCGGCCAAGGTGTTGTTGATGGTGGTGCCGCGGCCGTCCACCGTGCCCGCGGCTGCGCTGACCGCATCCGCCAGCGGCCCATTTCCGTTGTGACCGTTCGGCCCGAGTGCCTCAAGCAGCTCGTCGACCTGCTTCTTCTCCTCGTCGAAGGAGACCGGCACGGCGGTGCGCTCAAGCGGGATGACCGCGCCGTCCGCGAGGGTGGGCCCGTGGGTATAGGCGGGCGCGAATTGGACGTATCTGCCCGAGACGAGCGTCGGGGCGATGATGGCGGCCTTCGCGTCGGCCGGCACGCGCCGATCGGCGTCCACCGACATCTCGACCCGGACCCGGTCACCGGCGGGGACGACCTTGTCCACCGTCCCGATCTTCACCCCCAGCACATCGACGGAGTCGCCGGGGTAGAGCCCGGTGGTGCTGCGGAAGTAGGCCACCACATGCTTTTTGGAGGGATGGGCGGCCGCCAGGACCGATACGGCCACCGCGACGACCGCCACCACGCCCACCGCGATCACCGCGAATCGAGGAATCCGTTTCATCGCGGGCCTCCGGAATTGCTGGGCTGTGGATTGTTCAACGTCGCCGGGGTGATGTTGTCCAGCAGCACATTGAAGAAGGGGCCACTGGCGACGACGTCACTGAGCTGGGTCACGAACGTCCGCAGGCCGGAGATCGAATCACTGACGTTCTTGTAGTTCTTGTTCAAGGTCTCCACTGTCGTGCTTAATTCGGTCAGTGTGGGCCCGATACTCGCGGTGTTCTCCTGGGCGAGCGCACTCAGTTCGTCGAAGACGCTTTTCGCCTGCACCAGAACCCGGTGGATTTCGTCCGCCCGGGTGTTCAGCGCACCGAACAGGGATCGGCCGTCGGCCAGCAGGAGTGCGAACTGTTCGTTTCGCTGCGAGAGAATTCCGCTGACGCCGTTGGCATGAGCCAGCAGATCGTCGATCGCCTGGTCACGGCTCGCGACCGTGTTCGACAGCCGGGTTATGCCGGTCAATGACGATTCCAGGTCGGGCGACACCGTCTTCAACAACGCGCCGGCCTGATTCAACGCATCGCTGAGGCGCGTCGTGTCGGTCTTCGCCACCGTATCGGACACCTCCGCGAGCGACCGGGAGATGTCGTAGCCGGATGTGGTGCGCTGCAACGGAATAGTCGCTCCACCCGCGAGGGTTCCCGGTCCCTCGGGGGCGAGTTCGATATAGCGCTTGCCCAGCAGCGTGCCGACCCGGATCACCGCCCGGGTGTCGGCGCCGAGCCGCACACCATGGGTATCGGCGGTGAATTCGACTTCCACCCGGTCACCCGACAGCTCGACGCTCTTCACCCGGCCGACCACCACGCCGGCGACCTGCACGTCGTCCTTGACCGCCAAACCGCTGGCATCGGCGAACTCGGCGCGATAGTTCGAATTGTCACTGACGCCTGGAATGGACCGGTACTCGAAGACGACCGCGAGCACGATGACCACCAGCAGTGTGCCGACGACGCCCACGCGCACGCGATTGCGTTCCCGCATCGGCAACCGTCCGCGCCATTTCCATTTCAGTGCCCGCTCCGCGATCCGACCCATTATTTGCACCTGTCTGCCGGGGCTACGACCATCGGCGTATCGGCGCCCCCTTGCGGACCGGGGTACCGGATGGCCAAACCACATACGAAGAAGTTCACGAAGTTGCCGTAACTGCTTGCACGAGAGATCTTTTGGTACGCGTGCGGCAGTCCGCTGAGCAACGCGTTCAAACTGTCGGTCTCAGCGTTGAGATTGGCCGCCGTACGCCCCAGTTGTGTGATATCGGCGGCCAGCGGCGCGCGCGCTTCGGCGAGAACGCTGCTGAGTGTGGAAGTCGCACCGTCGAGCTGGTCCACCGCGCCGGTGACCGTCGCCTGGTCCTCGTTAAGACCGCTGACCAACTTCTGCAGATTGGTCACCGCGGCGGACAGATCCTGCCCGCGTTGGTCGGCGGTGTTCATCACCGCGCCGAGGTTGGTGATGATCGCCCCGATCGCCCGGTCCTTATCGGCGAGCGTGCCGCTCAGCGTCGCGACCTGCCGCACGATATCGGCGATCTTGTCCGACCGGCCGTTGATGACCTCGACCAGCGAGGCGGTCAGCCGGTTGGCGGCATCGGGATCCAATCCTTGTAGCAGGGGGCGGAATCCGTTGACCAGCTGATCCATTTGCAGTCCCGCGCCGGTCCGGCTCACGGGGATCACGGCACCGGCCGCCAGCGCCGGCGCCGACGGTGAACTGTCGGTCAGCTCCAGATAGCGGTCGGAGATGAGGTTCTTGTACCGGATCTGCAGCTTCGTCGCGGTGGTCAGCGGCCGCTGGGAATCCACGTCGAATTTCACCAGCGCTTCCCGCGGTCCGGTCAATTCGACCGAATGGACCTTCCCTACCGGGATTCCGGCCACCTTCACATCGTCGCCCACCTTCAGACCCGACGCGTCCGTGAATACGGCGCTGTACGAGGTCGCCGGAGTGAATCGGATATTGCCGACGGTGGAGGCGACGAGAAAACCGGCGAGGGTCGTGACGACGACGAATACGAGAAGCTTGATCAGTGGTCCACGTATGGTCATTTCGTCCGTCCAAGCAGTAGTTCGGCGATATTCGCGGCCGAGGGAGAAGGATGGGCGGGGGTCTCATAGGCTCGGCTGCCGTCGTCGAAATCGGTGTGGCCCGGATCGGCCCCCGTCACTCCGTCATGGGATCCGTAGCAACTCGGCGGATTCGACACCCCACCGATATGTGGCAAATTCTGTTGCGTATAGGGCGGGTCGCCCATGGGGACCGTTCCCAGAATGTTGAGGCCCGGCCGGGCACCGCCCAGCGTGCGCTTCAAATAGGCGTCGGACTGCACGAGCCCCGACAGCAGGCACTGGTACTCCGGCGAGTAGTCGGCCAGCACGCCGGTCACCGGATCGAGCGCGTCGACGGCTCCGGGCAACGGCCTGCCGGCGGCATCGAAGAAGGTGGTTCCGACATTGCCCAGTCCGGTGAAACTCATCAGGAATGCCGCCAGCATCGACTGCTTGTCGGTCAGTGTCTGCCCGGTCACGCTCGCGTTGTCCAAGACCGCGAGCAGGTCGGGCGCCAGTCCGGACAGGGTGTCGGCATTGTCGGCCAGTTTGGGAATGTCGCGCTGCAATGTCGGCATGGTGCCGTTGAATTCACGCAGGTACGCCGACAGGGTTTGCAGGCTCTCGCCGAGTCCGCCTCCGCGACTACGCACCGCGGTCGCGCTCTGCGTCAGCACGGTGTCGACCTGTGCGGGGTCGACCTGTTGCAGAACACCCATCAGTTTGCCGAGGACGTCCTGGAATTCGACGGTCACCTGCCGCGCATCGATGACCGCGCCGTCGGCCAGCCGTTTCGGCGACGGATCGGTGGGACGGACCAGGGAAACGTATTTGCGGCCGAACAATGTCGAGGTGCTGAGATCGGCACCCACGTTCGCGGGTATCCATTTCAGTTGGTCCGACCGGACCGCCATGTCGATGGTGGCACTGCTGTCGTGAAAGGACACTGCGGTCACGCGACCGACTACCTTGCCGCTCATTTCCACCTGGGAGCCGACGTCCATCATCAAGCCGGTCCTGCCGGTTCGGATGGACACCTTCGCCGTGGAGGTGAACGCGTCCTTGTACACCGCGACCGCCAATGCCGTCAGTGCCAGCAGGAGGGCGATCATCGCGACACCGACGCCGGCGTCGTGCACGCGGGATCGGTTGGGTGTGTTCGTCATATCGTCGTCACCCCGAAATGTGCGCGCCGGAACTGGGACCGCCGAATACTGCGATGCCCACCAACAGGTCGATCACCATCACCGCGATCAGCGAGGTCCGGACCGCCCGACCCACGGCGACGCCGACGCCGGCCGGACCGCCCGAGGCGTGAAATCCGTAGTAGCAGGTGACGCACATGACCACGATCGCCATGACGATGACCTTGAACAGCGACCACCAGACATCCGCCGGAATCAGGAATTCCTTGAAGTAGTGGTCGTAGGTTCCGCTGGTCTGGTCGGTGAAGACGAGGGTTACGGCGCGGGTGGAGAAATATCCCATGATCAGCGCGATCGCGTACAGCGGGATCACTGCGATGACACCGGCGATCAGTCGCGTGGTCACCAGGAACGAAATCGGCGGCACCGACATCACTTCCAGTGCGTCGATTTCCTCACTGACCCGCATCGCGCCCAGTTCGGCGGTGAATCCGGCGCCGACGGTGGCGATCAGGGTGAACGCGGTCATCAGCGGTACCGCTTCGCGGGTGTTGAAGAATGCGGAGACGAATCCGGAAAGCGCCCCGATGCCGATCCGGCCCAGCGACGTATCGCCCTGCTGACCGACCTCGTACGCGCCGGCCATCGCCATGAACCCGAGAATGACCATCGTGCCGCCGACCCGCGCCAGCGCGCCAGTCCCCATACTCACCGCGGCAATGAGTTTCAGCACTTCGCCCCGGTATTGCCGGAATGTATGGGGGGCGTAGGAGATGCTGCGCCCGTAGAACTTCAGTTGCCCGCCGAGATCGGCGAGACTGTCGACCGGTGCGTTCGCGACACCGGCAATTTTGGTTGCCACCCGAGCCTCCTACGCCTGCAGGGAAATAGTCGTGATGATCGAATTCGTGAGGAAGAGCAGGACGAAACTCACGACAACGGTTTGGTTGACTGCCTCGCCGACACCTTTGGATCCGCCCTTCGCCCGCATTCCGAGGTGACAACCGACCAGGCCGGCCAGCAGGCCGAAAACACCGGCCTTGATCTCGCCGACGACGAAGTCGCCGAGACCGGTCAGCAGCGACAGGCTGTTCACGAACTGTCCGGGCGTGGCGCCCTGGACGTAGACGCTGACGACGTAACCTCCGGTGATGCCGACCGCGGTGACCACGCCGTTCAGGAACACAGCCACCACCGCGGCCGCCGCGACGCGTGGAACCACCAGTCGCGCAATGGGATCGATGCCCAGCACCTCGATAGCGTCAAGCTCCTCGCGGATCTTCCGCGAGCCCAGGTCCGCGCAGATCGCAGTCGCGCCGGCGCCCGCGACGACCAGTACCGTCGTCATGGGGCCCATTTCCCGGATCACGCCGACACCGGCGCCACTGCCGCTGAGGTCGATGCCGCCGATCTGATCCAGAATGAGATTGATCTCGAAAATGATCATCGCGCAGAACGGAATCGCCATCAATATCGATGGCGCGATCGAGATCCGGCAGATGAACCACGCCTGATGAATGAATTCGCGCCACTGCACCGGCCGCTGGAACATACACCGGAATGTTTCCCAGGCGGTGGCATAGAATTCGCCGAGCGCGGTGGCACCGCCCTTCATAAAGCGCAGCACTTCGGCGGCGAATTTGTTTCTGCCGCGCGAAGGTGCACGGCCATCTATTACGGCCATTTCTTCCTCACGTATCGGATAGGCGGGCGATCGAACGCGGCAACCGACCGAGGCCGAGCACGGCCGGGTGGTGGATCGTCGTCGAACGACCGACGTCCACCACCCCGGCTCACACGCGTGACTTCGATCGACCCGGAACTCGGCCCTCGAGGGACCGAGCACACCGTGTCGATCAGAGATAGATCGACTTCGTTTCCAGATAGGCGGACAGCGCCTCGGGACCGAGTTCGCGTCCGAGCCCACTGGCCTTCACGCCGCCGAAAGGCGCGGTCGGATCGGGCAGATAGTTGTTGATGCCGATGGTGCCGGACTTCACGCGTCGCGCGACTTCGACGCCGCGGTCGTGATCGCCGGTCCAGACGCTGCCACCCAGCCCGTAGGCACTGTCGTTCGCGATCCGGATCGCGTCGTCGTCGCCCTCGTAGGGGATCAGCGACAGCACCGGGCCGAAGATCTCCTCCTGGGCGATCGCCGAGCGATTGTCCACATCGGCGAAGATCGTGGGCTGCACGAACCAGCCGCGATCGAGCCCCTCGGGCCGGCCACCACCGACGGTCACGCGTGCCCCGTCGCCGATGCCCTTCGCGATGTAGGACTCCACGCGTTCGCGTTGCCGGGCGCTCGCCATCGGCCCGATCTGAGTCTGCGGGTCGAGTGAATCGCCGACCTGCAGCGAACCCGCCAAAGCGGTGAATACGTCGACGATTTCCTGATACCGCGATTTCGGTGCGAGCACCCGGGTGCCCAGGAAGCAGGTCTGCCCGTTGTTGAGCAGGGTGGCGCCGAACAGTTGCTCACCGACCGCGGCCAGATCCAGGTTCGCGTCGTCGAGGATGATCGCGGCCGACTTTCCACCGAGCTCCAGGGTCACCGGCCGCAGTAGCCGCCCGCAAGCCTCGGCGATACTGCGCCCCGCAGCCGTCGAACCGGTGAACGCCACCTTGTCGATATCCGGGTGCTCCACCAGGTAGGCACCGACTTCCCGGCCGCCCGGCACGATATTGATCACGCCCGCCGGGATGCCCGCCTCCTCGACCGCCTCCGCAAGCACATAACTGTCGAAAACGGTCTCCGGTGACGGCTTGATGACGAAGGTGCATCCGGCGGCCAATCCGGGCGCGTATTTGAACGCGGCCAGCGCCTGCGGGAAATTCCACGGGACGATGGCGCCCACGACACCGATCGGGGCGCGGCCCACGAGGGTCGATCCGCCGAGCAGCCCGGGGCGGGTCTCCTCGAACGATGCCTCCCGCAGCATGCCCGCGTAGTAGCGCAGCAGCAGCTGCGGGAATACCGCCTCCAACTTCTCCGACACCGCGACCGGCATGCCGTTCTGCGAACTGACTGCCTGGACCATGTCCGGTACGCGCTTGTCGAGGGCGTCGGCCAGGCGATCCATGGCGTCGGCCCGCTGCGCCGGCGCCCAATGCGACCATCCACGGGGATCATCGAATGCCGCCCGTGCCGCGGCGATGGCGGCGTCGATATCGCTGGGTGCGCCGTCGGGAACCTGGCCGATCACCTGCTCGGTGTTGGGCGAGATCACCGAGATCTTCCCCGACGACGCCGGGGTGCGCCACGTACCGCCGACGTAGAAACGATCGCGTTCAATAGTCATGATGTAATCCTTTGCGCGCTTTGATATTTCGGATCAACGGGTGGTCAGGACGACCTTGACGGCCTCGCCGCGATGCTGCGCTTCGACCGCCTCGTTGATCTGCGCCAGCGGCATGGTGGTGATCAGCTTCTCGAACGGGAACCTGCCCTGGCGGTGCAGGTCGAGCAGCTGCGGAATGAAGGTGTGCGGATCGGCATCGCCCTCGGTGATGCCGCGGACCGAGAGGCCCTGAATCAAGAGCGGGATGAGTGGGACCGGTAGCGCTGCCTCCGGGTTGGAGGGCACGCCGATCAGCCCCAAGGCGCCTCGAGCGCCCAGTGACAACACCAACTGCACCAGCACGTCCGGGATCGCGGTCGTGTCGATCGCATAGTCGGCGCCTTCGGGCACGATGGCGCGGACCTGCTCCGCCACCGGGCCGGCGCTCGGATCGATCGCGTGGGTGGCACCGAGATCGAGAGCGAGCTCGCGCCGGCTTTCATGGGGTTCGACGACGATGATGACGCGGGCTTCCCGCACCACCGCCGCGAGCACGGCCGACAGGCCCACAGCCCCGCCGCCTGCCACCACCAGCGAGGAACCGGCCTGCACGTCGAGTGAATTCATGACCGCGCCCGCACCGGTCTGGATCCCGCAGCCGAGCGGTCCGACGATCTCCACGGGGGCGTCGGCCGGCAACTTCACCACATTGCGCTCATGCGCCACCGCGTGCGTCGCCAGCGAGGACTGGCCGAAGAAGTTGGAACCCAACGTCTTTCCGTCTTGCGCCAACGCGGAGGAACCGTCCGGCCGCACGCCGCCGAAGTTGTATGCCATGAAGTTCACGCAGTAGGCCGGCGCTCCGCGGTCGCACTGCGCGCAGGAACCGCAGCTGTTGAAACTGACGGCGACCGCATCGCCGACAGCGACCGAGCTGACTTCCGCGCCGACCGCGACCACGGTTCCGCTGCCTTCGTGTCCGACAACACCGGGAAGCGGGAACGGCAGGTGGCCTTCCCGGATGGCGAGATCGGTATGACAGATGCCGACGCCGACGATCTCGACGACCACCTCGTCGGCAGCGGGGGCACCGAGTTCGACTGTCTCGACGCTGAATTTTTCGCCTACCCCACCCAGCACAGCGGCCTTGATTTCCATGTCCTACTCCCTGACGATGTCGATGTTCGGACCGATGTTAGGAAGCACACAGTGGGAAAAACCGCAGTTCAGACGGTAAATCACTCGAATACCCCCCGCCGCTCCCCCTTCAGGGGGAGAATCCGTGCATCGGGTCGGATTCCGCCCAGCAAATGTGAACAGCACGTGTGTTTGACGTCACAGCTGGGTTGTTTTATGGTCTAACCATTCAGTGGTTATAGGGTCATCGCCGACCCGAGGGGTGCGCAAGGAGGCCTCTGTGGTTCCAACTGCATCTTGGACTTCGGCCGTGGACGGACCGTTCGCCGAAGCGATGAGGGATGTATTCCAGCACGCGAACGATCTCATCGGAGCGGAATCCGCTGTCGGTGCCTCGGCCCCACCCGACGCACCGCTCACCTCCCTGCGCACGCGCCTGCTGGACCTGATCACCAGCAGCGAAACCAGCTCCCCTCGTCGCACCGAGGCCTGCGAAGTGCTGTCGACGCTGTACCGGTTACACCATGCCGAGCTGGAAACCGCTCTGGCGCAACAACTGTCCTCGCTCTCCGAGATCCGTGACAGCATCGGCGCGCTGGCCGGATTGTCGCCTCGGCAGCTGATCGACACGGTGCCCGCGCAGATGTGCCGCGACCTGTCGTTGGGCCGGGCGATGGTCTCGACAATCAGTGGTTCGGTCTGGCTGCCCCAGCACCTGCACATCGAAGAGCGCACCGCCGAGTCCGTCGCGTTCGAGCAGTTCGTGGACGGTGCGCGAATTCCCCTGTCGGACGCACCACTCGAGACGGAACTGCTGGTCCGGCGGCGAACCGTCGCTCTGGTCCCCGACCCGGCCTCGGACAAGCGGACATACAAGCAGATCGTCGACGCCGCCCAGACCCGCGCCTATGTCGCGGCCCCGATTACGGTGCGGGGCAGAACCATCGGGATGCTGCACGCGGACCGTCCCGACGATCCGAACAGTCTGTCCGACGACGGACTCGAATTGCTCGGCGCGTTCGCCGAATGTCTGTCGACGGTGTTCGAGAGTGCGTGCCTGGCCGACCACATGGCCAAACAGTTCAAACGTGCCGCCGACACCTATGCCGAGGTGGTGGCCATGTTCGACAGTTCCGACGACACCTTCGCGTGGACCTCACCCTTGCCGCCCGCCGCCGCGCCCCGGCCGGCACGGCGGCCGCATCCGGCACCCACGGGCACCGCGTCGCTGACCTTCCGGGAGCGCGAGGTCCTCACTCACTTGGCAACCGGTGCCACGAATATGCAGATCGCCCGTAACCTCACGGTTTCCGAGGCGACCGTCAAGTCGCACCTGAAGCAGATCTCGAAGAAGCTCGGAACCTCGAGTCGCGCGGCCGCGGTCGCGGCCTATGCCCGTATGACGCAGGAACCGTGCGGAATCGCACAATGAATGCCGGCTCGGCACACCGGGTACTGGACACCCTCCTGGCGCTGGACGGCGAGTTGCGCCGGACCCTGCGCCTGGGGCAGCAGCCGGATGTGCCGACGCTGGACGCGGCGATCGTCATGTCCGAGAAGACAATCGACGTCGCGCTGTCGGCTCGGCCGGAACCGGATTCGAGCGCCGATATCGCGCGCGCGAGCTTGATCGCGGCAGTCCTCGACGCCCAGGCCCAGGTTCAGGAGCTCATCCTGCAGACACGGTCGCGGCGGATACCGGCACTCGCACGAGTGGTCACCCGCATGCGTAGTGCCGCCTCGGTCGAAGCGCTGATTCGCCAGACCTGCTCGGAACTCACCGGCACGCTGGAATTCCGGCGCGCGAGCTACTCGGTGGTCGACGGTACCGATTGTATCCTGCGCTATGCGCATCCGCATGCCGAATCACCACTACCCGACGGCACCCGGCACCGGAAACCCACTGCGGCAGAGAGGGATTGCATCGCGCAGCGCCGGTCGGTACTGGTCGACGCCGGCGCTCCCGGACACCGCCGCGACCACATAGCCGAGATAGTGGGCGCCACGCGGTATGTGGTGGCGCCGGTGATCGTCGGTGGTGAGGTCTGTGCGCTGCTCCACGCCGCCCGGGAGCTGCCCTGGGCCGTCGACCGAACCGATATCCAGCTGCTCGATATCGTCGCCGCGACGTTCGCGGTGATTCACGAGCGTGAGGTGCGATCCGATCGGATGCAACGACAGCGGCAGAACATCCTCGCCGCCGTGCGGCAGCTGGCCACCGAGACCGACTCGTTCGCCGGTCTGGACGTGGACCTCGGACTCGACGGAGCCTCGATACGTCCGGGCAGCGCCGCACAGCCGCTACGAGCGGCAGTACACGAATTGCTGACACCCCGTGAGGCCGAGGTGCTGGGCCTGATCGTCGACGGCGCGTCGAACAACGAGATCGCCGAACAATTGGTGATCACCGTGGAAACCGTCAAGTCGCACGTCAAGCAGGTACTGCGCAAACTCGGCGCGGTCAACCGATCGGAAGCCATTTCGCTGTATCTCGAGGAGCAGCGCCGGGCCGGAAAAACGCCCTAACCATCGAATAGCCGGCTGTCTTCCACAATCCCTCGAACTGCCCCTGTCACCACCCGTCAGGGGGATGTCACGACGGCGGAGCCGCACCAGAATCGTTTCCTGAGGGGATCAATTGTCGGCATATCGCCGAATTGTTGCGGAAACGAATGTAGAAGGGCGGCTCACGATGTCGGACCCGATCACCGTGATTTCCACCATCGTCTCGGTCGCGACCGGCGCGGTCGACAACTCCGGATTGCCGGGCCCGGCCGCGAACTCCGCCCACGCGGCGGTCGAATCCACGGGCGAGGCGGCCAAATCCCTCACGGTGCAAATGGACAACGCGATCGCCCGCCTTCCTGAGCCTGCCCAGCAGGCGGCGCGGCAAACTGTCGATGACGCGTCCGAACGGGTGGCAAACCTGCTGCCCGCGAAACCTGATATCGGGGACGGCGACGTAGTCCCCGGAACGGCGACACAGCCCGGCCACGACGGCGAGGCGACAGTGCAATCACCTCCGCGAGCCGACGTCGATTCGACACCTCGATACTCCACCGCCCCAGAGAGTTTCGCGATCGTCCCGGTGAGCCCGGCCGCGGCGGTCCCCGCGCCCTTCACCGGTGACATCGCCGTCTTCGTCCCGTGGTTCCGGCAGGCCGGCGCCCTGTGCTCGGGTATTCAGGCGCCTACGCTGGCAGCGTTGTATCAGGCCGAGAACGGGTTTCGTTACGGACCGAGTGCTCCGATCTCCCCCGCCGGGGCCATGGGCCCCGGGCAATTCATGCCCGCCACGTGGGCGAAATACGGCCGGGACGTGCACGGTGACGGGGTCCCCGACATCTTCGACGTCGGGGATTCGGTGATGGCCTCGGGTCATCTGCTCTGCGACACCTACCAGCAGATCGAGGGCTGGAAACACGCGGGCGTAGTCTCCGGCGACACCCTCGCGCTCACCCTCGCCGCGTACAACGCGGGTGCCGGAGCTGTTCTGCGGTCCGGCGGAATGCCCAGCGGCAGCCCCGCCTACGAGCTCGAGACGAAACCGTACGTCGCGCGAATCCTGTCCGCTCGCAAGCAATTCGAGTGGTTGTCGGCGAACGACTACAACTTGCCTGCCGCTGATCATCGACCTCCGGAAGACCTCGGCCGACGAATCATCGCGCAGGCATTGAAATATTTGGGACTGCCTTATGTGTGGGGCGGAGGCGACAGCACCGGCCCGTCCTCTGGAGGTTTCGATTGCTCAGGACTGACCTCTTTCGCTGTGCACGCCGCGACCAGCGGCGCGGTGACATTGCCGCGAACCTCTCAGAACCAGTGGCACGTCGGCACCGAAATTCCCTTGTCACAGGCAGTTCCCGGTGATCTGCTCTTCGGAAATTTCGAAGCGGACGGGGACAATCCTGGGCACGTGGCCATCTACCTCGGCAACGGCCGAATGGTTCACGCACCGACAACTGGCGATGTTGTCCGAATCAGCCCGGTTATGACGGGCATGCGCGCCCGCCACATCGGCACCGCGCACTCGGCGTCCAACTGAAAGCTGCTTCGCGCCGGGGCTTTCCCGATGGGTGCCCCGGCGCGGTGACCGCCTCCGCCAGCGCGACCGGATCGGGCCCGCGTCCGAGCACCATGGTCCCGCCCGACAACATCGCGGGCAGCACGGTCGCATTGTGGCCGCAGTGGTAGAGGATCGGCAGGAATGTGGAGTCTCAGATCGACCTCGTCGGTCGATCGGCGATCCATTCGGCGAATGCGCGACTGCCCTGCGGCACCGGACCACCGATTGGGATGGTGACGCCCGCGCGCAGGCCGGCCCGATCGAACACCTCCGAGACCCGGTCGGCGAACTCGGCTCGGCGGCCGTGCAACGTGGTGACATCGACATCCATTGCGCTCACACCAGCTTCCGATCGATCCAGGCCAGCAGATCGGCGAAGACCTCGTCGCGGTTGATCTCGTTGAAGATCTCGTGGCGAGCGCCGTACCACACCTTCAGCGTGATGTCGGTCAGACCGGCCTGCTCGTATCGCTGCCCCAAGGCGTTCACCAATGCGAGTTCGCCGTTCACCGGATCCTTGTCGCCCACCGCGATATACAGCGGCAGATCCGAGCGGATCGAGGCGACGCGTTCCGCGGCGGCGACCGCCACCGCCCCGCCGACCATGCCCTTCATTCCCGCGATATCGAGCCCGAACCCGCACAGCGGATCGGCGAGATAGGCGTCCACCTGCGCCTCGTCGCGGCTGATCCAATCGAATTCCGTTCGCGGCGAGGGAATTCCCGCGTTGAACATCGACAGGTCGACCGGTGCGTCGAGATCCAGCGGGAGCAGGTCCAGCGCGGCGGTGCCCGACAGCGCCACCGCATCGACCTCGGCGCTGTGCTCGGGCAGGAATTGCTGGGTGGCGAACGAGCCGAGGCTGTGCGCGATGAGCACCAACTTCAGTCCCGGATTCGCGTCACGGGCGTTGCGCCCCATCCGGCCGACGTCGGCCACCAGCTCGGTCCAGCCGTCGGCGCCGATGACTCCGGGTTCCTGACCGTCGAGCAGCGTCGCGCCGTGGCCGCGATGATCGTGCGCGTAGACGACGAAGCCGCGGGCGGCCAGCACCTCGGCCAACGGCGTGTAGCGCAACGCGTGCTCACCCACGCCGTGCACGATCTGGGCGATCGCCCGAGGGGTCCCCTGCGGGTCCCAGCGATAGGCGGCGACGGTCAGCCCGCCGCTGCTGGGAAAAGCGACACGGGTGGGCTGCTGAGACATGTGCACTCCTCTCGAGCCGAGCACTCGGCTCGGTATTCCTGGCAGCCGCGCACGCGACCGGGATGAAAACGTCTGACCGACAACCGATATCGGTCAGCGGTCGTAGGGCGCCGCATACGCCGGCAGCGGCTTCTCGGCGGGAACCCAATTCCTGGTATCGAGCAGTCCGAACATCAAGGCCGACACCGTATTGGTGAACTTCGTGTAGCCCGCCGGGTCGAATCCGGGCAGTGTCGCCTGCGCGCACACCCCACGGTCCACCCGGCTCGGATCGGCGGGGCCGGGATGGCCGAGCGCGTCCAGGACCAGGGCGTAGGCCACCGGATCGAAGACCAGCATGCCGTGATCGGCCAGATGGCCGGGGCACACCTGCTGAACCATGATCGTCGGTCCACCGCGCATCGAACCGGCCTGTGGCTGCGGCAACACAAGTTCGTCCTGCATGGTCTGGATGGAGGTGAACGCAGGTCCGTCGGGCACGGGAGCATTGGCGAAGGCCCGCGTCACATGCGAGCGAGTGCCCATTTGCCAGGCGATCGGCGCACACGCGCCGCCCGCGCACAGACTGTCTGCCACCGCACTGCCACCCAGCGGCCCGGCGATCGGGATCACGTCGGAGGTAACGGCGGCGACCTCCGGCCAGAATTTCGCGATCCACGCCGCCATCGCACCGCCCTGGCTGTGCCCCACGATGCCGATCGGCCGGCCGGAGACCCGATGAGCCTGCAGCGCCGCATAGGCCGCGTACTCGGCCGAGATCGCGAAATCGCCCAGCGCCCCATCCGGTAGCGCGACCGTGCACCACCCGTAACCCGCTGCGGGAAGCGCCTTTTCATAATTCCAGGACCAGATCTCGTCGGGCGTGCCACCGGTGCCGGGAATCAGCAGCACAGTCGGCCGCCCGGACTGGGCACCGGAGTCGCACTGGACTGCGGCGGCCAACTCGTCCTGGGCGACGGTGAACTCGTGCGCCGCCACCGCGGGGAACCCGGCCCCCGGTTCGTCGGCCGAACCCGGCGAAGTGGTCACCCAGAGCATTCCGAGCCCCGCGGCCACAGTGGCGATGACACGAGCCACACGCATATTCACTCCACACTCGTCGGTCGGACCGGCGACGACCTTCGATCGAGCTCAGAACGCCTCGCCCGCCGTGACCGCCGTCACATATTTGTCCTACTATATGTATGGTCAGACCGAACAGTCAACGTTTTGCGTGAAGCCGGTTCCGAGGCCCGGAACAACCGCTGGCAAACCGGCGCGCCCATCGCCACAGTGGGGAAATATCCGATCTGAGGAGAACCGCCGTGGTTGATGTCCCCGCGGCGTCATCGGCTACCGAGTCGATGACGCTCTGCCACCGAGTCGAGCAATTCCTGTATTACGAAGCGGCGCTGCTGGATTCGTGGCGGCTGCCCGAATGGCTCGAGTTGTTCGCCCCCGACGGCCGCTATCTGGTTCCGGCCACCGACAAACCGGACGGTGATCCGAACCGGGACCTGTTTCTGGTGCAGGACGATCGGTTCCTGCTCGAACAGCGGGTCAATTCGCTCATGCGGCGCGCCGCGCATGCCGAGTACCCGCATTCGCGCACCCGGCGCACGATTTCGAATGTGCGGGTGACCGGCCGCGACGGAGACGAGCTGAGCATCGCGGCCAATTTCACGGTCCACCGGGTGCGGTCCGGCGCGCTCGATACCTATGTCGGCCATTACGAGCACGTGGTCGAACCGGCCGGCGACGGATTCCTGTTCCGGATCCGCCGCTGCGTGCTCGACCTCGACGCCCTGCGGCCCCATGGGAAAGTGAGCATCATCCTGTGAATCGCTTGCAGGGAAAGGTGGCCATCGTCACCGGGACCAGCCCGAACATCGGCGGGACGCTCGCGCGCGGGCTGGCCGCGCAGGGGGCTCGGGTGCTGTGCACCGATCTCGCGGCCGAGGTCGCCGAAGGCTGTGCGGCCGAGATCGTCGCGGCGGGCGGCGACGCCGCGGCCATCGCCGGTGATGTGACCGATCCGGACCACGCCGACGCGGCGGTGGCCGCTGCCGTCGAACGCTGGGGAAAGGTCGACATCCTGGTCGGCAACGCCGTGTTCTTCCACCAGCAGGGCTTGCTGACGATGGGGTATGCGGATTTCCGCCGTCAACTCGACGTCATCCTGGGCGGCTCGTTTCTGTTCACCAGGGCCGTCGCGAAATCGATGATCGAGACGAAAACCGCGGGCAGCATCATCCTCGTGTTGTCGACCGCCGCGTGGCAGGGCCAGCCCGGCAATATCGGCTACTCCACCGGGAAGAGCGGTCTGATCAACTTCACCCGTTCGACGGCCATGGAACTCGCGCCGCACGGGATTCGGGTCAACGGCTTCACCCCGACCGCGACCGCGCCGAACCATCCCGCCGCGCGCGAACAACTCGACGAATTGCTCAGCGCCCCAGGCGAATACCGGATGGACTTCACCGGCCAGCTGCCGCTGTCGAGACTGCCCACCCCGGATGATTACGTCGGCGCCGTGGTCTACCTCGCCTCCGACGAGAGCTCGATGGTCACCGGTACGAATATCACCGTGGACGGCGGCGCGACGGCGAAGTACTGGCCGTGGACACCGCACCCTATCTGAGGACCCCATGAACGAGCCGGTGTTGATTCAGCCCGCCACGTCGCCCCTGTTCGGAGCCACGAAACCGATGCCCGCACTGGAGATTTCACTCGGTGGCACGCCGCGCGGCCTGGTAGTGCTGATCTGCGAGCGAGGTACGTTGAACCGCGACGGCCCCGGACTGATGAACCGGCTCGCCGAACACGGGTACGAATCGCTCGCGGTCGAGGCCGGGAGCGTCGATGCTTCGGACCTGGATGTGCTGATGGCCCGAGCCGACGACCGTGACTGGATCGACGAGCAGATCGGGCTGGTCGGTGTGGGTCACGGCGGTTCGGCGGTGTTCGAGGCCGCGGCGCAGCGCGAACTCGCCGCGGCGGTCAGTATCAGCCCCGCTGCCGACGGGCCGGGTCTGCTCGACTTCGACGACGTGGTGCGTACGCCGTGGCTCGGCTTGTTCGGGGACGCCGATCCGAGCGTGAGCGCCGATGATCGTCGGGCACTGGCGTCACGACTCGCCTCGCGGTCGCAGATCTACACCGAGGTCGTCTCCTATCCGGGCGTGGGACGGGACTTCTATCGGTGCGGTGACGATGGACCCGGCTACGCGGCGTACTACGACAGCTGGCAGCGCACGGTCGAATGGCTCGACGCCCGGGTGGCCCCGCGACCGACAGCTCGCGCCCGCCGCTGGCAACGGCGCCGACTGGAAAACGGTATCGAGTAGGACCACACGTAGGGTCTTGCGCCCGAGAGTGAATCGGTAGTGATAAGAGGCGGCCGGAGGAAATTCCCTCGGCCGCCTCTCGTTTCACAACGCCGATGCGGCGTTTTCCGGGGTACGCCTGGGCGCCCGGAATGCCTCGCCGAGCGGATCCTGCTCCTCCGGGGGCAACACCTCGCCGGTAATCAGCTCGTTCCACCGGCGCCACCACGCCCGCATCTGCAATTCGTCGGTACTGGAATTGACCCGCTTGTTCATCCCGCGCGAGATGTCGGAAAATCCGAGTTCCTTACGGGCGCCGTATCCGACCTGACAGGTTTCGAGCGCTTCGACGTCGTCCGGCGAGGCCAGCCCGCCCGGCCCCCAGAAGGTCAGGAAGTTGTCCAGACGCTGCTTGCGCAGTTCGTCACCTTCCTCCGGCGGCGCCAATTCCCAGGCGGTGACCTCCATGTAGTCCGGGCTGATCGGATCGATCTTGCGGACCAGCACACCCATCACCAGATCGATCACGACCAGGTTCGGGAAAATGACCATATTGCGGTTGCCGCGCATTCGGTCCACCCAGCCGTCCCCATATAGTTCCCTCAACCGGTCGAATCGAGCGGCACGCTCCGCGGCGCC
Organism: Nocardia nova NBRC 15556; assembly: GCF_001613005.1. Lineage (GTDB taxonomy): Bacteria > Actinomycetota > Actinomycetes > Mycobacteriales > Mycobacteriaceae > Nocardia > Nocardia nova. The sequence continues at coordinate 41,873 of NZ_BDBN01000062.1, read as the reverse complement.
CGCATCCGAGAGCGGCCGCCCGAAAAGCCCCTCGGTGGTGGGCGCACCAGCCATGACGGCATGACCGTTGCCCAGGTCGACCCCCCGGGATTCGCCGAGGGCGTTCGGATCGAGCTCACCACGGGCAGCGAGCACCATCTCGAAGTAGCGCTGATGTGTCGAGACCGCGTGGTAGCCGTCGATGCTGTTCTCCACCAGCAACTTCCAGTTCGCCTTCACCGAATACTCGTGGGTTCCCGCCAGCACCCGCATCCCCTGTTCGGATTGATCGCAGACCAGGTCGAGGTATTCAGCCGCGGCGCCGAGATAGGTTCGCAGGTCGATGATGCCGGGATCGAAGCTGACGAAGACGAAGCCGCGGTAGGAATCGACTTTGGGGGGTGCGGCGAGATCGGGCCTCTGGAAATCCTCGCCGTAGGAATCGTCACCGGGCATCGAGACCATATTTCCGGCCGTGCTGAAGCTCCAGCCGTGATAGAAGCAGGTGAGGAAGCGGGCATTGCCCCGCCGCTCGCGGCACAGCATCGCACCGCGGTGCGGGCACGAATTGATCCAGACCCGGATTTCCCCCTTGTTGTCGCGGGCGAAGAGCAGAGGACGTCCCGCGACCGTCCGCGTCGTGAAGTCGTTCTTCTTGCTCAGTTCCGACTCGTGGCCCACATACAGCCAGCTGCGTTCGAATATGCGGTCCCGCTCCTTGGCGAAGACTTCGGGATCGACCATCACCCGCCGATCGACGCGGAACCTGGGCATCTCCCGGTCATCGATCACGTACTCAGACACCACAGAACTCCTTCGGTCTCCCGGACACGGATATCGAAGAACCGTGCACCCATCGAGGCGGAAACGCACGAGCCGGTTCCGATCGACGGAACCGAAGCGACGCCGGAAGGGCGAGGTTTCCAGCGAGTGAAACCGCCCCTGGGCACATTCCCGACGACGCCCCAGACTTCGGTCGACGATCAGGTCGCAGCCAGGCGGCCGAAAGACATGTCTGTGAGGCGCATATGGAAAGCACCCGGACGACCGAGCGGCGATTCGTCTGCACGGTGGACCACCTGGACAGGGGCGAATCGATGACTGTCGCGGGCGATGTCCCGATAGCCCTGTTCCGCAACGACGACGGCGACTTCTACGCCACCGCCGACACCTGCACTCATGAGGACTGGTCCCTCGGCGAGGACAGCGATCTCGAGGGTAACGAGGTGGTCTGCCCACTTCATATGGCCCGCTTCGACATTCGGGACGGCCGGCCGCTGTGCTTCCCCGCCACCGTCGCCCTGGCGACCTTCGAGGTGGAGGTCGCGGACGGAAACGTCTACATCCTGTCCTGAACTCGAGCACGACGAGGAAAACATGCGAATCGTGGTAGTCGGCGCCTCGGTCGCCGGAGTACGAACCGTGCAAGCATTGCGCGCCCGTGGGTATCGCGGCGCGATCACGGTCATCGGCGAGGAACGGCATCTTCCCTACGACAAACCGCCGCTCTCGAAGGAGATGCTCGATGGATCCGCGGATGTCGTGCCGCCACCGCTGCTGACACCGGCCGATATCGACACTCTCGATGTCGAACTGCGGCTGGGCGTGCGCGCGACCGGCCTGGACCCCGTGCGCCGGACGGTGGCGACCGCAGCGGGCGCGGAGATCGGTTACGACACCTTGATCATCGCCACCGGCGTGCGGCCGCGGAGTCTGCCCGGCGCCGAATCACGTGACAATGTCCACACCCTGCGGACCGCCGACGACGCGGTCGCCCTGCGCCGGGAATTGGTGCCCGGCAGGCGGGGCGTGATCATCGGTGCCGGCTTCATCGGCGCCGAGGTCGCCTCCGCGGCGCGAGCCCACGGGGTGGAGGTAACCCTTGTGGAAGCGCAGTCGACACCGCACGCACAGCAATTCGGGCCCGACATCGGGCGCGCCATGGCCCAGCTCCACGCGTCCCACGGCGTCGATCTCCGGTTCGGAACCGGGTTCGCCGAATTCATCGGCTCACCTCGGGTGCAGGCGGTGCGGCTCACCGATGGGACCGAACTCGCGGCCGACTTCGTCGTGGTGGGCATCGGTGCGCGGCCGGCCACCGACTGGCTCACGACGTCCGGACTGCCGGTCGAGGACGGGATCTGCTGCGACGAATCCCTCTGTGTGCCAGGCTTTCCCGACATCTACGCGGTCGGTGATATCGCTCGCCGCCGGCACCCGTTCTATGGCGAGGCGCTGCGCATCGAGCACTGGACCAACGCCAACGACCACGCCTCGATCGTGGCCGCGGCGATCCTCGGCGAACCGCTGCCTCGCGCCACCCTGCCCTACGTCTGGTCCGACCAGTATGGCAACCGCATCCAGATCATCGGGCGTCCCGCCCTGGGCACTGCCCGGATCCTGCGCGGCGACCTGATATCCGGCGATCTGGTCGCCGGATACGCCGATACCGACGGCGTCCTCGTCGGGGCGCTTGTCGTGGACAACCCCCGGCTGCTGGGCGGGTTCCGCCGGGCGATCACCGGCAGACAACACATCGATGAGTACGAGCAGACCGCCGCGACCGCGTCCCGGCGGACGAAACAACCGAGGTGAGGTAGTGGCAGAAGTAATAGGTGTGGGCCTGACCCACTATCCGCTGCTGGCGGGCACGGACGAGCATATGGCCGATCTGCTCAAAAGTGCCCTGAAAGATCCGGACATCCCGCCGGAGGTGAAAGATCGGGCGTCCTGGTCCGAACTCGCGCGCCGGGAATGGGGCGAGGATGGAGGCACCGCGGCCGCCGCCGGCCATCGACGCCATCTGCTCGCCGACCTCGAACGGTGCCGGGCCGCGATCGATGATTTCGATCCGGACGTCCTCATCGTCTGGGGCGACGACCAGTACGAGAACTTCCGCGAAGAAGTGATTCCCTCCTTCTGTGTGCTCGCCTATCCGGATACGGTGGTGCATCCCTTCGGGGTTCTCGACATGCTGCGCGTGCCCAATGTCTGGGGGCTGCCGTCCGACACGTCTTTCGTCATGCGCGGCGCGCCGGAATTCGCCAAGGCCGCGGCGAGCGCGGTACTCGGCAGCGGTGTCGACGTCGCCTATTCGTATCAGCCGCGGACCGGCATCCACTTCCCGCACGCATTCGGCAACACGCAGCTGTTTCTCGACTACGACGAGGTCGGCGTGCGATTCCCCTATCCGATCGTGCCGATGGCGGTGAATTGCTACGGCGAACATGTCATCGCCCGCAAGGGCGGGATCGCGCGCTTCGCCGATATCAACGTCGGAGAGAACCTCGACCCGCCAGGGCCGACACCGGCTCGCTGCTTCGAATTCGGCCGCGCCGTCGGGCGTTTCGCGCGGCAGAGCGACCAGCGGATCGCACTGGTCGCCTCATCGAGTTGGTCGCATGCGTTCCTGCACGACAAGGGCTGGCATCTGCGCCCGGATACGGAGTCCGACCAGGAGCTCTATCGGGGCATGTGCGCGGGCGATTACGACCTCTGGAACGCGCGCACCAGCAGGCAGATCATCGAATCGGGCCAGCACGAGATGCTCAACTGGTACTGCCTGCTCGGCGCCGTCTGCGAACTGGATATGCGGCTGGACTGGTCGGATCTGGTCGTCACCGAGATCTTCAACTCCAACAAGGCCTTCGCCGTCTTCCGCTGAAGCGGCCCGGCTGGGTTACGCACCTCGGTGCGGTCAGATCTCCCTGGGAAACCAGCGCTCCCGCCCGCCCCCCAACCCCGCATCGACATCGCTGCCGATCTGCGCGGCGGTCGCGCGCAACGCACCCGCCAGGTTGGGGGGCGGGGCGAACTCCACGGGAAAACCGACCGAGATCGCGCCCACAGCGAAACCGTTCATACAGATCGGCGCGGCCAGGCAGGCCAGACCCAGCTGGGCTTCCTCACATTCCCGGGCCACACCGTCGGCGCGAATCTGCCGCAGTTCATCTATCAGCACCTCCACCGCGGTGATCGACCTCGGCGTCAACGCCGGCAGCGGACGCGGCAGAAAGTCGCGCAGATCGTCGAGATTCTCATGCGCCAGCAGCGCTTTACCCAGCGCGGTGCAATGCGCCGGAAGCCGCGCGCCGACCGAGGTGATCGACGTCGGCGACTCCGATACCGACAGCTTTTCGAGATAGACCACGTCGTACTGCCGCAGCACCGCCATATGCACGGTGTGCCCGCACCAGCGATGCAGTTTCGTCAGATACGGCATGGCCAGATCTCGCATATAGCCGGCGGGTGTGGACGCACACAGCTGCAGCATGTCCAAACCGATCTTGTACCCACCGCGATGGTGCTCCACCACGCCGAGTTCGACGAGCCGCGCCAGCAAGCGGTGAACCGTCGACTTCGGCAACCCGGAGGCACGCGCCAGTTCGCTCAGGTTCATGACCCGGGCATACGGGTTGAATGCGCGCAGCAGGTCGAACGCCTTCGACAGAATCGAGGGCGGATCGCCCGCACCGGATTCGCGCGGTGGTGTATCGGCAGACGTCATTGTGTACCTCGAGCCTCGGGTGAGGCGATTCGATTTCCTGTGTACTCCCTATCGTGACTGTCGTCACCCCGCGGGCGATCGCCCGGTTCCGGCCCCCGGAACCGGCCATACCCGCCGCGCACGCATCCGATTAGTTTCCGAACCGCCAGGACAGCCTCCCGCCCCAGGATTCGGATACGACGTGGACCTGACCACCAAGCACACGATTTCGACCGCCGGTGTCGATACACACGCCCATTACTTCGGTCTCGACATGACCGAACGCCTGCCCGGTCTCCGCGATCCGCGCTGGCCCACGCTGCACCGAGATGCCCGTGGCGGTGGCTCGGTCATGCTGGGAGACAAACTGTTTCGAAGGGTTCGCTCGGTGTTGTGGGATGTCGACGAACGCATCGGCGAACTCGACGCCGCGAGTATCGGGGTGCAGCTCATCTCGCCGGTACCGGTGATGCTGGCCTACTGGGCCGACCAGACCGTGGGTGTGGCCTGCGCTCGGGCCACCAACGACTCGATCGCCGCCGCTGTCGCCCGATCCGGAGGGTCGCTCGCCGGGCTGGGCACCGTGCCGTTACCGCATACGGCGGCGGCCGTCGCGGAGCTCGAGCGTGTGATGGTCGAACTCGGCCTGTCCGGCGTCGAGATCGGCACCCGGATCGCCGGCCAGGATCTGGACTCCCCCGGCTTCCTGCCCTTCTTCGAGGCCGCCGAGTCGCTGGGTGCGGCGGTGTTCGTGCATCCGACCGACGGCGGGGGTGGGGTGATCCACCGTGGCGGGCAACCGTACGACTTCGGGCTCGGCATGATCACCGATACGGCCGTCGCCGCGACGGCCCTGATATTCGGTGGTGTACTCGAACGCTTCCCGAAGCTGCGTGTAGCGCTGGCGCACGGGTGCGGAACGTTTCCGTGGGCATATCCCCGCCTTCGTCTGGGTGCGAAGATCTGGCTCGACGCGGATGAGGACCGGGTTCAGGAGCTGGTCCGCTCGCTCTGGGTCGATTCGCTGGTCTTCGATCCCGCGCACCTGAGCCTGCTGGTCGAGCGGTTCGGCTCCGATCACGTCATGCTCGGTACCGATTACCCGTTCATTCCCGGCCAGCTCGAGGGGGCCGCCGGCTTCCTGCGCTCCGCGCAAACCATGGCAGCGATCGACGCGCCGACCGCGCATGCCATCCACGCCGCGAACGGTTCCGCATTCCTGCGGGCGCCGACCGGAATTGCCACTTGCACAACAGTATTCGACGCCAGTGGGTGTCCGTATGAATGACGTGCAGGTGGTGGTTGCAGGAGCGGATCTCACCGGATTGACCACCGCCTTGGGATTGGCGCGCGCGGGTATCGACGTGATGGTCGCCGACACCGGGTGCGACGACATCGCGGCGGCGCACTGCGCCCACGACTGGTCGGTCCTCCCGGGCCTCGACCGGCTCGGAGTCCTCGACGATGCCTTGCGAACCGGATTCACATCCGCACGCTGGTGCCTGCGGGTGTTGCGCACCGGCGAGCGGCTCGACTTCGACCTCGGCGCCTTGGCACCCGTCACGCCTTTTCCGTTCACCCTGCACATAGACCAGGCCGCGCTGTGCCGGATTCTGGTACGGCATCTGGCCGGGCAGCCCAGCGTCCGAGTGCTGCGCGATGTCCGGCTGTCGGAAATCACTCGATTCGGCGACGGCGTAGAGCTCGCCTTCGACGATGCCACGGGCGCGCACCGGTTGCGCGCCGACTGGGTGGTGGGATCCGACGGCACGCGCAGCGCGGTCCGCCGCGGACTGGGGCTGGGATTTCCCGGATACACCTGGCCGGAGCGCTGTGTCACGGCACTGGTCGAGGCGGACTTGGCACGGCAGGGATACGCCGCCACCACTCTCCAAGTGGACGCCCGCTACGGCGCGGTCGTGCAGCGCGCCGACGACAACTGCTGGCGCTATACCTTCGCCGAACCATCGACACTGCCGGAAGCCGGTGTCGCCGACCGGCTTTCGGATGCCCTCCGCAACATCCTGGGCGATGCCCCCGCCCGCATCCTCGAAAACCGTTGCGCGCGCATGCATCAGCGCACCGCGCCGACCTACCGGCTCGGTCGCGTTCTGCTCGCGGGCGAGGCCGCCCACGTCACCAACCGCATCACCGGTCTCAGCCCGATCACCGCATTCTTCGACGCCTTCCACCTGATCGACGCACTGAGGGCGGTGGTCACCGGACAGGCCGGGGACGGCGTACTCGACGAGTACGCGCGCGACCGCAAGCGCGTCTTCGACGACCACGCCGCACCCATGAGCGCCGCGCGCCACCACCTCATCTCACAGATCAGCGACCGCCGGGAGCTGGAGACAGAACTGGCGTACTACCGCCGCGCGGCCGCCCACCCCGACGACCTCCGGGATCTGATGCTGCTCAGCAGGGACCTCGAGGGCCGCTCACCGATGAAGGAGACAACGAACTGATGACCGCGACAACGACACTCGAAACCGGCCGGTTCATCGACGTCGACGGAGTATCGACGCACTATCACGACGCCGGGGACGGGAAAACCGTTCTGCTGCTGCATGGTTCGGGCCCGGGGGTGTCCGCGTGGGCGAATTGGCACCACGCCCTGCCGGCGCTGGCCCGCTCGTCGCGAGTCGTCGCGCTCGACCTGGTCGGCTTCGGCCTGACCGAACGCCCCGCGGATGTGCGCTACTCGCTGCGCACCTGGACCGACCACGCGTGGAAATTCCTGGACGCGCTCGGCATCGAGAAGACCTCGGTGGTCGGGAATTCGCTCGGCGGCCGCATCGCGATGCAGATGGCCGAGGACGACCAGAGCCGCCTGGACCGCCTCGTCCTCATGGGCTCACCGGGCGTCGGCATGACGATGACCGAAGGGCTCGAGGCACTGCGCGGCTACGAACCGTCACATCAGGCGATGCGGGACCTGCTGCGCGACTACTTCGCGGTCGACAAGTCGATGATCACCGACGAGCTCGTCCGGATCCGATACGAAGCCAGCGCCGCGCCGGGCGCACACGAGGCCTACCGCACGATGTTCTTCCACCCCGACCACGCCGGAAGTCAACTCGGTATCACCGAGGAGCAGGTCCGCGCCATCACCGTTCCCACCCTGCTGATCCACGGCCGCGAGGATCGCGTCGTGCCCGTCGATGTCTCGTGGAACATGGTGCACCTGCTGCCCGACGCCGATCTGCACGTGTTCTCCCGATGCGGTCACTGGACCCAGATCGAACGCGCCGACGAGTTCAACCGCCTCGTGGCCGATTTCGTCTGAGCCGGCCGTCAGTCTGTGACCGGCGTCAACGACGACGCCGGGACCAGGCGCCCCGAGGCGATATCGTCCTGGACACGGAACTTTTGAATCTTGCCCGAGGGCGTCATCGGAAGTTCGGTGGTGAAGTACCACAGCGATGGCGTCTTGTGTGCGGCGATTCGTTCGCGGCACCAGAGCTTCAAATCCGCGACGTCCGGCGGATTGTCCGGATCCTCGGCGCGCAGCACCGCCCCGATCTGCTCACCCCACTTCTCGTCGGGCACACCCACGACGACGGCTTCGACCAGCGCCGGATGCTGAAAGAGCAGTTCCTCGATTTCGCGCGGGTAAATGTTGAGGCCGCCGCGGATGATCATGTCCTTGAGGCGGCCGGTGATTCGCAGGAATCCCCGGCCGTCCATGGTGCCCAGATCGCCCATGTGCAGCCAGCCCTCGGCGTCGATCGCGGCGGCGGTCTCCTGGGGCATATCGGAGTAGCCGAGCATGTTCTGGTAACCGCGGCAACAGATTTCGCCCGACTCACCGATCGCGACAACGTCGCCGGAGACCGGATCGATGATCTTGACCTCGAGTTCCGGCAGCGGCTGGCCCACCGTGCCGGCCTGGTCGACCGGATCGTCGGTGATGCGGGTCTGGCTGATCACGCCATGCATCTCGCTTTGCCCGAACAGGATCGTGAAGCAGCAGCCGAGCCGGGCGATCACGCGCTCGACGAGAGCTTGCGGGACGGCGGCGGCACCGGACATGATCGTGTGCACACTGGACAGATCGCGCTTGCCGAAATCCGGATGTTCCAGCAGCGCGATGAGCATCGTCGGAACCATCAAAGAGTGTGTGCCCCGGTAGGTTTCGAGCATCTCGAGCATGAGCGCGGCATCGAATCCGGGCAGCACCACATATGTCCCGTGCGCGGCGAACGTACCGAGTTCGGTGACTCCCCCGCCTCCGATGTGATACATCGGCATCGCGTTGACGCACACCACCGGTCCCGCCCCTCCGGCGCGTTCGAAGACGAAGGTCGCCTCGTTGACGATGCCCTTGTGGTGCAGCAGCGCACCCTTGGGGAACCCGGTCGTGCCGGAGGTGTATTGGATCTGCACCGGGTCGGTGGGTGACACGGCGGGAAGTTCCGCGGCCGGATCGGCGGTGGCGAGAAATTCCTGCCACTGGCCGGTCTGCACCACCTTGCGAAGGTCGGGCAGGGCTGCGGCGATGTCGCCGAAGACGCTGCGCAGGTCCGTCCCGCGATAGCTCTCACGGAAGAACAGCCCGGCGGCACGCGATTGCCGCAGGATGTATTCGAGCTCGTGCGCCCGGTAGGCGGGGTTGATGCCGACCACCACCATCCCGGACATCGCGATCGCCTGCTGCAGGATCACCCAGTCCGCACTGTTGGGGGCCCAGACCGCGATCCGCTCGCCGGGGGCGAAATGCGTGATCAGCGCCCGGGCGACGGCCTCGACGTCGGTGAGCAGTTCGCGGTACGTCCACTCTCGGCGACCGGCCGGATCGGGGGTGCCGTCGACGAGTGCCATTCGGTCGGGCACCGTGGCCGCGGCCTCGCGAAGCAGATCACCGAGCGTGATGTCGCGAACGCCCGTGCTTGTCGAAGCCGGCCAGAAGGATTGTGTGAGGGTCATCGTGCGATCCGCCTTCGGCTGTGCGGTGTGAATGATGCTGTGAATCCGTATGCCACCGAGGGTGGCGCGGCGCTGACGAGGTATGGCGCCGGTCACATCGAATGTAGTACGAATTCGGCTCTACTATCAACAGAATTGTCAAATATTTTTAATGTTCAGACCAAAACACCGGGCGGTTCGTCATCCCGCCGAGATGCCCCCGTTGGGACTCACCGCTTGGCCGGTGATCCGACGAGCTTGGGGACTGCAGAGAAAAATGATGAGCTCGGCGAGATCGATCGGTTCCGCAACGCCGAGAGATGCCGCACGAGCGGCCTTTTCGAAGAGTTTGGCGCTGAACGGCTCGGCCATCACACGGTCGTAGGCGCCGGTGTCGCGGATCAAGGACGGTGTGACGGCATTGACACGCACACCGTCGCGTTTGGCCTCCATGGCCAACGTCTTGGTGAAGGAGACAATGGCCGCCATTGCGGCGCCCAGGACCGACTCACCCGGCGTCGGCACCTTGGCGGCATCAGACGCCACATTGACGATGGCGCCGCCGCGTTGCGCACGCATATCCGGCAGCACCGCACGGCACATGTTGATCGGCCCGAGCGCCTGCTGCAGCAGCATGTCGGGCACGTCTCCCGGAGCCGTGTCGTGGAAAAGCCGCGGCGTGAACGAGCTGGTCGTGCTGTTGATCAGAATGTCGGCGCTCCCCAGCCCGGCGCGCAATTCGTCGGTCACCCGCCCGGCTTCGGCCGGATCGTTCACATCACCGGCGACGAACAGCGACCACACACCCGGTGCGAGGGAGCGGATATGATCCGCGGCCTTCTCGCCGCGTTCGCGATTGCGGCCGACCAGCCCGATCCGCTGCGTGCCGGCCGCGACGAATCGGCGCGCGACCTCGAGGCCGACACCGCCGGTGCCGCCCACGATGTACACCGTCGACTCGGCCGTAGCCGGTACCTGGATCTCGGTCGTCGCCTGATTCATCGGATACTCCTTCGCAGTTCGAGTGTTGTCGGCCCGCGGTGCGATGCGTGATCGAGTTGGCCGTCACATTCCAGACAGTGCGGTGTAGCGGCGGAAGCCGTTGCCGCCATGCGCTTTTCAGCCGCTCCGTCGCGAGGGGCGGGCGATTCGGCGGCGCCGAGATATTCATCGCGGGCGAGCAGGCCGGCCCCGTAGGCACCGGCGATCTGAGGCTGTTCGAGTAGTTCGACCGGCCCGCCGAGGGCCCGCGAGACGTAGTGCAGGGCGGCCGCGTTCTTCGCCACGCCACCGGTCATCACGGCCGGGATCGCCTTTCCCACCTGCGCCACCAGTCCGAGGGTGCGCGCCGCGACAGCCTTGTGCACCGACGCCGCGATATCGGTTTTCGCGCGACCCTGCGCCAGCAGCGAAATAACTTCCGTCTCAGCGAAAGTCGCGCACATGCTGCTCACTTCGAGGTCGTCGGAACCGGAGAGCGCCAGCTCCCCCACCTCGCCGACGTCGACTTCCAGTGCCCGGGCCAGCACATCGAAGAAACGCCCGGTCCCGCTGGCGCAGCGGTCGTTCATGGCGAACCGATCCACCAGCCCCTCGTCGTCGACGATGATGGCCTTGCTGTCCTGTCCGCCGATATCGATCACCAGCCGCACTCCCGGCCGCAGCGCCGCCGCACCGCGGGCGTGACAGGTGATCTCGGTGAAGCTACGGTCGGCGCCGGGAACCAGTTTGCGGCCGTAGCCCGTACTTATCGTCCGGCGGATGGCATCGGACCGCACCCCGGCGGCACCCAGCGCGCCATCGATCGCGCGGGCGACCGCGGCCGGACTCACCGCGCCCATCTGCACGACATCCGCACCGCAGAGCGCTCCGGTCGAATCGACGACGACCGCTTTGGCCGTCGTCGAGCCGAGGTCGACGCCCATGACGAACCAGTTGCCGGTAGTCACGACGCACTCCCGCACATACCGGTCATCGCCTACACCGCCGACTTCATTCGCTGGACGTCGATGGCTTCCAGCATGGCCTCGAGCCGGCTGTCGAACAGTTCGTCGTTGTAGAACGAGGCGTCGGCGACGTCGCCTTCGAAGAAGAACGACTTCACGCCGCGCTCCTGTTCGGCAGTGCGGGCGAGCATCGCCTGCGGGTTGGTCATCGCGCGGCAGGTGCGGGTCGAGTGGAAGGCGATGCCGTCGATCGCGTATTCATCGAGACGGCGCAACAACAACTCCTGCAAATTCTTCAGGCCGTGGTTGAGCGGGCACAGCAGATAGTGCTGCGCCATTCCGAGCAACGGATTATCGGGATCGATGAGCTGCGGCTCCTGCCAGAAGGATTCGTGGGTATAGCGGCCGGCGACCACGGCCACGTCGTACTCGGCGAACTTGCGGGTGAGGAAACCGAGCTTGTTCCAATTCATGATGCCGTCGAAGTACACGCGATAACGCTCGTCGGCCACCGCGCTCACACCGTCGGCGAGCCGCTGTTCGATTTCGGCCTTCACCCCGGCGAAATAGTCGACGAGAGCCTGGTTGCCGGGCAGGAAATTGATCGGCGCGATACTGGCCACCCAATCCCAGTAGGTCGCCGGAGTCGGCGCCTGCGCGCACAACGCCATCCCGTCCAAACGCAGCTCGGAGGCGCGCTTGATGTAGAACATGCTCTCGCTCAACGCATCCCAATCGAACTGGCGGCCGGTCTGGTGTTCGAGGAAGCCGATCAGCTCCCGTAGCTGCCCTTCCACATACCGGCTCACCTCGGTCCACTCTTCGCCTCGCATATATCCGGCGTCGGGCTTGTTTCCCCACAGCATCGGCATCGACACGTTGAACAGCGGAAGTTTGCGGTCGAAGACACGATAGGTCATCGCATCCCACTGCTGACCGGTGCTGCAGCCGGCGTAACCGTTGACGAAGAAATCCGGCGCGGGCAACTTGGCCGCCAGCTCCTGCTGATCGACCATGCCGACCACACCGGTCGACTGCCCGCTGACCGTTTGATGCGTCAGCACGGCACACCCCAGATGCGTTCTCGCATAGGAGCACAGCTCGCCGATGTAGCCGTATTCGGCGCCCGCCGCCTGCGCGGGCCCCTCCAGGTGTTGGGCGGCCAGGCGGGCGGCGAACGCCTCGCCGTGGCACCATTCCAAACCGGCTGCTTGGAACAACGGGTTCATCGCGGCGCCGTTGTACCAGACGACATGTTTACCCCGCTCCTTGGCGGTGAAGATGTTGTCCCAATAGTCGGCCACCATGCGGCCGCCCGCTCGGGTGCTGCTCAGCCGGTTGGCCTTCTCGGTGCTGGATTGTTGAGTCGTCATGGCGAATTCCTTTGTGCGTAATGAATATTCAGGACCCGACAGCCGCCGGTTGGCGACGAACGCGTTCGACGAACGTCTCCACCCGGGTGCGCAGCGTTTCGACCGGATTGCCCTCGTGTTCGGTTTCCAGCAGCAGCAACGGAATTCCGTGTGCCTCGAGGGCCTTGCGCAGCTCGGGGTAATAGAGCATGTGCGGCTCGCAGAATTTCGCCATCAGCACGACGACACCGTCGCTGCGGCTGCGGCGGAGCGAGTCGATCAGGTAGGTGTCCCAGTCGACGTCGGTGGTCACGCGGGTCGGGCAGGGCGCGGTCCGGTTACGGTCGAGATACCACTGCGACAACGCCTGCAGCGGATCGCCGGCCTGCGGCACATCGGTGGAGATGTAGCGGAACCCGGTGTAGAGATCGTCATCGACGACGAGGGCGCCCGATTCCTCTATCACGTCGAGGATTTCCGGTCGCGGAGCGTGACAGAAGTGTCCCGACAGATGAAGACGAACCAGATCGGCGCGGGGTTGCGCGGCCGGATCGAGCTGTGTCAGTAGCCGTTCCAACAGCGCCGTGTGTTCTTCGATATCCATCACCATGCTGGATTTGATCAGCACCTGCATATCGGAAGCGGTGATACGGGCGCGGCCGGACCGGCGCAAGTCGTAGAGGCCGCGAAGCAACCCCCGGTTCTCATTGAACAGCGCGATACTCGCCGCCAGCGCCGATGTCGTGATCTCGGTACCGAGGACTTTTTCGATCTCCTGTTTCAGTTCCTCGATTCGACCCTCGACCCGCGGTTTGGTCCACGCATCGTCCATCGCGCTGGTGAACTGGGCGAAATGCACCGGCTTGTCGGGCCGCGCCCAGCGAATCACGTCGACCGCGCCGAGCAGTTGCACACAGTGATCGGCGGCGACGAACGCGTCGAAGACATCGAGGCTGCCGCGCGCCGCCTGGTCGGCGACGCTGCGGGTATAGCCGCAGTAGAACTCGGCCAGCAGGCTGCGACCCCCGGTGATCGGGGTCGGATCGTCCTGGACGATCACCGGCAGCGCGCCGGCCGCGTGGACGAGTTCGGCCGGAAAGTTCATCGGGAACGAAGCAATCGCCATCTTCCCGCATCGCGCCTTCCACCCCTGCACGTACGTGGTCGGATCGTCGGCCACCGCGCGCAGTGCCGACATGACCGTCGGATCCAGTTCGCTCATATTCAGCCCCTCGGCCTCGTGGACGGTCGCACCGCAGACGCTCGACGGGCGTCGCCGCAACCTTGTTCAGATGATACGTTATTTGATAGATCGTAGACAGAAGTGTCAAACGATGGAAGAGTTTCAGGAGGATTCGATGGAGCGTGTACTCACCGGACTACGTGTGGTCGAACTGGCCGGCATCGGTCCGTCACCACACGCCGCCATGCTGCTGGCCGATCTCGGCGCCGATGTGGTACGCGTCGAAAGGCCCGGCGGCGTAACACAATTGGTTCCGGTGGACAAGGACGCGGTGCTACGCAATCGCCGCTCCGTCAGCGCCGATCTGAAGGACCCCGACGACTTGGCCACAGTGCTGAATCTGGTCGAGAAGACAGACGTGTTGATCGAGAGTTACCGGCCCGGTGTGGCCGAACGACTCGGGATCGGCCCGGATATCTGCGCCGAACGCAACGCACGGCTGATCTACGCCCGGGTCACCGGTTGGGGTCAGGATGGGCCACTGGCATCCCGAGCCGGGCACGACATCAATTACCTGGCCCTCAGCGGTGCGCTGAACGCCATCGGGCGCCCGGGCGAGCGGCCGCTCGCGCCGCTCAATCTGGTCGCCGACCTCGGCGGCGGTTCGATGCTGGCGGTGCTCGGCATACTCGCGGCACTGCACTCTCGCACCCGGACGGGAACCGGCCAGGTGCTCGATATCGCGATGGTGGACGGGGTGAGCGCGCTGATGTCGATGTTCTGGACCCTGACGGAGAACGATCTGTGGTCGCCCGAGCGCGGCACGAACGTCATCGACGGCGGGGCCCCGTTCTACGACACCTACGAATGTGCCGACGGGCGGTATATCGCGGTCGGCGCCGTCGAACCGGTCTTCTACGCCCGTCTGCTCATCGGCCTCGGTCTCGACGCCGCCGACCTTCCTGACCAGTACGACCGGAGCGAATGGCCCAGCGTCCGAGACTGTTTCGCACGTATCTTCCGCACTCGCGAGCGGGACGCGTGGGCGGCCACCTTCGCTGATCTCGACGCCTGCGTAACACCGGTGCTGTCGCTGGCCGAGGTTCCCCATCACCCGCAGATCGCCGCGCGCGGCACCGTGGTCGAGGCCTTCGGTCAGCGACAGCCCGCGGCGGCACCACGATTCGCCGATATGCCCGGCGCGACGTATTCAACGCCCCGAATCCCCGGCGCCGATACCCTGTCCGTCCTTCGAGACTGGTGCGGAGACCACGGCAACAGATCGAGACGTTGACGACGGACGTGTGATCGCGCGAGAACCGGAGCCCCGCACGATGGGTGGGCCTCGCTCACATCACATCGCACCGTTGCGCAACGATGGGCCCTATGACCGACGCCGATCCGCCGACCTCCGCGAAAGACGCTCCATCGACCCGCAGCGCACGGTCGGTGCTCATCACCGTGCTCGGTGAGCTCGTCGAACCGTATGGGCAGCCGGTCCGCACCGCCGCGCTGCTGTATGTCATGAACGGGCTGGGTTTCGGCGCGCACGCGGGCAGGCAGGCCATCGCGCGCACAGGATCGTCGGGGCTGATCGCCGCGCGCCGCGACGGACGCGAAACACTGTGGACCCTCACCGACAAGGCGCATCGCCTGTTCACCGAGGGAGATGTGCGCGTGTTCTCCACCGATATCGACACCACCCAATGGGACGGCCGGTGGCTCGTCGTCAACGTACCGATCCCCGAATCACACCGCTCGACGCGTAAGAAACTCTATGCCGCGCTGCGCTGGGCGGGTTTCGGGAACCCGACGCCCGGCGTGTGGGTCACCCCCCATACCGGACGCGCCGCCGAGGCGGCGAAGGCGATCGATGCCCTCGGCTTGACCGCCAACACGGTGTCGTTCATCGGAACCACCGCTGCCGCAGGAATTTCCGAAGAAGAATTGGTGCGGCGGTCCTGGGACCTTGACGCTGCGGAGGACGCCTACGACGCGCTGCTCGAACGCTTCGATTCGCACACCTTCGGATCGGATGACGAACTGCTGTTTAACCACGTGGAACTCGCGGACGCACTGCGCCGCATGACCTATGTCGATCCTCGGCTACCAGAGGTCCTGCTGCCCGACTGGCGCGGACAACGCGCAGCCAAGCGGCTGCGCGACCTCCGGGCCGAATGGACGTCGGCCGCACATGCTCGCTGGCGTGATATCGCCCGTCTCGAGTGATGGGCACGGCCGCAAGCAACCCCGCATTTGCCCGATCACCCGGGCAGTGCGTGCGCCTGGAAGAAATCCCAGGCGATGCGGGTGGTGGCGTCGATGGAGGGGGTAGTGGCGCCCACGAACGGTTCGGGAGAGCAGGCGGAGGTGGTGCCTGGCCAGGAGTGGCCACCACCTGTGACGGAATGGCTGACCGCCGGCACCGACGAACCCGGCGCACTCGAGTTGACCGACCGATTGCTGGCGCTGGCCGCAGCATTCACCCAGCTGCGCCCCACCTGACAATCCGTCGAAGGGTTACCGATCAGCTGTGCGGGGCAGTCCTACAGCGGCCGGGCGAGGCGGTCGAGAAATGCGCGCGGCAGCGAGAAACTGTTCGGCGCGTGTCGGTCTCGGGTGAATTCGACGGTAAGGCGGCGGATTTCGGACAGCACGTCGGGACCTTCGTCGAACAACGGTGCGACGATGTTCGCTTGCGCGCAGCGGCGCAGTGCCCCGGCCAGTAACGGTTCGGCTGCGTCGCGTTGGCCGGTCGCGAGCAGGCAATGCGTGTACAGCACAGTGGAATACAGGGCAGCACGGGGGCGAGCCTCGCCGTCGATCGATTGGCGCAGCGCAGCCGCTCGCACGGTCGCGCCGACCGGATCGTCGCGCAGTAACGTACGAATCGCGGCCTCCTCCAGCAGTTCCCGGGTCACGATCGCGATGCCGTCGTCACCCGGTGCACCAGGGTTCTCGGCAGGGAGTACCGCGGCACCCAGCCGAGCGTGCTCCAGGGTGATGCGGGCCGCCAACCGCGGCAGGCCGTGAGTTTCGGCGACTTCCGCGCCCTCGGCCAGCCGCTCGCGGGCCTTCGTCCGATCCCCGCGCGCGGCCGCGAGCCGGGCGGAGGTTCCGTAGGCGGCCAGCAGGAAATCGACTGTCCCACCCTCGAATCCGACTTCGATGCTCGCCTCGAGCAGTCGCTCCGCCTCGTCGATATCGCCCTGTTCGTAGTGAAAGTCGCCCAGGATCGCCGACGCCAGCCGCACCGTCAGCGAATTCTCCCCGGCGGTGGTGCGCGCCACCTGCAGGGCAGTGCGGAAATGGTCCTCGGCGGTAGCGGTGTCGAGCTGTTCGCGGGCCGCCATCCCGGCGAAGCAGTGGCTGTACATCACGCTCAGCGCGCCGGCGACGTACTGGAAATAGGTCCGGCCCCACCGATGCCATTCGTGGACCCGGTCGTAGTCGAAACGGTGCAGGGCGGCGAACGCGCCCAGGTCGGCGGCCGCGCACAGCACGAACGGGTCCAGGGTATTGGCGCGTGCACAGCACTGCTCGACGATGGCGTCGACTCCTTCGAGATGGTCGGAGAGGGCCCTCGCGACGCACCGCACAAGATTCGCCTCTACGACGAGGTTCGAATCTCGCTGTGGCAAATCATCGTTCGCCGAAGCGCCTGCGATCGCCAGTTCGACGGCAGTATGCATCCGGTGCGGCCGGCGCAGGAGCACGGCCGCCCACGCGAGCGCCAGTTGCAGATCGGTATCGACGTCCGCCTGCGTAGGCGGGAGTTTGTCGGCGAGTGCGGTCAGGGTGGTCAGCTGGGAATGCTGGATGGCATCTCGCGCATGTTCGGACACCAATCGCACCGCCAGCTTCGGCTCGCCGGCGGCCAAGGCGTGATCGACGGCCTCGCTGAGCATGTTGTTGTCGGCAAACCAGTGTGCGGCCCGAGAATGCAGTTCCGGGATACGTTCGGGCCGATCGCGTTCCAGCCGCTGCCGCAGGAAGTCGGAAAACAGATGGTGGTAGCGGAACCACCGCCCGCCCTCATCGATGCGGCGCAGAAACAGATCCCGGCGCTCGATATCCTCCAGCATCGCCTGCCCGTCGGGTCGTCCGGTGGGCGCGGAGGCCAACGGTCCGCAAATCCGCTCGGCGACAGCGGTTTCCAGGAGGGAGGTCAGCAATTCGGGCGCGAGCGCATCGAGAACGCTATCCGTGAGGTATTCGCCGATAGCCTGATGCCGCCCCGAGATCTCCGAGATCGCGGCCGCCGGGTCCCGCGTCCCGCGCAACGATATCGACGCCAGCTGCAGGCCCGCGATCCAGCCGTCGGTCCCGGAACACAACCGGCCTACCTCGCGATCGCCCAATGTCAGGCCGTTGAACCGGGAGAGGAATTCAGCGGCCTCGGCATCGTCGAAACGCAATGTCGTAGAATCGATTTCGATCAATTCGTCACGAACCCGCAACGCGGACAGCGGAAGTCCGATCACCTCCCGGCTGGTGACCAGCAGCTGCAGATGATGACAGCCGTTGTCGAGCAGCAGCCGCAGCGCCGCCGTGGTGTCGGTGTCAGTCACCAGGTGCCAGTCCTCGATGAACACGACCAGACGTTCACCGCCGGCATGGATTCGATTGATCAACGTGGTCAGCGCATATCGCGCCACGCCGGCACCGTGTTCTTCGACGATGCGGTCGAGATCGGCGGCCAGTGCCGGGCGTGCGTGGCGGACGGCCTCGATCAGATGCAGGAGGAACCATGCCGGGTTGTTGTCGTCATCGTCGATATTGAGCCAGCACGCGGCGACCCCGCGCTCGATCAGGCGCTGACCCCACTGCGCGGCCAAGGTCGATTTGCCGAATCCGGCCGGTGCGTGCACCACGATCAGCCGAGGCCACGGATCGGCGTCGAGCACCTCCAGCAGCCGCGGGCGAGCGACCAGCCGGCGCGGTGAGCGCGCGGGGTAGAACCTGGTCTCCGCGGTCGGAGGCGTGACCGACGTTCCGGTTCGGGCGAAGGGAACCGAGACCGTCGCCCGGCCGGTATCGGCGGCACCTTCCAATGTGATGCCCGGACCGAGCTGCGGTATCGCCATCTCGTCGACAGGCAGTTCGTGATCGCGTTGCAGTTGACGCACCTGGTTGCCGAATGCGAGCGCCGACTCGGGCCGGGTCGCGGGGGCAGCGGACATACTCGCTTCGATCAATTCGCAGATGTCGCCGGGCATTCCGGTGGGACGCAGATCGGGAACCGGCTCCTCGGCGATGCGCAGGAATTGGGCAATCAGCCGCTCCCCGGAGTGCCGCTGATAGGCCGCGTGCCCGGTGAGCATGCAGAAAAGGGTCGCGCCCAGACCATACACATCCGAGACCACTGACGGCGTGCCGTCGCGCAACACCTCGGGTGCGGTGAAGGCCGGCGAGCCGGTCACCACACCCGTCATGGTCGCGAAGCCACCCTCCATGCGCGCGATGCCGAAATCGGTCAGCTGCGGTTCGCCATAGTCGGTGAGAAGAACGTTGCCCGGCTTGATGTCTCGATGCAAGATCCCCGCGCGATGCACCGTCTCCAGCGCACCCGCGAGCTTGACCGCGACGCGCAGCGACTGCGCCACCGACAACGGTCCCGACTGCCGGATCCGCTGCTCCAGGGATCCCCGGGCATAATAGGGAACGACCAGGAAGGGGTGCCCGTGCCCGGTCGTGCCCACCTGCAGGATCTGAACGATGTTGGGGTGTTCGGGAAGCCCACCCATGGCCTGCTGTTCACGCAGGAACCGGGCGAGATTCTCACCGCCGTAGTCGGACACGGAGGTGAGCACCTTCACCGCGACGATGCGGCCCAAAGCCTTTTCCCGACACCTGTATACGACACCGAATCCGCCCCGGCCGATCACCTGTGCGTCCTCGAAGCCGACCGCTCGCAGTTCGGCGATCATCGCCGCGGGAGGATCGCTCCCCGCTACCACAGAATCCTTCTCGGCCATCGGCGCCGTTCCGACACGTCGATTTTTCGCGGAGCCCCGTCGCGCTGGCTCCTCCAGTATATGGCCCGAAGAGCCTTTAGTGACCGAGTCGAGCATCCCCCGGAACCGGGAACTCGAGGCCGGGACAGATGAACTCGGCCGGCGGCCGACGCCTTCAACCGCGCGTCCGGCTGCCGTGCCGGCCGCCGAGGCGGGCCGCCCGCGGGCAATAACGCCTTGGAACCTCAAGAGCAAGGTGGACACCGAACTTGCCGGACGGTGCCCCATGAACAGGGAACCGGCCCCGTACCGTCCGCTCCAACCGACTCTTGGGAGAGGGACGGCCAGGCGCTCGATCACTCTCCTCAGGCGCCGACGGACGTTCTTTTCCGTCACCGCGGCGGCAACGCGCCCGCGTAAGCCGCGACACCGTCCGATGAACTATCGCCGACGGGCCGCTACCCACCATGCGAGACCCGGTAGCAGCACAATCGAACGACTTGACTATCGCACGATGTTGCACTAGGCGTGACCGGAGTACACAAAACGACTGCTGACCTGCACAAATAAAGTGGTCCCAGCTGGTTTCGAACCAGCGACCTCTCGTGTGCGGTTACCGCTCTATCGCCTGCGGCGCGGCGGCCCTTGTAGTACAAGCGGCGCCGAGCCGCGCGGTCGCCGGGGACGACAGTCGGGAATTTGACGAGCGCCGAGTTGAATCGATCGCCTGAGGGTCGCCCAAGAAGGCGGCCCAGATCGACAAAACCCCTTCCCTTTTGGAAACACCGATGGAATCCTCAATCTCATCTGGCGTAGAGCGAGGGACTCGATCAGAACCGAATCGAGGCCTTTCTATGTTGCGACTCCAGGATCTTCGCTGTGTAAATTGCAGCACCAGTCCCGAATGCACACGCACGCGTCATTGCCTGAGCACGATCGCCGCAGGCTTCCGCTCCAAGACCGCCGATGAGCCACCCCGCGGCGCCGCCTTCGGGAGCCTTCCCCATTCCGTCAAGCGCCGGCAGCGCGAGGTCACGTCTCAGGGACGTTCCGCACGCGCCATTCCTCTCGATCCCTGGCTTTGCCTGGCCGGCAGAGTTTTTCATTCGAGTGATGCCGACCGAGGCGACCATGGGAGATGACGAAGTATGGCTCAGCACCGATGAGGTCGCCGAGCGTCTGAAGATTCCCAAGAAGACTTTGGCCAGCTGGGCAGCCGCGGAACGCGGCCCACGCTTCGCACGCATGGGCCGATACAGACGTTATCGCCTGTCGGATCTACTGCGCTGGGAGCAAAGCCGAGTAGACGAGGGCGGAGGCCAGCGCCGATCGCCAGGTTGATCGCATACCGCTGGACCCTCCCCTACCTGACGACACCTGGCGTACAGCTATCTCATAGCAACTTTCGCGTGCTTGCAGAGCGTCGATGCTGTCGGCAGGCTTCTGCCCATGAATTCTTCGGTGTCTCAGAGCTTTCCACGTTGACGAGCTGAGGACGCCGATTGTCTGCCCCCTCGGGCCGACGTTTCGAAAGTTCACTGACTGATCGGTCAGCTATGCGCGCCGATCCTGATTTGCGGAGGTGAAAGTGGGAGGCCGGTTACCGAAGCCGGTAGGCACGTTCGGTGTGCCGACCAAGCCGAAAAGGCAGCCGAACGGTCGCTGGCGCACGACGGTTCGCTTCTACGGCGCGAGCGGCTCGACTCAGATCGAAAGGATCGGGCGTAGCTCCGACGACGCGAGCAACCGACTCGCCGAGGCGATGCGCGACTATAGAGAGCAACTCGGATACCGCCGCATCACTCGCAGTACGAAGCTGATCGAGCTTGCAGCCGAGCTTCTTTCGGACCTCGAAGCCGATGAGGCCTATACCGAGGGCAACGTGGAGGACTATCGGCGAGAGATCTATGTGTCGACCGACAAACGCGCGGATCCGAAGACGATCAAGATCGAGAATTCTGTCGGGAACCTGCAGATGTGGCAGGCCACGTCAGGCGAACTGGACCGCCATCTCAAGCGCCTCGTCGGAGCCGGCCTGCGCCGTAAGGCCAAGCAGCACAAGATAATCCTGCGCGCGATGATGCAGATCGCGGTGCGCCACGGCGCCATCGACACCAACCCGATCGACGGCGTGAGCGCATTCACCCGGCGCACCACGCGCGCCCGCGGCAAAGTTTTGGACCAGGACGCCCTGCCGGGCTTTCGGGCACAGGTGCGCGCATGGGCGTCCGGTGAAGCGATTCCCGGCACTCAGGCTTACACCTGCGGCCCACCGCGCGACTGGTCGGTGGTGTGGGTCGTGGATCTGATCTGCGGCACCGGCCTGCGACCGCACGAGGTCTTCGCCGTCCGCCTGGAGGACATCAATCTCGACGCTGACATCCCCTACCTCGACGTCACCGGAACACTGGTCGAAGTGAAGGGGTCCGGCACGGGAGGATGGGCGCGCAAACCCTTCCCCAAGTCGGTGCACGGCTGGCGCAGGATGCTGCTACCGGAGCATGCGGTGCAAGCGTGCCGGGAGGCGATGAAAGACCTCGAGGTGACCGGTCAGCCGAACCCGCACGCGGTGCTGTTTCCGGCCCGCAACGGCTCACTGCGCAACCCCAACAACTTCGGACGAGCGTGGCGGGCCGCACGGGGCGAGAACTACGCCTGGGTGACGCCACGCACGTTCCGCCGAGTGGTCGCCACGGTGGTCGACAACGCCTACGGTGACCCCGAGCGGGCCGCGCGACAGCTCGGCAACACCGAAGCGGTGGCCAAAGCCCACTACATCGACATCCCCGAGACCGCCCCCGACAACCGGGAAGTCCTCGAGCGGTGGGCGCGCGGCGACGGTCCGAAAACGTGAGATTTCTGTGAGATCGGCTCGAATTCCGGACATGTCCCCACCCACAAAAAATCCCCTCCGACGCTGGTCGGAGGGGATTTTCTCGGTCGGGCTGACAGGATTTGAACCTGCGACCACTTGACCCCCAGTCAAGTGCGCTACCAAGCTGCGCCACAGCCCGTTGCTCCCGCTTGCGGGTGCTCGAAGAGATTACCTCACTACCCCCTTGTTGGAGCAAATCGGCTGCTTGTGGGCAATCCCGCCCCCGGGCGCGGGCGGTGCGCGGTCCCTGAAGCGGCTCGTCTCTCCGGCGCCAGCCGAGGCGGACGGCGGCTACAAGTCAGTGGCGGCAGGGTCACTATTCGCCGATGCGCCGGCAGAGTGAAGAGTCGAAACAATCTGCCGCTCTTCCGAAGTCGCCGTGTGGCAGTCTGGAAGTTCGTTCCACGAGCGTCGCGGGGAGCTGCCATGGGCTACTGGTTCGTCGCTATGGTCTTTCTCTGGGGCGGGGTGGGTGGTCTGCCTCTGAGCGCCAAGGCGGCTCGATTCGGTCTGTGCTTCGCTCGGGGCGGTGTCGTGGTGGTGGGGCGGATCGTCGACGTCGAGCGAAGTCACCGGACGGTTCCCGACAGCGATGGCACCGAAACGATCGTGAGTATTCGTCTCCGGTGGTCGCCTTCCACGCCGCCGACGGCCGGGAAATGCGGGAGTCGGCGATCGTCGCGCGAGCGCGCACGATAGCCGGCCGCTAGGAGGACCGGTTCGTCGCCGTCTCGCAGCGTGGCCAGTGGCAGGACCGGACGTGGACGCCGGGCCGCAATCGCTACCTGGTGACACATGTGACCGACGCGGCGAAGGCCTGCCCGAACCAGCGCTTCGTCCTGGTCGGTTGCTCACAAGGCGCGAACGTGGTCGACGATTCGATCGGCATCAGCAGCGTGGGCGCGAAGGTCGGCGGGCCGATCGTGGCCACCCTTCCCGCGTCGGTGGCGCCGAAGATCGCGGCGATCCTGTTGTTCGGCAACCCGATTCGCGGTATCGGTCACAGCGTCACCGGCCCCTATGCGGACCGCACTCACGACACCTGCACCGCGAACGACCCGGTGTGCGACCCCCATGGCACGAGCTGGAAAGTGCACCGGACCAGCTACACCGCCATAGCGGATGAGGCTGCGGACTTCGCCGCCGCCCACCTGTGAGGCGCCGAAGACGCTCCGGAAAAGGTCCCCGCGTCCGAAACGGCTTGTGCTGGTGGGTTTTCCGATCTCGACAGACCACCACCCGCCCAACCGCATCCCATGCGGTTCGGCGGGTAGGTGAGGGACCGGGGTCAGATGCCGATCACGCCGCGCATCTGGCCGAACCAGCCCACGACCATGTTCACGATCTGAGACAAATCACCGATAATCATCGGGTTCCTCCTTTCGGTAACAGTTGCGGACTGCGCTTTTCGTCATACCCAAGAGGTCCGGGAATTAACGTCTTCTATCTGCTCTCGTCGGCACGGGTTTCGTCCTACTCCACGGAAACGGATAGACGGCAGTTGGACATTCGAACACCCGTCATCGAGCGTCCGCGCCGGTGCCGGCCAGAACCGCGGAAGAACAACCACTTTCGCGCCTGGCCGGAAACGTTGCCGCCGCGCTCCCACCCGAGGGTGGCTTACCGATCCGGCACCGCGACGGTGACACTGGACGGTATGCGTCTGAACCAGGTCACCGTCGGCAGCACGGACCTCGATCGAGCCGAGCACTTCTATCTGCTGCTCGGTCTGCGCCTGATCGTCAAGACCGAGCACTATCTGCGATTCGAATGCCCCGCGGGTGAGAGCACCTTCTCGGTCGACCGCGTCGACGCCGTACCGGGTGTCGAGGAAGTCACCGTCTATTTCGAGACCGACGACCTCGACGGCGAGTACCGGCGCCTGTCCGATGCCGGCATCGCATTCGAGCAGTCACCCGCCGATATGCCCTGGCTGTGGCGCGAAGCCCGGTTACGTGACCCCGACGGCCACCGGCTGTGCCTGTTCCATGCCGCCGGCAACAGGCGCAATCCGCCGTGGCGGCTGGCCGACTGATCGGCGGCGGCGAACAGCTCGGCACTTTTCCTGTTTGCTAAACTCTGCAATCAAGAGCGACGGGGCAGGCCGTGGGGCCGCGTACCAAAAGGAGTGATTGCGTGCCCGGACTGAGCAGACCCCTCTATCAGATGAAAGCGGAGTTCTTCAAAACACTGGGGCATCCGATCCGGATTCGCGTGCTCGAACTGCTCAGCGAGCGCGAACAGGCGGTCTCCGAGATGCTGGCCGAGATCGGCATCGAGCCGGCGAATCTGTCCCAGCAGCTCGCGATTCTGCGCCGAGCCGGGCTGGTCGTGGCCCGGCGGGAGGGACTGTCGGTGACCTACGAGCTCACCTCCCCGCAGGTGGCCGAATTGCTGGCGGTGGCGCGGGCGATCTTGACCGGTGTGGTCGCGGGCCAAGCGGAGGCGCTGGAAGAGCTCGCCTGACGATCCGGGCACAGGGCGCCGGAACCAGCGGAGCGGGGGGCCCGAATGCGACCACTGTTTGCAGGTTTTCTAAACTAACTACATTGCAGCTTTATCAAGGAGGCAGGTCTCGTGTCCGACAGTTCACGTGTCATCGCACAGCTCGACGAGGTTCCGGTGGCCCACGAGAGCGTTCTGGCGTGGATCGCCGAGGTCGCCGAGCTGACGGCCCCCGAGCACATCGTCCTGTGCGACGGCTCCCGGGCGGAATGGGATCGGCTGACCGCACGATTGGTCGACAAGGGAACGTTCGTTCCACTGACCGGTAAGCCGAACTCGTTCTGGTGTGTCTCCGATCCCGACGACGTGGCGCGGGTGGAGGATCGCACGTTCATCTGCTCCGAGCGCGAGACCGACGCCGGTCCGACCAACAACTGGGTCGACCCGGTGGATATGCGCACGGTGATGACCGAGCACTATCGCGGCGCGATGGCCGGCCGGACGATGTATGTCATCGCGTTCTGCATGGGGCCCCTCGATGCGCAGGACCCGAAATTCGGTGTGCAGATCACCGATTCGGAATATGTCGCGGTGTCGATGCAGATCATGACGCGGTCCGGCGACGCCGTCTGGGAAAAGCTCACGACCGGAACGGAATTCGTCAAATGCCTGCATTCGGTCGGCGCACCGCTGGGCGTCGGTGAGCCGGATGCGGCGTGGCCGTGCGATCCCACCAAATACATCTCGCACTTTCCCGAGCGCCGCGAGATCTGGAGTTACGGATCCGGCTACGGCGGCAACGCGCTGCTGGGCAAGAAGTGTTTCGCACTGCGCATCGCCTCGGTACTCGGCCGGGACGAAGGGTGGCTGGCCGAGCACATGCTGATCCTGAAACTCACCTCCCCGCAGGGGAAGACGCACTACGTCGCCGCGGCGTTCCCGTCGTCGTGCGGCAAGACGAACCTGGCCATGCTCGAACCCGCACTCGACGGCTGGACCGCCGAGACGGTCGGTGACGATATCGCGTGGCTGCGCTTCGGCGCCGACGGGCGGCTCTACGCGGTCAATCCCGAGGCCGGATTCTTCGGTGTCGCCCCCGGCACCGGCGCCACGACCAATCCCAACGCGATCGCCACCATCGCGAAAGGCAATTCGATCTTCACCAACACCGCCCGCACCGCCGACGGGGACGTGTGGTGGGAGGGATTGACCGCCGAACCGCCCGCCCATCTCGTCGACTGGCACGGCGAGAACTGGACGTCCGACTCGGGAACGCCTGCCGCGCATCCGAATTCGCGGTACTGCACACCGATTCGACAGTGTCCCTCGGTCGCTCCGGAATGGGACGATCCGGCCGGCGTGCCGATTTCGGCGATCTTCTTCGGCGGCCGTCGCGCCACCACTGTCCCGCTGGTCGCCGAGTCCTTCGACTGGGCCCATGGGGTGTTCACCGCCTCGGTGCTGTCGTCGGAAACCACCGCCGCCGCGGCCGGGACGGTCGGCGTCGTACGGCGCGATCCGATGGCGATGCTGCCGTTCCTCGGCTATCACGTCGGTGACTACTTCGCCCACTGGCTCCGGCTGGGTGCCGCCGCCGACCCGGCGAAACTGCCGAAGATCTTCCAGGTCAACTGGTTCCGACGAGGTCCGGAAGGCGAATTCCTGTGGCCCGGCTTCGGCGACAACGTGCGCGTGCTGCAGTGGGCGCTGGAGCGTCTCGACGGCACCGCCGAGGCGGTCGAGACGCCGATCGGCTACGTGCCGGCGGTCGAGGCCCTCGATCTCACCGGCCTCGACGACGGGCAGCGCGCCCGGACGGCGGCATCGCTCGCGGTCGACATCGACGAGTGGGTGGCCGAGGTGGCCGACATCGACCACTGGTACGCCACCATCGGCGGCAATCGCCTGCCCGACGTGTTGCGGGAACAACTTGCCGCGCTGAAACTGCGTCTGGCAGCCCGGTTGTGAACATCGCAGCACTGCTCCCCCGCTGGTCGGATTGGCGTCCGGCCCTCCGCACCCCGGGCCCGGATCTGCTGTCGGGCCTGATTGTCGCCCTGGTGGCGTTGCCGCTGGCACTGGGATTCGGCATCAGCTCCGGACTCGGCGCCGCGGCCGGACTGGCCACCGCGGTCGTCGCGGGCATCGTGGCCGCGATATTCGGCGGCTCCCGTTTCCAGGTGTCGGGGCCGACCGGCGCGATGACCGTCGTGCTGGTTCCGATCGTCCACCAGCACGGCGGGGGCGGGGTGCTGGCCGTGGGCCTGATGGCCGGCATCGTGCTGGTGGCGCTCGCGGTCGCCGGGGCCGGGCGTGCGGTGCGATACATGCCGGCCCCGGTGATCGAGGGCTTCACCGCCGGCATCGCCGTGGTGATCGCCTTGCAGCAGTTCCCCAACGCTCTCGGCATCGCGCACGCGCACGGGGACAAGGTGTGGCAGTCGGCCTATGACGCTGTGCGCCAATATATTTCGCAACCCCATCTCGCGCCGGTCGTGATCGCCGTCGCGGTGGCCGCGGTGATGCTCGTCGGCGGGCGGTTCCTGCCGAAGCTGCCCTTCGCGCTGCTGGCCGTGGCCGGCGCGACCGTCGTGGTCGCGCTCTTCGACATCCCCACCGCGGCCATCGGCGCCCTCCCGTCGGGACTCAGTGCTCCCACACTGAACTTCCTCGACTGGGGCAGCCTCGGATCGCTGGTGGCGCCCGCGCTGGCGGTCGCTGCGCTGGGCGCCCTCGAATCGCTGCTGGCGGCGACCGCCGCGGATGCCATGGCCGTCGGCACCCGCCACGATCCCGATCGCGAACTGTTCGGGCAGGGGTTGGCCAATATCGCCGCACCGCTGTTCGGCGGCGTGCCGGCTACCGGTGCGATCGCCCGCACGGCCGTCAATGTGCGCTCCGGGGCACGCACACGCCTGGCCGCGCTGACCCACGCGGTGGTGCTCGCCGCCATCATCTACCTCGCCGCACCGCTCGTCGCCGATATCCCGGTCGCGGCGCTGGCCGGGGTGCTGCTGGCCACGACGGTCCGCATGGTGGAAACCGCGTCGCTGACCGCCATCGCGCGTGCCTCACGCGGCGACGCACTCATCATGGCCGCGACGTTCCTGGTCACGGTCGCCATGGACCTGGTGACCGCGGTCGGTGTCGGCGTCGCGATCGCGATCGTCCTGGCGCTGCGTTCGGTGGCGAAAGAAGCTCGGCTGCAACAGGTTCCGCTCGACGAGAGCGACCACCTCAGCGAGGAACACCGCCTGTTGCACGACCGTATCGTCGCCTACCGCATCGACGGACCGCTGTTCTTCGCCGCCGCGCACCGCTTCCTGCTGGAGCTGACCGAGGTCGCCGACGTCCATGTGGTGGTCCTTCGCATGGCGCACGTCACCGCCCTCGACACGACCGGCGCACTGGTCCTCAAGGACGCCATCGCGAAACTGCAGCACCGCAACATCACGGTCCTGATGTCGGGCTTGCGCGACGAGCATCGCCGTCGGCTCGCGGCGCTCGGCGCCCTGCCCGCGGGCGGCGAGACGCAGATCTTCGAGCAGACGCCCGAGGCCCTCGCGTACGCGCGCGCCATGTGATCGCCGCGCGGCGAAACCGCCCAGCGCTGCGGCGATCTCGCCCGGCAGCCGCAGGGCGCGCGTAGCATCACCTGCCGTGAGTGGTGATCCGGGGCCGGGCGCACCGGCCGAAGGCGGGGACACGTCCTTCACCGGATCGATCCCGCAGATCTACGACACGCTGCTGGTTCCGATGATCTTCGCCGAACCCGCCCGGTTGCTCGCGCAGGCGGTGGCCGCGACGGACGCGGTCGACATCCTCGAAACCGCGGCGGGGACCGGGGTGCTGACCAGAGCGCTCGCCCGGCTCGACGGTCGCGAAATCGTGGCGACCGACCTGAACGAACCCATGTTGACGACCGCCGCGAACCGCACGGCATCGGATCGAGTGCGGTGGCAGGTCGCCGACGCCCGAGACCTGCCGTTCGCCGAATGCTCGTTCGACCTGGTGGCATGCCAGTTCGGCGCGATGTTCCTGCCCGACAAGGTCGGCGGATACGCCGAGACCCTGCGAGTGTTGCGCCCGGGCGGCGTGTTCGTCTTCAACGTCTGGGACCGGCTCGAGACCAATGTGGTGACCCTGATCGTCACCGAGGCGCTGTGCGCGGCGGCACCGGACGAGCCGCTCGAATTCTTTCGCCGCACGCCCCACGGATACTTCGACATCGATCGGATTCGCGGCGAACTCGCGGCGGCCGGCTTCGAGCGGATCACCGGTGAGTACATCGACGGGTCGAGCCGCACGACGGCCGAGACCGCGGCGGTCGCCCTCTGCCAGGGCACCCCGCTGCGCGGCGAGATCGAACGGCACTCCTCGCTCGATCTCGAATCCGCGACCGCGATCGCTGCCGAGGCGCTGCGTCGGCGGTACGGCACGGGCGAATTCGACGCGCCGATGCGGTGGCTGCAGGTGAGCGCGCGGCGACCGGACCGAGTCCCCGAGACGCGGTCCGGCCGGCGCGAGATGTCAGATTCTGCGCGGATCCCAGGTGGCGATCGCCCAGATCACCACGATGTCGAGGGCGATGACCAGGATCGACCACCACGGATAGTGCGGCAGCCACAGGAAATTGGCGATGATCGACAAACCCAGTAGCGCGATCGCCAACATCTGCCCCCAGGTCGAACGCGTGAACAACCCGGCGGCGGCCGCCACCATGAGGATGCCGAGGATCAGGTGGATCCATCCCCATCCGCTGATGTCGAACTTGTAGATGTATTGCGGTCCGGAAACGTAGACGTCGTCCTTCACGATGGCCGAAATGCCCTGCAGGATGGACACGATTCCGGTGACGGCCAGTAGGGCCGCCGCGGCCAGCGAGGTGCCGGCCGCCACCGCATTGCGGGTGTCGTTTCGCCCGTTGCGTGTTCCGTGTTCCGTAGCCGTCACGACGGCTCACCCCTTTTCGTGAACCTCGCCGGCGGATCCGCCGGCGCGTACCGACATGCGTCGGTTCCGGTGGGTTGTGACATGCGGCCCTGCGCTGCCTCCTGACCAGCCGCCGCGGCGGATGATGGTCCCGGTTCGCTCATCGACCTGGTACATCGCTCGATGGACGAATTCGGCGAGCCAACCGGGCATCTAACGATTCGTCGCGGAAAACCTCGCGGATAATCACGAACCGATGGACCGTGCGATCGACCCCGAAACGTAACCGAATCGCCGTATTCCGCGTCACCCGGTCGCCGTGGGCTCGGTCTCCGCGGTGGTTTCGGGCGCCGCCGCGGGCCGCGCGAGAATTTCGACGATCAGCAGCAGCGCTCCCGCGACCAGCACGATCCCCACCACGACCAAACCGGTCGCGTAGGGCCACAGCACCAGCACGAGCACCGCGCCGGCGAGCACGGCGAGGCGCAGCGGTGTGCGGTAATGCGCGACGAACGACTCGACCACGTTGGGCGGGCGCCCACGCCGGCCGCGGACGGCGACCATGAGCCGCCCGAAGCCGGCACGCACGGACTGCGCCGAATGAGACGACCCCGCCAGATATCCCACCGCGGCCACGACCAGGCTGACGACCGCGACCGCGCGCAGTGACACCCGCATCGGGTGGATCACGGTATCGAACAGCGCGGAGGCGGCCGGCGGCGACAACGCGTCGGGCGGAACGGAATCGAGGTAGATACTGCGAGCGATCACCACCCCGACGGCCAGCAGCACCATCGCGACCGCACCGGCGACGCCGACCAGTGCGAGGGTCCGCAGCCGCCGGCCGCGGGGAGCCAGCCACACCGCACCCGCCGCGGTGGCCAGCGCCACCCACGGCAGGATGTTCGCCGCGCGGTCGAGCGTGCGCAGCCATTTCTGGTACTTGGGCAGCTCGGTGGCATGGAAGATGACGAATTGCGCGTCGACATCGGGAATCTTGTCGGCGAAGCTGATTCCGCGTGCGTCGAGCCGTTCGCGCACGGTCGCGAGGATCGGCTTCAGCGAAATGCTCACGGTGCCGTTGTCGCTGACCTCGATTCCGGGTCTGGTCTCACCCTTGACCACATGGACCAGTGCGTCGTGCGCGCGGCGGTTGGCCGTGTCCCACGCCTCGCGGAACTGATCGCTGGTCACCACGGCCGTCGCGGCCTGGTGGATGTAGTTCTCGGCCTGGTCGGCCACCAGCGCGGGCAGACTGTTCAACGCCGCGACGGCACGGGGGCGATCCGACAATTGCCCGACGTTCTGCGTGAGCGCGTTGACCGCATCCGCCGTGTACGCCTTGATGTCGACGCGACCGACGATCGCATCGGTGATCTTGTCGGCCAGTTCCTTCTGGATCGCCGGATCGGTGGCCAGCGGTGCGACGGTCGTGACGTAGCGGTCGGTATCGAAGATCTGGCTGCGCACGAACCGCGTCGTCACCGATCCGATGATCAGTAGCGCGGTCAGGACCAGCAGCAGCACGACGCCGGTCCAGCGCCAGGCGTGCCGATGAGATGGGCGCGGTGGATGCGCTGCGACATACGCGCGCAACCGCTCGAGTTCGGCGCGATCATCGGTGGACAGTTCCGCATTCGACGCCGGCGGGCGAGCATCTCGATCTTCGGCGGACATGATGACTCACACCCTTCCGGGCCGATCGACACGGCCCAGAACTGATTCGGCGCCGCTGCCCTCGGGGGGACAACGCATTCGCCGCCGACCGCGGATCGATCCCACACCGTGACCCAACGGTGCTGCCCCGGTACGGATCAGGCGGGTCGCTCGCGAGAAGCACCGCCCGCGAACCGCGCCTTATTCGTGGGGCAGCTCGCCGGTGACGATGTGGTCGGCGAGATTGAGTCCTTCCCGGACGAGGCGGGCGAGGTGGCCGTCGCGGATGCGGTAGATGATGCGGCGGCCTTCGCGGCGAGTCTCGACCATGCCGGTGAAGCGGAGTTTCGCCAGGTGCTGGCTGACCGCGGTGCGGGAGCCGCCGCAGGCCTCGGTGAGGGCGGTGACGTCGGCCTCGCCGTCGGCGAGAACCCAGAGGATGTGCAGCCGGGTCGGGTCGGCGAGCATCCGGAACACCGAGGTGGCGGCTTCGAGACGGGCCGGGTCGGGTTCGACGATGTGCACCAGGCTGGGCGGCAGGGCGTCGACTGCGGGGGTTTCCTCACCGGTCATGGGCTGGTTCACCGACTTCCTGCTGTGGCCATCTGCGCACCCGACGATACGTGCACCGGCCACATTCGCGCGGCAACCACGGCGGCCACGGCCGCCAGGACCATCAGGGTCAGCGCCGCGCCGGCCTGTCCGGCGGCGGCGCCCAGCCAGCCGGCGATCGGATAGGTCACCAGGAAGCAGGCGTGCGAGAGCGAGAACTGCGCGGTGAACACGGCCGTGCGGGTGCTGCCGTCGGATTGGGCGCGCAGCAGTCGCGCCGAGGGCGTGTTGATCAGCGAGGTGCCCACCCCCATGATCGACCAGGCCACCCCCAGCAGCACCCAGCCCGCGCGTGGTCCGGGCTCGAGCGCCGCGAGCGTCGCGGCACCGGCGAGGCCGACGGGCAGGATCGCGCAGCCGACCAGCATGAGACGCCGATCGGGAATGCCGGTGAGCAGTCGCGGGATCGCCAGCGCGGCGATCATCGAACCGCCGCCGAAGCAACCCAGCGCCACCGCCACCACGGGTGCCGGCCCGTGCAGCAGGTCGCGGACGTAGACCACGGTATTGACCACGACCAGCGAAGTCGCCGCGGCGACAGCGACATTCATCGCCAGCAACCCGCGCAGCACCGGGCTCGCCGCCATGAGCCGTGCGCCCCAGGTGATCCGGGCCGGCAGCGAGCCGGAGCGGTCGGCGGGCACCGATCGAGGGAGCGAGGTGCGCACGACCATGATCGCGGAGGTCGCGAAACCTGCGGCGGTGCCGACGAACAGCAGGTGGTAGCCGACCACGGTCAGCAATGCCGCCGCCAGTACGGGACTGAGCAGCGATTCCAGGTCGTAGGCCAGCCGTGAGAGCGACAGCCCGCGGGTGTAGTCCTCCTCGTCCGGCAGGATCGACGGGATGACCGCCTGGAATGCCGGGGTGAAGGTCGCCGAGGCCGCCTGCAGCACGAAGATCAGGACATAGATCTGCCAGACGTGCGTGACCAGCGGCAACAGCAAGGCGATGACCAGCCGAACCACATCGGCCGAGACCAGCAGCATCCGCCGCGGCACCCGATCGGTCAGCGCCGAGACCACCGGTGCCACGCCGACGTAGGCGACCATCTTGATCGCGAGTGCCGTGCCCAGCACCGCACCGGCATCGGATCCGGCCAGATCGTAGGCCGCCAAACCCAGCGCG
This sequence comes from Nocardia nova NBRC 15556, assembly GCF_001613005.1. Lineage (GTDB taxonomy): Bacteria > Actinomycetota > Actinomycetes > Mycobacteriales > Mycobacteriaceae > Nocardia > Nocardia nova. The sequence continues at coordinate 8,414 of NZ_BDBN01000062.1, read as the reverse complement.
ACCGTGAGCAGACCGGTTCCGACGAGGGCCACCACCTGTGCGGTGAACAAGCGCCGGAAACGGTCGTGTCGCAACACCTCCAGCACGTCGGGCCTCCAGAATCCGCGGGACGCATCGAACACGGCCAGTTTAAGACAATAGGTGCGCAATTGCGAACTTATTGTCTCTTCAACGGGCTGCGCCCGCGCCGCGCCACGATTCGATCTCCGCCGAGAGGTGGAGGTAGGTTCGGGTCGACAGGCCGGAAATTCGCCGTCGGCGAGAGCGCAAGGAGGTCCAGCGTGCAAGGGATCTCGCTCGAGGCGGATCGGTGGCGGGAACGGCTGCGCACCAATCTGTGGTTCGTCCCGACGCTGGAAGTCCTGGCCGCGGTGGCGCTGTTCGCACTGACCTTCACGCTCGACCGCGCGGCCTACCACAACGGCACGAGCCTGCCCACCTGGGTGCTGGGCGGCACGCCCGATGCGGCACGCCAGGTTCTCACCGCCATCGCGGCCGCGATCATCACCGTGGTCGGTGTCGTCTTCTCGATCACGATCCTGGCGCTGACGCTGGCCTCCACTCAGTTCGGGCCGCGCATGCTGCGCAACTTCATCCGCGACCGCGGCACCCAGCTGACGCTCGGCACCTTCGTCGCGACCTTCGTCTACGCCATCGCGGCACTGGTGTCGGTCGGCGAGAATTTCGTCCCGCACATCAGCGCGACGGTGTCGATCGGCTCGCTGGTGGTGGATCTGGCGGTGCTGATCTACTTCATCAATCACATCGGCGGGCAGATCCAGCTGCCGAATGTGGTCGCCGACATCGCGCGCGAAGTGCGCACGGCGGTCGACGCCAATGCCGATACCACCGCGAGCGGGGCGAAACACGGTCCGTCGGCGCGGGAACTCCGCGATCTGCTGGCCCGCTCCGGTGGCGAGGTGCGCACCTCCAGCAGCGGATATCTCCAGTACATCCGCTACGAGCGGCTGGTCCGGCTGGCCGCCGAAGCGGATGCGGTCATCCATTTACCTTATCGCCCAGGACATTTCGTGACCGAGGGGCAGGTGATCGCGCGGGTGTGGCCGGCACAGGCCGCGAAGGGGATCGAGAAGAAATTCTCCCGCGGCCACGTCACCGGCTCGATGCGCAGCCTGGTGCAGGACGTCTCCTTCGGCGTCGATCAGATCGTCGAGATCGCACTGCGTGCGCTCGCCTCCGCGACCAACGACACCTTCACGGTGCTGACGTGTATCGATTGGCTCGGCGACTGCCTGTCGCGGATCGCGGTCACCTGGGAGCCGAATCCGGTGCGCCGCGACAAGGACGGTCATATCCGGGTGCTCGCCGCCCAGGTCAGCTACGAGCGGCTGGTGCAGCGCGCGTTCGAGAAGATCCGCCAGGCCGGTGCCGGGCAGCCGGCCGTGATGATTCGCCAGCTCGACGCGCTGGCACAGATCGCCGACCGCGTCACCGACCCCGATCGGCTCCGGGTGATCCTCGAACAGGCGACGATGATCGAGCACGCCGTCCCGCTCATCCCGGAAGAACCCGACCGCGCCGACGTCCTGCGCCGCTGCCACGCCCTGCGCGGCCAGATCGCGGCGGAGCGCTCGGCGCTCGCCACGCGATCGCGAAAGACCACGCTCACACCGAATCCGAAGCCGTAGCTCGGCGGCGCTCAGATCGGATCGCCGCCGGCGACTCGACAATTCTTCGCCCGATGTCGATTCCGGCGGCGGCCGTTCGTATAGGAGGTGAGGGGCGCGATCGTGCGCGTTCCCGGAATCGAGAGGAGCAGGGCGATGCGAGCGATCACGGTGACCATGAATGCCACGCTCGACGGTGTCGTACAGGGGCTGGGACGCGTGGACGAGGACACCCGGGGCGGTTTTCCGTTCGGCGGCTGGGGGCAGCGATTTCAGGACGAGGTGCTCGCCCGGGAGATGGGCGGGGATATGGCCCGGCCCGGCGACATGCTGTTCGGGCGGCGCACCTGGGAGGACTTCACCACCGTGTGGGGACGGGCGGACGACAACCCCTACAGCGAACATATGAACGCGGCGACGAAGTACGTCGCATCGACCGGCCTCGACGACGTCGACGCGTGGCAGAACTCGATTCTGTTGCGCGGCGACGCGACTCGGACCGTGCGCGAACTGAAGGCACGTCCGGGAAAGGATCTGTCGATCATCGGCAGTGCGGCCCTGGTGCGCAGCCTGCACGCCGCCGGGCTGATCGATCGGTACACGCTGGTGATCCACCCACTCACCCTCGGTGCGGGGACCAGGTTGTTCGAGGGCGCGGCGCCGTTGACCGAATTTCGCCTCCTCGGTAGCGTCGCGACCACCGCGGGTGTGATCATCGCCCGCTACGCCCGGCGCTGAGGAGAGGGCCGTGCCCGAGTATCTGCTCTCGATCTACCAACCCGACAGTGGTGCGCCCGATGCCGAGACCATGGAACGGATCGTCGCCGAATTGCACCGCCTCAACGAAGAATTGCGCGAGAGCGGGTCGTGGGTGTTCACCGGCGGCCTGCACGCGGCGGACAGCGCGACCGTGGTGCGCGCCGACGGGCTGATCACCGACGGGCCCTATCTGGAGGGCAAGGAACATATCGGTGGCATCTGGGTGATCACCGCGGCCGATGTGGACGCGGCGCTGGCCTGGGGACGCAAGGCCGCGGCGGCCACCACGTTGCCGATCGAAATCCGCCCGTTCCGGGATGTTCCGCCGTTCTGACGCGATGACGCCGGATCGGATCGCCGCCGTCTTCCGCGCCGAATACGGCCGGGCCGTCGCCGTGCTGATTCGCACGCTCGGCGATATCGACCTGGCCGAGGACGCGGTCGCCGACGCCTTCGCCACCGCGCTGCGCCGCTGGCCGCAGGACGGACCGCCGCCGAGTCCGGCCGGATGGATCATCACCACCGCCCGGCGCCGAGCCATCGATACGCTGCGCCGCGAATCCGCCAGGGCCGGCAAGTACGCCGAGGCGGCGATCGTGCACGCCCCGCCCGACGACGCCGAGGAGACCGCCGTGCCCGACGAGCGCCTCCGGCTGATCTTCACCTGCTGCCATCCGGCACTGAACCGGCCCGCGCAGGTCGCGCTGACGCTGCGGCTGCTGGGCGGGCTGACAACGCCCGAAATCGCGCGCGCGTTCCTGGTCCGGGAGGCGACGATGGCGCAGCGACTGGCCCGCGCGAAGGCCAAGATTCGCGACGCCCGTATCCCCTACCGGGTGCCCGGCGAGGCCGAGTTGCCCGAGCGGCTCGATTCGGTGCTCGCGACCCTGTTTCTCATCTTCAACGAGGGATATGTCGCCTCGTCCGGCACGGAACTGCTGCGCGCGGACCTGTGCGAGGAGGCCGTGCGGCTCACGCGCGCACTGGTCGAGTCGATGCCCGAGGAGCCGGAGGCGGCGGGCCTGCTCGCCCTCATGCTGCTCACCCACGCTCGCCGCGGCGCCCGCACCGATGCGACCGGCGCCTTCGTCCGGCTCGCCGACCAGGACCGCGGCCGCTGGGATGCCGCACTGGTCGCGGAGGGCCGGGCGATCGTCCGCACCTGCCTGCGCCGCAACCGCCCCGGCCGGTATCAGCTGCTCGCCGCGATCAATGCCGCGCACACCGATCCGGTCACCGACTGGACGCAGATCCTCGCGCTCTACGACCGGTTGGCGCGCCTGGACCCGAATCCCGTTGTGGCACTTCATCGAGCGGTGGCGGTGGCCGAGGTCGACGGGCCGGCCGCGGCACTGAGTCTCGTCGACGGCCTGGACCTGACCGAGCACTACCTGTTTCACGCCGTCCGCGCGGATCTGCTTGCCCGCCTGGGCCGGACGGACGAGGCGAGGCGCAGTTTCGATACCGCGGCCCACCTCACCGGAAACCAACGCGAACGCGACTACCTCGCCACCCGAAGTGCCGCGCTCACACCCCGCTGACCGGTCACCGCGCCCGCGCCACCGCGCGAATCGCGCGCAGCCGCCCGTCGGCCAGCGCATCGGTGAGATGTGCTGCGCGCGTGGCGAAGTCGGGCACGAAGGCGTGCAGGCCCAGCGGGCTCGGCGGTAGCTGGCGCACCATGCGCATCACGGCCACGGCCTCGTCGGTGCGGTCGTCCCACCGCTCGACGGCGAATCCGGCCGCCTCGATCGTCGTCCGCAGGGTGGCGGGCGTGGTGAGGTGACCGAAGCCGGGGCCGTCGGCCCACGGGAGCGGATAGTCGGGTTCACCGGCGCCGGAGGCGGTGATATCCCAGAGTGCGAGCCGTCCCCCACGCGCCAGAACTCGGCGCATTTCGTGGTAGAGGCCGTTCTTGTCGGCGATATTCATCTGGACGTGCTGACTGAATACGACCTGGAAGGCGCCGTCCGGAAACGGTAGTGCGGTGACATCGGCGCACCGCACGGTGATGCGGTCGTCCAACCCCACGAGCCGGTCGAGCCAGCGAGCGATCTCGCAATACTCCTCGACCAGATCGACTCCGGTGACCCGGCAGCCGAATCGGTCCGCCAGGTATCGGGCGGTGCCGCCGATGCCGGTGCCGGCGTCGAGAACCTCGGTGGCGGAAGAGATGTCGACCAGATCGGCCAGTTCACCGGTGGCGATGCGCCCACTGGTGTGGAAGTCCTCGAGCATCGCCAGATCGTCGAGCCGCAGGCGGCCGAGATCCTTTCCGGCGGCCAGCAACGCCCGTTCGATATCGGCCCGGGCCGCGCCGGTGGCGTACTGGGCGGGGATCTGGCTGCGAGTCATGCGCTTGCTCCGATACAGAGGGAATTCCCGGCCACTCGGCGACCGACCTTGCCATTTCATGCTAGGACGAGAAAGTAGAGTTTTTCAACTAACAAATTCAGAATCTCTACTTCAGGCCGGTATAGTGGACGCATGCGAAGCTACGGCCAGTACTGTTCGATCGCCCGCGCGCTGGATGTGGTGGGCGATCGCTGGACCCTGCTGATCGTGCGCGAGCTGCTGATCCAGGGGCCGTGCCGATTCACCGATCTCAAGAACGGGCTGCCCGGCATCGCCGCGAATCTGCTGTCCACCCGCCTGCGCGAACTGGAGGACGCCGGATTGATCGCCCGCGACGACGCGCCGCCGCCCGTCGCATCGGCTCTCTATCGGCTCACCGATGCGGGCCGGGAACTGGAACCCGCACTGCGAGCACTGGGACGCTGGGGACTGCGGTACATGGATACGGTCGACCCGGACGACGCGTTCCTCCCGCAGTGGCTGGCCTACGCAGCCGGATGGTTCACCGCCGACGCCGATCCCGCGGCCGCACCGGTGGTGATTCAACTCGTCGTCGACGAGGTGCGTGCGGTCGTCGACATCGGCGCAGGTCGCGTCGAGACCCGCGTCGGCAGCACCGACGCCGCCGATCTGACCCTCGACGGACCCGCCAATGCGGTCCTCGGCCTGCTCACCGGCGTGATCGATCTGAATGTGGCACAGCAGCTCGGCCTCGCCGCACGCGGCGACCACGACGCACTCACCCGCCTGCGGCCCGTCGCGCAAGACTCATAACCTCCGCACAGGCGAGACCGCGGACGCGGACATCGGCACAACAGCGCAAGACCCGCGCCGCTACATCGTGGCGCGGGTGTTGCGTTGTCTCCCCGCGGGTTTCAGAGATGGTCGGCGTCGATCACGGCCTGCGCGAAGGCCGCGGGCGCTTCCTGCGGGACATCGTGGCCGACCCCGGGCAGCGTGCGGTGTTCGTACTTGCCGGTGAACTTCGCGCGGTAGCTCGTGCCGTCGGCATTGGCGCCGTCGAAATCGCTGCCGATGGTGACGGTCGGGACGGTGATCGCCGGGCCCTGCGCCAGCGCGGTCTCCTCCGCGGCGTACTGCGGTTCGCCGGGGACCAGGCCCAGACGCCAGCGGTAGTTGGAGATCACGACGTCGACATGGTCGGGATTGTCGAACGAGCCGGCGCTGCGGTCGTAGGTGGCGTCGTCGAAGTTCCACTTCGGCGAGGCGGTCTTCCAGATGTACTTGTCGAAGTCGTGGACGTTGCGGCGATAGCCCAGCACACCGCGGTCGGTGGCGAAGTAATACTGGTACCACCAACCGGCCTCCGCGGCCGGCGCGAGCGGCTGCTGGTTGGCCGCCACATCGGTGATCAGGTATCCGCTCACGGCAACCAGCGCCTTCACCCGCTGCGGCCACAGCGCGGCGATAACATCGGCCGTCCTTGCCCCCCAGTCGTATCCGCCGAGGATCGCCTTGTCGATGTGCAGCGCGTCCATGAGCGCGACGATGTCGTGCGCGACCGCCGCCTGCTCACCGTTGCGCGCGGTATCCGGGGACAGGAATCGCGTCGGACCGTAGCCGCGCAGATACGGCACGATCACCCGGTAGCCCTGTGCGGCCAGCCGCGGGCCGACGTCGATGTAGCTCGCCGGGTCGTAGGGCCAGCCGTGGATCAGCACGACCGCCGGGCCGTTCTCCGGACCGTATTCGACGTAGGCGGTGTCGAGGACACCGGCGGTGATGTGCTTGATCGGCCCGAGCGTGGTGTGTTCACCGGCGCCGACGCCCGCGGCGCTCGCCGGAGCGGCGGGAGCCTGCGCATCCGTACCCGACGAGCACGCCGCCAGCGACGCCGCTACCGCTGCCGCCGCGATGATCTGCGCGAACCGCTTCTTGGTGAACATCTGCTCATCTCCCGTGTTCTCGTCCGCCGCGCCCACTGCCACGGCTGCGATACGAGAAACGGTAGGCGGCACGGGTGTGCTGTCGCGCCCGTCGGATGACGGTATGTGCGTACGTCATCGCGCGCGGGCTACGGCACCGGATCCGTCGCGGTGCGCAGTGCGCCGGCCAGTTCGGCACGGGAGGTGACACCGAGTTTCGGGAAGATGCGGTGCAGGTGGGTGCTGACGGTGCGATGCGACAGATACAGCCGCTGCCCGATCTCCCGGTTGGTGAGCCCTTCGGCGGCCAGCTGCGCGATACCCAGTTCGTGCGGGGTCAGGCTGTCGCGTGCGTCGGGGTCGCGGCGCGGGCTGGTCTCCCCCGCGCCCCGGAGTTCGCGCCGCGCGCGATCGCCCCAGGGCCGCGCGCCCAGCGCGTCGAAGGTGTCGCGGGCCGCTCGCAGCTGTGCCCGCGACTCGACGATGCGCCGCTGCCGGCGCAACCACTCCCCGAAGGCGAGCTGGACGCGGGCGCGTTCGAACGGCCACCCGTCCGGATCGGCGTCGAGAGCAGCGGTGAACAGGTCTTCCGCGGACTCGGCCGACGCGAGCAGGGCGCGGGCGTAGCGCAGGCCGACATGCAGGGCCGGTGACGGACTACACCGGGCCGGCTCCTCGAATTCACGCACGACCTCCTCCGCCTCCTCGACGCGCCCGGCGCGCACCGCGGCCTCGACCAGATCGCCCACGACGTAGGCGCGCAGGGCGAGCTGATAGGCCGGGTCGGCGGGGTCGAGAATTCGGCGCAGGTCGGCGAGCGCGTCGTCGTAGCGGCCCTGTCCGAGTGCGACGAGAGCGCGGGCCCGTTGCACGGTGGCCAGTACCGGTCGCGCGCCGGCGGCCGCGCCGATCCGTTCGGCCTCCTCGGCTCGCTCGACCGCTTCGTCGAAATCGCCTCGTAGCGCGGCGATTTCGGCTCCGACAGCGACGGCGAGACCGTACATGAAGTGCTGGCCGGTTTCCGGTCCGAGGCGCCCGGCCTCGGCTGCGGCCGCCGCACCGCCCACCAGATCACCGGTGCGCGCACAACTCCAGGCCCGCACCGCCAGCGCTCTGGTCAGCAGGCCGAGCCTGCCCTGTTCCCGCAGGCCGGTGATCGCCGTGGCGGAGAAGCGGCCGGCCAGCGCGAAGGCGCCGATCTGCAACGCCGCGCTGCCGAGATAGCGGTCCACCTCCGGATCGGCGCCGGTGCGCCCGGCCAGTGCGCGCAGTTGCTCCGAGACCGTCGCGCCGCGCTCGAACGGGGCCACGTAGGCGGTGATCGCCACGATCCGCGGATCGCCGACGGGCAGACCCGTACCGTCGGCGACGGTCAGCAGGGCGCGGCGCGCGTCCGGACCCGGCTCGGACCAGAAACAGCGCATGGCGGTCCCCCACAGGATGCGCATCGCGAGGTCGCGATCCCCTTCCACCGCAACGGTTTCGGCCAGTTTCGCGAGTTCGGCGGTGCGGGCCGGATCCTCACCGACGCCGTCGTCGAATCCGCTGACCAGCCAGGTCGCCAAGGCGCGCTGACGCTGGTCGAGATCCTGGCGACCGGCGTCGCGCAGCAGCCGATCCACGGTGTCGCGCTCGCCGGATTCCACCGCCAGCTCGGCGGCGCGCAACAGTCGTCCCACCCGCGCCGCCGGCGTGTCGGTCAGGCGCGCGGCGTCTTCCAGGGTCGTGATCGCCGCCGCCACCCCGCCCCGGCGCAACGCCCGCTCGGCCGCGGCCTCGAGTTCGG
>NZ_BDBN01000061.1 GCF_001613005.1 Nocardia nova NBRC 15556 | reverse complement strand
TCTAGCGCCTTCCGCAATTCACCCAGGGCGGTGTGCATTTCTGTTGCGCCCGTATCCCATTCAGCGCTGGCCTGTTGGTGCGTCTGTGCTGCCTGGCCGGTCCAGTCGATATGGAGATTCGTGACCTGTTTCCGGATGTCACTCAGGCGATCCTCGAGCCGCTTCTCGAAGTCGACTGCCTTATCGATCAGGTTCTGCATACCGACGAGGTCGACGCGATAGTTGCCGGGTTGCATCTACGCGTTCCCCGGGAACGTCGAGCCAATCGAGCCCGCGGATCCTTGGTCGGTGTCGTGCATCAGGCCCGCAGCCTGGTGTAGCGCGGTGGCGTCGTGTTCGAGGCCGGCGATAATCTGCCGTGCGCCTTCCTCCCACTCATCCCAGGCATCGCCGTGAGATCCGGACGCGGCGCCCTGCCATTCGCCTCCGACGAAGGTCCGCACCTCCTTCATCAGTGAATCCAACTCGTCGCGGAAGTCCTGAGCCGACTTGTCGAGCCAGTCAGCGGTCGCATGCACTTGCTCCGGGTTCACTCCCACCGAATTGCCCACGTCGCCTCCCCTTTGCATGTAGCCGTCAGACGTGCCGTCTGCACTATACGTGCCCAGCGTTGTCTTCTCCTGCGAAGTTTCCTGGGACAACAAATCCAGCCGTTATCGGTCGCGCAGGTGGGTATCGCGGCAGTGTCCTGGCCGAATTGCGTTGCCCCGCGGATGATTTCGATCTAACGACCGGATGGTGAACCGTCAGGGCTGCTTCCACCTGAACGGGAGACAGCGTCCTTAAGCGGCAAGAGGTGGGCTCGCAAAAGTCACAACACCACAATAGGATTCAGAGGACTGGCCGGACGGAGGCCGGATCGAACGCGAGGTCCGAGTGGTCCCCTACGACCTTCTTCGCCCTTGACTTGGCACGGGGTGTGCCGAGGCATGAGCGGCAGAGTTTGCTCCGCCTGCTCGCGGTCCACGTCGATCCGCACTTGTCGCACACGCACGCGAGGCCCACCATGCGCAACCGTGTCCCGTTCGCGTTTCGGCCCGAGCGCAAAGCGGCAACGAAGTCTTCGGCTGAAACAATGGGCTTCCCGTGCTTGTGTGCCGTCTTCGCTTTGCCGGACATCGTCGCCGGGTCCGCGGCGATCAGCACATCGACCGCCTTGGTCATGGACGGCGCGGGTGTCAGACCGTATTCGAGCGCGAGTTGCTCCAGTTCCTCGCGTGGACGACCGTCATCGCCGGTGAAGCACACAATGGTTCCCGCGCCCAGATCGACAGCGACGGACTCGGCGCGGTGCTGGTGTGTCCGCGCGGTGACCACCTCGGCGGGAAGACCCAGTAGCGCCGCGACCCGCAGAAGTCGGTCGATTTCGTCGTCGGTCACGACGGAGTCTTCGAGTGCCGCTTCTATTGCGGCACTGAGGAAGTGGGTGTGCGCGGCGTGCACTGCGGCGTCATCGAGCCCCAGGTCCGACGCGAGGCGTTGAAGCTCTGTCCGCTCCTCTGCTGTGAGCTGTAGATCGGCCAGAGCCTGGTCCAGCAGAATCTCGTAGGGCGCAACGTCCGCGGCGGTGCGCAGGCCCTGACTGATGTCGGCCAGGAAGGGGAGAGGTTGGGCGATCGATTCGCCGTGGCGGGCACAGACCCTGGCGCTGTGTGCCTTTCGATACCGGGTGGCAGCGGTGGGGGTCCCCGGCTCCGGGAAATGACCTGCGATGGCCTGCAGCAGGCCCGCGGTGGCACGCGCGTCCCCCAGTGCCCGGTGCTGGTTCTCGTGCTGGACGCCGTGTTCCAAGCAAGCGGCTGCCAGCTTGCAACGGGTCACCGCCAACGTGTCCAGACCCGAGCCCCACTGGACGTCGATGCCTGACCGCTCCAGTTCGAAACCCACCATTCGTGTGTCGAAGGGCCGGTTGTGCGCGACGACGATTGCGCCGTCGAGGAGCTCCGCCACTGCGTGCGCGATCTCCCCAAATGTGGGTGCGCCGGCGACGTCGGCCGCCGTAAGTCCATGGATCCATGTGGGGCCTACATCGCGCATCGGGTTGACGACGGTATCGAAGGTATTCGTGACTGTGCCCGAATGATCGAGGGTGAGCACGGTGATCTCCACGACCCGGTCCGAGTGCCGGAGGCCGGTCGTCTCCACATCCATCACCGCGAAACGTGGGGCTGTGCCGAGAAGCGAAGCCAGCTGCGGCGCAATGCCGGCCACCGGTCGAATGCTTGTTGATGCGCCGGCTCCGGGATCCAGCGGGGCCGGCGGGTGGTGAACTGCCGGCGGCTGTAGTACGTCGGTCCACAGGTGCCCGTCGAACCAACGATAGGGCGCTTCCTGCCACGGGTCGGGATACCAGCCCGGGGCGTTGGAAACGGCGTCGGTCCAGCGGAACCCATCGAACCAACGCAGCGGCGCATGACGTGAGGGGTCTGCATACCAGCCGGGTTGTGCGGCAGAGCCATTGCTCATTGTCGACGACTCCTCTCGTCAAGACCTGCCGGCCGCACGCGGTCACTGAACTCTGCCGGGAAGATCGCGATCGCCGGATTGTTCAGGTCTTCCGGCATGATCCACGGTGTTTCCCCGGTTCTCGGGTTGACCGTTCGGCGAAGCCGCTGCTCTTCGGTGAAGAGCCAAGCGGTCCAGACGTTCCCGACGTAGTTGGCGACTGCCAGCGCGCGAAAGCGGGGCTCGTCCTGCGCTGGGGCCGCAAGCTGTGGGACGGGCTGGAAAACCGGCACGACCAACTTCGACCGCTGGCGCCGGGAGTAGTCATCGACGGCTTGGCAGATGCGTTCCTGACAAGCGGTGGTCAATTTGATCAGATCGTCGAAAAGGTCGACCTCGACAGCATTCTCGGAACACGATTGCGGTGTGGTGCCTGCGGTCAGCACCACCGATCGACCGCTAACCAACCACTGGACCTTCGAGTCATGGTCCGGATCGTCGTGTGGAATCACCACAGCGTTGGTGTTGCGAACGATGATGGTGTCGGTGCGGCTGGTAAGCCACACCGCGGTAGCGTCAGCGGCGGGCTGTCTGTCGACAATGGCGAAGCCGAGCATCGGTCTCCGTTCGGGTCAGGTGATCTCCGGTTGGGCGCGCAGCACGCCGTCGAACGCTGCGGCGTTGAGGGGAACTGTCAGCGTGAGGCCGAGTTCATCTGGACGCGTCGAAGTCGTCCTCAGCAGCCTTCCGCAATTCCTCGAGTTGCGACACCGACAAACGCCTGGCGGTGTCTGCGCGACCTCCGGCCACGAATTCGAGACCTTCTTGTTCGAGAATCTCTTTGGGGCTATCCGTTCGGCCGGGCTCCACCCATCGGAATGAGGGGGAGACCTCGCCTTGCGATGTGAGGACGCGGTGGGCATTCGGCGCGGCTACCGTTGCCAACCGGTTCCCCAGCGGCTGGGCTGCTGTTCCCAGCACGGTGGCCACATCGCCGTAGGTGGTCCAGTGTCCTGCCGGTAGCAGGGCGAGCAGGCGGTTCATCGACTCCCACAGCGGGTTGTCGTCGCCGTTTGTCGCGAAATCGGTGAGCGGTCCGGGCCATGCTCCGATGATCAACTTGGCGAGTTCCCGCCCGCGCTCCTCGATTTGCTCGGGCCCCCATTCGGCAAAGGCCGCGATCGCTTGGTTCATCCGGATGCTGCTTGCTCCCAGCACATCTCGTTTGTGATCGAAGGGTTGGTTGCCGAGATTCTCGTTGTATCCGGTGAGCGTGAGGTTACCGAGCGTGTGGACATGGCTGTCGTGCAATTCATCGACGTTCTCGGACCCGTAGATCCCACCCAGTTCATTGCGCCACTGTGACGAGAGGGTCTGTGGCATAACGTGTTCGACGGTGAGCGATTTGGGATCGACTTGTTCTTTAGAGTTGAACAGCTGCTCGATCCAGATCAGCATCGTCTTACGATGTGCCGCGCGGCCGGTGGTGTACAGCGGTGAAGTCAGGATGGCCTCGGTCAGCTTCTCGTCGGTGGCGTAGTGCTTGCGCCCCGCTGAGAGATAGCGGTGTAGGGCCTCGTCGACCGGGAGCGACGCATCCAGGTCTTGCACTGCAGCAGGGAACAAGCGGTTCAGCCCCTGAGTGGCCCGCCCGACCAGGAACCGGCGCACCAGAAGCGATTCGACATACAGCAGTGCCCGGGCGATCTGTTCGGAGGTAGCGTCGCCGCGGTCGCGCAGAACGAGGAGGTGCAGAATCAGGGGTGCCGGGGTGATGGAATCCCACTCCGACAATCGCTTCAGGCGCTCGCCCACCGCAGCATCGGTTTCCTCGTCCGGATGCAGCATCAACCGGTAGAGCTTGCCGAGCGCGGCGATCCGACCTACTTCGGAGACGATTTCGTCCTCGGTTTCGAACCGGTCCAACCTGGCCTGTTGAGCTGCGAAAGTCTGTGTCTGTTTAACCTTCGCTGTGGTCTGCAATAGATCCAGCCAGAACAGGGACTCGAGTCGGTTATTGTTGCCCAGCGCATCCTGAAGGGGAAGCCACAGCGTGCGATAAACCTCCTCGCTGCGGGTCGGCATCCGCATGAACAGATAGTTGCGCAGCAGGTCGCCTTGCGTCAGATTCAGCCCGGTGTTGTTGAGGGACTGGAAAATGCGATGGACATTGTCACCGGGATGCGTACTGATCGACACCACTGACAGCCCCGACGTCACTGCATGCGCGATCTGTACTGCGTCATAGCCGAGATCCGGGTCCACCGGTTCCGCCAGTTGCGCACGGAAGAAGCGGTATGCCGCACCGACGTTGTCATCACCACCTGCGGTCGGAAGCCCATCGATGACCGCGGCGTACGAGGCGCGATCCATCTGCGTCGGTAGCAGTTTCAAGCGGTAGGGATCATCCTCGTATTGGTTGGTCAGTAGCTGGTTGTGAATGCGGTCCGTGTCACGACGAGCTTCCTTGTCCAGCTCGCGAAGGTGGTCGCGGATCGCTGCGAGCAGCAGCGTCAGGGTGGTGAGACGCTGCTGACCATCGACGACGAGGTATCGGGTAATCGACCCTGCGACGCTACCCGGAACCGGCGCCAGCACAACGGAACCGATGAAGTGTGTGGTTTCGACATCCTCGGCCCGGTCCTCGGCGAGCTGTGTAACATCACGCCACAATTCCTTGAAATTGTCCAGGCCCCACTGGTACGGCCGCTGATACAGCGGAACGAGGTACTGCGAGGTGCCTTCGAGTATCTTCTGCAGACTCGTTTCCTGTGCGGCGACCACGGTGGACATCTCCTTGGAAAGTGCGGCCGTGGACAGCGCCAACGAGCCGGAAAGTGATGTGGGTGCTGCCCCACGCGGACATCAACTCTGGCGCATATCGTCGGCGGGTGCGAGGTTGTTTCACAATGGCTGTTTTGTGGAACCTGTTGCGACAAGCAGAGTTTGACCGTCCAGTATGTTTCCGTTGGCATCGGTCACGCTCGGCATGACCGTCTGCTGTCGAAGGTGGATGGAGGGACGCGTGCGAGCGCTCCACCCCTTCGACTACTCGTCGGTGGCCAACGGGAGATTCTTTGGCTTACGCGGAACCTCGGCAGGCGGCGTGGCTGCAACTGGTTCGGGCGTGTCCGAGTCGTCCTTGGGTTCGACCCATCGTGCAACCGCAGTCGCGCCGGCGGACAGTTGCCGTCGGCCCGAATTGGCAGCAGCGACCGTGCGATCTCGAGCCAGTGACCAAGCTTCGCGGATGGTGGCGTTGTCAGCGCCTCCCCAGCTGCCGATCTGGAGTGCGCGGGCTTCGATGAACGAGTCGACCATGTGGCTCATCGCATCTCGGTTCTTCGTCAGCTTGCGCCCCGCGAGTTGCCGATGTACCTCCGTTACGCGCAGCACCGTATGGCGGTCGAGTACATCGCGTAGTCGGCTTGCCAAGTCATGGTCAGCCTCGAGGTGTTCGTTGAGGGTCGCGCGGGCGCTGGCCGCTGTTTGTTCAAGATACTCGCGCTCCGCGGACCGAACGCGCTCCAGCCTCAGGCGTTGCCACAAGTAGAGCGAATGCTGGGCGACGAGAAGTAGTTTCAGCGTTTCCTTCAGTCGTCCTTGGTGAACGGCTGATTCGAGCTGGTCGGCACGTTTGTCCGCGGAGTCGTCCGGGTTGAGCTGATCGGTGAGCAGCAAGGCATGCCGGCGCAGTCGCTCGACTCCGACCTCCAGGTCAGCACCGAGTGCGGCGATACTCGACCAATCGGTATCGGTGAGCGCGACGCCCGAGCCGAGCTCCTGAATGCGGCGTTGCAGGATGCGTCGGTGTCCGTATACGTCGCCGAGTCGTTGTGCGGAAGCCAGTCGGAGTACGTCATCGACCTTGTCCTCGATGTCGTCGAGACGTGCGATGATCCTTTCGGCGAACTGCTCGAGCGCCATCTGCACAGTCAATGCGGCGATGGCCGCCTGCCCGACTCCGGGTACCGCGGCTACTGGAGCAATCCTCGTGTTCGACAAGATCTTTCCCGACTCGGCTGAACGCACTGTCCGGTGGAAGGTGACCACCGTTCCGGGGCGCGGTCGTCCGGACTTCTCCCAAACGTCGGCCCCCGGGAGGTAGCGGGCCACAGGTTTGCCGGTGGCGAGAAGGGCGGTGGTGACTGAACTGAGCGTCGTGCCGATCTGCACCGCGGGCAGTTCGGCTACCTCGACGCGATTGTGTTGGTCCCACTCGTCGGCGAAATCCGTGAGTGCGTCATCGGTACCGATGATCAGTGCGCCGAACTCATCGGCGATCACTGCAATCTCAGAGGGATCCTGATCATCGGAACCTGTTGCGGTATCGGGCATTTGCGTTTGCGACCTTCTTGGCTCGGGTCTCTCATGGAATATATCGGGTCCCACCGACACATGGGCGCCGAAATGCTCTACGGTTTCGTGTGAGGGGGTGTCAGGCCCCGGGTCGTATGTGCGAACCGATCCGGATGAGCCGTCCGTCCGCCAATCCGGCGGCGATGCATGATTCCAATCGCTCCCGGCTGGCGCCGGCGAGGCGACGCTGGTTGAAGATGGCCATGGTCGCGCGCATCAAAGGCTCCGACTCCAGTCCCGCACTGGAGCAGGCCGCCTTCATGGCATTGACGATCTCCTCCGGTGCGATTTCGTTCAGAGAGCGCGTCATGTCATCCGGGGTGGTGCGGTAGCCGGCCCACGTGGCCCTGTCGATCTGATGCGGCCACACGAACGTGCCGAGCGGGCCGGAGTGAACGAGCTCGGTGGGGACACAGTCGATGACAAACGCCTTGCGCGCGGCGGACACCCGGTCGTAACCGAACCGATTCGCGACGACGCGCGCGAGTCGATCCAAAGCGATGGGTCCCTCGGTCTCCACGGTTTCTCGTACGGCATCGGTGATGATGCGTCGTACCGACGCCGAGTTGGTCCGGTCGAGATCCGTCCGATCGCCGAGCATTGTCGCCCGGCTGCTCCTCGGTGAGCCGGAAGCGGAGGAGATCTGCGCTTCCGACCGAATGACGGACAGTCGTCAGAGACCGAGGCCCATCGGTCTGCGCGCCTGTCGAACTCAGATCGACGACCCACCTCTTCTGCCGTTCCAGCCACCCCTCGAACTCCCGCGTGATGATCGACAGTGACGAACCATCCGTGTCGAAGTGGGCGAACGACCGGTAAGGCTGGTTATCGGCAGTGGGTCCCGAAGGGCGCGATTTCGTAGCGAGAGCGAGGGGTGTCGGGGTCACTGGAATCACCTGTCCCATAGTCGATTCGGACCGTAGACACAACTTTCGCCGAAAACCTGGTGCGGTGCCGAGAGAACGCTGAAATTTCCAGCGACCCTACGGATGACGTAGCAAGAGTGGAGCAGCGGGCGGTCAGGTCATGTACTGCCTACGTGGCCCGGCCGTCGGTAACGCGGGATCCCGCACGCTGGCGCACTGCTGCGGCTCGGGCGGCGAATCCACGCAACAAGCAGCGAAACGTCACATGCAGGTGGTCGATATCACGGCTTGTGAGCCCCCGCTCCGGCGAGATGATCGAAGAGCGCCCGTCGAAGCAAAGGGACGAATGGTGCTGCCGCGCAGTAATGTTCACGTGCCTGTCTACAACAGGCCGGATTCCTCGAGCCCAGCACGCAGGCGTTGCTGATGCTCCGGCGGGCCCTGCCGGTATGGCATACGCAGCGCGTCGGAGGAGATGACGCCGAGCATTTTCATCGCGGCTTTGGACTGGATGGCGCCTTGTGAAACGTGCATGATCGCATCGACGGCAGGGATGAGACGCCGGTGGATCTCGCGTGCCCGCGACAGGTCGCCGCGGTCGACGGCGGCGATCATCTCCGCGTAGCGATCGCCCGCGACGTGACCGACCACCGACACGATGCCGGTCGCGCCTTGAGCGAGGTGGGGCAGGTTGACGACGTCATCGCCGGAATACCAGAGCAGGTCGGTCTTCGACATGATCCGACTGGCCTCGAAGAAATCGCCCTTGGCGTCCTTGACGGCGCGCACGGCGGGAATGTCGGCCGCGCGGAGAATGGTATCGGTGCTCAGCGCCGTCCCGGTCCGCCCCGGGATGTCGTACAGCATGACGGGCACACCGCCGCCGGCCTCGGCGACCAGACGGAAGTGTTCGAGGATGCAGTCCTGCGGCGGCTTGTTGTAATACGGCGTGACAACGAGCAGAGCGTCGGCCCCGCAGTTGACCATCTCACGCGCCGCACGAGTGGAATGCTCGGTGTCGTTGGTGCCGCAGCCGGCCATCACCTGGACACGGTCGCCCACGGCCTCGACCACCGCCCGCACGCAGGCGTAGTCCTCCTCGTCGGTGGTGGTGGCGGACTCACCCGTGGTCCCGTTGACCAGCAATCCGTTATGGCCGTGGTCGGCGAGATATACGGCGAGGTTCTGCAGGCCGTCGTAGTCGATCGAGCCGTCGGCGTGCATGGGGGTCACCATCGCCGTGATGACTCGACCGAAGGGGGTGTCCACCATGATCGTGAGATTACAGGCGAGCACCTCACCGCCTGTCCGTGCCCACGCGCCGCGGGTCGTCGGGGTGGCTCACGGGCGCTCGCCGGGGGCATAAGCCTCAACCAGCGACCGGCCCGAGTGGTCGAGCGCGGCGTAAATTGGTAGCTAGAGGTTTGCCTTATGCAGCAGCGATGGTGGGTGTGGATTGCCGCGTTCCTGATGACCTTGGGAATGTGCACTACGTTCGCGTGCAGTAGCGGCACCGACACCGGCCCCGCCGACCGCCCCGGCACTGGCACCAGCACCAGCACCGGACCCGAGCAGGCGGCACCTGCCTCACCCCCACCCTCCCGGGTAGGGGTGCCCGTGCTGGTCGCGAAGATAGACAACAGCCCGCAGGCACGGCCACCGGTTGGGCTCGGAGCCGCCGATGTGGTCTACGTCGAGCCGGTCGAGGGTGGTTTGAGTCGGCTGGCCGCGGTGTTCTCGGCACAGAAACCCTCAGTGATCGGACCTGTCCGGAGTGCGCGGGAAACGGATCTGACGCTGTTGGCCCAGTTCGGTAACCCGACGTTGGCATCCTCTGGTTCCGCACCCGAGCTGATTCCCGCCCTCGATTCCTCCTCACTCCAGAACGCCTCGGCCGATCTGCAACCCGCGGCGTACTTCCGCGATTACAGTCGCGCCGCGCCGCACAACATGTTCGTCCGCCCCGATCAGTTGCCCGAAGGCGGCGGCTGGCCGGAGGCTTCGCAACTGCACTTCGGTCCTGCGCCTGCCGGCGGCCGGCCCACGCAACATGAGGAAGCGCGGTATCCGGCTGCGGTGGTCGGCTTCGACTGGTCACCCAGCGATCACGGCTGGCTGGTGTCCATGGATGGTGCTGCCTACAGCGCTGCCGATACCGGACGGCTCACGCCAAGTACGGTCGTGCTGCAGAGTGTGCAGGTGCAGAACTCGGCCATCAGCGACGTGGCGGGCAGCGTCTCACCTCTGGCCCATACGACCGGTAGCGGTCAGGCACTCGTACTTCGCGACGGCCAAGCGTTCCCGGCCACGTGGTCCCGGCCCGCCCCGGAGGCGGGCACAACCTATACAACCCCCACTGGTACAGCCATCCCCTTCGCGCCGGGGCAGGTCTGGACAGTTCTGATTCCAGAGCAGCTCTGGTGACCCCTGTCCTCGCGGTGTGACCGATGATGCCGAATTCGGAGATGTCAGCGACGTACCGACCGCCGGGCCAGGGGAGTGGGACGCCACCGCTGCTCCGGCCCGAGACTGCGGCGGGATCGATGGATATGAACACCAAGAACGGTTTCGAGTCCATCATGTTGGGGGCGATCCCCGTTATCGCTTCCCGGTGGGCCGCGCCGAGTTACTGATCGACGCGCAATTCACGTCGCCGCCGCGTGGGGCGAGGAATCGCACTCGGCCGGCGTACATCGGGTCGCGATAGAGCAGGGTTCAGAGACACCCCGCATCAGGCGCAGCGCGGCGCAGGTGCATTGTTGAAGCGGTCGATTATCCACGCGGCGGCTGTCGGGACGTTGGCGAATTCGGGAATCCCATGGCCGACAGCGGTTCCCGGGACGAGTGGTGGCAGCTCGATGGTATCGAGGGTGACCGGAACCCCGCGCGAGCACCAGGTTTGCGCGAGGTCGTGCACGCGACTGTAGGGGACCGCGTCGTCATTGACGTTGGCGGCGAGCAGGATCGGCGAGCTGGGGGTGAGGTTTCCGACCGTTTGTTCTTCGACGATGCGTCGCCCGACCGGGTCGCCGACGACCGCCGCGCCCAGCGATTCGCCGGTGGTGGTCCATTGCGAGGTGTGCTGGAACGAGTAGCTCAGCAAGGTTTCCGCGACGCACTGGTTGGCCGTGTTGCGCATCATGGCCCGGCCCTGATCGTTGAGGACACGGTCGAGCACGGGTTGGATTTCCGGGTTGGTGCGCACGGCGCCGTTGAGGAAATAGCCGACGGCTCCGATCAGGGTGCTTCCTTCGGCTCGGGCCAGGGTGTCGTCCAGCTTGACCGGCGGGGCGCCGGCGTAGGTGCCCTTCATGTTCAGCTCCGGCGCGTAGGTCGGCTGGAGCTCCGCGGCGGCCGCGGCGGCGTGGCCGCCTTGGGAATAGCCCCAGAACCCAACCGGCCCTTGCGAACTCAATGAGGTTCCCGGCAGGCGCTGCGCCGCACGTGCCGCGTCGATTACCGCACGCGACGAGGCGGTGCGGTTACCGTAGGGGTGGGGTCCCGGCGTTCCGAGGCCGACGTAATCGGTGAAGACGACCGCGATCCCTTGTGCCAGTAGATAATCGACGGCCAGCTGTTCGTAGGCGATCGACATGTCGAACGGCGGGCGGTAGTTCAGCACGGACTGCATCGCGATCGACGGCGCGCACTGGCGCCCCTCGCCGATCGTTCCCGAAGCCAGCGACACCAAAGGCCGCGGCCCCGTGCCCGGCCACCGAGTGCTGGGCTCGAAATATGTGCCGGTCACAGCGATCGCGCGACCGGCGTCATCGACGCTGCGATACATGATGCGCCGCGCCGAGCCGGGGAAAGTGCCCGTCGGCGAGGCGGCCGACAGAACCGGGGTGAAGGGCTGTTCGCGAATCACATCGCCTGCTGCTACGCCGGGCAAGATCGCGGGCGGATCGTAGAACGACCCCCACGAACCGGACGGCGCCGGCACATCGGCGGGGCTTGCCGAGCCGTGCGGCGTGCCGACCCCGGTGAACAACATCCCGAGCGCCGTCACAAGCGCTGCCGAACAGGTCCGGACACTGCGTCCCATTGCGTATTGCTCCATCCCGTCGACCCCCACCACAGCTCCTCGGTAGTGACACAAGACACACAGGGCGGCTGCGTGAAGTAATTACAGACACTCAGTGTCCGAAAGTCAAGGATTCGGAACCGCAATCGTCCGGCACAATCGAGATCGTGAGTTCCCCGAGGCGACCGCAGGACACCGCGCCCGCACGTGGCCGTCCGCGAGACCCGGGCATCGAGGCTCGGGTGTTCGCCGCAGTGCAGACCGTCTACTGGGAAACCGGCTGGTCAGGCTTCACCATCGACGCAGTCGCCAAGACAGCCGGAGTCGGCCGCGCGGCGATCTACCGCCGGTGGCCGACCAAGATCCAACTGCTCATCGCAGCACTCGAGAAGCTCTCGCCGCTGCACGACCCGATCGATACAGGCACGACACGGGGTGATCTGAAAGAGCTGACACACCAACTACTTACCGGCTACCAATCTCAGGCTGGGTTGATCGCCCTGCGTGTCGCACTCGACGCCCGGGTGTTTCCCGAGCTACTCGAACCGCTCACCCGGACCATCAGCGCCAGCCGATTCGCGACGACCCGAGACATAGTGCGGCGCGCCATCGACCGCGGCGACTTGCCCGCCACCACCAACATCACCACGTTGCTGGAGATGTTGACCGGGGCCGCGTTGAGTCACGTCTTGTTCTCGCACAAGGTGATTGGACCGCCGGGACCGGACGTCGCATATATCGAGCGCCTGGTGAACATGGTCATGACGGGGGCGAGAGCGGAAAGAGAGTGACATCATGTGCCGTACCGTCGATCGGAAGCCTCGGAGACCGACCGTCTACCGATCACGCGGCGGAGTCGTGCCGCGGAGCTCCCGCCGCCGGCCTGACTGCCGAGTCCACACGCCACCCGCTCATCCCCGCAGCGATCGACGATCGTCGATTCGAATGGCCAGGATCGTGGTCACCGCTCGAAGCCAGCGTGCGAAGAGGTCGTCGGTCTCCACCGAGTGACCGATGCTTGCGGCCGCTGTGAGCCAGGAACGAGTGATTTCGGTTTGCGGGGTCGTTGGCAGTGGCTCGGGTAATTCGAGGGCGCGGCTGATGCCGCCGGCGTGTACGACCTCGGCCAGGTAGGTGAGCGATCGGGGGATCGTTTGCGCGCGGTCAAGGTTTACTGCCGCGCCTACCGCGCCGATACTGAACAGATTGCGGCGGGCGACGTCGTTGTCGCCGGCCAGTCCACCGCGCAGCATTGCGTCGATATCGAATGTCGCCAACTCGCTGTTGGATAGCGATCCTGTCATGTCTCGGACTCCTAGCGTCCGCGCAACCGCCGACGGCCGGCGAAATGCGGACGGGGCGTTACCATGTGCGCTGTAGCAGCTCTTTCGCGACCGCGATGCTCGATTGCCGTGCTTCCTCGGTGGACATTTGGGTGGTCCAGAAGAGGTGCCGTTGTTCGCCCCGGACGTAGACGTTCACCAGCAGATTGTCCTGCCACACGGCCAGTCGCATCAAGCTCTGATCGTTGCGGTTCGTGGTCAAAACGAAGGTTGCATCGTCGCCCAATCCCGGCACTGCGGAATCCGTTCGCCGCCCCATGGCGTAGGGGGTCTGCGCTTGCCGATCGAATTGTTCTCGCGCCGTGCCATCGGTCCGTGGAATGTCGAAGCGCTGCACACGAAATTCCAAGTGACGCGGGTCGATACCGTCTTCCCCGCGCACTTGTCCCCAGTTGCACGACAGGTTGAGGTCGCCGCCTTCGGGGAGGTGGGCGGCGCTCTGATCGGTGAGTTGTTCGAAATTGTGTGTGCGCGTTTGCGCGAGGACACCGGGATCGAGGCGGCATTGCGTGGGTGCGGGTGTTGTGGTCGCGATTGTTCCGCTCGGCGAGTGCACGTGCCGATAGCGAACCGAGAGCACGACAACCACGAAGATGAGCAGCAGAACAACCACAATGGCGGCGAGACGGCGCGGAAAGCGTTGTCGTCGAGGATGCTTCGTCGTCGATGCTGTCGCCGACTCTGCCGCCGTGTCTCCTCGGCTGCTCATGACGGTCGGGGAAGCAGCACGCGGTCGACGTTCTGTGGCAAACCCTGCGGTTTCCCGTCGGGCCCCGGCATGTCCCCGACGTGTCCGTTCCGAATTGGTCGACCGTGATCCACCTGGTGCTTCTCCAGGGTTGTAGACCTCCAGCCGGTGGCCGTCGTGTCCGATGATGAGCATCTGATGCCCCTGCTTGCCGCTGGTGGTCTGGAACGGGACGGGCAGGCCCTGATGTGTAGTGGATCTGCTCTGGGGGACGTATTTCGCGGGGCAGAACGGTCTATGCCTCCCCAGGCACCGACCCGCGAGATTCGAACGCGGCTACGAACCGCGGGTGTGCCCTGATCCGTACTGCTTCGAGATCGACAATAGGCCGGAACAGCACGAACGTCGTGGAGCGGCGGTAGAGCAGGTATACGCCGATCAACCCGAACAGCCCCCATCCCGGGAAGACGGCCAACACAAGCGGTACGGGAAGGTGGTCGGAGGTCGTTGTTTGGGTGGCTGCGAGGATGACGAGAATTGCGGCGAGGCCCAGAAGAACGATCGCGTGTCCAGTGTATTGGCAAAACCTGCTCGTGCGTTTGCATTTCGCGCAGATCGGCCACGTTCCCTCGAGGACGGTGGATGGTGGGTTGACCTCGAACCATCTGAATGTGGCGACGCGGTAGAAGCCTCGCAGCAGGAATCGGACTTCGTACGAAGGGGTTCGCTGTATCCATCGTTGTTCCGTAGAACGCCGGACAGTCTTCGGGCGGAAGTCGAAGTCCTTGTTGCGCTGTTCGATCGCCGTCTTGCCGTGGCGGGTGCATACGTCGGGTAGCTCGTCGGCCAGTTGCAGGACGAAGGTTTCCTGCGGATCGAAATCCGGGTCTTCGGCGAAGTCTTTTCGGAGGCGAATCCGCACTGCCACATCGGTTTGCGCGCCGGAGCGGGGTTTCACTCCAGCCATCCTCGGTTGCGTCGCTGTTGAAAGTAGAGATCGTCCTCGTCCGGTTCATCGGGGGTGTACAGCTGTTCGCGATTCGGTTTTCTCGTTCGTGGGATCACCGGGCTGCCAGTATCTTTCGCGGGCGTCGGCGGCACATTGCTCGGAGGCGGAGTGGGTGCGGTCTCGTGCTGATCCCCTCGCAGACGTTCGAGTTCTTGTTCGCCTGCTTGGGCCAGAGCCTGACGCTGGTCTTCCGGCATCGTCAGGGCGCGGTTCAGCTGGCCGGCGGGTACGGAGTCCATGATTCCCGCGAACGCGTCGGACGTACCGAAGTCTCGCATGCTGCGGCGGCCGTTCAGTACATCGTCGAGTTGCTTTCGCAGATCGGGGTCGGTTACGGCGGACTTGATCGTTTCCAGGGAACGGCGCAGTTGGCGGGACACCGCGATGTCGCCGTGTGCCACGTCGAAGCTGACTTCGGAGCGATCTTCCATTCGATCAAACCCCCGGGTGGTCGTAGGTCGAATTCGGCAGTGCGGGAAGGTTTTCCGGAGTCGTCTGGCTCGACAGTGCGTTCAGCAATCCGATCATCCCGTATATCGCCTTGTACGCGGTGGTGACGAGTTTGATGAGTTCGCCCACCTTCGCCACGATTTGGACCAGGTAGGCCGCGGACACCGCGGCTTGGGCGGCTGCGGCGGGTGCGCCGACCAGACTGGAAGCGAGAACCGCCTCCGCCGCTTGTGATGCAAGCCAGAGCAGGGCCAAATCGGAGATGTCCTGTAGGAAGTCCCCGACTCGGCGGCCCAGTTCCCGCATGCCGGTGCTGATATTCGTCAGCTGCCGTTCGATCTCTTCGAGCGGGCGAACTTGGAACTCGACGCAGGCAGCGAGATGTGTGAAATAGGTCTGCGAGTTGTCGGCGGCGTGACCGTGCCAGGTGGCGCCGGCGGTCTGTTGCCACTGAGTGTTGATCGACTCCGCGTACGCCGAATTGAAGCGGCTCAGGTTGCCCGCGGCTCCGGCGGCCTTCGCGACTGCCTCCCAGTCGCCGTTGACCTTCTCTCCTGCCCAGCCGTAAACGTCGAAGCCGACAAGGGTTTTGATCGTGGTCGAGATGTAGTAGGCGGGGGAGACGAAATTTCCCCCGGCGATGAACGACACCAGGCCCGGCATCGGGTCCTCGGCCTGAGGGTCGACGAGCTTCTCTTCGGGACGGGTCATCGCGCATTCCCCGGATATGTCTCGTCGAGCTGCCGAGCGTGCTCGTAGTCGGTCGTTCGGTAGAGCTGGGCGGCTTTGGCGAGTTCGGTCGCCGAGCCGCCGGCCAGCGTCTGGAGGTGCTTGTAGTTGTCCTCGAGATTTTGCCGGATGTGCTCGACGATCCCCTTGACCTCGACGAATATGCCGGTGTGGGCATCCGAGAGGTTGAACCACTTCGTCGCGTGGCTGCCTGCTGCGCCGGCTTGGCCCGCGAGATCACGCATCGCGCCGCTGAACTTGTCCACATCGTCGGGTACGACTTGGAAGTCGGTCATCGCGCTCCTTGCGTGCGGGGTTGAACACTTCTGATCTGTTGGACGGACGATGCCCGCGGTCGGTTCCGGTCGACTTCCATCGGCGCGCTCTCTGCCCAGGGTGGCAGACCTGAACGCCGACGGTCTCGACGAGTCTTCCGCGGTTATTGCGGTCCAGGCTTCTCCGAGCGACAACCACTGCTCACCGATCGTTGCGATGCAAACTCGAATTCTGTTGCCGTCAGTTGATTGTCGGTGCTGCCGGGCGTGGAGCGGACTCGGATTCCGGTCACCGCGGGGCTTATTCGGCCTCCTCGGAACGGTACGGCGAGACTGTCTGCGTCGCGAACGTTCACATCGATCGTCTGCCGCCGACGTGGATTCGACTGGCTCCGATGAAGTTTCGCGGGAAGCATCACGCACGACGGCGTCACCAACCGCCAGCTCTCCCAGATCTTGCCGCGATGGCCGACGGCGGTGGGTGTCATGAACCCAGGACCGTGTCCTCCTCGCGCGCGTCGTAACTCTCGCGCGCAGATTCGATGGCCGGCATATGGTCGGCTGCCCACGCCAGCAGTACGTCGACCGGGTGGCGCAGGGTTTTGCCGAGGGGGGTGATTCGGTATTCGATCGCGACCGGGCGGGTGGTGACGACTACACGTTCGATCACGCCGTTGCGCTCGAGTCTGCGCAAGGTCGCGGTGAGCGACTTCTGGGTGACCGCGGGAATGGCGCGGCGTAGTTCGTTGAAGCGGCACGGGCGTTCGCAGAGTTCGTTGAGGACGCTGAGCGACCACTTGTCGAGCACTTGATCGAGTAGGTCACGGTGTGCTGTCTCGATGCGGATTTCACCGTCGGTATCCATGCTGAAACCTGGTTTCGTTGAAGTGTCCTTCATCAACTAAGTATCTTAGCGATACTTCTAAACGAAAGGTCCAGAGCATGACTGTCAAGCACTTCACGCCCGAGGGAATGTTGCAGCCGACCCCCTACCATCACGTGGCTGTAGGCACCGGATCGCGCCAGGTGCACGTCAGCGGGCAGGTCGCACATTTCGCGGACGGCACTCCGGTTGTGCCGGGCGATCTCGCCGGCCAGGTCGCCCAGGCGCTGCGCAACACTGCTCGCGGATTGGCCGGTGCGGGTGCGTCTTTCGCGGATGTGCTGCGCCTGACGTTCTACGTCACCAGGTGGAGCCCGGAGCAGATCGACGACTTCATGGCCGGCGTGGAGGCGGTCGCCGCGGAGATCGGACTGCCGATTCCGATGCCTCCGGCGTCACTGATCGGTGTCGACTACCTTTTCGAGCCGGATGTGCGGGTGGAGGTCGAGGCGACAGCGGTGCTCGACTGATCGGCAGGAAAATCCGCAAGCAATTTCATGATTTCTCAATGCATATCGCCGAGATGGGCGGTTACCCGCCCGCACGACCCGGTTTCACTGCCCTCGCCACGGTGCACGCGGGACTGGGTATGTGCTCCCGGCCCAACTGCCCTGGGCCGGGAGCACCTGCCTGTCGAAGCTGTCGTGAATGATTCGGCTGCCGGCATGCCCCACGGCGGCAACCGCACGGGCAGCCTCGTCTCACGCTAGCCGCCCCGTCAGCGAGGCGGCCGAAAAGACTAGAGACGCAAGCTCTCCGCGCCGGTGTGATTGCGGCGCGAACCCTGTTTGGCAGTCCGAATCCCGGGAATACGGGCGCAATGGGAACCGCCGTCAAGTATGTGATCGGCCTCGTCGAATCGACGGGGACCGCTCGGGCAGCCGACTTCGACATCGAGGGCATCGTCGACAATCTGCATGCCTTGGTCGACGACTGGGACTTCAGCATCATCGACCGCCCTTTGTTCTGGGGCGTCATCGCCAGCTAACAGCGGTGATAACGGTTTCCTGAGGCCCGCGTGGCCCGGGTGACGCGCTCTCCGACGAGCAGCGACGTGCCGGACGCTGTGCAATCGGCGAGACATACGCGGTCGTGCCCCACTTCCGCCGCCGCTCGCCGCGTTGCGAGGGTCCCAGCGCCGATCGGGCTATGGCTCGTTGTGGGCAAGGTCGGCGGCGGTGTCCGCAAATAGCCGCACAACGTAGTCGATGACTGCGGAGGTGGCGCTCGCACACTCGCCGTGGATTCGAGCGGTGGTGGTCGAACTCGTTTACCCAATACTGTGCCGCCTTCGTGTTGGGTCGTTGCGCGGTAAGTCGACCGGTCGCTCGGTTCGAGGCTTCAGCTGGATTACCTGCCTGCGGTGACGCTCGATATCACCCCACAGTCCGATGCCATGCCATACCTGGGGGTGAGTTGAAACGAGAAGCCGGCCAATAGCTTCGGTGTATCGACACGTCACCCCGCCCCACCGCGCGATGCACCGGATCCCGATCGACATCGGTCGGGATCCCGAGCGGGCGAGGTGTCGTCCGCGCCTCAGCTCCCAGGAAGAACGATGACGACACCGGCTTTGGTCCCACTGCCCTCCCCGAGATCATCGCGGCGTACCGACGGTGATTACGCCCGCCTGTTACGTCGAATCTCCGACGCGGGCTTGATGAATCGACGTCCCGTCTACTACGCCATCCGGCTCGGCCTCGTCGGGAGTGCGTTCGTAGCCGGCTGGGTGGCCCTCGTGCTCGTCGGCGACTCGTGGTGGACGCTTCTGGTCGCGGCGTTCATGGCCGTGACCTTCGCTCAGGTCGCGCTCGTCATGCATGACGTCGCCCACCGTCAGGTGTTCCGGCTCCGTCGCCCGACCGAGATCATGGGTCGGGTCGTCGGCAATGCCGGGATCGGACTGGCCTACGGGTGGTGGCAGGACAAGCACACGCGGCATCACGCAAATCCGAATCACGAGGAGCTGGATCCTGATGTCGCGCCGGACATTCTGGTGTGGTCGCAACGGCAGGCGCGGGCCAGTCGTGGGTTGCCTCGGCTGATCGGGCGGGCGCAGGCGTTCCTGTTCTTCCCGCTGCTGATGTTGGAGGGGCTGAATTTGCATGTGGCCGGGGTGCGGGCGCTCCGGAACCGGGCGGTCAAGCACCGTGTAGTGGAGGGCGTGCTGCTGATCGGGCATTTCGCCGGCTATCTGGGAGCACTGTTCGCAATTCTGCCTGCCGACAAGGCTTTTGCGTTTTTCGTTGTGCACCAAGCGCTGTTCGGGCTCTACATGGGGTGCATCTTCGCGCCGAATCACAAGGGTATGCCGACCTTCACGGGAGACGACCGGCCCGACTACTTGCGCCGGCAGGTGTTGACCTCGCGCAATGTGCGCGGCGGCGTGCTGACCGATATCGCTCTCGGTGGGCTGAACTATCAGATCGAGCACCACTTGTTCCCCAGCATGCCGACTCCGAATCTGCGGTACGCCCAGGTGATCGTCCGCGATTACTGTGCCGAGATCGGCGTGCCGTATCACGAGACCGGGCTGGTCACCTCGTACTGCGAGGCGCTGAGGCACCTGCATGACGTCGGTGTGCCATTGCGCAGCGGAGGTTCGCACCAGGCGCAGGATGTGCCAATCGAGGGGCCGGCAGCGGGACGCTAGGCCGGCTCGATTCGAACGCCCATCGCTCTTCGCGCCCGACCCTCGCGTGACCGCGTTACGCACCCACAGCATCGCGCCTGGCGGCACTGCATCAGGTGCGACCAGCATCGCCCGTGCAGCTGGTGGCACCGCGCCACGCACCCGTCACCGCCAGACCGTGCGGCACCGCGCCAGACCGCGCGTCACCGCGCCAGACCGCGCGTCACCGCGCCAGACCGCGCGTCACCGCGCTACACCCGCGGCACCGCGCTACACCCCGTCACACCCCGCGCCACCGCGCTACGTCCGCGAGGCCGTGACGCGCACGAAGAAGTGGTCGTGCCCTTAATCCACAGCATCCAGCATCGACCGGCGTGCGGGGATGTGTACTGATCGTGCAAACCTCGCCGAATTTTGCAGTTTTCTCGCATTCTCGTCGAGGTTTGCACGAAAAATTCGGCCCCGACGCCCAGTCGACATCGCGCGATGCGAGTTGCAGCCCAACTTCGTGAAGTCGCCACCATTCGCGCTATTCGGCGGGCGCACAATGGGCCGTGCGAGGATCGGAGCACTCAACCACGGGAGATGTGATGACCACACTGGAACAGGCGGTGGAGCTCGGTCGCGCCGAGAAGGGGCTCGCCGTCGTCTCCACTCTCAGATCCGACGAGACTATTCAGTCCACGCTGGTCAACGTCGGGCTGTTGGCTCATCCTTCGACGGGGGAGCCGGTTCTTGGTTTCGTTACCTACGGCAAAGTCAAGCTCGCGAATCTTCGCGCTCGCCCGCAGGTCAGCGCCACGTTCCGGCAGGGCTGGGCATGGGCGACAGTGGAGGGGTGCGCTCAGATCGTGGGTCCCGACGATCCGCAGCCGTGGATCGAGGCCGAGGGATTGCGACGGCTTCTGCGTGATGTGTTCACGGCCGCCGGCGGTGAGCACGACGACTGGGACGAGTACGACCGCGTGATGGCGGCGGAGCGCCGTGCGGCGGTCCTGGTCGAACCGACTCGGGTGTACAGCAACGGCGGCTAGTTTCGACGAAAGGGATTGGGCCATGCGGATATTGAGAACGCCCGACGAACGCTTCACGGGGCTGCCCGACTTTCCGTTCGAACCGCATTACGTCGAGGTGCCCGCGGGTGACGGGACCACGCTGCGGATGCACTACCTGGACGAGGGCTCGCCCGCCGGTGAGGTCGTGCTGCTGCTGCACGGCGAACCGTCGTGGTCGTACCTGTATCGGCGGATGATCCCCGTGCTGGTGGCGGCCGGGCTGCGTGCGATCGCGATCGACCTCGTCGGCTTCGGCCGTAGCGACAAGCCGGCGGACCGTGGGGACTACACCTATCAAGCACACGTCGACTGGACCTGGGCGGCGATCGAAGCCATCGGCCTCGACCGGATCACCCTCGTATGCCAGGACTGGGGTGGATTGATCGGGCTACGTCTGGTCGGAGAACATCCCGATCGCTTCGCGCGCGTTGTCGCCGCGAATACATTCCTGCCGACCGGTGATCGCCATCCCGGCGACGCGTTCCTCGCATGGCAGCGCTTCAGCCAGGACACACCCGACTTCCGAGCGGGGAAGATCGTCAACGGCGCGTGCCTGACCGATCTCTCTCCCGAGGTGATCGCTGCCTACGACGCTCCCTTCCCCGACGACACCTACAAGCAGGGCGCTCGCCAGTTCCCGCTCCTGGTTCCGACCAGTCCCGAGGATCCTGCCGCCCCCGCGAACCGGGCCGCGTGGGCAGTCCTGGAGACGTTCGAGCGGCCGTTCCTGTGTGCCTTCTCGGACTCGGATCCGATCACGCGCGGCGGGGACAAGGTGCTGTCGTCGAAAATCCCTGGCGCCGCAGCGCATTCACCGGTGACCATCACCTCGGCCGGGCATTTCCTCCAGGAGGACAAGGGCGAAGAACTCGCTGCAGTGGTTGTCGACTTCGTCCACGCGACGCCGTTGGACCAGTCGCTCGCCTGAGGCGGCTGGATTGGCGGCGTGCCCGACTCGACCGCTGCGGCTGTCCCCTTGCCATCGATGGTCGCGGTCGGGCACTGCCTAAGCGATCCGCAGCGCGGGCTGGGCCAATTCCGGATCCGGGTCGTAGAGCGGATCGATCAACCGGGCCACGTCCCACCAAATCCGGACGGTGTCCGAGCCGATATCGCGGTCGTGCGGGCCGCGAACGCTCCGGGAAAAGACAAGTTTCCTTGACATTGGATGTCAAACATCCTTAACATTGGTTTCGTGGTCGGCGATCAGCAGGAACATCCGGTACGCAAGCGACGGCGCGAGTGCCGGATGACCCAGGCGCAATTGGCGACGACCGTAGGCGTCAGCCGGCAGACCGTGATCTCGATCGAACAAGGCGACTACGCGCCGAGTGTCTATCTCGCGCTGCGGATCGCCCGTGCGCTGGGAACGACGGTGGAAGACATTTTCTGGACCGAGGATCTGGAGGGGACATGGCCAAAACCACTGCATTCGAAGACATCTTCCTAGCGCCCGACGAACCGGCCTGGGGCGACGAGCGCGCCCGCGAGGAGTTCTACCGAGGCTCGACCATCGCGCTGTGCGCCACGATCTACGGCTGTTACGCCATCGCCATCGTCGCCGCAGCGTTGGATGCCAAGTGGGTATCGCTGCTGATCTTCGTGCTGCCCAGTCTCACATCACTTCTGCTCCTGCGCTATTGCGCGCGGCGCGGCATCGATATGCAGACCGTGCTGAAAGGCTTCCCGCCGCGGCGTAAACGGATCGCGTATGCCACGACGTATCCGCTGATCGCCGCGTGGGTGATCGTCTTCCTGTGGCGCACCCTGCCATCGGATTCGTTGCCGCAGAGTCTGTTAGGCGCGGTGGTCGGCGGTGCGGTCGGAGCGGCTGTCGCCGGAACGATCGCAAAGCTCGTTCGGCGCCGCTCCGCAGCGCAGCAACTTCCCGAGGACGACAGCTTCGACTAGCGATACGTGTGAAGCTGCCGCCTCACCGTGGAAGATGATGTGCCGCAGCGCGATAACGTCCCGGGGGAGTGCTGTACTCGCGCTTGAAGGCCTTGGCGAAGGCGAATTCGGAGGTGTAGCCGACTCGCTGGGCCACAGTGTGCAACGGGGTGTCGTCGGAGCGGAGCAAGCGGCCGGCGAGAGTCATGCGCCACCAGGTCAGATAGGCCAGTGGGGATCGGCCGACCGTGGCGGTGAAGCGGCGGGAGAAGGCGGCGCGTGACAGGCCGCCGAGGGTGCCTAGTTCCTCTACGGTCCACGGCTTTTCGGGGCTGGTATGGATGGCGCGGAGGGCGGTGGCGACGGGGCGATCGGCCAATGCGGCGGCCCAGCCGTTACGCGGGGTCCCGTCGTCCTCGGTGTCCAACCACCAGGCGCGCAGGATGTAGAGCAGCAGGGTGTCGAGCAGGGACGTGATGATCGCGTCCGAACCGGGCTGGGACTCCTCGAGTTCGGTGCCGAGTAGTTCGACCGCCGCTCGCAGGGAGCGGTGCGCTCCGACTCGTGGGCGCAGATGGACGACATCGGGGAGGTCGGTGAGCAGGGGGTGAGCGCGTCGACGGTCGAGTTGGTATGCGCCGCAGAGCAGTAACGTACTGGGCGCCTCGGGTTGGTGGGGTTCCGTCGCGGGTGGTGGCCACGATCCGTCGGGCAGTGGGTTCACCACGCGCAAAGGTACGGACGGATCGCTGGCCAAGGCGTGGCCGCGGCCGTGCGGCAGGAAGACGATATCGCCGGGGCCGAGCGGAGTGGGTTCGCGATTCTCGACGATCAACCATGCCGAACCTTGCAACACGACATGGAATCCCGTGCCGTCGGACGCGGGGAAGCGCATTCCCCACGGAGCCGACTTGTGCTGGCGCGAGGAGTGCGGGCGGCCGGTTCGCATCGTCGCGACGGCATCGCTGAGTACGTCCAAACCCATATCCGCATGGTAGCCGCGAACGGCGCAGCGAGACGAACGGACATTTGCGCGAGACTTCCACGCATAGATCATCTCCCCGACGGTACATATCGTCGATGGCATGACAACCGACGCGATTTCCGCACGCACCGTCGTCTTCCACGAACTCGGTGACCCCGAGGTATTGACCATCGAGAATCTCGACCTGCCCGCTCCCGGACCGAGGGAGGTACTCATCCGCATCGAAGCACTCGGACTCAACCGAGCGGAGGCCTTGTTCAGGGCCGGCACCTACTACTATCTGCCGACGCTTCCGGGATCCCGGCTCGGCTACGAATCCTCCGGGGTGATCGAGGCGGTGGGCGCCGATGTCACCGAATTCGCTGTGGGGGACAAGGTTTCGACGGGCCCGAATATCGAGATGAGCTCGGCGGGGGTCTACGCCGAGCGGGTCGTGCTGCCGGTGGAGTCCGTGGTGCCGCGCCCGGAAGGCCTCGACGCGGTGACCGGCGCGGCCACCTGGCTGACCTACTCCACCGCATACGGTGGACTGATCGAAACCGGTGGGCTGCGTCCCGGTGACCATGTACTGATCACCGCGGCGTCCAGCGGTGTCGGTATCGCCGCGCTGCAAACCGCTGCCCGCATCGGCGCTATCCCCATCGCGGTCACCCGCACCGGCGAGAAGAGTCGATACCTCCTCGACAACGGGGCGGCGCACGTCATCGCCTCGGGCGATACCGACGTCGTGGCCGAGACCCGCCGCATCACCGACGGCGTCGGCGCGCAGGTGATCTTCGACGCCGTCGGCGGACCGGGCCTGGCCGAATTGAGCACGGCCGCAGCGCATAACGGCACCGTCGTCGTCTACGGTTGGCTCGACCAGCGCCCGATGGCGATGCCCATGAACTGGCCGCTGCGAATTCTCGGGTACGCGAACATGGAGCTGTCGGTCACCGCCGACGGTCGCCGCCGGATCAACCACTGGATTGCCTCCGGCATCCGCGATGGTGTTTTCCGGCCGCACGTGGGGGCGGTCTTCGACGGTCTCGACAGCATCCGCGACGCCCACC
The DNA here is from genome assembly GCF_001613005.1 of Nocardia nova NBRC 15556. Classification (GTDB taxonomy): domain Bacteria; phylum Actinomycetota; class Actinomycetes; order Mycobacteriales; family Mycobacteriaceae; genus Nocardia; species Nocardia nova. The sequence continues at coordinate 37,652 of NZ_BDBN01000061.1, read as the reverse complement.
GTCTGATGGAATCCAGCACCCACACCGGCAAGATCGTCGTCAAACTCTGAGTGTGGGCTATGACGCGCATGATGGAGCCGTCGCTGGTCACCGATGTGGGTGACGTCCGGCTCGCCGCCATCGTCGTGGATGGTCGAGCAGTTCCTGGTGCTGGTTCCGGCATCCGGGGTGCCGCGCTCGGGGTTTTCCTGCGAAAGCAAGGCGTCGTCGAGCGATGAATCGCGGGAGGATCGGCGGCGTGACTCGAAGAGCTCCGGACGTAGGTCTGCCCATGCTGCGTCGCGAAACCAACCGCTGTAGCAGTGGATTGGTGAAAGGTGCCGATTGCCGCTGCGGAGTAGCCTCGACGCGGGGTGGGCAGGTGAAAGGCGATATGTATGTCCAGTGGGAACATGTTCAGCGTCTATGGGCGGATGAAGGCTCAGCCCGGACGGCGTGACGAACTGATCGCTGTGCTCCTCGCCGGATTTCGCGCCGGCGGAGACGAGAGCGGCCTGCTCCACTACAGCATCAACATCGCATTCGACGACCCGGACACGATCTGGCTGACGCAGCTGTGGCGCGATAAGGACGCACACGACGTCACCACCCGTTCCGAACCGGTGGCGGCGGTCTCTCGCCAGGTTCCGCCGCTCCTGGCCCAGCAGCCCGAAGGCGGTTACGGCCACACCGTCCATGTCGGCGGTCGAATCACCGAAGGCTGAACCCGTCGCGCGACTGGCCGTCCCGGACGGGCGAGCGGCGGAATAGCCCAGACGACGAAGGCCGGAACAGCACCATAGTCATCGCCCCGCCGATCGAGAAGCGGGCGATGACAAGACGGAACGGGCACCCACGGCGGCTACCTCACGACTGTCATACGGGGGGCGGGGCCGATGGAGCTGACGGAGCCGGGGCGCCCATAGCCTGAACCCGCTTAGGCCCGGATCGCCGTAGTCACCGTGTACCCCTTCGGATCTCGCCACGACCGGCCCGGGTTGGCTGCGAACCAGCCGCGCAACTCGGATTCCACCTCGGCACGGATCTCGGAGTATTCGGGCGTGGCCGGCGTGACGCCCGAGAACGCGAACAGCGATTCCGCGAACCGGATCGCGGGTTCGGGTTCCGGGATGACCAGTGCGTTGTCGGACGATCGGACGTCGGCGTTGCCGAAGACATCCCGCATCATGGCGGGCACGGTGTCGGAGTTGACGGTGTGGTTCATCATGTCCGGCGGCTCTCGGAACCCGTAGCGGCCGGCGACTGCCGTGACGAGGTCGCGGGTCCGTGCGCACGCTCTGGCATGGTTGACGACGACACATACCGTGCCGCCGGGACCGACTACTCGTCGGAACTCCCGGAGAGCGGCGAACGGGTCGTCGAGGTGGTAGAGCATGTGCCTGGCCGTCAGGCAATCCCACGCTCCGTCGGGAGCCGGTATCTGCTGTGCCGTCGCGCGGACACCGGCCCCACCCGGCACCCGGGCCGCCGCAGCCGCGGCCGACGGTGAGGCATCGAGACCGCACAATCGCCCGGCATGGCCGCGCTCGGCGAGGAGGGTAATGAATCCTCCGGTACCGCAACCGATATCGATCAGATGCTCGGATCCCGAGAGTCGCAATGCATCGAACACCGAGGCGTTCACGTCGTCGTCGACCTCGGAATAGAGCTGGTGCGTCCGGATGCGGATCCGAAGAGCATCCAGGTTCGCGTACTCGGAGATGAGCGACGGAGTTGTCATCGGTGCCCTTCCGGATCGGTGCCTCGCCCTGAAACCACTCTGCCGCAGAGGCACGCGGGGCGCTCGACGTTCGGTGAACAGGAATCCGACAGCGCCGCACCGGTTGCCGATGCCGGGCCCTCGCAGGGTGACCGCGGTCCGGGGGACAGGCCGTGGTGACGAGTGGGCTGAGTTCTGCCGGGACGTCGACGCTCATCCTCTGTCGCCGATCCGATCCCGAATGCCCCACGACACCGACCCGACTGAGGAATAATCGTCGAAGTCGTTGCGTGACAAAACATGTGAATGACGGGGGTGGCTGGTGAACGACTATCTGTCTCTGCTTCCATCGACCTTGCAGTGGATTTCCAGGCAACTCGATTCGGTGTCGCCGATACCGTGGCCGCTGTGGATCGGCGGGTTGTTTCCGGTCTACGTGGCTGTCGTGTCGGTGCTGCTCTGGTTTCTGCGGGGGTCGGTGTGGCCGGTTCAATGCGCTTATCCGCGCACGAGCAAGGGGCGACCGTGCCGCAATTGGGTGCCCGGCGAGTGGATGCGCTGTCGCCACCACAATCGCCGTGTCACATATCGGTACGGGCACCAGGTGGTGAAACTGCAACGCTGGCAGACGCTCACCAGGGGCAACAAGATCGTGGACAGGCCGGAGATCGGCGTGGGAGCGCTGAGGCTGCGCCCGGCCGATGCCACCTTGCTGTACGAGAGGGGTTACGCCAGACCGCCTTTGGCTGTGGTGCGGTTGCTGCCGGACAAGGTCGAGGCGGTGCTGCGGCGGGTGAAGGAGGCACGCTTGAGGAATCCGGCGCCGCCCGCGGACGATGCGGACTCCGACCGCACACCCTACGAACCGATCGCGACGGAACGGCGGACCGATATCGCGAAAGGGCTGAACCAGGTTGTCCGAGCGACCCAGTTCGCGACGATCGCCTTCTGCGTCGCCATCGTTTTCACGATCATCGCGATATTGCTCCGCGACACCGCTCAGACCGTCCTCCAGTATGTGGCGACACTGGGATTCGTATTGGCTTGGGCGGCAACGAGTGCGGGAGTCTACGGGCGCAGCGAGACGTGGCTCAAGGGCGCATGCCTGAAATCACTGAAATGGTGGGCGGGCATTTTCGTGCCGGTGGGTCTGCTCAATCTCGCCTTCACGGTCATGAACAAATCTCCCGCATAACGCCGGATGCTCTCGGCCCGGCCCATCGTGACGAGTTCTGTGAGGGCCACGGGAACCCGGCGCAACCGCGATCGTTCGCCGACGAACCCTGTCAAGCGCGGTCGTGGAGGGTGATGTGGTAGCCGTCGGGGTCGGCGAAGGTGAAGGTTCGGCCGAAGGGGCCGTCGATCGGTGCGGAGACGATGGGGTGACCGTCGGCGGCCAGAGCGTCGTGGATGGTTTGGACGTCTGTGGCGTGGAGCCAGATCGCGGTGCCGATTCCGGGTTGGGCCGCGGACGCGAGATCGGTGCCGGGGACGATGTCGCGGAGTGCGAACGCGATCGGCTTCGTCTCGAAGACGACGGCGTGCGGTGGGCCGGCCGGTGAACGGACGAGGCCGAGGTACTGCTCGTAGAACGCCTGTGCAGCGGCGAGGTCGCGGGTTTGAAGTGAGATGAAGTCGGGGCCGGTGACGGGCATGAGGATGCTCCTTAGGTTGTGTCAGGTTTCTGACACAGACAACGCTATGTCAGAATACTGACATGAGTCAAGACGGCGCAGGCGTCGACCTCGAGACGTCACTGGGCTACCTGCTGAAAGAGGCTTCGAGCGTCCTTCGCGTCGCCATGGAGGAGGTATTGCGGCCGCTCGGGATGAGCGTGACCCACTACTCCTGCCTCGAGCTGCTGGCTCAACGACCCGGCTTGTCGAACTCGGAACTGGCGCGGGGTGCGTTCGTGACACGGCAGTCGATGAACGTGCTGCTCCAAGCCCTGGAACGAGACGGCTACGTGACCAGGCCCGCGGAGGCGCCGGTCGGAAAGGTGCTCCCCACGCGGCTAACGCCTCGCGGACGACGGAGCCTCGAGAAGGCGAGCGCGGCGGTCCGGTCCGTCGAAGACAGAATGCTGGCCGGCCTGACCGAGAGCGAGCGGGCGACCGCGTTGCGGATCCTTCGGAGCATGATCCGCTCCCTGCGCGAGAGCAACGACGACGCATAACTCGTTACCTTCGCTGTAACGCGACTGAAATCGCTCATTCGTGGTAGCCGGAACATATGGCCACGCACGTGAACGAAAGGGAACGGAAGTACCAGTTGCCGATCACGGGTGGGGTGCCGCTCGATGATGTGCCCGGTATGACTCTCGACCCGCTGACCGACGAACAGGTGCTCGACGCTGTTTACCATGACACCGCGGATCTGCGGTTGGCGCACAAGGGAATTACGCTTCGGCGCCGGACCGGTGGGGACGACGCGGGGTGGCATCTGAAATTGCCGCTGGGGGAGGACACCCGCGAGGAAATCCAGGTCCCGCTGGGGCGCGGGGGCAAATCGGCGCCGGAGGAACTGACCGACATGCTGACGGGCATCACCAGGGGCCAACCGCTCGCGCCGGTCGCGCATATCCGGACGAAACGGCGGAAATGGCGGCTGCTGGAGGAGGCGGGCCGAGTCGCGGCCGAGGTCGTCGCGGACAGCGTGTCCGGTCAGACGCTCGGTGAGTCGTCCTCGGTGATGTCGTGGGAGGAGATCGAGGTCGAGTTGGCCGGCGGTGGTCCGGATGTGTTCGACAGCGTCGAGAAGAGATTGGGCAAGCCGTCGGATGCGCCGCCGAAGGCGCTGCGCGTCCTCGGTGTCCGTACCGAGCGGCGCCCGCCCGAGCCGGGCGTGCAGGGTTATATGCGCGAGCAGGCGGACAAGATGCTCGAGCAGGACGTCCTGATCCGGCGCCGCGCCCCCGACTCGATACACCAGATGCGCGTGGCCGGACGCCGACTGCGCAGCATCCTGCAGGCCTTCAAGGGATCGCGAGAGCTGCGCAACGAGCTGAAGTGGCTCTCCGGGGTGCTCGGAGACATGCGGGACCTCGAGGTTCTGCACGACCACCTCGTCGCGGAAGTCAGGGCCTTACCGGACGAACTGGTGATCGGCGAGGTCCGCCGGCGGCTGACCGAGTCATTCGTCCCGCGCCGGTCGGCGGCCCGCGCCGACGTGCTCGAGGCACTGAACAGCGAACGGTATTTTGCGCTGCTGGACTGCGTCGAAACCAGCCACCGACTGCCGCTGAAGCGCACGGAGGCCAAAGCGCTGCGCAAGACGCGCCGCCGTGTCGACCGCGCCTTCGACAACATCGGCCGGCTCGGTACCGATCGCGGCCTGCACGAGGTGCGGAAGGCGGCGAAACGTACCCGCTACGCGGCCGAGGCGACCGGCAAGAAGAAGCTGGCCCGCCGCATGAAGACGTTGCAGAAATCCCTCGGCGTCCACCAGGACGCGGTCGTCGCCCGCGCCGAGGTACGCACCCTCGGCGTCCAGGCGCACCTGGCGGGGGAGAACGCTTTCACCTACGGCTTGCTGTACGGCAGGGAGGTACAGCGCGCCGAGAAGGTCCGGCAATCGCTGCGGCTCGGAGAGCGATAGGCGAACCTACCCGCCGTCGGGTTGCGCGAAGCGGGCGATGGCGCGGGCGATCGCGTCGCTCATGGCAGGACTACCGGTGTGGCCGGAGTCGTCGATGACGTGCAGGCGAGCGTCCGGCCACACCTTCGCGAGTTCCCAGGCGGTTTCCAGCGGCGCGCTGAGGTCGAGGCGGCCGTGGATCAGGTCGCCCGGGATCCCCGCCAACTGCCCCGCCTCGCGGAGCAGCACACCTTCGTCGAGCCACGCCGCGTGCGCGAAGTAGTGCGTGCAGATGCGGACGAAGGTGAGCATCGCGGTGTCCGGCTTCGCGCTGTATTGCCCTGGGCGGCCGAGTGATTCGTGTGCGATCACCGCGTCCTCCCAGCGGCACCACTCGATCGCGGCCTCGCGGCGCACCGCCGGGTCCGGGTGTTCCAGGAGTTGCCGGTAGCCCTCGACCAGGTCCCCATCGCCGGGCAGGCCGGCCCGGAATCGCTCCCATTCGGCGGGCAGCAGCGGTGCGACACCCCGGTACAGCCAATCGATTTCGCGGCGGCGGGTCGTGGTGACGCCGACCAGCACGATCCCGGTGACACGCTCCGGATACCGCTCAGCGTAGGCGAGGATGAGCGTCGAACCCCAGGAGCCGCCGTACATCAGCCAGCGGTCGATGCCGAGATGGGTGCGCAGCCGCTCCATATCCGCGATCAGGTGCTCGGTGGTGTTCACGGCCATGTCGGTGTCCGGGGCGGCGGCGCTCGGAAGGCTTCGGCCGCACCCGCGCTGATCGAACTGGACGATCCGGAAGATGTTCGGGTCGAACGACTTTCGTGGTCCCGGAGTGCTGCCGCTGCCCGGCCCGCCGTGCACCACGAGCACCGGCCGCCCCGTGGGGTTGCCGCTGGTGCACCAGTACATCTGATTTCCCTGGCCGACCCCGAGCAGGCCGTCGGCGTACGGGTCGATCGGGGGAAAAGAGGTCGGCACGGTTGCCGAGATTAGCGGAACAGCGGTGACGGCGTCGACGACTCAGTCGGGGATCAGGGCATACACCTGCACGAGGAATTGCTGCGTCGCCCCGTAAGGATCGGCGATGTAGAAACCGCGGCGAGACAACGACTTCCGCTCCATCGGCATGCGGGTTCTGCCGCCGGAGACGATGTTGGAGAGTACGCGCTGGTCGTAGTTGGCTCGGACGTCGACCATCACACTGAACTTGATCACTTCGGTGCCGGGGCCTGTCCGCCAGAGCAGTTCTTCCGCTTCCGGCGGCACGGTCGCGAACGAGAAGTTGTCACTCGATCGCGCCTTCTGATTGCGCCGAGGCTGTGAATCCGACCGGACCTCGGCGACCAAGACCTCTCGCATCGCTGCCCTCCCTGTATGTCTTGCGCCGCTTCGGGGTGTCATCGAATCTTAGCGGTTACGGCTGTCCGATCCCCGGTTCGTGATGTCATCGGTGTCGCGGGACGGCGCGGGGGCGGATGAGCGTCCCGGATTCGTACTCTTCCATCGCGTGGGCCAGCCAGCCGGCCGTTCGCGCGACGGCGAAGACGATTTCGCCCGCGCCGGGAATCATGTCGAACACCGTGGCGAGAACGCCGAGTCCGAAATCGCTGTTGATCGCGGGCAAGCGACGATGCCGCAGTTCCGCCGAAATCGCCTCGGCCACAAGGAGAGCCGGGTGATCCGGTGCGATCGTGCGGATCGCATCCACCAGGTAGGTGGCGCGCGCGTCGCCGGATCGGTAGACCGCGTGGCCGGCGCCGGGAATGCGTTCACCGCGGCGCAGACGCTCGTCCAGCGCCTTGGGTACGGCGCCGGGATCGGTGATCTCGGCGAGCATCCGCTCCACCGCCAGCGAGGCGCCGCCGTGCATCGGACCGCCGAGAACTCCCAGGCCACAGCCGACCACGGCGTAGGGGTCGGCATGCGCCGAGGCCGCGATCCGGGCCGCGAACGTGGAGGACGCCAGCTCGTGATCGGCCAGCAGAACCATTGCGGCGCAGAGTATGTGCAGTCGGCCGTCGTCGGCAGGCGCGGTGGCGGACAGTCGTGACCACAGCATCGCGGCGGCGGACCGGCCGACCGGGATGGACAGCTGGGGAAGGGCCTCGATCATGCCGGCGATCATGGCGCGCGCGATGGTGACGACGGTCGCGCGGTCGCGGTGGAAGCGCAGGGGGTCGCCGACGGCCAAGGTGGTGACGATGAGTTGCAGCCGGTCGATCGGCAGCAGGCCCTCGGGCAGGCCGGCCTGGGTGGCGCGGGCTGCCGCCACCGCCTTGTCGGCGAATTCCCAGGGGCCGCTGTCGGTGAGGTCGCCGTCCCACAACCATTCGGCGACGGCCTCGAAGGTGTGCGAGGCGGCCAGGTCGACGGCGTCGCGACCGCGGAAATACGGCCGGTCTACGCCGAGCGTGGTGATGCGGGAGGCGATGTCGATCTCGGTCGGCGCGGGTTTGCGGCGCGGTTTGCCGCGCCGGGCCAGCTCCTCGATCTCGGCCGGATCGAACAGGCTGCGCCGCTGGACCGGATCGTAGCGGCGTTTCAGCACGCCACGGCTGACGTAGGCGTAGAGGGTCGCGGGCTTCACCCCGAGCCGTTCGGTGGCGTCGGCGGTGTCTATCCACTCCATGGGTTGACCATAATCAATATTGATTACGGTGGTGCAGGGGCGCACAGTTCACTCATGCACCTGGTATCGCAATTCGAGCTGCAGGCCAAGGCTTGCGACAAGCTCGGTTCACCGCTGTACGGCTCGCTGCTGCGCGATATCGCGCGCGATATCGACGATCGTGGACCCTGCGCCGCGGTTCTGGAGGGTTACGAGACCATCGACTTCGATTCCGCGGTGCCGCTGCGCTTGCTGGCCGGCGTGCACGCACTGGTATTGTCCGGCGCCGCAGCCGATCTCGCGCCTTTCTATCCCAGTTCGGGTGCCTCGGTGCGGGCCCACGATCCCGCGGGCGCGTGGGCGCCGTTCCGGCAGGTCGTGGCGGAGCGGGCCGAGTGGATTCGGGACTGGCTGACTCGTCCGCCGCAGACCAACGAGGTCGGCCGGGCCGTTCCTTTGCTGGCCGGGTTGCTCGCGGCGGTCGATGCGACTCCGCTGCCGATCCGGTTGTTCGAATTGGGCGCCAGCGGCGGCCTCAACCTGCGCGCCGACCACTTCCGTTGGGACAGCGGCGATATCGGCTGGGGGCCGGAGGATTCACCGGTCACGATCGCGGACGCGTGGCGAGGACCGGTCCCGCAGTGGCTGGCCGGGGCCGTGCGCCGCCATCCGCGGCTCATGGTCGTCGAGCGGCGCGGATGCGATCCGACGCCGCTGGATCCCTTGTCGCCGCGCGACGCACTCGCGTTGCGCGCGTATGTCTGGCCGGACCAGCAGGCCCGTGCGGCCCGCCTCGACGGAGCGTTGCGACTGGCGGAGAAGATCCCCGTCGATATCGCCGTGACCGGCGCCCGCGACTTTCTCGCCGGCATCGAAGTGGAGCCCGGCACGCTGACCGTCGTCTGGCATTCGGTGATGCGCCAATACGTGCGCAAGGACGAATGGCAGGCGGTGACCGCCGAGCTGGACCGGCTGGCCGCGGCCTCGCGGGCCGACGCCGGATTCGCCTGGGTCGCTTTCGAACCCCAGAACAACTCCGACGACCGCAACGGGTTCCGGCTCACTGTCCGGATCGGCGGAAACGAGCCGGTGATACTCGCCCGTGCGATGCCGCACGGCGTTCCGGCGTTCACCTATCCGCTCGACGAGCCCGGTGCCGAGCGGAGCTGACCGTGAGCCTGGGAGTTCTGTTGCGCTTCACGAAGGGCGGCACTGAGCGCGGTCCGGAGATCACCCTGAATCCCTGCGGCCTCCAGCCGGGCGTACCACGCTCGGTCGATGTCGGAAACGGCGGCGCGAGCGACGCGGACGGCGCGCTTGCCCTTCTCGGTGAGAACGATCAGCCGGGCGCGACGATCCGACGGGTCCGGTTGTCGTGCAAGATAACCCAAGTCGATGAGGTCGGCGACGAGTTCGCCCATCGATTGATGGGTGATGCCGGCGCGGGCGGCCAGAGTGGTGAGGCGGGTGCCGCCCGCGTCCATGTTGTAGAAGACCGGGTGGTGGGCGGCGGTGATGTCGGGATAGCCGGCGGCGTGCAGTGTCGTCACGAGTTCGCCGACGATGGACGCGCTGATGCCGCGCAGTAGTGCGACGAGCGGCTGAGTCACTGGCCCACCTTCCGGATATGTCCTCGACATTTCGCAGGCTACCTGCCTACAATTTAGGCAGGTAGCCTGCATAATGAGGTGGTTGTCATGCCTGAACGCCATGCCGCTGTCGGCACTCTGGTCTTCTTCGCCGTTGCCCCGGGCACGGTCGCGGGTCTCGTTCCGTGGTGGATCTCGCGCTGGGAGTTCCACCAAACCTGGCTCCCCGCGCAAATCGTGGGTGCCGTGGTGATCGGAGCGGGACTGATACCGCTGATCGGTGCGTTCATCGAGTTCGCCCGTTCCGCAGGGACACCCGCGCCGATCGCGCCCACCGAGACGCTGGTTGTGAGTGGATTCAATCGCTATGTTCGAAATCCGATGTACCTCGGTGTCGTCATGATCATTGCCGGCCAATCGCTGTTCTTCGGCCAGATTGCGCTGCTGCTCTACGCTGCTCTGATCTGGGCGGTGACGGCTCTGTTCGTCGTTACCTACGAGCAGCCGACTCTGACGGCGCGGTATGGCGAGCAATACGAGAACTACCGGGCCGCTGTTCCGGCGTGGGTGCCCCGGCTGCACCCCTCCGGCAGCCGGGTCGATGGGTGTGGCGGACCGTCGGTGTGATTCGCTCGAAATCCTCAGTCCGCGAATGGAGCTCGCACCGGATGGTTGGCGTGGATCACGTCCGCGGCGTCCCAGCGGGCCTTCGCGGCGACCAGCAGTGGCAGGTCGCGGCCGAACAGACGTTCCGGGGGTGTGGCGCTCTCGGTGAAACTGCTGATGTCGCGATCGGAACGCACGGCGGCGACCGCATCGGTCAGCGCCTGGAAGCCGGTCGTGGCCGCGTCGGCCGCAGCCGGGGTGGGGACCACGGCGACAGCGAACAACAGTGCTGCGGATCGGCGGGTGGGGCTCGCCTCGGTGCGGTCGAGGGCGCCGCCGAGGTGGCGCAGTTCGACCGAGGTGAGGGTGTCGGCGGGGCCGTCGGTGACCGCGGTGGCGACGGCGTCCACCACGTCTGCGGGAAGTGCGCGGAGGAGCGCGCTGCAGCCGAGGGCCGGGACGGGAGTCGGCGGATCCATATGCAGTCCGGCGAGCGCCGACGGCGCGACCACGTCGAAAGTGTCTATGAGAGGCGGTGATTCACGCAGCGGAGCGAGCAGGTCGTGTGCCGTCGCCGCGTCGGCTTGCATCACGGCCTCGATGATCGCGAAAGTCCGTCCGGCGAACATCGGTGGCACCTCGGGTGTATCGGGGAAGCGGAGGACGCGTGCCACGGAGGTCACCGTCTCCGGTGCGGTCGCGATCCATGCCGTCCAGGCGTGGAAGATGTCGCGGGTCGATTCGACCGGCCAGAACAGGGCGCCGGCCACCACATCACCGATGGCGTGCAGGCGCAGCGTGAGGGCGGTGACCACGGCGATATCGGCGCCGGCGAGGACCGAATCGAACAGGTCGTCGCCTGCTCGGACGCGGCGGATCACGCCGTCTGCGGTGACGAGTTCGAGCTCGAGAACCGAGGCGCGGGAGGGTCCGTGCGAGCGGGCGAACCAGCCCAGGCCACCGCCCAGCACGAGGCCGACCACGCCGACGTCGGCCGAGAAACCGCCGATGGGTACGAGTCCGGCCGCTGCCGCGGCAGCCGTGAGGTCGGCGCAGCGAACCCCGGCCTCGACATGCGCGATACGTGCATCGGCGTCGATCTCGACCCGGTCGAGTGCTCCCGTGCGCAGCAGGATCGTGCGTGCGAGGTCATCCAGCGGAGTGGCGTTGTGACCGGTGGATTGCGGTGCGACGCGCAGTCCGAGTGCGGCGGCGGCGCGGACGGTGAGTGCCACGTCGTCGGTGGTCGCCGCGGTCACCACGGCGATCGGTCGTTGATCGGCCAGCAGTTGCCAGGCGGCGCGGGCCTGATCCCAGCCGGCATCGGTCGGGCGAATGAGGGCGCCAGTCAGGGCCGCCGCGAGGTCGTCGAGGGTGCGAAAGTTATTCGGTGCCCGAGTGTTTCGATCTATGACGACGCCCGGTCTGTCGGCGCGGCGGAGGGCTTCGTGCGGAAGGGGCATGACTTCTCCTTGTCGGGGTGGCTGGTGCGGCCCGATGCGGGCGCGATGGATCGTCCGGCCGGTAGGAAATGCAGGTCGGATGACGTGAGAGATGATGTGGTCGAAGAGAACTAGCCTTGCGAGGCAACGCGAGATATGCGATGCCTTGCGATGATCCGTGTGTCACAGGGTGAACGGCCGGACGCGCAGATCATCGGCCGTGGTGATCCAGGACGGTTTCGAGCTGCCGGTGTGGTTGTCGTGAGCGGATCGTTTATCGACGGCGGTGCTCGAGGCCGCTCTGTAGATGACGCCGACGCCGCGCAGTGTGCGCACGTCCGGACGCTGATCGGCACTCCTGAAGCGAGAGAACAGGATTGGAAAGCAAGCGTGGGGGCCGCGCCGTGGCGGCCGCGCGGACCGTTTGCGATGCACCGGCCGCCTGGGTGGCGAGCGACCGGATCCCACTTCGGAGGCTGACTACACCGGCCTCTCAACGACTCCTGGTAACCAGGTCCGCGCCACAGCGGTCGTCGTTAGGGCCTGCGAACTCGAACGCCGCCCCCGACCTGATCACCGGACGAGCTTTATGCCCGCTGCTGGGTGGCGGATCGCACTGTCTCGGCGACGATCTCGTGCACGGCCTCGGGACCGGGGGATCGGCGGATCGCATCGCCGATTGCCTCGGCACGCAGGCGATAACGCTCGTCGGTCAGCACGGTGCGGACCGCGGTGGCGACCTTGTCCGGCGCAGGGTTGTCGGTGCGCAGGTCGATGCCGACTCCGGACCACGCCACTCGCGCGCTGACCTCGGTCTTGTCCTCGGTGCGGCCGGCGACCACGATCGGCACTCCGTGTTCGAGCGCATAGTGCACGCCGCCGTAGCCGCCGTTGGTGACGAAGACGTCGGTCTGCGGCAGCAATCGGTCGTAGGGAAGGAATTCCGCGACACGCACATTGGCGGGCAGGTTGTCCGGCAGCGTGTCGACCGGCCGCCCGCCGGTGCTGACGACGACGATGACGTCGTCGCCGGCGAGTGCGCGCACCGTGGGCTCGATCAGAGTCCATTCACCGGTGGCGACCGTGCCCTGTGTCACGTGCACGACGCGGCGGCCCGCGAGATCGTCCCACCACTCCGGCACCGGCATCGCCGACGGCCGCGACCGCGCCACCGGACCGACGAAATGCACGGTGTCGGGCAGGCCGCGGCGCGGATATTCGAATTCGGGGACGGTGAACTGCACGATGTGGTCGGCTCCGGCCGGCCAGTCGAGGAAGAACCGCGGTAGGGCACGACCGGTCTCGGCGCGCGCGATCTCGTTCGCGAAGCGCTGCACGGGAGCGAACACGACCTTTTCGGCGCCGAGGGTGAGGACCGCGTTGCGCAGACGTCCCAGCGGCCCGCGCATCGGCGTGATCCCGAGACCGAAGGGCGCGACATCCGGATCCTTCAGCGCGAGTGGCAGGATCCCGAGGTTGACCAGCAGCGGTCGTTCCGCGCGCGGAATACCGCTCAGGACCGCGGCGGCGGCGAACATCGACTCGGCCAGAACGGCATCCGTGGACTCGGCGGCGATGGCCTCCCGGACCGCCCGCAACTGGGCGGGGACCGGTCGCAGGAAGATCTCGATCATGTCGTATCGAATGCCCGCGGGGCCCGACAGTCCGCGACGGCCAGGGAAGGCGGCATCGATGTCGCGATCGTCGTAGTCGGCCTCCGGCGGGAGCGGCAGGAAATCGGCGCCGGTCGCGAGGACGTCGTCGCGGAAGCGGCTACCGGTGAGGAACCGCACGCGGTCGCCCGCGGCGACGAGCGCCTCCGCGATGGACAGCAGGGGCGTGACGTGGCTGCGCACGGGTGTGGCGGTCAGGAGAACGGAGATCATGGGCAGGTCTTCCGACGTGTGAAGCGAAGTAAGATTGGTGACACCGATGAAGTATTCACTACCTCGCCGGGGTAGTCAATTAGGAATTGAGATGAGTGACAAGACCGCCACCCGGACCTACCGATCCGCCCTGCGCAGTGAACAGGCCGCGGCGACCCGCCGCCGTGTGCTCGACGCCGCGGCGGCCTGCTTCGTGGAGCGCGGCTACAGCGGCACGTCGCTGGCCGATATCGGCTCGCGCGCCGGAGTCTCGACCGAAACCGTGAAGGCCAACGGCCCCAAGCGCAATCTGCTGCTGGGCGCCTTCGAGCAGGCGTTCGCGGGCGAGGAGGGGGAGGCGCCCGTCTCCGACAGCGATGCCGCGGTCGAGGTCAACGCCATCGCCGACCACGACGCCTTCCTGCGGGCGGCCGCGAGCTTCGTTGCCGCGGCGAACGCTCGCACCAGTGTGCTGTGGACGGAGTTCCTGAGCGCCGCCAACGCCGATGCCGCCGTCGCCGAGGCGCTGGCCGGACTGCTGACGCGCCGCACGCAGGACTACCGCACCGTGGTCGGCATGTTGCTCGAACGCGGAATCGCCCGGGCCGACATCGATTCCGAGACCGCGGCCGACGAGCTGTCGTTCCTCTGGTCGCCCGAAAGTCATCAGCAGCTCGTCCTGCAGGGCGGATGGAGCATGGAACGCTATGAGGAGTGGCTCGTCGCCGCGGTCCGGCGTCAATTCGGCTGAGATCCGAAAGCCGTTGCTTCGCAGTGCTCTTCGACATCGCATCCCCGGTTGCGGTTCGGTAACGTCTGCGGCCGCAGCGGATACCGGCGATGATTTCCGGTCACCGGATTCGTCTATCTCTTCGAGGCCATACGTCTCGTGGAGATAGGAGGGGCGCGATGTCGTCAACTGACCGGGAGCCGACCGATGCAGGGCGCTACGCGGAGCATCCGACCGTGAAACACCTTGCCGCACAGGCGAGAAAGGCGCCGGATCCGGTGCTGAGCGCTGAGCGGCTGCGGGAGATCTGCCTCGCTGCCGGAGCCGACGATGTGGGCTTCGTGTCCGTCGATGATCCGAGGGTGGCGCAGGAGCGCGAGCACGCGCGCGGCATCCTGCCCTCGGCCCGCACCTCCGTGGCCTTCTGTCTCCGGATGAACCGCGACAATCTGCGCAGTCCGATGCGCAGCCTCGCCAACGCCGAGTTCAACCATGCCGACGACGAGACGAACGTGGTAGCGCGGCGCATCACCCGGGCCCTCGAGGAGGCCGGCTACCGCGCGGTCTATCCGGCGCCCGGATATCCGATGGAGGTCGAACAGTTTCCGGGGCGGGTATGGGTGCTCGCGCACAAGGTGGTGGCCGAGGCGGCGGGCCTGGGAGTCATGGGAATTCACCGCAACGTCATTCATCCGAAGTTCGGTAATTTCATCCTGCTCGGCACCGTCGTGACCGACGCGGTGGTCGACGAGCCGAGTGCGGCGCTGGACTTCAATCCGTGCCTCGAATGCAAGTTGTGCGTCTCCGCGTGCCCGGTCGGCGCGATCACCAACGACGGTGGTTTCGATTTCCAGGCCTGCTACACCCACAACTATCGCGAGTTCATGGGCGGCTTCACCGACTGGGCCGAAACCGTCGCCGACAGCGCCGACCGCGACGACTACCGCGAGCGGGTGACCAGGGGGGAATCGTTCTCGATGTGGCAGAGCCTCTCGTTCAAACCCAACTACAAGGCCGGCTACTGCATGGCCGTATGCCCGGCCGGCGAAGATGTGATCGGCGCCTTCCTCGACGACCGGAAATCGCATCTCGACGAGGTGGTGCGCCCGTTGCAGAACAAAGCGGAAACCGTCTACGTATTGCCGGGATCCGCGGCCGAGGAACACGTCACGCGCCGGTTTCCCAACAAGACGCCGAAGCCGGTCGGTAACGGGTTCGGCGACGAGGTCAACGATCTGCTCGATCAGATCGGGCCGCGCCCGCGCCGGGGCGCTACGCCGGAGTGACCTCGGCTACGAGCGTTTGCGCAGCTGCCCGAGTAGCGGCAACAGCGACACCACGACGATGACCGCGACCGCGGGCAGCAGATACTTGTCGACGTTCGGCACCGACGCCCCGAGCCAGTAACCCAGCAGGACCAAACTCTGCGACCATACGATCGCGCCGACGATCTGCCACAGCGTGAACGTGCGCGTCGGCACGTCGAGCACCCCGGCCACCGGGCTGATGACCGTCCGGACCATCGGCACGAATCGGCCGATCACGATCGCCCGGCGCGCGCCGTACCGGTCGAGCCAGCGTTCGCCGCGGGCCACCACGGTGTGCACTCGGGAGTTCGATGTGCGGTGCAGGACGGCGCGGCCGCCGTGTTTGCCGAAGACGTATCCGGCCTGCGCGCCGGCGATCGAACCCACTGCGGCGCAGAGCAATACCTGCCACAGGATGAGGTGGGGGCCGGAATGGGTCCCGCCCGCGCACAGGATGCCGGCGGGGAAGATCAAGGTGTCGCCCGGAAGGAAGAACCCGACCACCAGCAGCCCCGACTCGGCGAAGGTTCCGGCCAGTACGGCCAGCGCCCCGAAGTTGGCCAGCAGCGCAGACCCACTCGTCGGATTGAGTGCGGTCCACGTGCCGGTCACGGGACAACCGTAACGGTTTGCCGGATTCGGGGCCGGAAACGGCGTCCGCTCTAGGGAGCGTTCCCCTGCCGCCTGCGCTCGACCGTCTGACCCGGTCGTAGCACCGTTCCGCAGTCACCGGTCTTCTGGTAATCCGACAACAGGTGCGGGAGGACCTCGGCCGAGTACCGGCGCAGTTGCCCGAGTTGCTTGTCGCCGCGCACCACATCCTTGCGAACCCAGTCCTCGTCCGGACTGGCGAGGTTCTGAGACTGCTGAATCCGGTAGTAGTCGCGGTCCATGCGCGGATCGACGGTCAGTCCGTTCTGCATCCAGACGCCGTGAGTGTGGACGAACGTCGGCTTCAGATCCTCGAATACGTAGTCGGCCAATCCGATATCGGCCTTGCCCGCGTAGATGTCCGCGATCCGGGCATCGGCGAGTCCTGCCATATCGATCAGCCGCAGTCGAGAGGTCAGCGCGCTTCCGCCCATGTCGGGGGCGAGCAACGTGCCCTGCTGCAGGTCGAGGATGTCGGCGTAGCCGTTGAAGTAGCGGCCGAAGCGAAAGGCTATCCAGCACAACGGGATATCGGAATCGGCACGGTAGGAGTCGGCGGCGTCCGCCAGGGCGACACCGGAGGGGATCATGGCGGCGACCAGCGTCAGCGCGACGAGGGCCCGGCCCCGGGTGCGCAGCCGGGCCAGAACCTCGGTCGCCGAGAGCACGACGACGAGCGCGGCGAGCGCCCAGACCGGAGTGGCGAACCGGAACTGCCCCATCCAATCCGGTTGCAGCACGCAGTAGCCGGTGATCGCCAGCGTCAGCGGAACCAGCAGGGCGACAAGGCCGTTACGGATTCTGCTCGGGCCGGCCAGGGCGAGCCCGACCACACCGACCGCCGCGACCACGGCGGGCGCGCCCGCGTACTGCACCAGATCGCCTGCTCTGGTGAGGTCGTGTACGGTCGGCATCGCCTGATTCTTGGCGACCGCCGTATTCGCGACGAGCCGGCCGAACTCGCTGACCCGCCACACCAGATACGCCCCGAACGGAATCGCGAACGCCGCACCGGAATACAGCACATGACGAAGTGCGACGGGCCAGGTGGCACGGCGAACCAGGATCACCGAGACCAGGGGGTACGCCGCGAGGTAGATCAGGCCGTCGGGCCGGGTCAGCGCCGCGAACGCCGCTATCGCACCGGCCGTCACGGCCACCGCGGGTGTCCACAGCCGCTCGTCCAGCACCGCCAGGAACAGGCGGACGGCGAGAGCGCATACCGCCAGCGCGAACAGCGAGTTCTCCAGGCCGGAGAAACACCAGATCACGAAGGACGGAATCGCGGCGAGCACGGCGCCGGTCACGAACGTCACCACCGCGGGCCAACGCGACACCCGCCGCGCGGCGAGGTAGCAGCAGAGGAGGATTCCGGCGCAGCACAGTGCCGCGATCGCCTTGGGGTAGAAGACGAAGTCCGGGATGCCGAACAGGGCGCCGGAGTCGAACAAGCCGCACCATTTGCCCAGCACCAGCACCGCGAGCCAGGTGGGATCGGAGAATCCCTCGACCGGTTGCGCGCCGGGTTGCAGTACCGGCCCGGCACCCTCGGCGACACTGCGCGCATACGCGAACGTGATTCCGGCGTCGTCGACCAGCCAGATGCCGTACTGCGCCGCCTGCCACACCAGTAACAGCACGCCGCTCGTCACCGCGGCCGCCGCGCCCCACCATGATCGCCCGCGTCGCTGCCGCAGGTTCTCCCGCTGCCCGCCGGAGGTTTCCGGCCGCGCTGTTACTACCTCAACCATTCACCAGAACCCATACTCGAAAGAGTCGCCAAGGGACACAACAGCTTTTGCGCCCCCTCGCGAGTACATCTACAGACGTCGGTCGATCTTGAATCCGCGTGTGGACAGCTGTCAATCCGGCGGGACCGGCCAGGGGTGGGGAAGGGTGGTGCCGATTACCAGCGGGCCCGGCACTGTCCTTGCGCACACTGTCGCTCGATCCTGCCGCGGGACACCGTCTGCGCCAGGCCGATCAGCCAGCAGGTGGGGCAGCCGCGCAGCGCGACCGCACCGGCGGGCAGCAGGAGCAGGGCGGCCGGCCCCGCGGCGGGGATCAGCGCGATCGATGCGGCGATCAGGCCGAAACCGAGCAGCCCGCGTGCCAGGTGGACCGGGACCGAGCGGCTGGTGAACGTCTTCTGCTGTCCGGCAACGTCCTTCACGGCCGCAGCCCCCGATCCGGCATCCCGAGTTGCGCGCGAACGGTAACCCGGGCTCGGTGCAGTCTGGATTTCATTGCCGCCGTGCTCAATCCGAGCGTGCGAGCCACCATGCCGCCCGGCAGGCCTTGGACGTCGCGCATGATCAGGACTCGGCGCTGATCGGCGGGCAGCGCGGCGATCGCCGCGGCGATTCGCTCGATTTCGAGCCGGGCCAGCACATCGTCCTCCGCCGAGGCCGCCGCGATCTCCGCGTCCGGATCTCGGTGCACGGCTGTGCGTAGACGTCGCAAGCATTCGTTGCGCACGATGCGAAACATCCACGAGGCCAGTGCGCCCGCCGCCCGCAGCGTGCCGATCTTGCGGAACAGGACCAGCATCGCCTCCTGCGCGGCGTCCTCGGCGTCCTGACTGCTCGCGCACAGGGAATGGGCGAAGCGCTGGACGTGCGGATAGGAGCCGGAAACCAGGGCGGCGACCGCGGACTCGTCGCCGGCGCGGGCCGCCGCGACCAGATGTTCCTCCGGCCAGGCCGATCTCGTGCGCTCAGCCACGGGTACGCCTCCGCCGCAGAACCAGCATGCAGCTGCACAGTAATACGGCCGCGACCACCACGGCGATGACGGCGACAACCATGTCGACTCCTTCGGTTAGGCGGGCCCGGTTGCCCGCACGGTTATGAGAGCGATCGAGGGCGGAAAAGGATTCAGGGCGGTGTCGAGTGGGTGCGCGCGGTCGGCCGGGCACCACGAGGCCGCCGGTTCCCGGTCGATTCGCTGACCGGCGGGTACCGTGCCGATAGCGGATGCGGCGGATATCGCGGAAGGAACGGGGTCGATGGCGGCAGTGTCGGATACCGTCCCCGAATTGCTGCGCGCCCTCGATCTGACCGGTGTGTTCGCCAACGCGATGCTCGGCGGGGCGGTGGCGCGCACGTTCCGGTTCGACCCGATCGGATTCGCCGTGCTCGCTACCGCTTCGGGGCTGGGTGGCGGCATCATCCGGGACACGCTGCTGCAGCGGGGGACGCCGGTGGCGCTGGTCGACTACGCCTACCTGCTGACCGCCCTGTTCGGGGCGTCGATCGCCTTCATGTTCCGGTTCGAGGGCCGATTGTGGGACCGGCTGTTTCCCTGGGTGGATGCCCTGGCGCTGGGCTGCTGGGCGGCGGTCGGTGCGCAGAAGACGCTCGAAGTCGGGCTCGGGTGGCTGCCGGCGGTGTTGCTGGGAACGACGACAGCGGTCGGGGGCGGGGTGGTACGCGATATCGCGGTGGGTCGGGTGCCGACGATCTTCGGGGGTAACACGCTGTATGCCACCGGTGCGCTGCTGGCCAGTGCGACACTGGTGATCATCTGGTATTCCGGCCATGCGACGGCGGGTTCGATCGCGGCGACGGTGGTCGGCGCGGGATTGTGCCTGCTGGCGCGGTGGCGCGGATGGATGCTTCCCGAGCAGGTGAGTTGGCCCGAACGATTGCGTTACGGTCGGCGAAAGGAGAGGTGATGACCTCGACCACGCGGGATACCTCGGTACTGGCGGGTCTGGACGGCATCCGTGGGTGGCAGGAGGAGTTCTACCGCGACTTGCACGCCCATCCGGAGCTGTCGCATCGAGAACATCGCACGGCCGGACGGATCGCGGAGAAGTTGCGGTCGCTGGGTTACGACGTGCACGAAGGGATCGGCGGAACGGGAGTCGTCGGAATTCTGCGCAACGGTGACGGGCCGGGGGTGCTGCTGCGCGCCGACATCGACGCGCTGCCGGTGCGTGAGGCGACCGGATTGCCTTATGCCAGTGCGGTTTCCGCTGTCGGCAACGATGGCAAGGAGGTGCCGGTGATGCATGCGTGCGGCCACGACGTGCATGTCACCTGCCTGCTGGGCGCCGCCCAGCTGATGGCCGAGCAGACCGGCCACTGGCACGGGACGCTGGTGGCGCTGTTCCAGCCGGCCGAAGAGGTCGGCGACGGGGCGCGCGGGATGGTCGACGACGGACTGGCGAAGGTACTGCCGCGGCTGGATGTCGCGCTCGGCCAGCATGTGCTGCCCACGCCGGCCGGTTCCGTCGCCACTCGCAGCGGGCCGACGATGGCCGCGGCCGACAGTATGCGCATCACGGTGTACGGGCGAGGCGGGCACGGGTCGATGCCGCAGGCCACCATCGACCCGGTCGTGCTGGCGTCGATGATCGTGCTCCGGCTGCAGATGGTCGTCTCGCGCGAGGTGGCGCCGACCGAGACGGCGGTGCTGACCGTCGGCAGCATCAACGCGGGTACCAAGAGCAATGTGATCTCCGATCACGCTGTGCTGCAACTGAATGTGCGCACTTACAACGAGTCCACCCGCACCACGATCCTCGACGCGATCCGCCGGATAGTCACCGCGGAGTGCCAGGCCTCGGGCTCGCCACGCGACCCGGAATTCGAACTGTTCGACCGATTTCCGTTGACCGACAACGACCCCGGCGCCACCGCCCGCGTGGCCGAGGCCTTCGCGGCCTATTTCGGCGACCACGCCACGGAAATGCCGATGGCCAGCGCCAGTGAGGATTTCAGCGATATCCCGAACGCCCTCGACGTGCCGTACACCTATTGGGGCGTGGGCGGAACCGACCCGGAGAAGTTCCAGGCCGCACTGCAGGCCGGCCGCGTCATGCAGGACATCCCGGTCAACCACTCGCCGAATTTCGCGCCGGTGATCGAGCCGACGCTGCGAACCGGGACGGAAGCGCTGGTCGTGGCCGCGTTGGCGTGGTTGGGACGGTAGGACGACGACCTTAGTTGTCCGCGTGTGATTCCCGGCGCTCGTATCGGCTGCGGGCGATGCGGTGGGCGCAGCGCAGGAGGTCGGCGACGGCGGTGGCGGTTCGCGGGCCGGGGTTCACGACGGCGAGCCAGGCCTGTGCCCCGTAGACGGGGTGGGGGAACAGCGTGTCGGCGAGGCTCGGGTCGGCCGGGATCGTGGCGTGGTCGCGCGGGGTGTGACCGGTTCGTTCGATGAAGGCCTCTTTGCCCGCGAAGATGTTGAGGCGGAACGTGTTCGGACGGTCCAGGCGCGATGATCCGTCGTCCGGATAATCCTTGGTGACGATGGTGGCGAAGGGCTGGGTGTGGGGAACCACGCCGTCGGGGGCGTAATAGAAGAAGGTATCGCCCCAGCTGATTTCGGGGGTGCCGTCGCCGGGCCGGGGACTCAGCGTCAGGACGCCGCCGAGGTTTTCGGCGAATTCGATGATCTCGTTGATCTCCATTGCTCTAGCGTTTCATTGAAGTGCTTGTGGAGACTCCGTCCATCGGAATGGCAGGTCGTGTGATGACAAGTCGCAAATCCACTGGTCTGCGAACCGTGGATGTGGCGCGGCGGGCCGGCTGTTCCGTCCAGCAGATTCGCAACCTCGAACGCGACGGTGTGCTGCCCCCGGTCGAGCGCGGTCCGTCCGGGTATCGCACCTACCGTCGGGTGCATGTGCTGTCGGCCCACGCGTATCGGCTGCTGGCGACGGCCGTCGGGCCCGCCGAGGCGAGAGATGTTCTGCGCGCGACACATTCCGGGCAACCATTGCCCGCGCTGCTGGATGCCGCGCACGCGCGCCTCGACGCACAACGCCGGGAACTGCGGCTGGCGAAGCGAGCGGCCGCGGCGATCGCGGACGAACCGATCGGGGATGCGACATCCGCCGACTCGATGACGGTGTCCGAACTGGCGGGCGCGCTCGGTGTGCGGCCGTCGACATTGCGGCACTGGGATGCGGAAGGGCTGGTCGTGCCCGGCCGGGCCGGGCCGCGCGGTGCGCGGCTGTACGCGCCGGAGGATGTGCGCGACGCGCGGATCGCGCATCAGCTCCGGCTCGCCGGATATCGCATACCGGCGCTGCGCGATCTGCTGTCTGCCCTCCGGGCTTTTCGAGGTGGTGACGTGTCGGCCGCACTCGCGGCGCGGGAGGTCGAAATCGACACGCGCTCGTGGGCGTTGTTCGAGGCGGCCGCCCTGTTGTTCCGGATCGTTTCCCCGTCCGGCGACGACTCCTTCGAGGCCGGATGAACGGCCGCCGGCAATGTGTTTCGTTTTGCCCGGTCGGGTCGTCTGCCGGAGACGGCCCGGTCGGGATGTCGTTCGGCCGCCGTCGATCCTGTGCGCGGGGCAGGAGCGGGCGGCGGCCGACCCGGTGCGGTCACCCGCGAGCGCAGCTCACGACACGGGTGCGTCGGAGGCGATCTCCGGCGCCAAAGGTGCGATGGCGCCGATGATTTCGCCGACGGTCGGCTCCGGAACGCCGGCGTCCGTCAGGGCGTCGGTGAGGTGGCCGGCGACGAGGTTGAAGTGGTGCATGGTGATGCCGCGGCCCTGGTGGACCTGCTTCATCGGGGCGCCGGTGTACGGTTCGGGGCCGCCGAGGGCGGCGGCGAAGAACTCCACCTGGCGCCCCTTCAGCCTCGACATGTTGGTGCCGGTGAAGAAGCCGGCGAGATCCTCGTCGGCGAGGACGCGTACGTAGAAGTCCTCGACGACGGTTTCCAATGCTTCGTGCCCGCCGATCTGCTCGTAGATCGACGGGGCGGGCGCGGACGGGGCTGCGGACGATTTCGAGAAAAGTGACGAGATTCGCATGAAAACAGGAAATCAGCGGCGTGTTTCACCTCCGTTAGTTGTGTGTCGCCGACGGGTTGCCCTGTGTAGAAAGGCGGTTGCTCCGATCTCACCTCCGCCGCGGCCGGGCTGCGAGGTTTCTCTCGCTCCGATGACGAGCACGCGAGCCGCGGCTCATCGAACTACGGGGTGGGCATCGCCGGCACCGCCCGGCTGGGGTCCACGCCGGAGAAGGCCAGCGCGATGACGAAACCGGCGGCCTCCTCCAGCTGACGTGCGCGGTCCAGACCGCCCAGCACCACCGGTACGGCGCCGACGTCGCGCACCAGGTGTTCGGTGGTGCGCAGGGCGGCCGGGGCGTCGCCGCAGATCGTGACCGAGGGCGGTCGGTGAGTCGATCCGGTATCGGGGGTCGCGTCGGCTTCGCGTGCTGCCCACTGTTCGCTGGGGAACAGGTGGAACGCCTTGACCACGTGCGCTCCCGGCGCGAGTTCGGCCACGCGCTGCGCATGCGAGGTGCCGGGCGGCAGGCGCAGCACGCCGAGCCCGTGGTCGATCGCGTTGGCCGCATCGATGACGGTGAGACCCGACAGTGCGCCACCGGGCGCGCCCACCGCGCGCAGAACCTCCTCGACTCCGGTGTAGGCCACCGCCAGCAATACCGCGTCCGCAGTTCTTCTCGCCCCCGGCCCTACGGCGTCTGCGCCGCCCGCGACTGTCGCTGGGTGGGCCGCCGTCGGAGCGTGCGGGACCACCTTTCCGCCGGCCCCGATCTCCGTCAGCGGCACAGCCCGCACGCCGGCACCGAGCCGCCGCGCGAGCGCCTCGGCCTTGTCCATCGAACGCCCGGCCACCGTGATCTCGTGTCCGGCGCGGGCCCATCGGCGGCCCAGTGCCTCGGCCAAGGCGCCGGTGCCGAGAATCGTGATTCGCATCGTGTGCTCCTTCGAGTTGTCGATCCGGCGCTACGGTAGGACGGCCGATACGCACCGATCGGTGCGCGACGGATAAGTGATCATCACGGGATGAGCGGTTACGACGAGCATGCGGGCGAACTGGTCGCCGATTGCCGATTGCGCGCGGCCACAGACCTTTTCGCGCACACCTGGGATCCGGTGGTGCTGGTCGGACTGCTCGGCGGAGCGCGCCGGCGCAGCGAATTGCGGGCCGAGATCGGCGGCATCAGCGACAAGGCGCTCACCGAGGCCCTGCGCCGGCTGCTCGGCCACGGCCTGATCGAGCGTCACCGCTACGCACAAGCGCCACCACGCGTCGAATACGCGTTGACCCCGCTCGGGCTGAGCCTCGTCGAGGGCCCGATGCGCGCGCTCGGCGAGTGGGTGGAGGAGCACGGGGACGCACTGCTGGAGGCGGACCCGCTCGCCGAGTTCGACACGCACGAGCGCGGCTGACCCGCCGCCACCCCGGACCGCACAGTGACCGACCCGACACAGCCGCCCGGGCGCGGACCGCGAGCCGCCGGCGCTCGATAAGCTCGCCGGGTGACCGACGAGACGCTGCAGCAGGGCCCCATCCACGCCGTCCACACGGAGCTGGGCGCGACCTTCGCCCCGTTCGGGGGGTGGGAGATGCCGGTGCAGTACGCGGGCACCGTCGCCGAGCACACCTCCGTGCGGACCACCGTCGGGGTTTTCGATGTGAGCCACCTCGGCAAGGCGACTGTGCGCGGCGCGGACGCGGCGGCGTTCGTGAACGCGGCGCTGACCAACGATCTCGGCCGCGTCGGGCCCGGGAAGGCGCAGTACACGCTGTGCTGCACCGAGCAGGGCGGGGTGATCGACGATCTGATCGCCTACTACGTCTCCGACGACGAGATCTTCCTGGTGCCGAATGCGGCCAATACCGCCGCGGTGGTGGCGGAGTTGCGCAAGGCCGCACCGGAGGGCATCACGATCACCGACGAGCACCGCGAGTACGCGGTCTTCGCGGTGCAGGGCCCGAAATCGGCGGAAGTGCTTGCCGCGCTGGGACTTCCGACCGATATGGAGTACATGGCATTCGCCGATGCCGAGTGGGACGGCCGTCCGCTACGCGTCTGCCGCACCGGATACACCGGTGAACACGGCTATGAACTGCTGCCGCGCTGGGCCGACGCGGAGGCGGTTTTCCGCGCGCTGGTGGCCCGGGTCGACGCGGCGGGCGGGCAGCCGGCCGGCCTGGGTGCGCGCGACACGCTGCGCACCGAGATGGGCTATCCGCTGCACGGCCACGAGCTGTCGCCGGAGATTTCGCCGGTGCAGGCCCGCGCGGGCTGGGCGGTCGGCTGGAAGAAGCCGGAGTTCTGGGGCAAAGCGGCTCTGACACAGGAGAAGTCGGCGGGCCCACGACGAATCCTGCTGGGGCTCAGGGCGCTCGATCGCGGTGTGCTGCGTCAGGGTCAGACGGTGCTTCGTGGTGAGGAGGCCGTCGGTGAGACCACCTCGGGCACCTTCTCGCCGAGCCTCAAGGTCGGCATCGCCTTGGCACTGCTGGATACCGAGGCCGGACTGGAGCCGGGCGACGAGGTCGAGGTCGATGTGCGCGGCCGCCGGTTGCGCGCCGAGGTGGTGCGCCCGCCGTTCGTGACGCCGCATACTTCCTGAACGGCGGTCGCGGACCCTCTGCGTGTGGCGTAAATCATGACAGTTCCGGAGTGGAGGGTCCGGTGGCCGTGAGTGTGCTGCGCGAAGGGGGTACGCCGCTCGCTCCGGAGGGGCCGTTGCGGGACGAATACCTCGCATCGGACGCCGTCGACGGGGAATTATGTCCCGATTGTCGCGATTCTCGATCGCTGCTCGGCCCGTCTCCACGCAGGTCCGAGCATCGGCGTCGACGACCGCAGTTCTAGTATCGAGGTCATGACAGTCGCTGCACAGTTCACTCGTACCCCGCATCCCGCCCCGGTTCCGGCGGATCGGCGCACGGAGATTCTGGCGGCGCCCGGGTTCGGTCGCTACTTCACCGACCACATGGTGTCGATCGACTATCTCGACGGGCAGTGGACCAACGCGCGGGTCGAGCCGTACGGGCCGCTGTCGATGGATCCGGCGACGATGGTGTTCCACTACGGTCAGGCCATCTTCGAAGGTCTCAAGGCGTATCGGCAGGCCGACGGCAGTATCGCCACCTTCCGCATCGATGCCAACGCGGCGCGGTTCCAGCGGTCGGCGCGACGACTGGCGATGGCGGAGCTGCCGGAGGAGTTGTTCATCGAATCGGTGCGCCAGCTGCTCGAGGTCGACGCGGACTGGGTGCCCGCGGCCGGCGGTGAGGAGTCGCTGTATCTGCGGCCGTTCATGTTCGCCACCGAGGCGGGACTCGGCGTGAAGCCCGCGGCCGGGTACAAGTACCTGCTGCTGGGTTCGCCTGCGGGAGCGTATTTTCCGCGTGGCGTGAAGCCGGTGCGGGTGTGGCTGTCCACCGAATACGTGCGCGCCGCCCCGGGCGGCACCGGTGAGGCCAAGGTCGCCGGCAACTACGCGTCCTCGCTGCTGGCGCAGCAGCAGGCCACCGACAAGGGCTGCGACCAGGTCGTGTGGCTCGACGCCTGCGAGCGCAAGTACGTCGAGGAGATGGGCACCAACAACCTGTTCTTCGTCTACGGTTCCGGTTCCGAGGCCCGGTTGGTCACCCCGGAGCTGTCGGGGTCGCTGCTGCCGGGCATCACCCGCGACAGTCTGCTGACCCTCGCCGCGGACTCCGGTTATCCGGTCGAGGAACGCAAGGTGTCGGTCGAGGAATGGCGCAACGGCGCCGAATCCGGCGAGATCACCGAGGTTTTCGCGTGCGGAACCGCCGCGGTCATCACCCCGGTCGGCTGGGTGCAGTCCGCCGAGGGCGAATTCGAGATCGGCGGCGGTGAGCCCGGCGAGGTCACGATGGCGCTGCGCGACACGCTGACCGGAATTCAGCGCGGCACGTTCGCCGACAATCACGGCTGGTTGCGCACCCTGGCGTGAAAGCCGGTGCCCCGGGGTCGGCGCGGGGCACCGCGGCAGGAATCGTCAATCGCGCGAGAGTGCTGCCTCGTAATGCTTTTCGACGTCGACATAGGCGTCGTCGGCCACATCGAAGATCACCTTCGCGATCTCACCGCCGGTGAATGCGAACGTGCCGCGATAATCGCTGCTGACCGGGTCGCCGACGTCGTAGCCGATGCACAGTCCTTCGCCGCAGAGGCTGAAATGACCGGGCTGCGTGCGGATTTCGGATTGCGTCACCGCCTGGTCGTCGATGTACAACGTGGCGGTGCCCCAGAATTCGCCGTGGTCGCCGGGGCGTTCCTTCCGGAATTCGACGCCGATGATGTGCTTGCCCGGCGCGGGTGCGTCGGCCCGCACCTGCTGCTCCGGCGGTATTCCCAGGAAATTGTAGGTGTAGGTGACCTTTCCGTCCCGGACATACAGCGCGTGACCGCCGAAGCGTGAACCCTGCGCGAAGATCACGCCCTCGGTGTCGGCCGTGGTGGTCACCTCCGCCAGCACCTTGAACGAGACCGCGTGCGTATTGGCCGCGGCCCGTTCCGGCACTTCGGTCGTTCCGGGGTAGTAGACGTATTTGCCGCCGGGTGGCACCGGGACCTTGAATTCCAGCCCGAGGAAGGTCTGCAGGTCCTTGCCGGTGACGCCGAGGTCGTTGAGCGGCAGCACCTTGTTGATCTCGGCTTCCCGGAACCACAGCCCGATCATGTCGCGAAGTTTGTCGGGATACTCCTCGGCCAGATCGTGATTCTCGGAGCGGTCGACATCGGTGTGATACAGCTCCCAGCGATCCTTGTCGAAATTGCTCAGGCCGCTGGTGGGCCCGTGCACGGTGACCGCCTTCCACCCTTCGTGCCAGATGGCCCGGTGCCCGAGCATCTCGTAGTACTGGGTTTCCTTCCGGGTGGGGGCATGCGCGGAATCGAAGGTGTACTTCATCGACACGCCCGACAGCGGATTCTGGTGAACGCCGTCGACCGTTTCCGGCATCGGCACACCGCAGCATTCGAGAATGGTCGGCACGATATCGGTGCAGTGGTGGTATTGGTCGCGGATCTCGCCGCGCGCTTCGATTCCCTTGGGCCAGAAGATGACCAGCGGATCGGCCACACCACCCTGATACGAATAGCGTTTGAACATCTTGAACGGTGTGGAGAAGGCCGCGGCCCATCCGGTCGGGTAGTGGTTGTAGGTGTCGGGGGTGCCGAGTTTGTCGATCATTTCGAGGTTGTCCTCGATATTGTCCGGATAGCCGTTGAAGAATTTGTTCTCGTTGACCGAGCCGTTCGGTGACCCCTCGCCGGAGGCGCCGTTGTCGGCGGCGTAGATCACCAGCGTGTTCTCCAGCTGGCCGGTTTCCTCCAGATAGTCGATGATGCGCCCGACCTGGTGATCGGTGTATTCGGAGAAGCCGGCGTACACCTCGGCCATGCGGGCGAACAGCTTTCGTTCCGGCTCACTCAGTTCCGACCAGGGACGCACCGCATCGGCCTCGGCGAACGTGCCCGGCGGCATCGGATTGAATGCGCTGAGTTCGGTGCCCTCGGGCAGGATGCCGCGTTCGATCATGCGCGGCAGCACCCACTCGCGGTAGGCGTCGTATCCGTCGTCGAACCTGCCCTTGTACTTGTCGATCCATTCCTTCGGGGCATGGTGCGGCGCGTGGTTGGCGCCGGGGCAGAACCACAGGTAGAACGGTTTGCCGGGGTGGGTCTGGCGCTGATCCTGGAGGAACGAGATGGCTTTGGCCGCAAGGTCTTTCGACAGGTGGTAGCCCTCTTCGGGCTGATACGGCTGGTCGATGAAGTGGTTGTCCTCGGCCAGATCCGGATACCACTGGTTGGTCTCACCGCCGACGAATCCGTAGAAGCGATCGAAGCCCTGTCCCAGCGGCCACCGCTCCCGCGACGAGCCGGCGGTCCACTCGTCGACGGGGATGTTGTGGTTCTTGCCGACCCAGTAGGTGCCCCAGCCGGCCTTCCGCAATACGGTGGCAATCGAGGCGTTCTCCGGCGGGATGTGAGAGCTGTAGCCGGGAAATCCCGACGAGGTCTCCGAGATCGAGGCGAATCCGTTGAGGTGATGGTTGCGGCCGGTGAGGAAGGTGGAGCGGGTCGGCGAGCACAGCGCCGTGGTGTGCCATTGGCTGTAGGTCAGTCCCTCGCGCGCCAGCCGGTCCATGGTCGGCATCTCGATCCGCCCGCCGTAGGGCGACCAGGCCGCGCATCCGGTGTCGTCGTACAGCACGACCAGCACATTCGGTGCGCCCTCCGGTGCCTTCTTCGCCAGGAAGGCGTCCCAATCGGGAACCGAGTCCCGGATGTCGAGATTGACGACGCCCTTGAACTGCCTATCGCTCATCGCTGGAACCCCTGTCGGAGACTGGTCTGCGTCACGGAGTAAGTGCCGCCTGCGAGTGCACCACCGGCCGGCGCGGCAAGCCTCATCCGCCCGGGGTGAATCCGGGTTTCGCCGACGTGGCCGCGCACGCAGTTGCCGATACCGCCCACGACCGGGCGAATCGGGCGGTACGGTCGGGTCAGCGTACGGTCGGCTACCGCTGCCGGCGTTGACGTTTCGGACAGTGAGGGAGAGGAAGTCATGCCACACCGCACCGACTCCGGCACCCACCACGCCTGCTGCGCACCGGCAGCGGGAAAGAGCGCTGATTCGACCGGTCACGATGCCGATGCCGGTCGGCCGGGCGAGGCGGATCGCCACGCGGAGTTCGAGGCCGCGCTGGTCGCCCTTCCCGGCGGCACCTTCATCATGGGAGACGAGAGCCGCTGGGCCTATCCCGGCGACGGCGAAGGGCCGTGCCACCGGGTGACGGTCGACGCCTTCGCCATCGGCCGATACGCGGTGACCAATGCCGACTTCACCGCATTCGTCGCCGACACCGGCTACCGCACCGATGCCGAGAAATACGGCTGGTCGTTCGTCTTCGCCGGCTTGCTGCCGCCGGATATGCCGCCCACCCGCGCGGTGGTCAACGCTCCGTGGTGGCGGCAGGTGGAGGGCGCGGACTGGGCTCATCCGTTCGGGCCCGACTCGGATGTCGGCACCATGGCCGACCATCCTGTCGTCCACGTCTCCTGGGAGGACGCCCGGGCCTTCTGCACGTGGTCGGGCACGCGGCTGCCCACCGAGGCCGAATGGGAGTACGCCGCCCGCGCCGGATCCACCGGCCCGTTTCCCTGGGGCGAGGACTTCGAGCCGGACGGGCAGCGGCACATGAATGTCTTCACCGGCGAATTCCCGCGCACGGCCCCCGGCGCGCATCTCGGCACGATGCCCGTGAATGCCTATGCCCCCAACGGTTTCGGGCTCTACAACACCACCGGGAACGTGTGGGAGTGGTGTTCGGACTACTTCTCGCCGGACTACTACCGGCACAGTCCCGAAGCGAATCCCACCGGACCCGATCTCGGTCGCGACCGGGTGATGCGGGGTGGATCGTTTCTGTGCCACCTGTCCTACTGCCGTCGTTACCGGGTCTCGGCGCGGCAGGGCAGCGAGCCGGTCTCCTCGACGGGGAACCTGGGCTTCCGGGTGGTCGCGGATCGACCGGTGCAGTGAGGTCCCGCCCGGCCGAACCGACCGGGGGGAGTGGAGGACAGATGAGCAGCGCGGTGGCGCCGACGCTCACCGGTTACCGCCGCACCTGGTTGCGGCCCGATATCCTGGCCGGGCTCAGTGCGGGTGCGGTCGTGATTCCGCAGGCCATGGCCTACGCGACCATCGCGGATCTGCCGGTGCAGATCGGCCTCTACACCTGCATGGTGCCGATGGTCGTCTACGCGCTGCTGGGCGGGTCGCGTACCGCGAGCGTGAGTACCACCTCCACCATCGCGACCCTGACCGCTTCCACGCTGGTCGGCGCCGGGATCGCCGCCGGATCCGAGGATGCGCAGACCGCGCTGATGACCGTGACCCTGATGGTCGGGGTGATCCTGCTGCTGGCGCGGCTCGCGCGACTGGGCTCGATCATCGAGAACATCAGCGACGCGACGCTCACCGGAATCAAGATCGGCGTGGGGCTCACCGTGGCGGCCGGGCAGTTGCCCAAACTGCTGGGCGTGCCCCCCGATCCGGCCGCCACCGGATTCTTCCGGGTGTTGTGGTCGGCGCTGAAACAGCTCGGCTCGGCGAATCCGGCGACCGTGATACTGGCGGCGGCCGCGGTCGCGGGCCTGTACGCGATGTCGAGCCTGCTGCCGCGCGTTCCCGGTCCGCTGGTGGTGGTCGCGGTCGGGATCGCGCTGGTCGCCTTCGCGCATCTCGATGATCACGGGGTGGCGTTGATCGCGCCGGTCCCCTCCGGGATCCCGTTGCCCGGCCTGCCGCGGCTGCACGATATCGGCGACCTGTTGCCGGGGGCGCTGGCCATCTCGATGATGGCCTTCCTGGAGACGGTCGCGGTGGGGCGCGGCGTGCGCCGTGCGAGTGAACCCCAGATCGACAGCAACCGGGAACTTTTCGCGAACGGCATGGCGTCGCTGGCGGGCTCGTTCTTCCACACCCTGCCCCCGGCGGGCGGATTCTCGCAGACCGCGGTGGCGTTGCGTGCCGGTGCGCGAACACAACTGGCGGCGATCGTCACCGCGGCGCTGGCGGTCGCGGTGGCGTTGTTCCTCGCGCCCGTGCTCGACGATCTGCCGCAAGCCGTCCTCGGCGCGATGGTGGTGGTGGCGACGCTCGGGCTGCTGGACTTCGGTGCGCTGGCGCTGTTCTGGCGAGTCAGTCGCGTCGAATTCCGGATCGCCGTCGGCACCGCGGCGATCGGACTGGTGATGGGTTTGCTTCCCGCGGTCGCCGTGGGTGTGGTCGCCACGCTCTATCTGGTGCTGCGCGAACTGAATCGCCCGCACGTGGTGCAGCTGACCCGGGCTCCGGACGGCCGCTGGGCAGGCGGAACACCCACGGCCGCAACCGAACCCGCGAATCCGCTGGTGTTGCGGGTCGCGTCGGGGCTGTACACCGCGAACGTGCGGTCCAATACCGAGGGCATCCGGCGCCGCGTGGACGAGCTCGCGGCGGCCGGGCATCCGGTGCATACCGTCGTGCTGGACTGCTCGTGGATACCCGATGTGACGCTGACCGTGATGCGCGCGTTCCTCGAGCTGGTGAACGAACTGGGGGACAGCGGTGTCACCGTCTACTTCGCCGAACTACCCGCTCGTAACCTGGCCACCGTGCGCCGGACCGCGCGCGGGCGCGAACTGCAGGAGCAGGGGCGGCTGTTCACTACTGTGGACCGCGCGGTCGCCGCGCTCAGGCCGGATTGACACCAGCATCACACCGGACGGAGTGAGCATGCGGTCCCGGGGCGTGGCCGTCCGCGGGGCCGAGGTGAGCTACGTGCCGTCGGGTGTGTGCGGGCGGGCCGCCGCGTGACGGAGATACGGAGTCAGTAGCTCTCGGACGCGTGTCGCCACAGTGTCGACGGGGGCGTGGTTTTCGACCATGCGCGAGGCGGTGAGGACGACGGCGTTGATCAGTTCGGCGGTCGTCGCCGGATCGGGTGCGCCGAGTTCGGTCAGCGCGGCGATCAGCGGCGTGCGGAGTTCGTCGTGAATGGCGCGGCCCTGGGCGGCGAGGGCGTCGGGCGCGATATGGGTCGAAAGCCCTTGTACCACCGCGTGTTCGCCCTCGTCGACCAGTTCGAGATTGACCAGCGCATAGGTCAGGACCTTGGCGCCGGGGTCGTCGGCCGCGGCCATGCGCTCGGTGATCCGTGCGCTCCAGCGGGGTAGTGCATCGGCCAATACCGCTTCGAACAGTTCGTCTCGTGAGCCGAAATACTGATAGACGCTGGGCCGGGCCAGACCGGCGCGGGCGGCCACCTCGGCGAGGGTGGGCGCCGCACCGGTCTGTTCGGAGAGGATCGCGCGCGCGGCGTCGAGGAGGGCACGCCGCTGCGCCTGCCGGTGTTCCGCGACAGTCGCCGCCTGAATCCTCGGCACGAAACCTCCTTCTCGCCGCGGCCGGGACGGTGTTTCACCCGGCCGGGCCGCATCCGACCCTATGCGACAGTGCTATCACATCCTGTCGCGGTCACACTCGGTCGCGGTGTGCCCCGACCCTCAGCGCTCGGGGGTGAGGCGGCCGTCGACCATGGTCAACACGCGGTCACAGCGGTCGAGGATGTCGTGGTCGTGGGTGACCATGACGGTGGCGACCGCCGCCGCGCGGGTTTCGCGAGCCAGCAGTTCCACCACCTCCGCGCTGCGGGCGCGATCCAGGGCGGCGGTCGGCTCGTCGACCAGCAGGACTCGCGGCGAGCCGATCAGCGCCCGGGCGATGCCGACGCGCTGGCGTTCACCGCCGGACAGCTGCTCCGGTCGCCGATTCGCCTTCTCGCCCATGCCGACCGCGCCGAGCAACTCTCGCGGATCGCGGCGGGTGCCGGTGAGGCGGGCGACCAGCCGCAGTTGATCGGCGGCCGTGAGCGCGGGCAGCAGGTTGCCCGATTGGAAGACGAAACCGATGTGGTGCAGCCGGAATCGGGTGCGCTCGCGCGGGCCCAGGGCGGTGAGATCGGTGCCGCCGATGCGTACCTGTCCGGTATCCGGAGTGGTGAGACCGCCCGCCACGGCGAGCAGACTCGATTTACCGGAGCCGGAGGGTCCCATGATCGCGACGAATTCCCCGGGGTTGACCGACAGATGCACGTCGTCCAGCGCGGTCACCGTATCGGCACCGTCGCCGAGGGTGAGGGTTACGCCGTCGAGTTCGAGTCCCGTCTTCGAGTCGGAAAGGTCGCTCGCGCGCGCATCCTCTTGTGTCGCAGCGCCTTTGCGTGTGGTGAAGATGCTCATCGGTTGGCTCCCAAGGCGGTGAGGGGATCGATTCTGGTGACGCGCACGATGGCGGCGGCCGCGCCCAGCACGCCGAGTAACACCAGCAGGCCGGCTCCGGTGGCGACGGCTGCGGGTTCGAGCGTGAACGGCATGCCGTGGATGAAACTGCTGCCGCCGACGGCGATCAGCACTCCGATGGCGGTCGCGCCGACCAGCACCACCACGGCCTGGGTGAGTCCGTCGACGAGCAGGAACCGCGTCGGCGCGCCGATCGCCCGCAACACCGCCAGTTCGCCCGTGCGCTGGATGGTCCACACCAGGAAGAACGCGCCGACCACCAGTGCCGAGATCGCGTAGAGGAACGCCTTGATCATCGTCATGGTCGCCATCTCCGCCGTATATCCCGGGGAAGCGTCGTAGGAGGCGGTGCGGGTCATGGCGGTCGTGTCCGCGGCCGCGTCGCCGGCGGTCAGGTCGAGTTTCGCACCCGGCTGCGCGCGCAGCGCCACGGCACTGGCCTCCCGGTAGGACTGCTCTCGTACCTGCTCACCCGGTTTCGCCCCGGCGTGGATCTGCTGCCAGGTGTGCAGCGGCACGTAGGCGACATCCACATGGCCGAAGGTCTGTTTGCCCGCGGTGACACCGACGATCGTCAGCGTCGTGCCGAGCCGATCGATGACGACGGTGTCGCCGAGTCGCGCACCCTTGTCGAGGGCGGTCGCGCTCACGACGATGCCGTCCGGTCGATCCAGTCCTGTGCCCTGCGCCGCCGCCGGTGCCAGGAACGACTGCGGTTCGACGCCGAACAGCGCGAAGTCGACCGCGACGCCACCGCCGGTCTTGGCGTTGACCAGCGTATTGCCGAAGGGGGCCGCGTCGGCCACGCCCGGCTGGGATCGCCACGCCGCTACCTGTGCGGTGTCGATCGTGCTGCGGGTGAATGCCGAATCGGTCTTCGTGCCGTGCGCGAAGGCGAAGGCGTCGACCGGCAGGGCGCGCAGGCCGGAGACACCGTCGTCGACGAGTCCGGACGACAGCCCGGACAGCATCACGGTCAGGATCGAGATGAGCGCGACCACGCCGCCCATCAGGCCGAATCTCACTCGCGCGTACCACAGTTCGCGCAGTGCCAGGAACATGACAACACTCCTCACGGCTGCCGCCGGTCGGACCGGCGGCGCGACAGCACCATCTTCCTGACGGTGCGTCGGTAAGATATCAACGCCGCGTCGGCAAAAGTTCGCCGGGGTGGTGAATCTGCCCAGAAAGTACGAAAAGCCCTCTCGCACAAGGCGAAAGGGCTCGGAGGGTGGAGGTGGTCGCTCAGCCGGGCATCAGCATATGCCACTGTTCGAGAGTGGTCGGGCGCATGACGTAGTTGTTCTCCCGCACCGACGACAGGGCCGCGCTGGGTTCTTCCGAGTACCAGTGGCCGGGGTAGACGACCGGGTCGCCGGACAGCTCGGCCAGGTGGCGCAGGCTGCGGAACATGGCGTCGGAATCGCCGCCGGGGAAGTCGGTGCGGCCGCAGCCGTCCACGAACAACGTGTCACCGGCGACGAGCCGGTCCTCGAACAGGAAGCACTGGCTGCCCGGCGTGTGGCCGGGGGTGTGCAGGAATTCGATCTCGACGCCACCGACGGCGAGGGTGTCGCCGTGGTCGTGTCCGGTCAGCTCGCTCGGCGCGATACCGGTGACATTCGCGACCCAGGACAGTTCCTCGTGGTTCACGTGCACCGGAACCTGCACCCGCTCGAGCAGTTCCTTCACCCCGCGCAGGGTGAAACCCATCATCGTGCCGCCCACGTGGTCGGGATGATGATGGGTTGCCAGCACACCGGTCAGCCGCAGGCCGTCGGCCTCGGCGATATCGACCAGATCACCCGCCGCGTACGCGGGATCCACCACCACACATTCGCCGGACTCGCGATCACCGATCAAATACGAGAAATTCCGCATCTGCGTGGCAATCGGATCGCCGACGGCCCAGTCCCGGCCCGCCAGCAGTTGACGAAAATATAAACGATCGGATCCCATACGCACACCCTATTGTTCGCCGGCGAACTCCGCGCATCCGGACGCAATGTTGTGAATCGTCACGGCCGCGGGCCGCCGGATGGCTCGGATTCTCGGGCCGGCGCTCAGCTCAGCAGCGCGCCGAGTTCGTCCGCGGCCTCCGGGCCGTACGCGCCGCGCAACCGTCGCAGCGCGTCGTCGCGGTCGAGCGACCACTCCTGGGTGCCCACGGTTTCCAGCACCAGCACCGCGGTCAGCGAACCCAGCTGCGCTGAGCGCTGCAGGCTGAGTCCGGCGGTGTGCCCGGTGAGGAAGCCGGCCCGGAACGCGTCGCCGACGCCGGTCGGGTCGACCTGCGAAAGTTCCGGCACCACTTCGACATTCACCTCGACACCATCACCGTCGACGATCAGCGCGCCCTTGGCGCCGAGGGTGGTGACGCGAATGCCGACCCGGCGGCCGATCTCCTCGGGGGACAGGCCGGTCTTCTGCAGCAGCAGGCCCCACTCGTACTCGTTGGTGAAAAGGTATGTGGCGCCGTCGATCAGGGCGAGCGCCTGGTCGCCGTCGAGGCGGGCCAGCTGCTGTGAGGGGTCGGCGGCGAACGGGATACCGAGCTTGCGGCACTCCTCGGTGTGGCGCAGCATCGCGTCGGGATCGTTGGCGCCCACCAAAACCAGGTCCAGCGAACGGTTTTCGGCCACCTCGGCGATCGAGATGTCGCGGGCCTCGCTCATCGCGCCGGGATAGAACGACGCGATCTGGGCCATGCTCTCGTCGGTCGTGCAGACGAAGCGCGCGGTGTGCGCGGTGTCGGAGATCCGCACCGCCGAGCAGTCCACGCCGTGGCGCTCGAGCCAG
This sequence comes from Nocardia nova NBRC 15556, assembly GCF_001613005.1. Taxonomy (GTDB): domain Bacteria; phylum Actinomycetota; class Actinomycetes; order Mycobacteriales; family Mycobacteriaceae; genus Nocardia; species Nocardia nova. The sequence continues at coordinate 1,151 of NZ_BDBN01000061.1, read as the reverse complement.
TCGCGGTACTCACCGAAGTCGGGGCCGACCGCGCCGACCAGCAGCGGGTTCCCGTTCAGCAGACCCATCGCGTACGCGATGTTGCCGCCGACACCGCCTCGGCGAATCACCAGATCGTCGACCAGAAAACTCAACGACACGTGCTGCAACTGATCGGCAAGCAGGACGTCGGAGAATTTCCCCGGAAAACGCATCAAATGGTCGGTCGCGATGGAAGCGGACACAGCGATGGTCACGAAGCCCGGTCCTTGTCTGTCGAGGGCGGAATCAGCCTTACCGTACCGTGTGCACGACACGGCGCGGAACCTCCGCAGAGATTCCGCGCCGGGAGCAGATCGTCAGTTGAAGCTGTCGCCGCAGGCGCAGGAGCCGGTGGCGTTCGGGTTGTCGATCGTGAAGCCCTGCTTCTCGATCGTGTCGACGAAGTCGATGGACGCGCCCTGAACATAGGGGGCGCTCATCCGGTCGACGGCCAGCTTGACCCCGCCGAACTCGGCGGTCAGGTCGCCGTCGAGGGTGCGATCGTCGAAGAACAGCTGGTACCGCAGACCCGCGCAACCGCCCGGCTGCACCGCGATGCGCAGCGCCAGATCGTCGCGGCCCTCCTGGTCCAGCAGCGCCTTCGCCTTGGACGCGGCGGCGTCGGTCAGGATCACACCGTGGGTGGTGGTCTCGTTCTGCACAGTCATGAAGTCTCCTCGCAGACCCTCGTTACCCGTGAACGTTGTTTCCGTGAACAGCGCACGGCTCGGTAGCTGTCAACGCCACGTCGCGGGTGGCTATTCCAATCTTGCCACTGCGCGCGCCGGCGTGGGCCCGTCGGCCCCGGAATTGCCGGGTGGAGGGCGCTCGGACGTGCGAATCACCACACCCGCGGGGCGTGTCGTGGGGTACAGACCGGCCGGTCGGAGCCGGTTTGCCGGTATGGGCGGTATGACCGATCACACAGGCTCAGCGGAGACCGTATTTCCAGGCCGGTATGCCATCCAATAGCCTGGTCGGCGTGAAGTTCCTGCGCCGTGGCGATGCCAGCACCACCGACGACCACGTCGACGACACGTCGGCCGCGACCGACGACGACACGGCCACGGCAGCGCAGCGGCCCACACCGACCGCCGGCAAGGGGCGCCCGACGCCCAGGCGCCGCGATG
>NZ_BDBN01000060.1 GCF_001613005.1 Nocardia nova NBRC 15556 | reverse complement strand
AGCGCCGGCGCGGATCGGGATGGGCCGAGGGCGCGGCCGCCAACGCCGCGCTGATCGCGGCCAGGTTGATCGCATGTCCGCCCGCCGGGGCGCCCACGATGGTTCCCAGGCCGGTGACGGTCATCGACGCCCGCCACGGCACCCGATAGCCGAACGAGCTCATGACCGCCACGCCGGGTATGTTCTGCGCGGCCATCGTGACCACGTACAGCGGAATCGCGATGCCGATGACGGCCTGCCAACTCCAGTGCGGCACAGTGATTTCCAGTTTCGGAATCAGATCGGCGACCGGAATCGAGCGATGTCCGGCGATCATCGAGATTCCCGCCCCGGCCACCGCGGTGGCGAAGGCGCCGGGCACCGCCCACCGCTGCGCGTACCGCTGCAGCACCACCCACACCACCAGCACGGGCGCCACCACTGCCGCACTCGAGGTGGTCAGGGCCCGCAGCGGCGCGAGGCAGAGCGGCAGCAGGACACCGGCGAGCATGGCCTGCGCGATCTCGACCGGGATCGCGGAGATCAGCCGGCCCAGCCGTGACCAGCAGCCGGTGAGAACGATCAATACGCCGGTGACCGCGAACGCCCCCACCGCCGCGGGCCAGCCGCCGGTTACCGCGCCGGCGCCGGCCAGCAGCGCCGCACCGGGAGTCGACCAGGCGAGGGTGATCGGCATGCGATAGCGCCGGCTCAGGATCCACATGCCCAGCGCCTGGGTGACACAGACGGCCAGCAGGCCCGAGGCGGCCTGCGCCGGTGTCGCGCCGACCGCGGTCAGTCCCGCCAGCACGACGGCGAACGAACTGGTGAAACCGACCAGCGCCGCGATGATCCCGGCGCCGACCGCTTGTCCGGTACCGCCGGGCCCGTGTTCGCCCTCGACCGCCGCTCGGAGGCCCATCTGCCCCTCGGCGACATCGGGCGGGCGGGAGGCGGAATCGGTGGCAGTCACCGAGCTATCTTCGCGGGCGGCTGGCCCCGCCGTCAGCGGCCAGTACGCCGGAACTGGACCGAATTCTCGCCGGCATCGGATCGCCCTGCGTCGTTTCGTCCGGCGTCGTCTCGCCCGGCATCCTGTCGCGATGCTGCCGCCTCGTCGGCTCCGGCCAGTCGCTGTAGCAGCGGCGCGGTGCGCGGCCCGACCAACTGCTGCATGACCAGCGCCATATTGGTGCGCTGCACGCCCGCGATCTTCAGGATCGCGCCGGTGATCCGATACAGATCGTCGGCGTCGCGCGCGACCACGCGAACGGTCAGATCCGTCTGCCCGGTGGTGCCGCACACCTCGGTGACCTCGGGGATCTCGGCGAGTTCGGACACCACGTCGGCGAGCCGATGCTGATCGACCACCACCGCGACGAAGGCCGCGAGCCGGTAACCGAGTGCGCGCGGGTCCACCCGCCGCTCGAATCCGGCCAGCACACCGGCGGCCTCCCATCGGGCGAGCCGGGCCTGCACGGTGTTACGGGACAGCCCCAGCCGCGTGGCCAGTTCCACCCCGGTGGCACGAGGGTTGGCAACCAGTTCCAGCAGCAGCCGGGCGTCGGTGGCGTCGATAGTCGCCGGGGCGGGTTCGGCACTGGGCATGTTACGCAGTATGACAGCTCCTACCCGGTCGGGATCGAGCATTCTGCACAGTTCGCGTGTCGCCACTTGCGCATCCCGCTCAATCGTGGATGCTGTGAAGTACAGCACACAGCTGGCGAAGAGCAGTCCGCCGGATCGCGAGGGACGGAAGACCCCGTCGTACGCGGCAACGAGGAGGTGACGGCTGTGCACAACACCACAACCAGGCACGACACCGGGACGAACCCCTATCCCGTGCAACTGGTCCAGCCCGACGGGCGCCGCGTTCTCGACCGCGAGCACGCGGCCCTGATCGCGGATATCGGTCCGGCCGAACTGCGCGAACTGTACGAGGACCTGGTCGTCACCCGCCGCATCGACGTCGAGGCCACCGCATTGCAGCGGCAGGGCCAGCTCGGCCTGTGGGCCCCGCTGCTCGGGCAGGAGGCATCGCAGATCGGCTCGGCTCGCGCACTGCACGACGACGACTATGTCTTCTGCAGCTACCGCGAGGCGGGTGTCGCCTACTGCCGCGGCGTGGATCCCACTCTCATCACCCGGCTGTGGCGGGGCGTCGCACATTCGTGCTGGGACCCGGACGAGATCAATATGACCAATCCGGCCATCGTCGTCGGCTCTCAGGGCCTGCACGCCACCGGCTACGCCTACGCCGCACACCTGGAAGGTGCGGAGATCGCGGTGCTGACCTACTTCGGTGACGGCGCCAGCAGTCAGGGCGATATCGCCGAGGCGCTCGGCTTCGCCGCCACCTGGAGTGCGCCGGTGGTGTTCTTCTGCCAGAACAACCACTGGGCGATCAGCGAACCGGTAGAGGTGCAGAGCCAGACGCCGATCGTCCGGCGCGCCTACGGGTACGGCATACCGGGCGTCCAGGTCGACGGCAACGACGTGCTGGCGGTGCTGGCGGTGACCCGCCAGGCCGTCGCCCGCGCCCGCGCCGGCGGCGGCCCCTCGTTCATCGAGGCCATCACCTATCGGATGGGCCCGCACACCACCGCCGACGATCCCACCCGCTACCGTTCGGCCGCGGAAACCGAACTGTGGAAGCGCCGCGACCCGATCGACCGCATGCGACGACTGCTCGAGCGAGAGGGTTTGTGGGACAGTGACTTCGAGCGGCGGGTCACCGAACGCGCAGACGCGGTCGGTGCCGCGGTCCGCACCGCGACCATCGACATGCCCGATCCGGATCCGATGCAGCTGTTCGAGCACGTCTACACCACCCCGCATCCCCTGATCGCCGCCGAGCGCGACGAGTACTCCGGATACCTGGCGGATTTCGAGGAAGGAGTACGGGCATGATCACCACCTTCGCGAACGCGCTGAACACGGGGATGCGCCGGGCCTTGGAGGACGATCCGAAGGTCGTGCTGATGGGTGAGGACATCGGGCGGCTCGGCGGCGTATTCCGGGTGACCGACACGCTGCAGAAGGACTTCGGCAACAATCGCGTCATCGACACGCCGCTGGCCGAATCCGGCATCATCGGAACAGCTTTCGGAATGGCACTGCGCGGTCTGCGGCCGGTGTGCGAGATCCAGTTCGACGGATTCGTCTACCCGGCCTTCGACCAGATCGTTTCGCAGGTCGCCAAGATCCACTACCGCACGCAGGGCAAGGTCCGCGCCCCGATCACCATCCGGATTCCCTTCGGCGGCGGAATCGGTTCGGTCGAACATCATTCGGAGTCACCGGAGGCGTATTTCGCGCATACCGCCGGACTGCGCGTGGTGTCGCCGAGCACGCCCGAGGACGCGTATCGACTGTTGCGCCAATCGATCGCGTGCGACGACCCGGTCGTCTTCTTCGAACCGAAGCGACGCTACTGGGACAAGGCCGATCTCGATTTCACCGCTCTGGACGCCGATCCGCTGCCCATGGACCGGGCACGCATCCGCCGGTCGGGCCACGACGCCACCCTCGTCGCCTACGGCGGGATGGTCGCCACCGCCCTGACGGCGGCCGAAATCGCGGCCGGAGAGGGACATTCACTCGAGGTGATCGATCTGCGCAGCCTGTCGCCGATCGACTTCGACACCATCGAGGAATCGGTGCGCCGGACCGGCCGCCTGATCGTCACACACGAAGCGCCCGTCTTCGCCGGACTCGGTGCCGAGATCGCCGCGCGCATCGCCGAACGGTGTTTCTACTACCTCGAGGCGCCGGTCCTGCGCGTCGGTGGCTTCGACATCCCCTATCCCCCGGCTAAGCTCGAACGGCACCACATGCCAGACCCGGACCGCATTCTCGACGCGGTCGATCGAACCTTCGCCGCCTGATAACTGTTCGGACAGAGGTGCCCGTTGGAAGACCCTGCTGTGGACGACAACAATCACATACTCGAGTTCCGGCTGCCCGATCTCGGGGAGGGATTGACCGAGGCCGAACTGATCTCCTGGTCGGTGGCCGTCGGCGATACCGTCGAACTCAATCAGACCATCGCCGAGGTGGAGACCGCCAAGGCGCAGGTGGAACTACCGTGTCCGTTCGCCGGGCAGGTCGCCGAGCTGCTGGCCCGGCCCGGTGAAACGGTGGCGGTCGGCGCACCGCTGATCAGAGTGCGCACCGATGCCGGCGAAGCTTCCACGACGGCAGCCGCGGCTTCCGGGGCTACCGGCGAAGCTTCCGGGGCCGCCGAGGGCCGTACGTCGGTGCTCGTCGGTTACGGCCCCGGGGCCGAAGCGCCCACCCGGCGTCGCTCCGCGAAAAACGGTGCGGCGAAGCCGCATTCGGCCGCGCCCGCACGCGGCGAGGAGATTCCGCCGGAGTTCCCGGGCCGCCCGCCCGCCACTCCGGCCGCCCGCCAGCTGGCTCGCGAACTCGGTATCAATATCGCCTTCGTGGCCGGCTCCGGTCCGGGTGGGGCGGTGACGGTCGAGGATGTGCGCCACGCGGTGCCGGTATCGCAGCCGCCGCGCCGAGTGCGGACCGAGGAGGAGGCCGCCGACGCGCCCCGTCCGGCCGCCCCGCCGGTGCCGACCATGCGGCCCGACGGCGGCGTCATCCGGCCGACGCCGAGCGAACGCGAAACCCGCACCCCGGTCAGCGGCGTCCGCAAGCGCATCGCCGCGGCCATGACCACCAGCGCCCGCACCATCCCGCAGGCCAGCGCGTTCGTCACCACCGATTTCACCGCCTCGATGGAACTGCTCGACCACCTGCGCAGCACCGACTCCTTCACCGGCCTGTCGCTCACTCCGCTGGCGCTGGTCGCGAAGGCGACGCTGGCGGCGATCGCCGAATTCCCGGGGATCAACTCCTATTGGGACGCCGAGGCCGATCAGATCGTCACCAAGCATTACGTCAATCTCGGCATCGCCGTGGCCACCGAACGCGGCCTGCTCGTCCCCAACATCAAGGAGGCGCAGTCGCTGAGCCTGCGCGAACTGTGCCGGGAGATCGGCTGGCTCGCCGATGTGGCGCGCGCCGGCTCGGCGACCCCAGCCGATCTGCGCGGCGGCACCTTCACCATCAGCAATGTGGGTGTCTTCGGTGTGGACACCGGTGTGCCGCTGGTCAACCCGGGCGAAGGCGCGATTCTGTGCCTGGGTTCGATCCGGAAACGCCCCTGGGTGTACCGCGACGAACCGGCGATCCGGTGGATCACCACGCTGGGTGTGAGCTTCGATCACCGCATGATCGACGGTGAGCTCGGCGCGCGGTTCCTGTCGACGGTGGCCTCACTGCTCGAGGATCCGCTGACCCTGCTGGGCCGGGTCTGAGGTCCCCCGGGGCGCCGGCGCCTAGGTCTCGTCGGTCACCAGCGCGGCGGCGGCGCTGCGGATGATCGCCGGGATCTCGACCGATTTGCGAGTCTCGTTGTCCACGTAGACGTGCACGAAGGTGCCGGTGGCGGCCAACTCCAGATCTTCCCCTGTGGTGTCGGCGGCGGTGCCGGCGTCCAGGACTCGGAAGATCGCCAGATCGTAGGTGATGCTGGAGCGACCGAGGCGGCTGATTCGCAGCCCCACCCGCAGTTGGTCGGGAAAACTCAGCGAGCCCAGATACTGGCACGAGGTCTGGGCGACCACGCCGATCGCGGGCAGTTCCCGGATGTCGGTGCCGGTCGCGGCCATCAACCAGGCGTTGACCGCGGTGTCGAAGTACGAGTAATAGGTCACGTTGTTGACGTGGCCGTAGTGGTCGTTGTCGGCCCATCGGGTCGGCACCGGCCAGAGCACCGGGTAGTCCTGCTGTGTGGTCACCGCCCCGACAATAGTGACGCGACCTCAGCGACGCGGGCGGAGGCGGCGGTGAACCCGGCGCGCCGCCGAAACGTGTCGGTGGTAGGTCATACACTCGAATCGAAACCGGTTACATCCGGGGCCCGTGCGGTGACGTCGACGATGCCGTGATCGTTCGGGAGACGGGGAGCCGCCGACCGCGGTCGGCGCCGCCGAATCAACGACGCTTCGACGCACTCCTCCGCTCCGGAGTCGTACCCGCGGGGCAGGCGCTTCGGGTGTTGGGCCCCAAGGGGATCCACGTGCCGGGCCGCCCGGTCCGGCACGGCCTCTCGTGCGGTGAACAATCGGTGCGCGCCCGGTACCGTCGAATCGATGCATTCATCGGTGGAGACGACACGGCGCGGGACGGTTGCTCCGGCCGCTCGCCGCGCGCGGGCAGCGGTGTTCGCGACTTTCGCGCTCAACGGGTTCCTGGCCGCGATGTGGGTGGTGCACATTCCGGTCATCACCGATCGCACCGGGGTATCGCACGGAACCCTGGGATTACTGATTCTGGTGATGGCCGGCAGCGGCATCGTCGGTATGCAGGCGGCGGGTCCGCTCGCCGACCGCTTCGGCAGCCGGGCTCTGGTCGCCGCCGCCGTCAGCTGGCTGATCGTGGCGGTGAGCGGGCCGGCGTGGGCGACCGGGCCGATCCAGCTCGGCCTTGCGCTCGCGATCTTCGGTTTCGGCAACGGCGCGCTCGACGTGTCGATGAACGCCCAAGCCGTGCAGGTCGAGCGGGTTTACGGCCGGCCGATCATGGCCGCGTTCCACGCACTCTTCTCCTGCGGCGGCCTGGTCGGTTCGCTCGCCGGCGCGGCGGCCATGCACGCCGGCGCCGATATCCGGGTGAGTTTCGCGGTCGCGGCGGTGCTGGGCCTGCTGGTGATGCTGGCCAGTGCGCCGAGTCTGCTCCCCCGCCCGCACACGACCTCGCACGTCGAACCGAGCGCCGCCGAATACGGCGCGCCGACCGCCGACCACGCGGGCACCGCTGCCGCGGTGGCTCGCGAATCGGACGTGAAATCCGCCGTGGCATCGCAGGATTCCCGCACCCGACGCGGCGAATCCGTGCGGCGGCGCATCCGGCGTCTGCTCCCGCCGAAGGTACTGGCCTTGGCCGCCATCGCTTTCGCCCTGCTGATGGCCGAGGGCGTGGCCAACGACTGGAGCGCCCTGCAGACGCACGAACACCTGGGGGTCGGCGACGCCACCGCCGCACTGTCGTTCGGCGCGTTCTCCATCGCGATGACCGTCGGCCGTTTCACCGCGGACCGGGTCAGCGAACGCTTCGGCCGCGTCGCCGTCGTCCGCTGGGGTTCGGTCCTCGGCGCTGCCGGCCTCGCCGTCATCATGGTCTCGCCGTGGCTGCCGCTGAGCCTCACGGGCTGGATCCTCGCCGGCCTCGGCCTCGCCGGCGGCGTCCCCCAAATCTTCACCGCCGCAGGCAATCTGGGCACCACCACCGCCGCCACCGACATGTCCAAGGTCTTCGGCCTCGGCTACCTCGGCTTCCTCGCCGGCCCCTCGGTCATCGGCTGGCTCGCCCAACTCACCTCCCTCACCCTCGCCTTCACCTTCCCCCTGATAGCCGTCCTGCTCTGCGCCTGGTTCGCCGGGACCGTCGGGGACGCACACCGAGTTGTTGACCTGGAGGACAAAAACTCGTAAGGTTGCGGTATGGGCAGGCCGCGCAACTTCGAGACCGAGACCGTGGTGGATCGGGCGATGGATGCGTTCTGGACTCATGGGTATGCGAATACTTCGCCGGCGCAGCTGGCCGAGGCGACCGGGATCGGGAAGGGGAGTTTGTACAACACGTTCGGCAGTAAGCGGGAGCTGTTCGAGCGGGTGCTGAACCGCTACGACCGGATGGGGTCGGAAGTAGTCGGCGAGTTCATGGCGCGGCCGGGAACGGCACGGGAGTGCATCGGCGCGTTCATCCGGTTTCTGGTGGATTCCGATGTGGCGCAGCCTGTTCGGCGTGGCTGCCTGGCGGTGAACACCGCTACCGAATTCTCCGCGCGGGATGCCGAGATCACGAAGGCGGTCCATACCATGCAGGAGCACACCATGTCCGCCCTGGCCGAGCGGATCGATCAGGGTCGCCGCGACGGCGACGTGGCACAGGACGTCGATCCGCGAGCCGCCGCCGAATTCCTGATGAACACCATCGTGGGACTGCGCGTCATGGCCAAGACCAGCGATGCGGAGGCTCTGCACCGCATCATCGACACCGCACTGACCACATTCTGATATCCGGCCGCGGTCGCGGCCTTTTTCACACCCGAATTTTTGACCTTAAGTTCAAGAAAGGGAATCTCATGGACCTCGAACTGACCGGCAAGACCGCCGTCGTCACCGGCGCGAGCCGAGGCATCGGACTGGCGATCGCCGAGGCGCTGACCGCCGAGGGCGCGCTGGTGGTCGGCGCGGCGCGCACCGTCACACCGGAGCTCGAAAAGGCAAGCATCGCAGCCTATTCGGTCGACCTCGGTACCTCCGAGGGCGCCACCACGCTGATCGATTCGGCACTGCGCGAACTCGGCGGCATCGACATCCTCGTCAACAATGTCGGCGGCGGCGACGCCGATCGGCTCGGGCTGGGCGCATTCACCGACATCACCGACGAGCAGTGGCGAACCCTGTTCGACCTCAACCTGTTCAGCGCTGTCTGGACCACGCGCGCGGCGCTGCCCAGCCTGCTGGAACGCCGCGGTTCGATCGTGAACATCTCTTCGATCAATTCGCGTCTGCCCGCGGCCGGACCGATCGGCTACAGCGAGGCCAAGGCCGCGCTCACCTCGCTGAGCAAACGCCTCAGTGAGGAATTGGCCCCGCGCGGCGTGCGCGTCAACACCGTATCCCCCGGTGTCGTGGGCACGCCGCTCTGGCGCGACCCGAACCGATTCGGCGGGAAACTCGCTGCGGCGCAGGGCATCTCGCACGATGATCTACTCGCGGGAATCAGCGAGAGTTTCGGCATCGCCTCGGGGCGGATCTCGGAGCCCGAGGAGGTGGCCGCGCTGGTCACCTTCCTCGTCTCCGCGCGGGCCGGCAACATCGTCGGCGCCGACTACGTCATCGACGGCGGAACATTGAAAGTCGCCTGACCCCTACCGCTCGTGCTTGTGCCGCAGGCCGTTGCCCAGGGCGACGGCCGCGGCCGGCCACGCCCCGACACTCAGCACCGCAAAGCTGATCACGTAGGCGTGCAGCGACGGCACCCCGGTGTGCGCGCTCGGTCGTCGCAGTCGTCATCCACCGCGAGACCCGCTTCCCTGCTCTATGCTGACACGAGGAGGGGAAATGACATTTCAAGTCGATCCGGACGGACTGCGGGCCGCGGCCGGGGAGTTGGCGCTACTACCGACCGAGGTCGACAATGCGCCGAAACTCGACGCCGATCCGGTGGCGAAATTGCTCGCGGGTTTGTCGGTAGGGACCGAACTCGGCAAGTCCAATGCGGCGAGTACGCAAGCCAAAGACGTTCTGAAGGCGCGTTTCGACGAGTTCTCAGCCCTGTTGGTGACGTGTGCAGACAGCTTTCACGGCAACGACCAAGACGCCGCTCAGCGCCTCGCCGCTGTCGCGGATCTGAATTCCGGCGATCCGCACGCGGGTCGGTAGCCATCATGCCGACTCCGAAAGAAGTACTGGCCATGGATACCTCGGGCCTGCAGGGCGTCGCCGACCGGGCCGGCCAGATTGCCGACGCCATCGTCAAAGTAGCGGGCACGCTCCACAAGACCATCCACGACGATCTGGCGTGGCAAGGCGCGGCGGCCCGAGCCGCCGAAGACAAAGCCGACCGTGAACAGACTCAGATGCGAGCGATTGCCACCGCATACGATGACCTCAGTGCCGCCTGCGCCGGCGCAGCTCGCGACCTTCAGTACCCGATAGCGGAAATCAAGACGATCTTTCAGCATTACGTCGTCCCGCCGGTTGCCGTCGCTGACGACTGGAGCGCAACCGGAATACAAGATCCGAATTCCGAAGCGGGCGTGCAGCTTTCTCGCCTGCCGGGACTGGTCGCCAGCCTCCGAACCGCCGATGCGCAATGGAGCGCCGCCATTGCCACGGCCAACGACGAACTGACGAGGCTGGCATCGACGACTACCTTGACGGCGATCAAGGTGGCCGATCAGAGCTTCAAATCGATGGATTCCCGCGCCGATCCGGATCGGATCCGTACCTCGGCCGCGGCGTTCCAGCAGTTGTTCGGGCGTCCGCCGACAACCGCATCCGACTGGAGTACAGCCGAGGTCCTGAACCCGAACAGCTATACCCCGGAGTTCAAGGGGGTCGGGCCCGAGATCCGTGTCGTCAAGATCACGCCCGTTCCTGGGCAGGGGGTGGTCCGATCGTCTCAGTACATCGAGCAACGTGACGTCTCCGACCCGGACCCCAACCCGCTCAATCTCAATCCCGGCGCTCGCGACTTGGGCAACAATCGAACGGCCGACCCGAACTTCGATCCCGAACATACGAAGGTCACTACGTATGTCGACTACGAGAACGGCATCGTCGTCATGCGCCAGAACCCGTCTGTCCGCGAGAACGACGACGGCAGCCCGGGCGAGGTCAAAGTTGGTGCGCCGGAAGGGAAAGTGTGGCAGAACCCAGACGGGTCGGTACGCATCCAATACGACGCGGGTAACCCACTGCCGCCCTCTTGGATGACCAAACCTCCCGGCCTGGATGGCCACGATGTCACGGTCAACGGCGATTTGGTGTTCCAGCCCGGTCCGAACGGGGTCCAAGTGAACGGGACGCGCACCGATTACCCATCATTGGAGGTGTATCAAGACACCCCCGACGGTCGCACGCAAACGATCGCGCTGGATCCGGCTCGATCCGGGAGCTCACTCGGCCCGGCTCTGAATCTGCCGTTTCACCATGACATCGGCGTGGGAGGTGCGGCCTTCGGTCCGTTCACCGAGTGGAACGATCGCTATGATGTGCCAGGCAATCCGAAGCCGTCGACATCGTTCGGTCCGGTCACGGCGCCGCCTACCGCCCCAGTGCAGCGGATACCCGCAGGGACGGCCTGAATGACGCCCTCTTCGTCGGAAGATGCGCGGTTCTGGCGCCTCGCCACATGGGGCGTCGCGGGTTTCTTCCTGCTGCAGTTGGTGGTCATGATCATCGCGGCGCGCGCGATGCACTCGGACACCGACGGCACGATCTTCGGTTCGTTTCTCGCCGCCTCGGTGGTAGGTACCCTGATCGCCTCGCTCCTTCGATGGAAGGCGCGGGGGCCCGCCCGCGGCGTAGCTCTTGCCGCAGTGACCACCGCGGGCATATGGCTCGGGTCGTCTGTCATCATCGGATGCCTCTATTTCGCGACCAGGTAGGAGCGTCCTGTGACCCGAGAACACTCCGCTCCGCAGCACAGGCGCGAAACCTGGTTCGGCCCACTGTCATTCAGAGGGGCTGCAGTGTGCCTCACGCTGAACGTGATTCCGTTCTTCATCAACGGTTACCTGATCTTCGCGCTCGTCCTGCTGTACGCGATCGAATTGATCGCCGCTGCTGTGCTCTGCGCTCGCGGAGGGGGCGCGCGACAGCTTGGCACAGGCATCGCGGTGGCGTTGGTCGGCACTGCCGGCTGCTTTGTGCTGCTCCCCGCACTGGGACGGTTGTCCTGACGGTCATCCGCGTTCTCGATCCGCCAGAAATGTGGGATCCCGGTTACGGCATACGATAACCGCTGACCGCTACCGTTCGTGCTTGTGCCGCAGGCCGTTGCCCAGCGCCACGGCCGCGGCCAGCCACGCCCCGACACTCAGCACCGCAAAGCTGATCACGTAGGCGTGCAGCGACGGCACCCCGGTGTGACCGATGGTGAGAGCGCTCAGGATCGAGGCCGTGATGGCGCCGGCGATACTGCCGCCCGCCGTACGCACCAGTGAGTTGATCCCGCTGGCGATTCCGCTCTCGCTCATCGGAACATGCTGGACGGCAAGGGTTCCCAGCGCCGCATAGCCGATCCCGAAGCCTATGCCCTGCAGCGTATTCGAGATGACCATGTCGTAGCCGTGCGCATTCGACAGCGCCAGCCATCCGGTCGCCGCGCCGGCGAAGGCCGCGCCGATGGCCAGGGTGAAGGCGGGTCCGATGCGCGCGACGATGCGCCCGGTCCGGAAGGAGAAGAAGGTCATCAGCACCGAGCTGGGAATGCCGTAGAGACCCACGGCCAGCACCGAGCCGGACAGACCGTAGCCGACCTTGTCGGCGGGGGTCTGCACGAAATTCGAGATCAGGGTGAAGGAGCCGAACATCGCGAAGCCCAGCAGCGCCGACGCCATATTGGCCGACAGCGAGCGCGGGCCGACCAGCAGGGGCAAGCGCACCAGCGGCTGCGCGACCTTGCGCTCCACCAGCACCCACACCACCGCCAGCACGGCGGCCGCGGCGAACAGCCCGATCACGCTGGTCTCCCCCCAGCCCCAGCGCGGTCCCTCGCTGATGGCCAGCAGCAGGCACACCAGCAGACCGGCGAGCAGGACCGCGCCGAGATAGTCCGGCTGCCCGCCGTGGCGCTGCCCGACATCCTTGGCGCTCACCCCGACCAGCACTGTGGCGATCACGGCCAGCACCGCGGTCATCCAGAACACGGGATGCGGATTGGTGGTCTTGTCCGCGATGACGCCGGTCACCAGCATGCCAATGGTGCCGCCGACACCCATGGTGCCGCTGATGACGCCGATGGCGGTGGTGAGCCGCTCGCGCGGGAAGGTGTCGCGAATGATGCCGATGCCCAGGGGAATCAACGCCGACGACGTGCCCTGCAGCGCCCGGCCGACGATGTAGACGCCCAGCGAAGTCGCCACCGCGCAGACCACCGAACCGGCGATCAGCAGTCCCATACAGAACATCACCATGCGCTTCTTGCCGTACATGTCGCCGAAACGCGAAAGCAGCGGCGTGGCAACGGCTCCGGTGAGTAACGCGGCGGTGAACAACCACGTCACACCCGCTACGTCGGTGTGAAGTTGCCCGATCAGCCTGGGCAGCAACGGAATTACCACGGTCTGCTGCAGCGAGACCACGAGTCCTGCCGCGCACAGCGCCAGCAGCGTGACGACCAGGTGCGCCGGCGCACCGGTTTCGGAATCGGTTCCGGTGGATCGGCCGGTGACGGTCGACGTCATCTGAGTTCCCTATCTTTATACTTACCTAACTTAAGTAAGTTGGGTAGTAGGATAACCCTGTGCCGCGTTCCGAAGGAAGTCCCGAATCGGTGGTCGACGCCGACTACATCGTGGAACTCGAGCGCGCCCTGACCCGGATCGCGCACCTGCTCACCCGGGCCAGACGGCACGATCGCACCGTGGCCGCGGCCGGGGTGAATCTCGACCGCGCGAACGTGCCGCTGCTGCGGATGCTGGCCGACGCCGCGGAGCCCATGCGCATGGGTGAGCTCGCGGCCTGCCTGGATGTGGAGGCGCCGCATGTCACGCGTCAGATCCAGCGCCTGGAACGGGCCGGCTACGTCGATCGGGTGACCGATCCGGAGGACCGCCGGGCACAGCGGGTGCGCATCACCGACGAGGGCCGGGCCACCGTCGACGCTATCCGCGCGGTGAGCCGACGTCATATGCGCGACGCGCTGGCGGACTGGTCGACCGAGGACCTGCGTCAGCTCGCGGCGCTCAACCACCGCATGGTCGACGCGTTTCTCGACAGTGCCGAGCGCACCGACGCCTGGCGGCGATGACCCTCCTCAGCGCTCCTTGCGGTCGATCCGGATCCTGACGTCCGGCCACGGCGGATTCCGTACGACCGCAATCAAGGACAGCGTCGTCGCCACCAAGCCGACGAAGATGCCCAGCAGCGCGATGGCGGTGTCGTCGGTGACGGCATGCCAGCCGGTGTTCCCGTCCTGGATTACGAAGACGCCCAGCGGTCGCGCACGCCGGAATTTTCCGCCGGGGCGCGTCACCGGGATGACCGTGGCGCCCTCGGGGGTCTGATAGGGCGTCCCGTAGACCGCCGAATCATCGCCCACCGCAGGCAGATCGAATCGCTCCCGAACCGTCATGTCGACCCCTTCCGGCTGTTGTGCGACGCTCCCGGCACCACCGCGCTCTGCGGGCCACTCTAGTCTGCCCCGCGCTGCCGGAAGGCACCGTGCACGCAAGGAAGCGGCCCGCAGCAGATGTGCTGCGGGCCGTTTCGGGTCCGAACCTGAGCCGCCACCGATGCGGTGGTGACGCCTCGATCGTTAGAGCGCCTTGAGTTCCTCGGTGACGGCTCCCACGGATTTCTTGGCGTCGCCGAACAGCATGGAGGTGTGGTCGGCGTAGAACAGCGGATTGTCGATGCCGGCGAAGCCGGAGTTCATCGACCGCTTCAGCACGATCACGCTCTTGGCCTGATCGACGTTGAGCACCGGCATGCCGTAGATCGGGCTGGAGGAGTCCTCGCGCGCGGCGGGGTTGGTGACGTCGTTGGCGCCGATCACCAAAGCCACGTCGGTGCGCGAGAATTCGCCGTTGATGTCGTCCATTTCCTTGAGCGCGTCGTAGGGGACCTCGGCCTCGGCCAGCAGCACGTTCATGTGGCCGGGCATGCGACCCGCGACCGGGTGGATGGCGTATTTGACCTCGACACCCTTGGCCTCCAGCAGCGAGGCCATCTCCTTCACCGCGTGCTGGGCCTGGGCGACGGCCATACCGTAGCCGGGCACCACGATCACCTGGTTGGCGTAGGCCATCTGGATCGCGGCATCGGCGGCCGAGGTGGCCTTGGCCTGCTTCTGCTCACCGCCACCGGCCGCGGCGGCACCGCCGCCACCACCGAAACCACCCGCGACGATGGCCGGGATGGACCGGTTCATGGCCTTGGCCATGAGGTTGGTCAGGATGGTGCCGGACGCGCCGACGATCATGCCGGCCACGATCATCGCGGTGTTGTTCAATGCCAGACCCGCGGCCGCCGCGGACAGACCGGTCAGCGCGTTGAGCAGCGAGATGACCACCGGCATGTCCGCGCCGCCGATCGGCAGCACGACCATCAGACCGAGCACCGCGGCCAGCACCAGCAGCAGCACCATCCACCACCACGGCGCGCCGTCCTTGGTGGCGCCGATACCGATGACCACCGCGGAGGCGATCGCGCCCAGGGCCAGCAGCAGGTTGACCGGCTGCTGCAGTTTCCCGAGCCCGATCGGGCGGCCGGGCAGGATCTCCTGCAGCTTGCCGAACGCGATCAGCGAGCCCCAGAACGAGATCGAACCGATGATCGCCGCGAACAGCGAACCGATGATGATGTGAACGGTGGGCTGCTCGTGCAGCGACGAAAAGCCGTCGCTGTTGAGGAATTCCGACCACGCGATCAACGCGACCGTGCCACCACCGACACCGTTGAACGCCGCCACCAGCTGCGGCATCGCCGTCATCTTGGTGAACTTCGCCGGCGGAACACCCAGCGCCACACCGACAACCAGGCCCGCGATGATGATGATCCAGTTCGAGGTGTCCCGGATGGAGATGAACGTCGCGATCACCGCGATGCCCATACCGACCGCCGCGATCCAGTTACCACGCACCGCGGTCTTCGGACCGGTCAAGCCCATCAGGCCATAAATGAACAGCGAGAACGCGACGATATAAAGGATGTTGACCAGATTGTCCATGAGTCAGCGGCCCGCCTTCTCGGTATTTCCAGGGCGCTCCGCGCCCGACGCAGCGGGCTTCTTGCCCTTGAACATCCCCAGCATCCGGTCGGTCACCACGAAACCACCGACCACGTTCAGCGTTCCGAACACCACCGCGACGAACAGAATGATCTGCGTGATCACCGACGGGTGCTCGACCTTGCCGAGGGTGACCAGCGCACCCAGCACCACGATGCCGTGAATGGCGTTGGTGCCCGACATCAGCGGGGTGTGCAAGGTGTTGGGCACCTTGGAGATCACCGCGAAACCCACGAATCCGGACAGCACCAGAATCGCGATATTGGCCAAAAGCTCGGTATACATCAGCCCTGCTCCTCGGAATCGGCGGGACGGCTCGGCGCACCGGCCACACAGGAATCGGCGAGCACCTGGTCGCCGAAATCGGGCTCGAGCTCGCCGTCTTTCAGCATCAGCTCCAGCAGCGCCGCAATATTCTTCGAGTACAGCTCCGAGGCGTGCTCGGGCATCGTCGCCGGCAGATTCAGCGGCGAGCAGATCGTGACACCGTGCTTGACCACCGTCTTACCGGGCTCGGTCAGCTCGCAGTTGCCGCCGGTCTCCCCCGCCAGGTCGACGATCACACTGCCGGGCTTCATCCCCTCCACCGCCGCGGCGGTCACCAGACGCGGCGCGGGGCGACCCGGCACCAGCGCGGTGGTCACCACCACGTCGAAACCCTTGATGGCATCTTCCAAAGCCTGCTGCTGCTGGGCCTTTTCGTCCTCGGTCAGCTCGCGGGCGTAACCACCCTCGCCGGCCGCATCGATACCCAGATCCAGCCACTGCGCACCCACCGACCGCACCTGGTCGGCCACCTCGGGCCGCACGTCGTATCCGGTGGTGCGCGCACCGAGACGCTTGGCGGTCGCCAGGGCCTGCAGACCCGCGACACCCACACCGAGCACCAGCACCGTCGCCGGCTTCACCGTGCCCGCCGCGGTGGTCAGCATCGGGAAGAAGCGCGTCGACTCCGACGCCGCCAGCAACACCGCCTTGTACCCGGCGACATTGGCCTGCGAGGAGAGCGCGTCCATCACCTGCGCACGCGAGATGCGCGGGATCGCCTCCACGGCGAATGCGCGCACGCCCGCGTTCTGCAGCGCCCCGATCTTGTTGTCGGCGTTGCGCGGAGCGAGGAATCCGATCAGCGTCTGGCCCTCGGACAGTTTGGCGATCTCGGCGTCGTTGGGCGGGGCCACCTTCACCACGACCTCGGCCTGCCACGGATCACCGATCGTCGCGCCCGCGGCCTCGTAGGCTTCGTCCGGAATCAATGCCCCGACACCCGCGCCGGCTTCGACGACGACCTGTACACCCTGCTTCACCAGGCTCGGGATGATCTTCGGCACCAACGCGACGCGTCGTTCGTCGGCATTGGTCTCACGAACCACACCGACACGCGTGCGGTGCGACGCGCGACTGTCGTCGCCGGGCTGCGCGCCCTCGTTCGCGCCCTGCGTTGTCTCCACTGGTCAACTTCCTTACTTGTGACGGCAAGCTGGCCCCCTGATGTCCAGGTGGGCCGCCTGTTGGGTCTGGCCGAGCGGAACTTACTTTTCAGTAAGGTCCGAAATAATTCTCGCAACTGTACCCGGCAGGCCGGTGAGATTAGTTGAGATCAACATCACATCACACCACGGCTTTTCCCTCGATTGCCGCTTCACGCAGCGCAGAAGCGGGCTATGCCGGGTGCGCCTTACGCCGTAATGTCTGCGTGGTGAGTGGCTGTATCTTCTGCCGGATCGTCGCGGGCGACGCGCCGGCGACGCGGATCTACGAGGACGAGCGCGTGTACGCCTTCCTCGACATCCGGCCAGTCACCCGGGGACACACCCTGGTGATTCCGAAAAGCCATGCCGCCCACCTCGACGAACTCGACGCCGAACTGGGCGCGGACCTGTTCCGCGTGGGCCATCGCATCGCAAAGGCGTTGCGGCGCAGCGATCTCGGCGCCGACGGCGCGAATCTCGTACTCAACGACGGTAAAGCGGCCTTCCAGACGGTGCATCACGTCCACCTGCACGTGGTGCCGCGCCGCGGTGGTGATCTGTTCACCTTCGCCCGCGGCTTCCTGCTGCGACGGCCGCACGATCCGACGGCCACCGCGGCCGCGCTCCGCACCGGGCTCGACCGGCTCGGCGCGGAACCGGACCGACTCGACCCGACCGACAGGGAGACTCGTTCATGAGCACAGCCTCACTCGACCGCGCCGAACTGACCAGTGCGCTCTCCGGCCAGTGGGATGTGCTGGCGGAACTGACCGCCGGATTGGACGAGGACCGCTGGCGGCTGCCGTCACCGCTGCCGGGGTGGACGATCTTCGATGTGCTCGCCCATGTCGTCGGCACCGAGTCGATGCTGCTCGGCGAGTCGCTACCACAGGTGGACCGTGACGTTCACGCCTTCGACCACGTCCGCAACGACACCGGAGCGCTGAACGAGATGTGGCTGGAATCGCTGCGACCGCTGCGCGGCGACGAACTGCTGCGGCGGTTCACCGAGGTGACCGACCGGCGCCGCGCCGCGCTGGCGGCCGTCGACGAGGCCGCCTGGACCGCCGATATCCAGTCCCCGATCGGGGTGGTGCCGTACGGCAGGTTCATGCGGGTGCGGTTGTTCGACTGCTGGATGCATCAACTCGACATCACCGACGCGCTCGGCGGCGATGCGAAAGCCCTGGGTATGGACGAGGGCGGCCGGCGCGCCGAGATCGCACTGGACGAGATCGAACCCTTCCTCGGGCGCGTGGTGGTCAAGCGGGGCGGCGCGCCCGACGGATCCCGCATCACGATCGAGACCACCGGTCCCGTCGCCCGGACCGTCCACATCCGCGTCGACGGGCGCGCGGACGTCGTCGCGACCCTCGATCGTCCGGCCGACACCGTCGTTCGGCTGAGTTCGAGCCTGTTCGCCCGCCTGTGCGGCGGACGCACCGCCGCCGCGGATCATCGCGACGAGATCGAGGTCGACGGCGACCGCGCACTGGGTGAGCGGATCGCCGCGAATCTCGCCTTCACCATCTGACTCGCCGTGCGACTCTTCCTGTCCAGCTACCGATTCGGCGCCCACTACGACCGGTTCGCCGAGCTGGTCGGCGGTCCGGGGCCGATCGCGGTCGTTCCGAACGCCTGCGATGCGTGGCCGTCCGCGTGGTCCGGGGCGGTGACCAGCGATCTGGTTCCCCTGCGGCGCAGCGGTTTTCGGCCCGAGGTGGTCGATCTGCGCGATTACATCGGTCGTCGCGCCGAATTGGAGCGGGTGCTGCGCGGATATCCGGCGCTGTGGGTTCGCGGCGGCAACACCTTCGTCCTGCGGGCCCAGTTCGCCCGCAGCGCGGCCGATCTCGTGCTGCGTGACCTGTTGGCCGAGGACGCGCTGGCCTACACCGGGTACAGCGCGGGCGCCTGCCTGCTCACTCCCGACCTGCACGGCCTGGAGGACGCCGACGATCCGGCCGAGGTGCGGCTCGCCTGTGGTATCGAGCCGCGCTGGGACGGACTGGGACTGGTGGACCGGGCGATCGTCCCGCATGTGGATTCGCCGGCCACCGATCCGGACGGCCACGGCACCCGCCTGGCCGCCCGTTTGCGCGCGGCGGGAACGCCGCACTGGGCGCTGACCGACGACGATGCCGTCGTGGTCGACGGTGCACGCACCGAGGTGCTGACCGCAGCCGGCTGACCCGGCACGGTCCGGCCGCGATCGTGCTCACCCGAGGGTGATACCCGTTCGCTCACACCGTTTTTCGCCCCATTCGTACAGCGCGGTCAACACCGGAACCAGGCTGCGCCCCTCGGCGGTCAGATCGTATTCCACCTGCGGCGGGACGGTATCGAATACGGTCCGGCTGACGAGACCGTCGGCCTCGAGCTCGCGCAGTTGCTGCACCAGCATCTTCTCGCTGGTCGAGGGCATGGCCCGGCGCAGGTGACCGTAGCGCCGCACCCCCTCCTTCAAATGCGCGAGGATCACCGGTTTCCACTTCCCACCGATCAGGTCGACAGTGACCTCGACCGGGCAGTAATACCGCCGCTGCGACATCGCGCTCACCTACTTACCGAAAAGTGCGCTCTTGTAACACTGTAATCGCGGGACTTGCATGGATCTCATGAAAGTTATCGCCTTCGACCGCTTCAAACCCGGGGTCACGCTCGAGACCATCACACCGTATCTGCCCGAGGAGGTCGCGAATGTGTGGCGCCTCTGGAAGGCCGGAATCGTCCGGGAGAACTACGCCCGTGCGGACGAATCGGGTGTGGTGATCGTCTTCGAGGTGGACAGTGTCGCGGAGGCCCGGCGATATGTGGACGATTTCCCGTTGTCCAAGAAGGGCTTTCTGGAATGGACCTACGTTCCGGTGACCGCCCCACTCCCGCTCGAGGCGCTCATGGACGCGTCGGTCGACACGGCCGAACCCTACGATCGGACCAGGTGAGCAGTATATGCGGCATGCATTCGGACTCGACATCGCCCTGACCGTGGCGGACGCGTGCGATCCGGCTCGGACCGCGGTGCTGATCTACGACATGCAGGTCGGCATCGTCGGTCAGATCGCCGCCGGGCAGCAGATCGTCGATGCCTGCGTCCGGCTTCGTGATATGGCTCGAGCCAACGGTTTTCGCGTGTTCTACACCCGGCACATGTCACTGCCGCCGGCCGCGGCCGGGGTGGCGCAGCTGCGGACGGCCATGGCGTGGCAGCGCGTGGACGATCCGAGCCGGGTGCGGTCGATGTTCCCGCAGGGCTCACCGCAGTATCACCTGGTTCCGGAGCTGACCCCCGGCCCGGACGAGGTGGTTTTCGACAAGATCACCATGTCGGCCTTCGCGGGCACACCCCTGGATATCGCCCTGCGTGACCTGCGCATCGATACCGTCGTGATCGCGGGGATCGCCCTCGAGGTCGGTATCGAGCCGACGGTGCGGCATGCCATCGATCTGGGTTATCTGCCGATCACGGTGACCGACGCCTGTGGCGCCGGACATGCCGATGCGGCCGAACGGTCATATGCCGCAATGGCTTTCGCCGGCGGATCGCTGACCACCGACCTGGCCACCCTCGAGACGGAGATCGCCGCGCGGCGTTAGCGGGTGTAAGGCTCAGGATTCCTCGCGCGGCGCCACGATCCGGCGCGCGGCGTCACGCACCCAGTTGCGCAGCTCCGCCGGATCGTCGGGGCCGCCGACGACGAACCGCCGGGATTGCGGGAGCGCCTGCTGATAGTTGATCAGCCCGGTCAGCAGGGTGAGCAGATAGCCGGGCGGCATATCGTCGCGCAGCAGTCCCCGCCGTTGTGCGGCCTCGACCTTCTCGATCTTGTCCCGGTAGCGGCGCGCGCGGGCCTCGCCGGCGGTCACTCGGTCCGGCGCGAGTTCCAACGCCTCCCACATCTGCAACCGGAGGAATTCCGGATGTTCGCGGTGGTAGGCGATATGGGCGTCCACCCAGGCATCGATATCGTCGATATCGGTCGAGACCGCCGCGGCCACATCGAGCATCGCCTTCTCCAGCACCTGTTCGAACAGGTGTTGTTTGTCGCCGAAGTAGGCGTAGATCAGCTGCTTGTTGGCCTTGGCGTTGCGGGCGATGCGATCCACGCGGGCACCGGCGATCCCGTGGGCGGCGAACTCCTCGGTCGCCGCCTCGAAGATGCGGGCCTTGGTGGCCTCGGGATCGCGCGGGGGCATGCCATCGATGCTAACCAACCAATTGGTTGACACGACGCCGCGGGCGCTGGAATAGTTCTAACCAACCGGTTAGTTACATCCCGTGCGGAGACCGATCCGCATCCCGCGGCGCAGCGCGGCGCCGTCGATACTCTCGACCGATTCCGGGGAGTCCGATATGCCCACCCTCGAAACACCCACCGCCCCACCACTTCTGCGTACGCCGTCGGCCGAGCCCGTGCCCTACCCGGCGCGCTGGCGGGTGCTGCCGGTGGTGCTGAGTGCCATGTTCATGGCGATGTTCGACTGGTTCGTCGTCAATGTCGCCGCCTCCTCGCTACAACACGATCTGAACGCCGGCGAAGCGGCGCTGGAACTGATCGTCGGCGGCTACGGCTTCGCCTACGCCTCGGGCCTGATCACGGGCGGCCGGCTCGGCGACCTGTTCGGCCATCGGCGCCTGTTCGTCGTCGGCATGCTGGCCTTCACGGTGGCGTCGCTGCTCTGCGGCCTCGCACCGAATGCTTGGGCGCTGGTCGGCGCGCGCGTCCTGCAGGGCGGCACCGCGGCGCTGATGGTGCCGCAGATGCTGGCACTGATCAACACCCTGTTCCCGCCGCTCGAACGGCCCCGGGCGATGGCCGCGTTCGGCGCCACCATCGGCCTCGGCGCGGTCGCGGGCCAGGTGCTCGGCGGCGTCCTGCTCGACGCCGATCTGTTCGGCTGGGGCTGGCGGACCATTTTCTACATCAACGTGCCGATCGGACTGGTCGCGGCCGCCCTGGCCGCACGCTGGCTGCCCCGCACCGGCAGCACTCGCCGGGCGCGGCTGGATCCCGTTGGCGCCGTGGGCATTTCCGCGGCACTGGCACTGCTGCTGATTCCGATCACACTGGGCCGGCCGGAGGGCTGGCCGCTGTGGACCTGGGTGTCGATGGCGGCCGCGGCGCCGGTGCTGCTGGCGACCCTGCGTTACGAGAACCGGCTGGCACGCCGCGGCGGGGAACCGGTCCTCGACACCGCCATGGTTCGCGAACGCGGCTTCAGCCTCGGCCTCGTGATCGCGGGCGGCTATCTGACCTTCTTCGCCGGATTCATGCTCTGCCTGACGCTGATGCTGCAGGGCGGCCTCGGATTGTCGCCGCTGCGTGCGGGTTCGGCGTTCGCGCCGCTGGGACTCTGCTTCGCGGGCAGTTCGCTGTTCCTGGCACCGCGGGTCGCCAACCGGTTCGGCAACCGGGTCATGGTGATCGGAACCTGCACCAGCCTGACCGGCCTGGGAATCACCCTGGCTGTGCTGGTCGGCATGGGCACGCAGGTGAGCGCCCTCGCGTTGATTCCGGGCATGATGGTCGTCGGCCTCGGCAACGGGATGACGATCCCGTCGGTGGTCTCGGCCGTGCTGTCCTCGGGCATCCCCGCACCGCAGGCCGGGATGGCGGCCGGCGTGCTCACCACCGCGCAGCAGTTCGGAAACGCCATCGGCGCAACCGTTCTCGGCGTCATCTTCTTCTCGGCGCTGGGCGCGGTGCACAGCACCGGCAGCTATGTGACCGCCATGGAGATGGCCGCGGTAGCCGGGATCGCGGTCCTCGCCGTGGTGCTCGCCGCCGCGCTGGCGCTACCGCGGCACACCCGCTGATGCGCTCGATGCCCCTGGCTACCCGGCCGGGGGCATCGCCGTGCCGGTTACAGGTACAGGCCGGTGCCGTGTTCGGGGCGTTCGCTCGCCACCGCGTGCAGATCGCGCTCGCGCAGCACCAGGTAGGCCTGACCCTGCACCTCCACCTCGAACTGGTCCTCGGCGCTGAACAGCACACGGTCGCCGACGCCCACGCTGCGCACATGCGAACCCACCCCGCTGACCTCACCCCAGGTCAGCCGCTTCGCCACCTGCGCGGTGGCGGGAATCAGAATGCCGCCGCTGCTGCGTCGTTCGCCCTCCTCCTGGGAGACGCGAACCATGATCCGGTCGTGGAGCATCTGGATCTCTAGCTTGGCATCGGACACCGCGGCAGTGTACTGCGCACGGATCCCGCGCGAGCACGTAGGTTCGGGGTGTGGACATCGCAACACTCGCAGACCGGCTTCCCGACGGCACGGTCGTCACCGATCCCGACATCCTCGCCGGGTACCGCCACGACCGCGCGCTCGATCCACAGGCCGGAATGCCGGCGGCACTGGTCCGGCCGCTGACCACCGAACAGGTCGCGACCGTGGTCGGCTGGGCGCACGAACATCGGGTCCCGCTGGTGCCGCGCGGCGCCGGAACCGGACTGTCCGGCGGCGCGACCGCGCAGGACGGCGCCCTGCTGGTGAGTACCGAACGCATGCGGGAGATCACGGTCGATCCGGTCACCCGGACCGCCGTCACCCAGCCCGGACTGCTGAACGCCGAGGTCAAACGGGCGGCGGCCGAACACGGACTGTGGTATCCGCCGGATCCGTCATCGTTCGAGATCTGCTCGATCGGCGGCAACGCGGCCACCAACGCCGGCGGGCTGTGCTGCGTGAAATACGGCGTCACCACCGACTACATCCTGGGTATGGAGGTGGTGCTCGCCGACGGCACGGTGGTGCGGCTGGGCGGGCCGCGACTCAAGGATTCCGCCGGGCTGTCGCTGACCAAACTGTTCGTCGGCAGCGAGGGCACCCTCGGCATCATCACCGAGCTGACGCTGCGGTTGCTGCCCGCTCAGCCGCAGCAGAGCACCGTGGTCGCCACGTTTTCCACCCTCACCGCGGCTACCGCGGCGATCGAGGCGGTCGCGGCCCGGCTGCGTCCCTCGATGCTGGAATTCATGGACTCGGTGGCGATCAACGCCGTCGAGGACGAGATGCGGATGGGACTCGATCGCGAGGCCGCAGCCATGCTGGTGGCCCGCTCGGACGCTCCCGGCGAATACCGGGCCCGGGAGGCCGCGATCATCGCCGAGGCCTGCGAAAGCGCCGGAGCCGCCGAGGTTTTCCGGACCGAGGACCCCGAGGAGGGCGAAGCGTTCTGCGCCGCACGGCGATTCGCCATCCCCGCGGTGGAACGCAAGGGTCCGCTCCTGCTCGAGGACGTCGGCGTGCCGCTCCCGCGCCTGGGCGAGCTGGTCACGGGTATCGCCGAGATCGCCGCGCGGCGGGAGGTGCTGATCTCGGTGATCGCGCACGCCGGTGACGGCAACACCCACCCGCTGATCGTCTACAACCCCGCCGATGCGGACGAGACCGCACGCGCGCATCAGGCCTTCGGCGAGATCATGGACCTGGCCATCGCGCTGGGCGGCACGATCACCGGCGAACACGGCGTCGGCCGGTTGAAGAAGGCGTGGCTACCGGATCAGGTCGGTCCGGAGGTGATGGATCTGACCCGGCGCATCAAGGAAGCCCTGGATCCGCACGGCATCCTCAATCCGGGCGCGGTGCTCTGAACTCGGACCGGCCGGAAAAATCTCGCAAATCGGACAGTCGACGGCTAGGCTGCGAAATGTCGGACGAGCTGAATCGAGTCTGCGGGAGCTGACCCGCGCGCGGAACAAATCGTGGCGACGACGGAGTTCTACCTGATATGACGACCAGGCTCGAGCACAATACGGCCGCCGGCCGCTACGAGATCTACATCGACGACACTCTCGCCGGCTACGCGGATTACGCGGAGAACAGCGTGGGCGACAAGCCGATTCGCGATCTCAACCACACCCTCACCTTCCCGGAGTTCCGCGGGCGCGGGGTGGCGGCGCAACTGGTGGAATACGCGCTCACCGACTGCCGCGACAACGGCTTCGCCGTCGTGCCGACCTGCTGGTACGTGGAGCAGTACATCGGCGACCATCGCGAATACGCCGATCTGGTCGCCTAGCGGTCCTCCTGCGGCGCCGCGGTCTCCGCGTCAGATGCGGCGCCGCCAGACCAGGAACTGGCGGTCGCCGACCGTCCCCATCGCCTCGATCACGGCGGCGTTGTCGAAGCCCGGTAGTTTCTGCAGGCGGGCCAGGAACTCGGTGTCGGCAGCGGAATGCGGGACCACGCAACCGTTCCCGCGCACACCGATCAGTACGAAGAACACGTCGTCGGCGAAGGGACCGTCGGCGGTGGTGATGATGCGCACCTCGGTCAGCTCCAGCCAGGTGACCTCTTCGATTCGCCCGTTGTCCAGGGTGCGGCGGACGAACCTGTCGGTGATCTCCACGCCTGCCATGCATCAATAGTGCGCTGCGAAAGCCGTTGGGACAATTCCGAATTCGCCCGATTGCGATTGAACGAACATTTGAAATTGCATCTGAAAGTACTTCGCAGAGATTTTCGTGGCACTACCGTTCTACCAGCGAAAATTGCCGGTAATTCACTGAATTCGGCGCTTCGATACCGTAACGCGTCCTGACAACTCACCGTGCGCGACGCGCCACGAGGCAGTGCCGCTTCGGTTCGATGTCACAAGCGAACGCGGGCGGCGCCGAGTCGTTCCCCGGCGCCGCGCGCGTCGTCGATCGGGTCTGCGATCAGCGCAGCAGCTGGCGCGACATGACCAGACGCTGAATCTGGTTGGTGCCCTCGTAGATCTGGGTGATCTTGGCATCGCGCATCATCCGCTCCACCGGGAAATCGGTGGTATAGCCGGCGCCGCCGAACAGCTGCACGGCGTTGGTGGTGACCTCCATCGCCACATCGGAGGCGAAGCACTTGGAGGCGGCGGAGATGAAGCCCAGGTTCTTCTCACCACGCTCGGCGCGTGCGGCGGAGGTGTAGACCATCAGGCGCGCGGCCTCGACCTTCATCGCCATATCGGCGAGCATGAACTGGGTGTTCTGGAAATCGGCGATGGCCTTGCCGAACTGCTTGCGGTCCTTGGTGTAGGCGATCGCGGCGTCCAGCGCACCCTGGGCCAGGCCGACCGCCTGCGCGCCGATGGTGGGCCGGGTGTGGTCGAGGGTCTGCAGCGCGGTCTTGAAACCGGTGCCCTCGGCGCCGATGATCCGGTCACCCGGGATGCGGCAGTTCTCGAAGTACAATTCGGCGGTCGGCGAACCCTTGATGCCCAGCTTGTGCTCGAGCGGGCCGACCACGAAACCCTCGTCGTCCTTGTGGACCATGAACGCGGAGATGCCGTTGGCGCCCTTCTCCGGATCGGTCACCGCCATCACGGTGTACCAGGTGGACTGGCCGCCGTTGGTGATCCAGCACTTGGAGCCGTTGATCACCCAGTCGTCACCGTCGCGCTTGGCGCGGGTGCGCATGGAGGCGGCGTCCGAACCGGCCTCGCGCTCGGACAGGCAGTAGGAGGCCATCTTGCCCTCGACGAGGTCGGGCAGCACCTTCTGCTTCAGCTCCTCCGAACCCTGCAGGATCAGGCCCATCGTGCCGAGCTTGTTCACCGCCGGGATCAGCGAGGACGAACCACAGACGCGGGCGACCTCCTCGATGACGATGCAGGTGGCGACCGAGTCGGCGCCCTGGCCGCCGTAGGCCTCGGGGACGTGGACCGCGTTGAAGCCCGCGGCGTTCAGCGCGTCCAGGGCCTCCTGCGGGAACCGGGCGTTGCCGTCGACATCCTTGGCGTGCGGGGCGATCTCCTTCTCGGCCAGGCCGCGAATCGCCGCGCGCAACTCGTCGTGGATGTCGTCCAACTTGAACAGTTCGAAATCGGGGTTGCCCGCCATGGGTTCACTCCTGGTCGTGGGGTTTCGATTCGCCTGGTCCGCGAATCCCGGCACTACACTGGCGCACCTCGGCACTCAGTGCCAGTCGGGTTCGACTATACGCCGTCCGAGGGCGACGACGTGAGGGGATGGCCAGAATCCGGCGTGGCACTCAGTGCCAAATCGTGGATTCGGTGCCCGATTCACAGATTATCGAGGCGGTCGGCCAGGAGGTCGGCGACCTGCCGTGCGGGCATCTCGCGCGGGAAGACCGCGACCACCATCTCACCCGGCTCCGGGGCCGCACCGGGGGGCGCGATCGCCCGGACCGCCGCGCGCAGATCGGCCGCGCTCGCCTCGGACCGACCCCGCACCATGCGGCGCAGCAGATAGTTGTGGGTGGCGGTGACGGCCGCACTGAACTGGATCAGCGCGAGATCGGGCACCTCCGGCAGCCGATCGCGCAGATAGTCGGTGAACAGCCGTTCGTACCGGAAGACGGTCACGATCTCACGGTCGCGCAGTGCCGAGGCCTGCCGGACCACCCGGTACCGGCGCGCGGCCAGTTCCCTGGTCTCGGTGAACCGCTCGAAGATCCCGACCACCGCCTCCCGCACGGCATCCCACGGATCCCCCTGCGCCGCGGCCAGATACGCCTTCGCCCGGGCGAGCTGCTCCTCGTGGTCGGCGAAGACCACATCCTCCTTCGACCGGAACTGCCGAAAGAACGTCCGCCGCGAAATCCCCGCCGCCTCCGCGATCTCGTCCACCGTCGTCGCCTCGTACCCCTGCTCGGCAAACAGCCGCAACGCATGATCGACCACAGCCAGCCGAAACTCCGCGGCGTCGGCAGCACGAACGGGGGTCGAATTGTCGCTGGGCACGTCTAAACGGTAGCGAGATGCCACGGCGACCCCCCAGTGAACCGCTGACCGTTTCGAATATTGCGAATATTGCGTATAGTTCGAACAGGAAGGAGTGGTGACCACGATGGGGATGCAGACAGCCAAACGGACGGAACCCGGCGCCATCGATCCGGAGGTAGCCGCGCGCGCCATGCGTCGGATCAAGGACTACCTCATGCGCCACCCGGACGAACAAACCATCGTCGCTTCCGGTGAGACCGGCCGCGACGCTTTGATACTCCCGCGCGAGGCCGTGAGTCTGCTGGCGTTCATCCTCGCCCAGGCAGCAGAAGGCCGGGGGGTGTCCGTCGTTCCTTCCAATGCGGAACTGACCACACAGCAGGCAGCCGACATGCTGAACGTGTCGCGGCCGTATCTGGTCAACCTCCTCGAATCCGGCGAGATTCCGTTCCGCCTCGTCGGTCGCCACCGCCGAGTCCGGTTCGACGACCTGAAGGCATACCAGCAACGCACCGAAGTCCTCAGCAGGTCCGCAGCCGACGAGCTCGGGGCCCTCGGGCAGGAATTGGGCATCTGACGTGGCATTCGTAGTGCTCTACGACGCCAACGTTCTCTACGGAAATACACTGCGGGACATGATGGTCCGGCTCGCGCGGTCGGGCATAGTGCAGGCGAAATGGTCGGCCCGCATTCTCGACGAAACCTTCGACAACCTGTCCGCCAAACGGCCCGACATCGCACCCGACAAGTTCGTGCGGCTTCGACAGCTGCTCATCAGGGCTGTACCCGACTGCCTGGTCGAGGGCTACGAACCGCTCATCGAGGGCCTGAAACTACCCGACATGGACGACCGCCACGTGCTCGCCGCGGCGATCAAGGCCGGTGCGCGAGTCATCGTCACCGCCAACCTCGACGACTTCCCGAACGAATACCTCGCACAGTGGCACATCGAGGCGAAAAGCCCCGACGAGTTCATTCTCGACCAGATGTCG
This sequence comes from Nocardia nova NBRC 15556, assembly GCF_001613005.1. Lineage (GTDB taxonomy): Bacteria > Actinomycetota > Actinomycetes > Mycobacteriales > Mycobacteriaceae > Nocardia > Nocardia nova. The sequence goes on along the minus strand of NZ_BDBN01000060.1, from coordinate 33,895 downwards.
CTGGACGATCGCATCGTCTGGGCGTGCACACAGTCGATTGCCGATTCACGGAACAATCCTCCGGAGACCGTCGAAGATGTCCTCGACGCACTCGAACGCGCGGGCCTCATCGAATCGATCGCCGCCCTGCGTGCGGGTCGGGCCGTGGAATGAATCGGTCCTAACCCAGCAAGCGGGTGCGCAGGGCTTCGTCCTTGTCGAGGACCAGTTTTTCCAGGTCGGCCTGGAACTGTTCCATGCGGGTGCGCAGCTGGGGGTCGGTGGCGGCGAGGATGCGGACGGCGAGCAGGCCCGCGTTGCGGGCGCCGCCGATGGAGACCGTGGCGACGGGGACGCCGGCGGGCATCTGCACGATCGACAGCAGGGAGTCCATGCCGTCGAGATATTTCAGCGGCACCGGAACGCCGATCACCGGCAGCGGGGTGGCCGAGGCGACCATGCCGGGCAGGTGGGCGGCGCCACCGGCACCGGCGATGATCACCTTCACGCCGCGACCGGCGGCCTCGCGGGCGTAGTCGAGCATGCGCTGCGGCGTGCGATGCGCCGAGACGACACCGACCTCGAAGCGAATCCCGAACTCCGCCAACGCTTCCGCGGCGGCTTCCATCGTGGGCCAGTCGGAATCGCTGCCCATGATCAGGCCGACCTGTGCTCCGTCACTCATGGGGATCCCATCCATCGGTCCACACCGCGTGCGACATCCAGTGCGCCGCCCGTTCGGCCTTCTCCCGCACCTCGGCCACGTCGTCACCGAGGATGTTCACATGCCCGATCTTGCGCTTCGGGCGTTCGCCCTTGCCGTAGAGATGCACCCTCGCCTCCGGCATCCGCGCGAACAGGTGGTGCAGCCGCTCGTCCATCGACATCGCCGGCGCCTCGGCCGCGCCGAGGATGTTCGCCATCACCGTCACCGGCGCCAGCGGCGTGGTGGCACCGAGCGGATAGTCGAGAACCGCGCGCAGATGCTGTTCGAACTGCCCGGTGACGGCACCGTCCATCCCCCAGTGCCCGGAATTGTGCGGGCGCATGGCCAGTTCGTTGACCAGCAGTTCACCGGCGTGGGTTTCGAACAGCTCGACGGCCATCGCACCGGTGACGCCGAGCTCGGCGGCCAGCCGCAGAGCCAGCGATTCGGCCTCGGTCGCGGCCTCGTCCGACAGCTGCGGCGCGGGCGCGATCACCACGGCACACTGGCCCTCGCGCTGCACGGTCTCCACCACCGGCCAGGCCGCGGCCTGCCCGAACGGCGAGCGCGCCACCATCGCGGAGAGCTCACGCTTCAGATCCACCCGCTGCTCGGCGAGCAAGATCACACCGTGCCCGAGCTGGTCTGTGACGATGCGCTCGGCCTCGGCGGCGTCGTCGATCATCCACACGCCGCGCCCGTCGTAGCCGCCGCGCACCGCCTTCAGCACGAACGGACCGTGTTCGGCGAGGAAACCGGTGGCATCCGCGACGTTCTCGACCGCGGTGAACGCCGGGACCGGCACGCCCATCTCGGCCAGTTTGCGCCGCATCGCGAGCTTGTCCTGGGCGTAGACCAGCGCGGCCGGCGGCGGCTGCACGTTCACGCCCTCGGCCACCAGCGCCAGCAGATGTTCGGTCGGCACATGTTCATGATCGAAGGTCATCGCGTGCGTACCGACGGCAACCTTGCGCAGGGCCGCCAGGTCGGTATGCGATCCGAGGACCAGCTCGGGGCTGACCTGGGCCGCCGGATCGTCGGGGCGCTCGGCCAGGACCCGCAGGCACTGCCCCAGCGCCACGGCGGCCTGATGCGTCATTCGCGCCAGCTGCCCGCCGCCGATCATCGCGACGGTCGGCATTCCACCACCTTCGAAACTGCGCGAAACCGGCATCGGTTCACCCTCGGCAACCTCTTGCACCCCGGTGGAGGGGTCCATCGATGGCCCACTACGCTCGCTCACAGCCCACCATGTTGTCATGCGCCCACACGCGGGGATGAGTGCGGGTTGATTGCCCAGCGCGGGACGGACGTAGACTCACCGGGTGCCATTTGTCGACGATGTGGTCAACATCCTCCCCAAAACACTACGGGACCTCGCTATTCGTCATCACGAGCTGATCAAGTTCGCGATTGTCGGAGCGACCACTTTCGTCATCGACAGCGGTATCTTCTACATCCTCAAATTGACGGTTCTCGAGTCGAAACCGATCACTGCCAAGATCATTTCCGGAGTAATCGCGGTCATCGCGTCCTACATCCTGAACCGGGAATGGTCGTTCAAGGGTCGCGGCGGTCGTGAGAAACACCACGAAGCCCTGTTGTTCTTCGTGGTCAGCGCCATCGGTGTGCTGCTGTCGAATCTCCCGCTGTGGGTTTCGCGGTATTTCTTCCATCTGCACGTTCCCGATGTCAGCTTGACCGTGGAGAACATCGCCGACTTCGTCAGCGCCTTCATCATCGGCAACATCCTGCAGATGGTGTTCCGATTCTGGGCGATGAAGCGCTGGGTGTTCCCCGACGAAATCGACGCACTGGTCGAAGAATTCGAAGAACTGTACGAGGAAGAGAAACCGCTCGGCTTCAGCTGAACCCACCGTTCAGCGGGGCTCCCCGATGACGCCGTTACCCGACCGCCCCGCGGTCGGCTTACCGAGGAATACCGCGAACAGCGCCGGACGCCGTCGCTGTAGTTCCAACCGGCCGCCATCGGCTTCGATCAGCGCGCGCGCCAGCGCCAGCCCCACCCCGGTCGATCCGGCGCCGGAGAAGCCGCGGTCGAAGATGTGCGGTGCCAGTTCGTCGCTGACCCCCTCGCCCTCGTCGGCCACCTCGACCGCCACCAGCGGTTCGCGGTCGGGCCCGCCGTAGACGGTGCGCACCGACACCGAGCAGTCTCCGCCGCCGTGCACCAGCGCGTTGTCGACCAGTACGGCCACCGCCTCGCGCAACCGCGGTCCGGTCACCGGCGCGCGCAGGGCCGGATCGCCGGACAGCACGAGTTTGCGGCCGGCCTCGGCGAAGGGATGCCGCCATTCGGCGACAACCCCGCGCAATTCCGCGACCACCGGGACCGGTTCGTGATCGGCGGCGTCCTGGTCGCGGGAATCGCGAACCAACTCGTCGATCGCCTCGGTGAGCCGATCGACCTGCGCCATCGCCTCCTCCGATTCCTGGACGACCGCCGGGTCCGGATGCGCCGACAATTCGTCGAGGCGCAGCCGCACCGCCGTCAAGCGGCTGCGCAACTGATGGGACACGTCGGCGACCAGCGCGTGCTCGCGCTGCAGCCGGCCCGCGATCTCGACCGTGGCCGAATCGAGCACATCCGAGACCCGGTCGAGTTCGGTGATGCCGTGCCGGCGCGGGTCCGGCCGGAAATCGCCCTTCGCCAACCGCGCGGCACGGGCGGCCACATCCCGCAGCGGATCGGCGACCCGCCGCGCGGTCACCACCGCCACCGCGGCGCCCGCGGCCAGCGAGGCCAGCGCCACCAACGCCACCGCGCCCACCGCTTGCCGCTGCATCGAATGCATGGGGGCGGCCGGCACCTCGAGTCGCAGCGAGCCCGACGTGCCCATCGACAGCGATTCCACCACCGGGTTGTCGACCTCCGGCGCCCCGGCGTCCACGCGCAGCGCGGCGTCCTCGGGAGTCGGATAGATGATTGTGAGACGTCCGCCGGACGGAATCAGCGGCCGCACCGAGCGCAGGTCGAGCACGCCGTGGACCAACCCGTCCTCACGCTCCTGGCCGACGATCTCCACCGACATGCGATCCAGGCGGGCCCGCAGATCGCTGCGGGTGATATCGGCCACCCACTGCCAGGCGGTGAACGCCAGGGGGATACCCAGCACCACGGTGGTGAGGGTCAGGGCCGCCAGCATGGACAGCAGAATTCGGCGCCGCATCGGCGATCAATCGGTGTTGAAGCGGAAACCGACACCGCGCACGGTGACGATGCGCCGCTCCGCGACCGGGCCCTCGTCGCCGATCTTGCGGCGCAGCCAGGACATGTGCATGTCGAGGGTTTTGGAGCCGCGCAGATCGGCATCGCCCCACACCTCGCGCAGAATCGTCTCGCGCGGCACGACCTGCCCGGCCCGGTCGATGAGCACCTTGAGCAGTTCGTACTCCTTGTTGGCCAGATTCACTTCGTGGCCGTTGACCAGCACCCGACGTGCGGCGGGTTCGAGCCGCACTCCGCCGATCTCCACCGCCTCGTCGCCGATGCCACTGCGCCGCAACAGGGCTCGCACGCGGGCCAGTAGTTCGGCGAGACGGAACGGTTTACCGACATAGTCGTCGGCGCCGGCGTCCAGACCCACCACGAAATCGACCTCGTCGGTGCGGGCGGTCAGCATCAGCACCGCGAGATCGGCGCCGCGGGCACGGACCTGGCGGCACACCTCCAGGCCGTCCATACCGGGCAGCCCTAGGTCGAGGATGAGCAGATCGTGTTCACCCTCCAGCGCCCGGCGCAGCACGGCGGGGCCGAAGCTCTCGACGGTTACCGAATAGCCTTCGCGCCCCAGCGCTCGCGACAGCGGAGCGGCGATGGCCTCATCGTCCTCGGCCAGCAGTACGGCGGTCACAGCACAAGATTACTGGCGAACCGGGCCGATCGGGCGTGCGCCACCGAACCGCGGCCCGCCGCTACCGACGGCCGCCGTAGCGAGGGTCCTGATACTGCTCGTGGCCCGGATCGCCGTGCGGGTTGTCGAAGACCTGGTGGTACAGCAACGAATGCACCTTCTGCACGTTCGGAATGTCGTCGTACTCCAACGGATCACCCGAGGCGGCGTCGATGATCAGGGTGCCCGTGCCGAGCAACCGGTCCGACAACCCGTGGCGGAACTGCACACTGGAGATGCGGTTCATCGGAATGTCGATGCCGGTGTGGGTGAGCACGCCCTCGCGCACCAGCACCCGCCGGTCGGTGATGATGAAATGCGTTGACTTCCAACGGATCACCTGCGACAGGCAACGCCACACGACCAGCAGCGCCCACACCACGACGATCGCGATGAGAACGGCGTTGCGCGTGGTGCCCTCGGTGTTGCGCCAGGCCAGCCCGCTCAGGAATCCGGCCAGCGCCGTGGCGAGGATGAAGGTGAGCGCCGGCAAGAACAACATCTTCCAATGCGGATGACGGTGCAGTAGCAGCTGCTCGTCCGGCGCGAGCAGCTCCTCCGGATAACTCATATGCGAACCCTACCCCCTGATTCGGCCCGCTATGCCGGGCGAAGATGAGTGACGTCGCCCGCCGATACCGAACGATCGCCGATGATCAGGCGGCCGTAGGCGTCGATATCGGTGGCCACGCCGGTGATGACCTCGCCGCCGGGCAGTTCCGCCCGCACGTCGGCGCCGAGGGTGGCGCACCGGGCACGGTAGGCGTCGGCCAGCGCCGTGACATTCCAGTTCTCGGTCCGCCATTCGGTGAAGTGGCGGGCGAAGGCGCGCAGCAGGGCGAGGACCAACTCGTTGCGATCGGCGTTCTCCGCACCGGCCAGGGTGAGCGAAACGGCGTGCGGCACAGGCAGTTCGTCCTCGGTGAGGCTCACATTGAGCCCGACGCCGACCACGACCGCCGGCGCGCCCGCCCCGGAGGCGACCTCGGCCAGGATGCCGGCCACCTTGCGGCCGCCGATCAGAACGTCGTTGGGCCACTTGAGATTTGCGTCCAGTCCGGTGGTTTCGCGGACCGCGTCGACGACGGCGACACCGGTCAGCAGCGGCAACCAGCCGAGGACGGCCGGCTCGATACCGCCGAGCCGCACCAGAATCGACATCGCGATCTGCGCGCGCGGCGGACTCACCCACGACCGTTCGTGGCGGCCGCGACCGCGGTCCTGATATTCGGCGACCAGCACCCGCCGATCGGAGGAGGGATCGCCCGCCACCCCGATCAGATCCGCATTGGTCGAACCGGTCGACTCCACCACATCGATGTGGGAGAAGAACGACAGGTCGGGCTGTTCGGCGACGGCATGTCGCAGGATATCGGCGTCCAACGGTGGCCTCTGCACGCCTCGCAGGCTACTCCTGCCTGCTCGGACGGTCGTTGTGCCGCTCCAATCGGACGGTTCGCCCGGGGGCGGGACCAAGATGCGGGCACCGCCATGTGAGCGGCACCCGCATCCCGGTTCCTCTCAGCGGGCCAGGTCGTACTCCGGCAGATGGATCGAGCGCACCGGTCCGCCGGCGCCTGCTCCGCCATATGCCATGACGGCGTCGGAGGCCCATTCGCCGAGCTCTTCCGGCGCCTGCTCGTCCGGCCGCTCGGCCCGGACCTCCGGATCCACGACGGTCGGCTCCGGCTCCCCGGCCGACCGGGTCCACGCTGTCGCGGTGGCCCGTTCCGCGACCGATTTACTCCACTCCCACATCGCGCACCTCCCCAGTGCTTGATTTCGGAGTCTTCACGGTACGGGTACGGAACCCCGGCAATCCACCGATTTAATCGGCGACCCCGGCCGCTCGACGCGAAAAGGGCTGCGGCACAGAGCGTTCGGCGCGCCTTACAGAGGTTGCAGGCCCAGGGCCCCGGCGACGAATCGGCTCACCGCGGTCAGGCCGGACTGCAGCGCGGAATCGTAGCCCTCGCGCGCCCAGCCCGAAATCTCCGCGGTGCCATCGGGTTGCGGCGTCACCACGATCTCGGCGACCAGTTCCGCGGTGGTCGGCTCGCACACCGCCCACGAATATCCGGTCTGTTCCGCCCATTCGCGGGCACGGCGTTCGACATAGCCGGGATCGGTGATGCCGCCGTCGGCCAGAGCCGGGCGGTCGTCGATGCGGTCGTCGGCACGCAGCGCACGCAGATACCAACTGCCGGCGTTGATTTCGATCGGTTCCATCAGAACCTCCAGCGACGGTCGCGGCGACGGCGGCGGCGGTCGAGCAGGCGGTGGTCGTCGCCGTCGAGCAACCGGCGATCGTGGCCGCGCTGCTGGAGGCCGCCGGTGATGATGCCGGCCGCGGGGATCAGCAGGAACCAGAGCCAGGTATGGGTGGTGAAGAACAGCACCAGCGCGATGATCACCACCAGGCCCATCATCGAACCGGCGAACTCCCGCCGCCCACCCGGCTGCGCGGCGGCCGGTTCCGGCGATTCCGGCGGCTCCGGCACGACGGCCGGGAGGTCGCTGAACACCGGCGCCAGATCACCTCGCGTCACCGCCGCGGCGATGAGGCCGCTGCGCTCGTCGAACTCGGCGACCGACAACCGCCCGGCGGCGAAGTGCTCCGACAGGCGTTGCATCGCCTGCTCGCGCTCCGCGGTACCGATGCGGACGTCGGGAGAATCAGCCATGGCACGAGATTACCGCGCGGGGCGCCGGTGAGCGGGCCCGTCGTCGCGGCATTCCACCCGCGGTACCGCCGGCCGCACATCCGCACTATCGTCGGTCTCATGTTCCGCCAGCGCGGCATCGGCACCGCTGCCGCCCCGCTCGTCGCCGCGACGACCGGTCCAGCACCACAGCCGAGTACCGAGACGCGGCCGCAGACCAGCGACGCGAGGCTCGGGGCGCGGACGATACCGGCGAGCCGCCGTACCCCCGGCCCCTTCATCCGGCCCGGTAGGCACCTCGGGCGGATGCGATGACGGCGCGGGAGTTCGGGCGGTACCGCCTCGATCGACTGCTCGGCCGGGGTTCGGCCGGGGAGGTGTGGCTGGCGTACGACCCGGCGGATGCGCGGACCGTCGCGCTGAAGATCTTGTCCGGGAGCGCGGCCGAGGACGCGGATTACCGGCGGCGGTTCGAGCGCGAGGCCCGGATCGGAGCGCATCTGGACAATCCGCATATCGCACCGATCCATCGATTCGGCGAATACGCCGGGCGGCTGTACCTGGATATGGCCTACATCCCGGGTGTGGATCTGGCGCGGCTGGTGCGGTCGAGTGCGATGGCGGTGCCGGAGTCGATCGATCTGATCTCGCAGATCGCCGAGGCACTCGACGCCGCCCACGCGGCCGGGCTGGTGCACCGGGACGTGAAGCCCGCCAACATCATCGTGCATCCCGGCGGGTTCGCGTATCTCATCGACTTCGGGATCGCTCGCGCGGCGGGGCAAACCACCATCACCGCAACGGGTTTCACGGTCGGCACGCTCGCCTATATGGCGCCGGAACGGTTCACCGGGCACGGCGACTCCCGCTCGGACGTGTACTCACTGGCCTGCGTGCTGTACGAATGCCTCACCGCGCAAAGGCCGTTCGGTGATACCGACGCGGTCCGGCAGTTGCACGCCCATTTGCACGAGCCTCCGCCGCGCCCCTCCGCGGTCGCCGCTCACGTCCCCGTCGCGCTCGACGCCGTCGTCGCCCGCGGGATGGCGAAGCGGCCGGACGACCGCTACCGCACCGCGGGCGAGCTGGCGGCGGCGGCCCGGGCCGCGGCGGGAACGACCACCGTCGACCACCCACCGCCGGTCCTGCAATCCGAGCAGTCGCAGACGCCGCATCCAGTCGCGACACCGGAGGCGAGCGGGCAGCCCGGGCCCGCACCAGCGGCACGCGGACAACTCGGTCCTTCGCCCCTGGCGGCCGCGCAACCCGCGACGACCAGACGATTCGACTCCGGACCGGCCCCCGTGCCCGGATTCGCGGGTGCCGCGGCCGGGCGGCCGCGCGGTGCGGCACGCCCGACTCGCTTCCTGCCGGGCCCGGGCACACCGGCCGATGCCCTCGCACCGCCCGCAGCCCTCGGACCATCCAGCCGGCCGCATCCCTTGTCCTCAGCGGCACAGCAGGTTTCACCCGCACCGCCACGCCGCTCGGCCCTCACCGTCGCCGCCGCGCTGATCGGCGCAGCCATCGTCGCCCTCGCGGTCGTCGCCGGGTGCACGGCCCTGCTGAGCAGCGGCTCCCGCACTCCCTCCGACCAGCAGTCGACCACCCCTCCCGAGGTCACCACCCCCGCACCGACCACCGCGGCCCCGACGACCCCGGAACCGGGATACACGACCGCGGTCATCCCACCGCGGCTGCTGCCCTTCCCCACCGGCGTGCTGCCGCCGCCCTTCCAAATCCCGCATGCCACAAGCTATTCCGAGAACAAGCACGACAAACCGACAGAGCCCGGCAAACAACACTCTCCGCACGCCGGTTAGGTCTCGTGCGGGTTGCCGTCGGTTCTCTGCCCAGAACGTGAAGAACCCCGCTCCGTCGTGGAGCGGGGTTATTCACGAAATCGCTTGCTGCCTACTTGATTTCGGCGAGCACGGTGCCCTGGGTGATGGCGGCGCCGGCCTCGACGGCCAGACCGGTGACCACACCGGACTTGTGCGCGTTGACCGGGTTCTCCATCTTCATGGCCTCGAGCACCGCGATCAGGTCGCCGGCCTCGACCGACTGGCCCTCTTCGACGGCCACCTTGACCACGGTGCCCTGCATCGGCGCGGTGACGGCGTCACCGGAGGCGGCCGAGGCGCCCGCGCCGCCACGCTTGCGCGGCTTGGGCTTCTTGCGGATCACGCCCGCCCCGTTGCCCGCGGCGCCGGCCGCGCCCGCGCCCACGCTGAACTGGCCCGGCAGCGACACCTCGAGGCGACGGCCGCCGACCTCGACGACCACCGTCTGGCGCGCACCCTCGTCCTCGTCCTCGATGGGCCGGCCACCGGTGTAGGGCTCGATGGTGTTTTCCCACTCGTTCTCGATCCACTTGGTGTAGACGTCGAACTTGGTGCCGTCACCGACGAACGCCGGGTTGGTCACGATGTGGCGGTCGAAGGGCAGCACCGTCGCCAGGCCCTCGATCTCGTATTCGGCCAGCGCACGCGCGGCCCGCTCCAGCGCCTGGGTGCGGTTCTCGCCGGTGACGATCAGCTTGGCCAGCATCGAGTCGAACTGTCCGCCGATCACGCTGCCCGCGACCACGCCGGAATCGACGCGCACGCCGGGGCCGGACGGCTCCTTGTAGACGGTGACCGGGCCCGGTGCGGGCAGGAATCCGCGGCCGGCGTCCTCACCGTTGATGCGGAATTCGATCGAGTGGCCGCGCGGAGTCGGGTCCTCGGTGATGGTCAGCTCCTCGCCGTTGGCGATGCGGAACTGCCAGCGCACCAGGTCCAGACCCGAGGTCTCCTCGGTGACGGGGTGCTCGACCTGCAGGCGGGTGTTGACCTCGAGGAACGACACGGTCTCGCCCTGCACCAGGTACTCCACGGTGCCGGCGCCGTAGTAGCCGGCCTCCTTGCAGATCCGCTTGGCGGACTCGTGGATCTTGGCGCGGACCTCGTCGGACAGGAACGGCGCGGGCGCCTCCTCGACCAGCTTCTGGAACCGGCGCTGCAGCGAGCAGTCGCGAGTGCCGGCGACGATGACGTTGCCGTGCTTGTCGGCCAGCACCTGGGCCTCGACGTGGCGGGCCTTGTCCAGGTACTGCTCGACGAAGCACTCGCCACGGCCGAAGGCGGCGGTCGCCTCGCGGGTGGCGGAGTCGAACAGCTCGGGAATCTCCTCGATGGTGTGGGCGACCTTCATGCCGCGGCCACCACCACCGAAGGCGGCCTTGATGGCCACCGGGACGCCGTACTGCTCGGCGAACTCGACGACCTCGTTCGCGTCCTTCACCGGATCCTTGGTGCCCGCGGCCATCGGAGCCTGCGCGCGCTCGGCGATGTGGCGAGCGGTGACCTTGTCACCCAGATCGCGAATCGACTGCGGCGAGGGGCCGATCCAGATCAGCCCGGCGTCCAGGACGGCCTGGGCGAAATCCGCGTTCTCGGACAGGAAGCCGTAACCGGGGTGGATCGCGTCGGCGCCGGACTTGCGCGCCGCGTCGAGAATCTTGTCGAAGACCAGGTACGACTCGGCCGAGGTCTGCCCCCCGAGCGCGAATGCCTCATCGGCCAATTTGACGAATGGCGCGTCCGCGTCCGGTTCCGCGTACACGGCGACACTGGCGATACCGGCATCCTTGGCGGCCCGGATCACACGCACCGCGATCTCGCCCCGATTGGCGATCAGGACTTTCGTGATCTGCGCGCTGGCATGGCTGGGCACTGAGCCTCCTGTGCTTTGGACAACTTACGTCTCGGGTGAGTGTAGGCAGTGTGCCAACAGACTCCGAACAGGGATAGGGCTACCGAACAGTAGCCCGGACCCCCGTGACGTGAACAACACCCTAGACCGACTGTGCCGCCGCCGACACGGCGGCCGGAGCCGAACCCGGTTCACTTCCCTTGACGATCGGCGTGCGCACAGCGTTGCTCCACTCGGTCCAGGAGCCGTCGTAGTTACGCACATTCGCCACGCCCAGCAGCGAAGTCAGCACGAACCAGGTGTGTGCCGAATGTTCGCCGATGCGGCAGTAGACGATGGTGTCCTCGGCGCCGAGCAGCGGCGCGTAGATCTCCTCGAGCTCCGACCGGCTGCGGAATCGGCCGTCGCCGCCCACCGCCGTGGTCCACGGGATGTTGATCGCGGTCGGAATGTGCCCGGCGCGCAGTGACTGTTCCTCCGGGCGGTCCCGGATGCGGTCGTCGTCGCCCGTGTACTCCCCCACCGCGCGCACGTCGACCAGTCCGGCGCCCGTTCCGCCGTCGTTCAGGCAGGCGCGCACATCCTCGAGGAAGGCCCGGGCGCTGCGATCGTCGCGCTCGACGACCGGATACTCCCCCAGCCCGACGTCGGGCACCTCGAAGGTGGTGTCGCGAGCCTCGGAGATCCACGCGTCCCGGCCGCCGTCGAGCAGCCGCACATCCGGATGCCCGAACAGGCCGAAGACCCACGCGGTGGCGGCGGCGGTGCCGTTGGCCTTGTCGCCGTAGACAACGACCGTGTCCTCGCGAGCGATGCCCTTGGCACGCATGAGTGCGGCGAAACGGGCGCCGTCGATCACGTCGCGGGTGAGCGGATCGGTAAGCTCGGCGCGCCAATCGATCTTGACCGCCCCTGGCACATGGCCGATGTCATAGAGCAGGATGTCCTCGTTGGACTCGACGATCGCGAGGCCCGGCGTACCGATGTTTGCCGACAGCCACTCAGTGGTTACCAATCGTTGTGGATATGCATGAGAGCCGAAGGATGGATGAGAGTCCGGAGCGACGGGCACGGTGGAAGATCCTTCACGCGTGGTAGACGATGGGCGGCTGGGCAGTACCGATCGTAGGTGCGAACAATGTGCGCCGTCGGTTTCACATCACGAATCGGATGAAGCGCGATTAAGTCGCAGCTTCGTCCGATAAAGTCACATGGGAGGAGGGGTGAGCTATGTCCGATTCTTGGCCACGACGGCGCCTGCTTGCGATCCTACGCAGCGCCAGCGAGCCTCTCGATGCCCAGGAACTGGCGCGCATCACCGGACAGCACGTCACCACCGTCCGCTTTCATCTGGATGTTCTCACCCGGGAATCGCTGGTCCGCCAATTCCAGCAGCCGCCCCGCGGCCGCGGCCGCCCGCGCATCGGATACACGGCGGTGCAGCGATCGGTCGGTTATCAAGATCTCGCGCAGGTGCTGGCCGATCAGCTCGGCAGTGATCCCCGCCGGCGTTCCGAATTGGCCGTGACGGCGGGTCGCGCGTGGGGCGCCAAGGTCGAACAGCTCGAACAGCCCATCGCCTCGCTCGACGACGCGCGCGATGTCGCGGTCACGGTGAGCTCCGAATTGGGTTTCGCCCCGGAGCGCGATCCCGCCTCCGAAACCGGCGACCAGCTCAACATCCGCCTGACCGCCTGCCCGCTGCGCGAATTGGCGCGCACCCACTCCGAGGTGGTCTGCGGTGTGCATCAGGGCCTGATGCGCGAAGTCTTGGACCGCAACGGCGGACGCGATGCGGTCAACGTCCGGCTGCACCCGTTCGTGGGCCCGGAACTGTGCGTGATCCATCTGGAGGCACTGGCGAGCACGCTCCCGGATCCCGCCCACATCCCCGATCAGGCCGGGACCGGACCGCGACTACCGACGCCGTCAGCCAATCGCGTCGGCCCGCAGCTGCGCACGGAACCACAGTTGCGCAATTCCGACGCCCACGTCGCCCAGGAGGCGACGCAGCAGCGGTAGGCCGATTCCGATGACACTGGACGGGTCACCGTCGATGCGGTCGACGAACCAGCCGCCCATTCCGTCGAGGGTGAACGCACCGGCCACCCGCAGCGGCTCGCCGGTGGCGATATAGGCATCCAGCTCGGCCGGCCCGGGATCGGCGAAATGCACGGTGGTGGTGCTGCAGTCCTGGGCGTCGGCGACGATCGCGCCGTCGCGCACGCGCAGCACACAGTGGCCGGTGAGCAGATCGGCACTGCGCCCGGCCATCTCGGCCCAGCGGGCGCGGGCGACGTCCGGGGTATGGGGCTTGCCCTGCAGCACGCCGCCGACCAGCAGCATCGAGTCACAGCCGACGACCACGCAGTCGTCGACCAAGCGCGGGGCCCGCGCGGCCACTAGGCCATAGGAATCCGGGGCGGCCGGGCCCTCCACGGACGCGGCGGCGTCGGCGATCAACGCGGCGGCGACGGTGTGGGCCTTGGCTCGGGCGAGAGCGGTCACCACGCCCGCGGGTGGTGTGTCCGGCGGGAGCGCCGCGGCGACCGCGTCCTCGTCGACCTCGGATATTCGGACCACGGGATCCAGCCCGGCCGAACGCAACACCTGCAGTCGCGCCGGCGAGGCGGAGCCGAGAACGAATCCCGTCACGTCAGCCGCGGATGTGCGACAGATAGGGGAAGGCGTAGGGAGAGAACGGCGAGGTACCGCGGTGCATCATGGTGGGCCGGCCCCAGTTGTCCACCGGGCCCTGATCCTGCGGCGCCGCGTCGGCGTTCGCGCCCGCGGCGGCGAACACGGTGACCAGAGCGGCGAGTTCCTCGTCGGTGGGCGAACCCTTCAGAACGCGGATGACCGGCCCGTGGCCGACCTCGGCCTCGACGACAGCGGTGTCGGATGCGAGCCTGGTGTCGCCGTCACCGAATTCGTCGACCGCCAAATCCAATTCGGCAGCGCGCAATATCTCTTCGTCAGCCACAGCCGTCACAGCGCCAACTCCTCCTGTTCTGTGCCGGACCGAGAGGGCCCGGCGTTCACGGCGCGGGACGAACCCACGCCGCGAACGGTATTCGTGCGGCCCTCATCGAATGAGGGCCTTTTCCTACCATCTTCACCCGGATGCGGCAATCGTGCGCGGTACGAACTCGCCACTCTCCCGGAAAGTGTGCCTCCGCTACCGCACATATCGTCGGATCAGAGCGGAATGTTGCCGTGCTTCTTCGGCGGAAGAGTAACCATCTTTCGCTCGAGCAAGCGGAGCGCCGCGACGATCTGGCCGCGGGTGTGCGAGGGCGGAATCACCGCGTCGACGTAACCGCGCTCGGCCGCCACGTACGGGTTGACCAACGTGTCCTCGTACTCGTTCTGCAGCTCGAGGCGCAGGGCGTCGACATCGGCGCCCTCCGCGGCCGCTTGCTGCAGCTTCTTGCGGTAGACGAAGCCGACCGCGCCCGAAGCGCCCATGACGGCGATCTGGGCGGTGGGCCACGCCAGGTTCACATCGGCGCCCATGTGCTTGGAGCCCATCACGTCGTACGCGCCGCCGTAGGCCTTGCGAGTGATGACCGTGATTTTGCCCACAGTGGCCTCACCGTAGGCGTAGAGCAGCTTCGCACCGCGGCGGATGATGCCGTTGTACTCCTGGCCCGTACCCGGCAGGAAGCCCGGAACGTCGACCAGCGTGATGATCGGAATGTTGAACGCGTCGCAGGTGCGCACGAACCGGGCGGCCTTCTCCGAGGCGTCGATGTCGAGGCAGCCGGCGAACTGAGTGGGCTGGTTGGCCACGAAACCCACGCTGCGCCCGTCGATGCGGGCGAAGCCGACGATGACGTTCATCGCGCGTTCGGCCTGCACCTCGAAGAACTCGTCGTCGTCGACCAGTCGCCGGATGACCTCGTGCATGTCGTAGGGCTGGTTCGGCGAATCCGGGATCAGGGTGTCGAGCTCGAGATCCTCCTCGGTCAGCGAATCCTCGATCGCGCCGGCGATCGGGTCGCTGGCCGGGAAGCGCGGCGCCTCGGCGCGGTTGTTGCTGGGCAGGTAGCTCAGCAGGTCCTTCACCCAGTCCAGCGCGTCCTGCTCGCCGGAGGCGACGTAGTGCGCGGTACCGGACTTCACCATATGGGTGTGGGCGCCGCCCAGCTCCTCCATGGTGACCTCTTCACCGGTGACGGTCTTGATGACGTCCGGGCCGGTGATGAACATCTGGCTGGACTGGTCGACCATCACGACGAAGTCGGTCAGCGCCGGGGAGTACACGTGCCCACCCGCCGCGGCGCCCATGATCAGCGAGATCTGCGGGATCACGCCGGAGGCCTGGATGTTGCGGTGGAAGATCTCGCCGTAGAGGCCGAGCGAGACCACGCCCTCCTGGATGCGAGCGCCGGCGCCGTCGTTGATGCCGATCAACGGGCGGCCGGTCTTGATCGCGAGGTCCATGACCTTGACGATCTTCTCGCCGTAGACCTCACCGAGGCTGCCGCCGAACACCGTCGAGTCCTGGCTGAAGATGCAGACGTCGCGGCCGTCGATGGTGCCGTAGCCGGTGACCACGCCGTCGCCGAGCGGACGGTTGTTCTCCAGGCCGAAGTTGACGCTGCGGTGCCGGGCGAGCGCGTCCATCTCCACGAACGAACCCTCGTCCAGCAGGGCCAGGATGCGCTCGCGCGCGGTCAGCTTGCCCTTGGCGTGGACCTTTTCGACCGCGCCCTCACCCATCGGGTGCTTGGCCTCTTCCAGCCGATTGCGCAGATCAGCCAGCTTCCCTGCGGTGGTGTGGATATCGGGGGCGCCCGCCGAACCCGGCGAAGGCTGACTCTGGACACTCGTCATGCCCCGGAGTGTAACCAGTGGCGCAGCCCGGCGGAATTCCAGTGGGGGCTACCGACCAGTACCCTTATTGGCTACCCGCCAGCAGAAAAGCGCTGGTGAAGTGCCACAACGACGGTCCGGACACGCTCGCGCGAGCCTGGGAATCGTCAGCGATCGGCCATGCCCGCGAGGACGCGATCCAGGGCATCCACCGCCCGCTCGAGTTCGTCGGCGGTGACCGTCAGCGGCGGCCGGAACCGGATACCGCGCTCGCCGGTTCCGAGGAACAGTACCCGTTCGCGCTCGCGCAGTTCCGCGAGGACGGCATCGCGCAGTTCGGCGGAATCCAGTGTCACCGCGCACATCAGCCCGCGACCGCGCGGATCGGTGAGCAGCTCGTGCCGGTCGGCGAGCGCGCGCAGCCGGTCGAGCAGCAGCGCGCCCAGCTCCTTCGCGCGGGCGGCCAGGTCCTCGGATTCGATCACCTCGAGAATGCGGCGGGCCCGCACCATATCGGCGAGGTTGCCGCCCCAGGTGGAATTGAGCCGCGAGCTCACCGCGAACACGTTGTCGGGCACCTCGTCGACGCGCCCGCCGGCCATGATTCCGCAGACCTGCGTCTTCTTTCCGAAGGCGACCACATCCGGTCGCAGGCCCAACTGCTGGTAGGCCCAGGTCGACCCGGTCATCGCCACGCCGGTCTGCACCTCGTCGACGATGAACAGCGCGTCCTGCTCGTGGCACAGCTGCTGCATGCGCCGGAGAAATTCCGGTCGCATGTGCCGATCGCCGCCCTCGCCCTGAATCGGCTCGGCGATGAAACACGCGATGTCGTGCGGATTTTCGGCGAATGCGGCCCAGGCCTGCGCCAGCGCGCGCTGCTCGGCGACCTCGATGTCGATGCCGGGGCGCAGATAGGGGGTCTCGATGCGCGGCCAGTCGAAGGCCGGGAATCGTTCGGTCTTGATCGGGTCGGTGTTGGTCAGCGACAGCGTGTAGCCGGAGCGGCCGTGGAAGGCGCCGGTCAGATGCAGCACCTTCGTGCCCAGTTCGGCCGGGCGGCCGTGCATCGCGTTGTGGCGGCTCTTCCAGTCGAAGGCGACCTTCAGCGCGTTCTCGACCGCCGGCGCACCGCCGTCGATGAAGAACAGATGCGGCAGTGCCGGATCGCCGAGGACCCGCGCGAAGGTGTCGACGAAGCGCGCCATCGCGACCGTATAGACATCGGAATTACTGGGCTTGTTCAGCGCCGCCCTGGTGAGTTCGGCGCGAAATCGGGCATTCGCCGCCAGCGCCGGATGGTTCATCCCCAGCGCGGAGGAGGCGAAGAAGCCGAACATATCCAGATAGACGGTGCCGTCCCGGGCGTCGACCAGGTCGAGTCCCCGCGATCTGCGCAGGTCCAGCACCAGATCGAAACCGTCGGCGAGCATATGGGCGGACAGGATGTCGTGTACGCGCGAGGCGGTGACCGACGCCGGGTTCGTGACCTCCGCGTCGGCCGTTCCGGGGCGCTCCAGTTCGAGGGTCACACCCCCAGGATACGAAAATATTTACGGTTTCACTACGAGCAAACGTATAAATTACGATCAGGTCTCACCTGTCATAGAATGTCTGCAGAATGATGGTGCTTCGGGTGCGGACATTGGCGGTGGCGCGGATCTCCTGCAGCAACTGTTCGAGATGCCGGGGCGAGGCCACCCGGACGAGCAGCATGTAGCTCTCCTCCCCCGCCACCGAATGGCATTCCTCGATGCCGGGGATGTGCTGGAGCAGGGCCGGAGCATCGTCGGGCTGCGAGGGATCGAGAGGAGTGATCGCGACGAATGCCGAGAGCAGTTGTCCCAGCGCCTCCGGGTCGACCTTCGCGGAATATCCGCGGATCACGCCGCGCGCCTCGAGCCGGCGCACTCGCGACTGCACCGCGGATACCGACAGACTGGCCTTCTCGGCGAGATTGGACAGCGTGGCCCGGCCGTCGGCCATCAATTCGCGGATCAGGAGCCGATCGATGTCGTCGAGAACAGGTTTCGCAGGTGCATCCGCCATCAGCGAAGGCTAACCCAGCGGGCGGTGGCCGGGGCCGGAAACGATCTCCCACCGGTGCGAAGCCCCCCATCAACCGATTTCGGAAACGGAGCCGTAGATGACATCCGCACCCGTTCTGCCCACCACCGGCGAACTGCGCGATCGGGCCGCGCGCCTGCTGGTCGAACTCGGCGCCGACCCCGTCGATTCGGGCGACCTGCCGGCCCGCACACCGATCACCGGCGGTGAGCTGATGCGCGTCCCGGCCACCTCCGCATTCGACGTGTCCTGTGCGATCGACAAGGCGCACAGCGCTTTTCAGGCGTGGCGATCCGTGCCCGCACCGCAACGTGCCGCGGTGGTGCGGCGGCTGGGACGACTACTGGCCGACAATCTCGACGCGCTGGCCGAACTCGTCACCCTGGAGGCGGGCAAGATCGGCGCCGAGGCGCGCGGCGAGGTGCAGGAGATGATCGACGTCTGCGAATTCGCCGTCGGCCTGTCCCGCCAGCTGTACGGCCGCACCATGGCTTCCGAACGACCCGGGCATCGGCTCATGGAGACGTGGCATCCCCTCGGGGTGGTCGGGGTGATCTCGGCGTTCAACTTCCCGGTCGCGGTCTGGTCGTGGAATACCGCGATCGCCCTGGTCTGTGGCGACACCGTGGTGTGGAAACCCTCGCAGACGACGCCGCTGACCGCGCTGGCCTGCGATGCGCTGCTGCGGCGCGCGGCCCTCGACGTCGGCGCCGACCCGCGGATCCACCAGCTGATCCAGGGTGGCGCCGACGTCGGCACCCAGCTCGTCGACGACGAACGGGTGGCTCTGGTCAGCGCCACCGGATCGGTGCGGATGGGGCAGGCGGTGGCACCGCGGGTGGCGGCGCGTTTCGGCCGGTGCCTGCTCGAGCTCGGCGGTAACAACGCCGCGATCGTCACCCCGTCCGCAGACCTCGACCTCACCACGCGGGCCGTGGTTTTCGCCGCGGCGGGAACGGCCGGACAGCGGTGCACGACACTGCGGCGGGTCATCGCGCACGTGGATATCGCCGGGTCGCTGCTGGATCGGATGAGCGCGGCGTATCGCCAACTGCCCGTGGGCAATCCGCTCGACGACTCGGTCTTGGTCGGGCCGCTGATCGACGGCCGCGCCCACACCGCGATGCGGGCGGCGATCGACCGTGCGCTCGCCGACGGGGGCGAATTGATCTGCGGCGGTGAGCGCGTCGAGGTCGGCGGCGACGATTCCTACTATGTACGTCCCGCGATCATCCGGATGCCCGCTCAGACCGCGATCGTGCGCGAGGAGACGTTCGCGCCGATTCTCTACGTGCTCACCTATCACGATCTGGATTCCGCGATCGCCCTGCACAACGCTGTGCCACAGGGGCTTTCGTCGGCCATCTTCACCGGCGACCAGCGCGAGGCGGAACGATTCCTGGCCGCCGACGGCTCCGACTGCGGCATCGCCAATGTGAACATCGGCACCTCGGGTGCGGAGATCGGCGGTGCGTTCGGCGGTGAGAAGCAGACCGGCGGCGGACGCGAATCGGGCTCCGACTCCTGGAAGGCGTATATGCGCCGCGCCACCAATACGGTCAACTACTCCACCGAACTGCCGCTGGCACAAGGCATTCGGTTCGGCTGAGCGTTCAGCGCTCCGGTTCGCGCGCGATGGCGCGGACCTGGTCCTCGTAGGCGGCCCGTACCGCCGCATCGCCCGGATGCAGCGCCCGGTCGCCGTCGAAGAGGCCGCGCACCATGCGCACGACCGATTCGGGGGCGGCCGCCAGCGCGATGTCGACGGGATCGAGATACTGCGGCACCGCCACCTCGGCCCGCCGGGTCCGGCAGGTCTTGACGATCGCGGCGGCGACGTCGATCGGGTCGACCGTGGGCAACCCGCGGCCCAGGGTCAGCCCCGAGGACAGGCGGGTGCGCACCGCGGAGGGCAGCACACAACTCACGCTGACCCCCGATTCGGCGAATTCCAGCCGGGTCGCGGCCGAGAGTCCGACGGCGGCGAACTTGCTCGCGTTGTACACCGCCAGCCCGGGCAGCGGGATTTTTCCGGCCAGCGAGGCGACGTTGACGATATGACCGCGGCCGCGGTCGATCATCGCCGGCGCGACGGCCCGCATACCGTAAATGAGTCCCCAGACGTTCACATCGATCGTGGTGTGCCCCACGGCATCCGGCTCGCCGAGGAACGGGCCCGCGGGCATCACTCCGGCGTTGTTCACCAGGACGTCGATCCGGCCCAGGTCGGCGACGACCCGGTCCCACTGCTCCCGGTCGCGCACGTCGAGTTCGACCGCGCGGGCGCCGATGTCGGCCGCCGCGGCGGTCGCGGCCGCGGCGTCCACATCGGCGAGGACCACGTCGGATCCCTTGTGCGCGAACAACTCCGCCGTGGCCCGGCCGATGCCGCGACCGGCGCCGGTGACGAGAACGCGGGCTGCGGCCAGGTCGATCGGCGGATAGCCGGTACCGAACAGGTTCATGCGAATTCACTCCGTTCCATGGCGCTGCGGGTGCTGCGCAGACTGTGCTCGAAGGTCTCGCCGCGCCGGCGGCCGTCCATGAAGTTCGGGCCCATGACCGCCAGGTCGGCCGCGGTCACCGCCAGCCGCAACACACGGGTTCCGGCCGCGCGCACGGCGGCGATCTCCGATTCCAGTTGCGCGCTCATCGGCCCGCGGAGCTGACGCTCCAGCCAGTGTCCCGGTCCGCCGGCGGGCACCGACCGCGCCGAAGCCATCGGTGTCAGCACCACCAGTTCGTCCAGGCCCAGCGGCAGCAGCAGATCCACCGAGGCGGTGGAGGCGGCGCCGCCGTCGACGAACCGCCGACCGGCGATCGGCACCGGCGGGAACCAGCCCGGAACCGCCCACGACGCCCGCAGCGCCTGGCCGATCGTCGCGGCCGGCGCCTCCGGTGCGCCGAAGGCGACCCGCTCGCCGGAGTCGTAGTCCATCGCGACCAGCCACGCGGCCGGATGGGCGAACCAGTCCCGGTGACGGTTCAGATCGGTGGCCAGGCGCTGCAGCCAGCTCGCATCGCCGCCGCCGAGCGGCAGCAGCCGGCTGCCCGCGGTCAGCAGGGCTTGCCGGGAACGATTGCCGTGCAAGGCCATTCGCGGGGCGCCGAGGCGGGGACGGGGCAGCGGCGGGAAGCGGCCCGGTTCGTCGGCCATATGCCGGGCCAGGATCGGATCGGCGACGGTGCCGCGCTGCATCGCCACCAGATCGTCGACGGAGACTCCCGAGGCCAGCATCGTCACCATTTCCGCGCCGGCGGACGTGCCGATCAGCGCATCGGCCTCGCGCGGATCCCACTGCAGGACATCTCGCACCGCCGCGAGCGCCGCCACGATCCAGGCCGCGCCGACCGTGCCGCCGCATCCGATCGCCAGGCCACGCCGCTGTAACCCGTTACTGTTACGCATAGTCTCAAACACTAGCGGGCGAGGGCCACGATGCGCGGCCCGATCGGCCGATCGCAACCGTTCGGCAATGAACGGCCCCGGCTACCGCCAGGGCATGTACTGCAGACTCCAGGTATTGCCGTCGGGGTCGGCGAAATGGGCGTACAGCACACCACCGCCGACATCGGCGATCGCGCCCACCGCGACGCCCCGCGCGACGAGTTCCGCGCGCGCTGCCTCGATATCGGCCACGACAAGATGCAATCCGCGCAGGGAGCCGACCGCGCCGTCCGCGGTGGGGACGCCTTCGGACAGCAGGATCGAACAGGCGGAACCGGGTGGAGTCAGCTGCGCGATCCGCACGCCCGGTGCCGGAGCCACGTCCACATCGAGATGGAAGCCGAGCCGATCGCGATAGAACTCGATTCCCCGGTCGATATCGCGCACCGGAACCGGCACCAATTCGAGCAGCATCGTGCCGGGCGGGACCGGCGGGTCGGCGGGGTCGTTCGTCACCTGTGCGGGGTCGGCCGGAATCTGGGTCACAGTGTCGGGGCGCTCGCTCATGTCGGTCCCATCGTCGGTAGCCACCGCGGTCGCGGCCAGCCTATCGGGACGAGCCGTGGACCGGCGCCGATCCGTCCGCGTCGGCGACCCCGTCCGCCGAGCTCGAGCCCGGAAATGCGCCGAGGGACTTCGCCGCCGGGTCTCGATGTCGGTGCCCGGGTGCACACTGAACCCATGCAGCAGTTCTCCCGGCCGACCCAGGAGTGGTTCGACGGTGCGTTCCCCGCGCCCACGACCGCCCAGCTGGGAGCCTGGGAGGCGATCTCCGCGGGAGAACACACTCTGGTGATCGCGCCGACCGGGTCCGGTAAGACTCTGTCGGCCTTCCTGTGGGCGATCGACCGGCTCGCCACCCGCGAACCCACGGACGGCCCGCAGCGCACCGCCGTGCTCTATATCTCCCCGCTCAAGGCCCTCGCGGTCGACGTCGAGCGCAATCTGCGCGCACCCCTGGTGGGCATCACCCGCACGGCCGCGCGGCTCGGTATGCCCGCCCCGGAGATCAGCGTCGGCGTGCGGTCGGGCGATACCACCCCGGCCGATCGGCGGACCCTGCAGCGCAAGCCGCCCGACATCCTGATCACCACCCCGGAATCGCTGTACCTAATGCTCACCTCGGCGGCCCGCGAGACGTTGTCGCAGGTCGGCACCGTGATCGTGGACGAGGTCCACGCGATCGCCGGTTCCAAGCGTGGGGCGCATCTGGCACTGTCGCTGGCCCGGCTCGACCAGCTCACCGAGCGGCCCGCCCAGCGCATCGGGTTGTCGGCGACCGTTCGTCCGCCGGAGGAGGTGGGGCGCTTTCTGGTCGGCTCGGCGCCGATCACGATCGTGTCGCCGCCGGCGCCGAAGACGTTCGACCTGTCGGTGCGGGTGCCGGTGGCGGATATGACCGAGCCGGACGAATCCGATCAGCCGGGCTCGATCTGGCCGCATGTGGATGCCGCGATCGTGGATCTGGTGCTGGCGCACCGCTCGTCGATCGTGTTCGCGAATTCGCGGCGGCTGGCCGAACGCCTGACGGCGCGGCTGAACGAGGAATACGCCGAGCGGATCGCCGAACCCGACGAGGCGGAGGAGGTCGCGGGACGCCGCGAGCACGCGCCGCCCGCCCAGCTCGGGTCGCCGACCGAGGTCAATCACGGGGCGGCGCCGCTGCTGGCCCGGGCCCATCACGGCTCGGTGAGCAAGGAACAGCGCGCCATCATCGAAGACGATCTCAAGAGCGGCCGGTTGCGGTGTGTGGTGGCGACCAGCAGCCTCGAGCTCGGTATCGATATGGGTGCGGTGGATCTGGTGGTGCAGGTCGAGGCGCCGCCGTCGGTCGCGGGCGGGCTGCAGCGGGTCGGACGCGCCGGACATCAGGTGGGTGAGATCTCGCGCGGGGTGATCTTCCCCAAACACCGCACCGATGTGATCCACTGCGCCGTGGCGTCGATGCGGATGACGGCGGGACAGATCGAGGAGTTGAAGATCCCCGCCCATCCCCTCGACATCCTCGCCCAGCAGACCGTGGCCGCCTGCGCACTGGAACCGATCGATGTCGACGAGTGGTTCGAAACGGTCAGGGGGACAGGAAGTTTCGCCGCGCTGCCGCGCTCGGCGTACGAATCGGTGCTGGACCTGCTGTCGGGTCGATATCCCTCCGACGAATTCGCCGAGCTGCGTCCGCGCCTGGTGTGGGATCGCGATGCGGGCACTCTGACCGGGCGTCCCGGCGCTCAGCGCCTCGCGGTCACCTCCGGCGGCGCGATTCCCGACCGTGGCCTGTTCCCGGTGTTCATGGTCGGCGAAAAGGCTTCGCGGGTAGGCGAACTCGACGAGGAGATGGTCTACGAATCGCGCGTGGGCGATGTGTTCGCCCTCGGCGCGACCAGCTGGCGCATCGAGGACATCACCCACGACCGGGTCCTCGTCTCCCCCGCGTTCGGCCTGCCGGGCCGACTCCCCTTCTGGCACGGCGATTCCCTCGGGCGTCCGGCCGAATTGGGCGCGGCCCTGGGCGAATTCATCCGCACAGCCGGTCAGGCGGTCGAACACGCACCGGCCGGGCGGATCGCGGAACTCGTGCGAGACGCGGGTGGGTCCGATGCGGCGCTCGACGGCGAAGCACTCGACTCCGGGCCGGCGACGCGCGGCCGCGGACGGCAGCAGTCCGCGCGCCGGGCCGCGGGGAACGGCGCCGATTCGTTCGGCGACGAGCAGCCGAAGTCCCCGGCGGCGCGTGCGGAAAGTCCTGCGCGGCAACGCCGATCGTCCGCGGACCCCAGCGGAAACGGCGCCACGCGACGCACGCCCTCCCGCGCGGGAGCCGCGGCCTCCAAGGCGGGTAAGACCGCCGCGAAGGGCGACGAACTGGTCGAACTCGAACAACTCGTCCACGCCGCCGGCCTTGACGATTTCGCGACGGCGAATCTGGTCTCACTGCTGGCCGAGCAGCGGCAGGCGACCGGCCATCTGCCGACCGATCGCACGCTGCTGGTCGAACGGTTTCGCGACGAACTCGGGGATTGGCGGCTGATCCTGCACTCGCCCTACGGTCTACCGGTGCACGCGCCGTGGGCGCTCGCGGTCGGCGCGCGGTTGCGGGAGCGGTTCGGGGTCGATGCCGCACCGACCGCCTCCGACGACGGCATCGTGGTCCGGCTGCCCGACACCACCGACGATCCACCGGGCGCGGAACTGTTCGTCTTCGAACCGGACGAGATCGACGACGTGGTGACCGAGCAGGTGGGCGGATCGGCGCTGTTCGCCTCCCGCTTCCGCGAATGCGCGGCGCGAGCGCTGCTGTTGCCGCGCCGGGATCCCGGCCGCCGCGCGCCGCTGTGGCAGCAGCGCCAGCGCGCCGCCCAATTGCTCGATGTGGCAAGGAAATTCCCCGACTTCCCGATCCTGCTGGAAACGGTGCGCGAATGCCTGCGCGACGTCTACGACCTGCCCGCCCTGCGAGATCTGCTGACGAATGTGGCGCGGCGCAAACTGCGCCTGGTCGAGGTGGAGACCGCCGCCCCGTCACCGTTCGCCAACGCGTTGCTGTTCGACTACATCGGCCAGTTCATGTACGAGGGCGACAGCCCGCTGGCCGAGCGTCGCGCGGCCGCGCTGTCGCTGGATTCGAGCCTGCTCGCCGAACTGCTGGGGCGGGTGGAACTGCGCGAACTCCTCGACGCCGCGGTCCTCGAACTGACCGAACGCGAACTGCAGCGGCTGACCCCCGAGCGCCACGCCCGCGACGCGGAAGGGCTCGCCGACCTGCTGCGACTGCTCGGCCCGCTCACCCCGGCCGAGGCGGCCGCGCGCTGCACCGCCGACCCGAACCCGTGGTTCGCCGAATTGCTGCGGGCCCGGCGCGTTCTCGAGGTGTCGTTCGCGGGATCGCGGTGGTGGACGGCGATCGAGGACGCCGCCCGGTTGCGCGATGCCCTGGGCGTCCCCCTGCCGATCGGCACCCCGGCGGCCTTCATCGAACCGGTCGCCGATCCCCTGGGTGATCTGATCGGGCGCTACGCCCGCACCCACGCCCCGTTCACCCTCGACGCCGTCGCCCGGCGCTTCGGAATCGGACCGGCCGTCGCCGCCACCGCCCTGCACCACCTCGGGGCCGAGAAGCGGGTGGTGGAAGGTGAATTCACGCCGGGCTCGGCCGGTGCGGAATGGTGTGACGCGCAGGTGTTGCGCCGGCTGCGCCGCCGTTCGCTGGCCGCGGCGCGCAAGGAGGTCGAGCCGGTATCCACGGGCGCGTTCGGCCGGTTCCTGCCGGCGTGGCAGCATATCGGCACTTCGACACTGCGCGGCGTGGACGGTGTCGCGACGGTGGTGGAACAGCTTGCGGGCGTGCCGATTCCGGCCTCGGCGTGGGAGTCGCTCATTCTGCCGTCGCGGGTCCGTGACTACACACCGGCGATGCTCGACGAACTCACCGCCTCCGGTGAGGTGCTCTGGTCCGGCCACGGCGCCATCACCGCGAAGGACGGCTGGATCGCCCTGCATCCGGCGGATCAGGCACCGGTCACGCTGGCGCCGCCGCAGGAGATCGACTTCACCGATGTCCAGGTGCGCCTGCTGACGGCGTTGGGCGCGGAGCTGACGGTGGCGACCGGCGACGCGATCGCGCTCGATGGCGATGGCGACGACGCGGCCGCCACCGAACCGGCTGCGTTCGGCGGCAACCGGATCGTCGCGGTGGCGGGCGGCGCCTACTTCTTCCGGCAACTGTCCGACGCCACCGGGGTGCTCGACGATGCGGCCGTGGCGGCGGCACTGTGGGAGCTGGTGTGGGCGGGGTATCTGTCCGGCGACACCTTCGCCCCGGTCCGGGCGCGACTGTCCGGCACAACCCGCAGCACCACCGCCCACCGCACCCCGCGACGAACCCCGCGCGGCCGCATGTACCTGCCGCGACCGGCCATGCCGACCCGAACCGGCCCGCCCGCGGTGGCCGGTCGATGGTCGCTGCTGCCACAGCGCCTGCCGGACAACACCATTCGTGCCCACGCCACCGCCGATCTCCTGCTGGAACGCTACGGGGTGCTGACCCGGGGTTCGGTGCAGAACGAGGAGATTCCGGGCGGCTTCGCGCTCATGTACCGGGTGCTCACCGAATTCGAGGATCGCGGGCGCTGCCGGCGCGGTTATTTCGTCGATACTCTCGGCGGGGCGCAGTTCTCCACCACCGACGTGGTGGATCGGCTGCGTTCCTACGATTCCGACCGGGTGGGCGGCGACATCGGCCGGGGCGGCACGGTCGCGCTCGCCGCCTGCGATCCGGCCAATCCGTACGGCGCCGCACTGCCGTGGCCGAAGAACGCGGGTGAGGGAGCCGGACACCGTCCGGGCCGTAAGGCGGGAGCCCTGGTCGTCCTGGTCGCGGGCGAGCTGGCACTGTACCTGGAACGCGGTGGTAAGACTCTGCTCACCTTCACCGAGGACCCCGAGATCCGGACCGAGGCCGCGGCCGCGTTGGCGGCTCTGGTCCACGACCGCCGGATCGACTCACTGGTCGTCGAACGCGTCGACGGGGAATCGGTGCACGGCAACACCTTCGCCACATTCCTCACCGACGCCGGCTTCCACACCACTCCCCGGGGCTTCCGGCTCCGCAGCACAGCATGAGACCGGCGCGCATCCTCGGGCGACACAGGGGGTGAACGGCGATGCCGGAAGGAGATACCGTCTACCTCGCGGCGGCCCGGCTGCGAACCGCGCTGGCGGGAAAGACGCTGACTCGCAGTGACTTTCGTGTCCCGCGCTATGCCACGCTCGATCTGCGCGGCAGCCGGGTCGACAGCGTCGGCAGCTACGGCAAACACCTGTTCGTGCGCACCGAAAAGGTCAGCATCCACACCCATCTCAAGATGGAGGGCACCTGGCGGGTCTACCGCCCCGGCCAGCGGTGGACCAAACCCGGATTCACCGCGCGCCTGATTCTCGCCACCGACGACACCGAAGCCGTCGGCTTCTCCCTCGGCCTGGTCGAGGTGCTCCCGCTCGCCGACGAGCACACCGCCATCGATCATCTCGGCCCGGATCTCCTGGGCCCGAATTGGGATGCGGCCGAGGCGGTCCGCCGGCTGCGCGCGGACCCGGAGCGGCCGATCGGGCTCGCGCTGCTGGACCAGACCGTCATGGCCGGAGTCGGCAACATCTTCCGCAGTGAGATCTGTTTCGCCGAGCGGATCCACCCGGCCACTCCGGTCGCAGCCGTACCCGATCTCCCCGGACTCGTCGACGCCGCGCACCGCATCCTCGAGCGAGCGGCCCACCATCCACCCCGGCCCGCGGTGGTCTACGGCCGGCAGCGCCAACCCTGCCGGCGCTGCGGATCGATGATTCTCGTCCGCATGTTCGGACCGGATGCCGCCTCCGCCACCGCCACCGAACGCGGCATCTACTTCTGCCCTCGCTGTCAGCCCGCACCCGAGACGCCGGAACCGAGGGCCGCACGCCGGGCTCGCCGCTGACCGGGACGAAGCACAATGTTTGCCGATTGATAGCTATATTTCTTTCGGCCGCTAACGTTTCGGAGCGTGAGCGCGACATAAGGGCGACACAGATCGTCACCGGTCGGGAAGCAGGGCAGATGGCATATGCGAGCACCGCGATGCGTCGTAGCACACGGCTCGTCACCCAGCTGATGATCACCGCCATCGCCATCGCGGCCACCGTGCTGTTCACCTATGCCCTGCAGCACTCGCCGAGTACGGGCCCCGTGCATTCCGGTCACACCTCGGCGCCCACGTCGACCGCGCCCTGACCGCTATCCCTGCGGAAGCGGCACCGGTTCCAGAATCTCCGGACGAGGTTCCGGTGCGGCGGCGCGCAGGGCGTCGGCCGAGACGTCGTCGGGCTGGGTCTGCGACCGGATCTCGGCGTCGACCCGGGCGTTGTACGTCCCGACCTCGCGCCGGATCTGCTCCTCGTCCCAGCCCAGCACCGGCGCCACCAGCCGCGCCACCTCGTCGGCGCATTCGGTGCCGCGGTGGGAGAACTCGATGGAGATCCGGGTGCGCCGGGCCAGGATGTCGTCCAGATGCAGCGCCCCCTCGGCGGCCGCCGCGTACACCGCCTCCACCCGCAGGTAGCTGGGCGCGGCCGTAATCGGCTGCAGCAGTTCGGGTTTGCCCTCGGCCAGATCGAGTACGTCGGTGATCAGGGCGCCGTAGCGGTTGAGCAGATGTTCGATCCGGTAGGGGTGCACACCGTAGGTCTGCGCCAGCTGCGGCGTCTGGTTGAGCAGGGCGAAGTAGCCGTCGGCGCCGAGCAGCGGCACCTTGTCGGTGATCGAGGACGACACCCGCTGCGGAATGTCGTGAACGGCGATATCCACCGCGTCGTAGGCCATCACCCGGTAGGTGGTGTACTTGCCGCCCGCGATGGCGACCAGACCGGGCGCGATCTGCGCCACCGCGTGCTCGCGCGACAGCTTGGACGTCTCGTCGCTCTCCCCGGCCAGCAGCGGCCGCAGCCCCGCGTACACACCCTGGATATCGGCGTGGGTGAGCGGGGTGACGAGCACCTCGTTGATCCGTTCGAGCAGATAGTCGATATCGGCCTTGGTGGCGGCCGGATGGGCCAGGTCCAGATTCCAGTCGGTATCGGTGGTGCCGATGATCCAGTGATTGCTGCCCCACGGAATCACGAACAGCACCGAGGTCTTGGTGCGCAGAATCAGCGCGGCGTCGCTGGCGATCCGATCGCGCGGGACCACGATGTGCACGCCCTTGGACGCGCGCACATGGAATCGGCCGCGTACATGCGACAGCGCCTGCAATTCGTCGGTCCACACGCCCGTCGCGTTGATCACGACATGTCCGCGGACCTCGGTGGTGCGCCCGTCCTCGCTGTCGCGCACCTTCACTCCGACCACCCGGTCGGCCTCCCGCAGGAAGTCCACGACCTGCGTCGATGTGCGGATCACCGCGCCGTAGTGGGCGGCGGTCCGGGCCACCGTCATGGTGTGGCGGGCGTCGTCGACCACGGTGTCGTAGTAGGTGACCCCGCCGATCAGCGCGTCCCGGCGCACCCCCGGCGCCAGCCGCAGCGCGCCGGACCGGGTCACATGATGTTGTCCCGGAACGGATTTCGCGCCACCCATGGTGTCGTAGAGCACGAGTCCCGAGGCGACGTAGGGCCGCTCCCAGCCGCGGTTGGTCAGCGGGTAGAGGAACCGCAGCGGTTTCACCAGATGCGGGGCCAGTGTCTTCAGGCTGAGCTCACGTTCCCGCAGCGCCTCCCGGACCAGCCCGAATTCCAGTTGCTCGAGGTAGCGCAGGCCGCCGTGGAACATCTTCGACGAACGGCTCGACGTGCCCGAGGCCAGATCGCGCGCCTCCACCAGGGCCACTTCCAGGCCCCGCGTGGCGGCATCGAGGGCGATGCCCGCGCCGACGACCCCGCCACCGACTACGATGACGTCGAAATGCTTGGCGCCCAAGCTTTCCCAGCTGGCCTCCCGCTGCTCGGGCCCCAGTTCGCCGGTGTGCTGACCGTGTGATTTCTCGTTCATCGCTCGACTTCCTCCGCACTGTTCGGTGGGATCGTCCTGCGTTACCCGTCGGTAATCGCTACTACCCTAGTCCACCGCCGGGCCCGCGGCGATGTGATGCGCGGCGCGTGCGAGGTTTAGTAGCCTGCACGGATGCGACGCTTCGTGGCCGCCATCGATCAGGGGACAACCTCGAGCCGGTGCATCGTGTTCGACCGCTCCGGCCGCATCGCCGGCCTCGGGCAGCGTGAGCACGAGCAGTTGTTCCCACGGCCGGGCTGGGTCGAGCACGATGCCGAAACCATCTGGCGCAACACCGAATTCGTGATCGGCGCCGCCCTGGAGGACGCCGGGATCGGCGCCGGGGACATCGCCGCGGTGGGCGTCACCAACCAACGCGAAACCACCCTGGTCTGGGAGCGCGCCACCGGGAAGCCGGTGGCCAACGCCATCGTCTGGCAGGACACCCGCACCGCGGCGCTGTGCGACGAGCTGGCCGGCGACGTCGGTCCCGCGCGCTACGCCGACCGGACCGGACTGCCGCTGAGCACGTATTTCGCCGGCCCCAAGCTGCGGTGGATCCTCGACAACGTCGAGGGGGTGCGCGCCCGCGCGGAGGCCGGGGATTTGTGCTTCGGCACCATGGACAGCTGGATCCTGTGGAAGCTGACCGGCCGTCACCTCACCGACGTCACCAACGCCTCCCGCACGATGCTGATGAATCTTGAGACGTTGCAATGGGATTCGCAGATCTGCGCGGAGTTCGGCATCCCCGTCTCGATGCTGCCGCAGATCCACAGCTCCTCGGAGGTGTATGCCGAGATCTCCGCCGGACCGCTCGCCGGGGTTCCGGTGGCCGGCATCCTGGGCGATCAGCAGGCCGCGACCTTCGGGCAGGCGTGCCTGTCGCCGGGCGAGGCCAAGAACACCTACGGAACCGGCAATTTCATGCTGCTCAACACCGGTACCACTCCGGTATTCAGCAAGCACGGCCTGCTGACCACGGTCTGCTACCGGCTCGGCGACCAGCCCGCGGTGTACGCGCTGGAGGGTTCGATCGCGGTGACCGGATCCTTGGTGCAGTGGTTGCGCGACAACCTCGGCATCGTCGAATCCGCGGCCGAGATCGAACCGCTGGCCCGCAGTGTCGACGACAACGGCGGCACCTACATCGTGCCCGCCTTCTCGGGTCTGTTCGCACCGCGGTGGCGGCCGGACGCGCGCGGCGTGATCAGCGGACTCACCCGTTTCGTCACGAAGGCGCATCTGGCCCGAGCGGTCTTGGAGGCCACCGCATTTCAGACCCGCGAGGTGATCGACGCGATGCGCGCCGACGCCGAGGCGGAGAATCTCGGCGTCGAACTGACGACTCTCAAGGTCGACGGCGGCATGGTGGCCAACGAACTGCTCATGCAATTCCAGGCCGACATCCTGGATGTGCCGGTGGTGCGGCCGGTGATCACCGAGACAACCGCGCTCGGCGCCGCCTACGCGGCCGGATTGGCCGTCGGTTACTGGTCCGGAACCGACGACATCCGCGCCAACTGGTCCGAGGACAAGGTATGGCAGCCGACCATGTCCGACACCGACCGCGAACGCCTCTACGCCGAGTGGAACAAGGCCGTCGAACGCACCTACGGGTGGGCTGATTAAGCCAGCCCACCCGTAGTGTCATTGACCGTCGACGCTACCGTGACGCACTACCAGTCACCGCGGGCATCTCGTCGACACTCCAGGCTGACACTGCGGCGGCGGCGGTGTCGACGTGCAGTTTGTCGATACACCTGGCTGACAAGGACCACTTGCCGCTGCCACGCTCGGCGCGAACCCGATGAGTGACACGACAATCGCTACCCCGAAAACAACCTTTGCGGACATCACATTCTCCCTCCCTTGAGTCCACATGGATCGTAACGGCAAGATCAACTACTGCGCAATTGCGAAAATTATTGCGCTAGTGGGTAATCGAGGTAACGGATCACTCTGCGGCGGCGAAGAGCCGGTCGACCGCATGCTCCAACGTCGCCGCATCCGACGTGGTGAAACACAGGCGCATCGAGCCGCGGTAGGGCTGCGAGACCGCGAAGGCGGAGCCCGGGACGTAGGCCACGCCGTGGTCGATCGCGCGCGGAAGCAGTTCGACGGTATCGGTGCCGTCGGTGAAGTCGAGCCACACGAACATGCCGCCGGCGGCGTCGGTGCTCACCACCCGGTCGCCGAAACGGGTGCGAACCGCGTTCACCAGGGCGGTGGCACGCTCGCCGTAGATGCCGCGCACCTTGTCCAGGTGGGCGCCCAGCCACGGCTCGTCGGCCAGCAGGTCCGCGGCGATCTGCTGGGTGAGCGCCGAACCGCACAGATCGGCGCCCTGCTTCAGCAATTCCACGCCACGGCACACCGCGTTCGGGGCGATCATCCAGCCCACCCGCAGTGTCGGCGCCAGGATCTTCGAGGCGCTCGACAGCCGGATCACGTTGGGCGAGTAGGAGGCAACGGCCTGCGGCGCGGGGCGATCGAACCAGAGCTCGCCGTACGGATCGTCCTCGACCACCCAGAAGCCGTAGCGTTCGGCCAGCGCCGCCAGTTCGCGACGACGCTGCGGGATCAGCGTCACACCCCGCGGGTTGTGGAAATTGCTCACCGTATGCACCAGCGCCGGACGCTCGCCGCGCTCGAGCAGCTCGGCCAGAGCGTCGACACGCATACCGTCGGAATCCAGCGGAATCGCCACGATCCGCGCCCCCGCCGCGCGGAACACCTGCAACGCACCGACGTAGGCCGGATCCTCGACCACCACGAGAGAGCCCGGATCCAGCAGGACCTCACCCAGCAGCGAGAGAGCCTGCTGCGAACCGTGCGTGACGAAGATCTCCTCCACCGGCACCGGCCGGCCGAGTCGCACCGACTCCCGCGAGGCGAGCACCTCACGCAGCGGCCCCCAACCCGCGGACTCGGTGTACTGCAACCGGGACGGGTCGGCCAGCGCCGACTCCGCGGCGCGGGCGATGGCATCGCGCGGCATCAGCTGTTCGTCGGGCAGGCCCCCGGCCAGGCTGACTATGTCCGGCCGGGAGGTCAGCTTGAGCAGATCCCGAATCGCCGAACTCTGCAGACCGCCCAGCCGACGGGACAGGGGTGGAGTATGCGGCGACATGGAGACCTCCGAGCGAAAAGGGTGGTACCTCCACTTTCGCACAGCGGCATCCACAATATGAACTCATATTCTCATATTGTGAGATTTAGAACGATTGGATCAGTTGGATGAGGTTCCGGCCTCCCTGATTCACGGTCGTGATGACCTCCAGATACAACGACTTCGTACCGTCGGGGTGGAACTCCGAGACCTCGACGTTGAACTGGTTGGGCGCGGTCGTCGCGATCCGCAGGCAGTACGTCGTGCCCTTCGGGATGTGCTCGTCGATGGTCTTCTGCAGGTCCGGCGGGGCCTGCACGTTCGCCCCAGGAGCGATGAAGGTGTGCGCCTTCTCGGCATTGCGATCGGTGTAATACGCGTGCTGGTAGCCGAAGATTGCGTTCGCACCGCTCGAGGTGTCGCCGGGTCCGTTGCCGTAGACCAGATTGCCCTCGGTGCGGGCCTGGCAGCCGGTGCCGTCGGCCGCATTGGTCGCACCACCGGCCTGCGCATTGTCGGACTTGTCGCCACCACCGCTCGTGGCGAAGACGACAACCACAATCAACGCCACGATCAGCACGACCGCCGCGCCGATGCTGCCGATCAGGACCGTCTTGTTGCGGCCGGCCTCGGCGGGTTCCGGTCCGGGCACCGGCCGCGAGGGCGCGAGCTTCTTGGCCAGCTCGTCGTCGTCCCACAACGAGCCCGAACCCGATTTCTGCTCGGCGCCACCGCGCGGCACCGTGAGCTTCTTCGCCAGTTCGTCGTCCCACAGCGAGCCCGTGGTTTCCCGCGGCGGGGTGGGTGGGAAGCCGGAATCGTCTGCGCGCCACCAGGTTCCGCGGTCCGCGTCGGCACCGCCGGCGTCGGGGTAGCGCACCGTCTCCGGGGCGCGTGCCGCGTCCGTGCCGTGCGGCGGCTCGGGAACGCGGCGGGTTTCGGGCGCGGGCGTCCGCATGGTTTCCGGCGCGGGCGTCCGC
>NZ_BDBN01000059.1 GCF_001613005.1 Nocardia nova NBRC 15556 | reverse complement strand
TCTAGCCCGCCAACGATGCACACGTGTTTCACGCTGCACCGCGCCCACTGGCGGCACGATCACCCATGTCGAAATCCCACTCGCGGACACGGCGCCGAGCCCGGCTCGCTGAGGCGGCAGCGGGACGGTACCAGACCCGCTGCGCGACCGGCTCCAACGCTGGACACACCCCGGAGGTCTCTCGCAGAGGCCCGACACCGGCGCATTCCGGCGACCGGGCGTGTTGACCGTTCCGTAGTCGAGTCCTGTGTGAAGCACGGGAGCCTGGCGCGAGATAGCCGACGCACGGTGCGGAAACGACATCCGTGCGTCCTGTCGAAGTTCCACGACTGTGAAAGGAACAAAAAGTGACCGTTGTGGCCGTTCCAGAGGTTGGATGTCAAAATAAGCGCGAGAGCGAGGATAGATGCAGAGTCTACCGCTCAGATTCGGGCTCGATGCACACATTGATCCGCGAACAGGTGCCATTCATCTCACGGCGATATCCGTGTCTCAGTGTTGATTTCCCCTGCGCTGGGCCGTGCAGTGGTCGCACTTCTCGACACGGTTCCAGCATTCTCGATCGATCGGCGCGGACATCGTTTGTGGGCGCTGCTGGGCGATGCGCCTGTCTCGCCGGACGATGCCGAACGCGCGACGCGTCTGTTGTTCAAAGTAGGTGCGATATCGGTGCTTTGGAACGCCACGGTCGTGCCCCCTACCGCCGGCAACCCGCATCGAGTCTGGCTGCACCCGCCGCGGGTCGGGCCCGGCCCCGCGCTGGCCGCGATCGGCGAGGCGATCACCGCAGCCGTCTCCCGGGACGCCAGCTTGAACCCGTAGGAAAGTGCCTCTTCATGGCGCGCCGAGATATGAAAGGACCCCCTGCTCGGTGAAGAAAGGAATTATGGAGTGCTACGACAGGAATCGTGGATACGGGTTCATCGCCGGTGGTTCACGAGAGGAGAACATCTTTGTGCATTTCTCCGGTCTGTACGACAAAGGCGCCAACCCTCCTGCTGTCGGTGACACCGTCACCTACGACGTCGTCCCCAGCCGCAACGGCCGGAAAGCGGTCAACGTTCGCATCGTGCATCAACCAACTCCAGCATCCGATCAAGACCACAGCACGGGCGGTTATCGGAATGACTGAACCATTGGACCCGCACATTTCCGCGGCCGGAGAGACCCAGCCGCCGACTATCGTCTGCTCCCTCACCTCGGCGACACCAGAGCCTGAGATTCTTCAACCGCTCGATAACCTCATCTACACCCTGCGGTATCGCTACGAGGCGAGTCGCAGCAACATCCCACAGGCCCGCACCGATGACTGACACGGTACTGCCGACCAGCTGTCGGCTGATAGCCGCGATGGAGGGGGATGTGCCCTTCGAGCACCCTGCAGCCGTGATCCTGCGAGCTGCGTTTCTCTTGGCGACGGCGGATTATTGGATCGATCCCGACACTGCCGCTACGAGCACCTGCGAAACCGGGACAGTGCTGTTGTGGGAGATGGGCATTGACGATGTCAGCGCACTCGTGCGAGCACGGCTGATCGATGACATCAACCACGCCGTCTCATCCCGGGAGATCGGCGCCGCTGTCGATGCTGTTGCCCGCGCATGGTTCGAATACCGCCGTTGTGCCCGCTACCGTGGAGACTCCCGCTTCGACGATGTGCTGTACCACCGAGCAGTTGTCACGCTAACAAGAGCTCGCGCTCGCTATACCCGCCTCCGTCGCAGTATCAAGAGACGGGAAACGACGCCGACTCACGCTGTCCAGCATGTAATTTCCCGTAGTCCGTCTGATTTTGTGGATCGCCGACCCAACTTTTGAATGTATGAAGATTGTTTTACTTCCCATGTCCAGTATTTTCCCGGCCACCGGACCACCACTCAATCCGTCCCGCCGGTGGGCGGAGTCTTCGACCACACCTGAACGAGTTCGCCGGAGGCGTGGTCGAAGTCGGTGCGGACTACCGCGCGGCGTGCCCGGGAAGGGCGACATAGCCGATCCGGTCGCCGCCGGACAGGTCGGCGCGCGATTTCAACCGGGATCCGGGTTCGCGGCGCGACGGGCATCGGTCGAGCTGGTCACCCGCGCCCGCGGCGAGGATGGGGTGGGATAGTCGCGGTATGGGCGAGGTGTTCGCGGTCGGTGATCGCATCGAGTGGTGGAGCGACATCGACGGCGGCCCGGCTGAGCCCGGCGATCCGGGCGCGAAGAAGCACACCGGCACTGTCGCCAGCGTCCACCGCAACCCCAACGACGACAGACCGTGCGCCCAGATCTCCACCGGCCCACCGCGGCGACGTCCTAGACGCGCCGCCTCAGCTCACTGTTGTCAGACCGCCCGGTCGGGTCTCGTATTGTTGACGTGTGCTGGAGGTAGGTTCCCTGGTCAAGAAGTCGGCGGACAGCGACAACGTCTTCGAGATCGTCGAGATCGAAGACGACGCACGGGCACTCATCGCGCCGACTGGAGAAACCGCCCAGGCATCAGGTTCGTATCCGTACTGGTGGCCACTGCGGCTGCTGATCCCCGCCGGGGGCACCGCACCCGGGCACTGAGCCCTGGCATCGCCGCTCGCGCAGCCGGTTTCGGCGCGCGATCTGCGGTCGCCCGAAGGTGCGGGCCAGCAGGTTACGCATCCGGGCCTGAGTCCAGCGTTCGGCGACCTCGGGGTGTGGTTGCGGGATAGTCATGTCCGGTACGACGTCACGCGGCCGGAACTGGTTGCCTGATGCGGCAGACGCACCCCCTGCTGGACAATCAGTGCTGGTCAGCCGCGTGTGGTGGGGTGGTGCCGCTCCGTCGCTGGGTGATTGCCGGAAGTACGCTACTGGGTATGGGACGCGTGCCGGCGCCGATGCTGGCGACCGCTGGGCGGCCGCCTGAGGACCCGGATCTCTGGGCGACCGAGATGAAGTGGGACGGCATGCGCGCTATCACCGTCCTCGACAACGGGGAGCCCAGGCTCTATTCCCGCAACGGGCGAGAGGCCACGGCATCGTTTCCGGAGCTGACCGTCGCGCTGGCCGACACCGCGACCGGTCGGCGGTTCGTGATCGATGGTGAGGTTGTCGCCCCGGAATTGCCGACCGGGATTCCTTCGTTCCGGCGGTTGCAGCATCGAATGCATACCGCGCGGCCGCCGACGGGGTTGATCGCCTCGATTCCGGTGCAGCTGTTCGTCTTCGACATCCTCGCCCTAGACGACACCGACACCACACCGCTTACCTACGTCCAGCGCCGCGACCTGCTCGCCGACTTGGATCTGGCCGGCACCCTGATACGGGTTCCGCCGTACTGGACCGATATCGCGCCCGCGCAGATGCTCGACACCGCCGCCGAGCACGGCCTCGAGGGCATCGTGTCCAAGCGCCTGGACTCGATCTACCGGCCCGGCCAGCGGTCACGCTCGTGGATCAAGACCCCGCTTCGGCGTTCGGCGGATGTGGTTGTCGCGGGCTGGATCTCGGGCAGCCGCCCCCGCATCGGCGTGTTCGGGTCGCTGATCCTGGGCGCCCACACCCCGGCCGGGGAGCTGGTCTACGTCGGCAACGTCGGCACCGGGTTCTCGATGGCGCAGCGGCGGGTCCTGCAGGCGCGCCTGGACGAGATCGCCCACCCGGCGAGCCCGTTCGCGGCGCCGCCGCGGTTCGGGTCGGTGCCGGCGTACTGGGTCGAGCCCGGCTTGGTGGCGACGGTGTACTACCGGGAATTCACAACCACACTGCGCCATCCCAGCTGGGCCGGGCTCCGCACCGATCAGGATGCCCGCGATGTGGGCCTGCCGGATTGAGGCGATGCCCGGTCCGGGGAGCAATTTTGTAGGTGAGGTTCGACGACCGCCGCACTGGCGGACTGGTCTGGACCGACGCGATGCATTCCTCCGGAGGCATCTTGATCGGCGGTGACGAACCATGCTCCCGGCGGGCCACAACTGGCGCGGCATTCAGGAGTGGGTGAGGTCGTGGGTAACTCCATGTACCCGCATCGAACTAGCGCGCGGTTGGCGGCGTTGTCAAGGTTGGCGGTGTGATGTTGCCGTTGGCTCGATTGGCCTTTGAACTGGGGGTATGCTGAAAAGTTGCCCTGTTTGGGACGTGATATCGATTACTGGCGTTGGCGCTGGCCGGTGCCGCTGGCCGACGCCAGCCAATAAATGGCGGGTTTGATGGCAAGTTGGCGACGGCTGGCCAGCAGCATGCCAGAGATGGCAACCGGACAGGAGTTCAGGTTTGTCGTGACCAGCAAGCTCTGAAGGCGGGCGTACTCGACATGATCGACATCCAGCTCCGGCCGGTCCTGCTTGGCCGCGGGCGACGACTGTTCGACGGGCTCCCGGCCGAACACACGGAACTCGATCTGGTGCGCACCTGGAGGATCCCGGTGTCCTGCATCTGCGCTACGTAGTGCGCAAGTAGCCGCGGGACACGTGCGAACTACGCCGCGAGCCCCAGACTTGCTGGGTTCGCCGCCGTACCGTGACCTACAGCGGATCCTGAATCGTCCGCCATCCGCTAATGCCGCACATCGGACCAGATACCGCCGCGCGATCGTTTGCTACTGGCTAGCCTCGGCGGCCAGATAGCTCCCCGCCAAATAGCCGCGAGTGGGGAATTCCAACTGGCCGCTGACAGTCGGGCAGTGCGTCAGGTTCTGGGAGGTCCTTCGGCGGGTGAGGTCGCCGCTCGTTAAGGCAGTATTGGGGGTGGTTCGGTATAGATTGCGGTGACGTGGTCGGCGATGTGGGTTCGTTTGCCGTTGGCGACTTTGTAGAGTGGGCCGGCGCGGCAGTAGTCGGTGTTGATGCCCATATAGGGGTGGGGGCCGATGCAGTCGGGGACTGCGAGCGAGAGCATGGCGGAGTTGCCGAGGAAGCGGGTCATCAGGGCGGGGACAGCGTGTTGATTGGTCCATTGCAGGGTGTTCGGGTCGAGTTTCCACAATGAGATCGGCATGGCTGGGGTCTGCATTTCCTCGAACCATGTTGTTTCTTGCTGGGTTTTGGTGCATTTCCAGGAGCCGATGGAGGCGTAGAAGGAGGCGTCGGGCCCGAGCCAGAGGTCGTCGACTGTGACCCCTGTGGGGAAGGTGTGGTCGGCGGGCTGGGCGGCGGAAAGGTCTGTCGCGCGGGTGGTTCCGTCGAGATGTGCTATCGAGATCCTGGGTGAGGAGGCGCAGCCGCTTCCGTCGTGGGCGATCAGAAACTGTTCCTCGCCGTGTGTGCCTAGGTCGGAGGCGACATGGATTGCGCCGTTGACGAAGTCCCCGTTGACAAGGCTGTCGGAATTGCCGCTTGTGGAGATGATCCGCAGCGCGGTGTGGTTGGTGTTGTGGGTCATGTAGTCGTTTTGCAGCACGAGATCGGTCCTGCTTCCGAATATCGGCTGTTCATCGTCGGGGTTGGCGGGCAGGGATACGGGTCGGCCGTCGGTTGCAGGGCCTGGGTCGTACCGGAGGAATTGGCGCCCGGTGCCGGGGTCGCCGATGACGAGGAACGAGTGCTCGGCGAAAGCGGTCAGGTTGCCGCATTTAAGGCACGAGGTTTTGGTGACTTGGCCGGAGACGGTATTGACGAGGAGGAGTTTGTCGGCGTCGTCGCCGGCTTCGGGTAGTGCGGCGATGTACGCCCCGTCGTTGCTCCACGCGACGGTGCTGCTGAGAGACAGGATCACGGGCACTTTCGCGACGACAATGTTGCCGCGGACCACGGTGAGGTCGTCAATGGTGGTGTAGGCGTAGGCAACATCGCGGCTGGCCGGTGGTGTGAAAGGCGGCGCGGACGCTGGCCGGGGCACGACCAGGGCTACGACCGCGGCGACGGCCGTCACTGCGATGGCGGACAGGATGAGGAGCAGCGTGCGAATTCTCATGTGCCGTGCCTTATCTGTGCTCGGCGGCTGTCAATTCTCGGTTTTGGGGTCGGCGCGGGTCCATGTCTTTCGGTCGTTGGTTTGTGTGTAGAGCGCCTGGTAGGCCGAGAAGCGATGCGCCGAGTCCGGAGGTTGCGCTCGTGCGGTGATGGCGAACGGTTTGTCGCCGGCTCCGATGTCCTGGTAGACCGATCCGAGGCGGGTCGTCACGACGATCCGGACGCGGAAGGTGCAGCTGTAGATGTTGGTGACTGCGCCCAGAGTGAAGGTTTGGGTCTGGCCCGGTGTCAAGGGGATCGTCTTGGCGGTGAAGTAGTTGGGGCCGGCGAGGCGGTAGCCACCGTCCTGGGTCCAGACCATCTCCTGGGCCACAGGGGCGGGGTTGTCCAGGTTGAAACCCACTTTGATGTTCTCTTCAGGTCCGCCTTGGGTGTATTGCTGGAACATGGTTCCGGTGTAGGGGTCGCCGCATTGCTTGACCGCGGACATCCCTGTGATCGTGATCGGTTCGGTGGTGTTGGCGCGGACGGTCAATGTGGCTACGCCCTTCTCGAACGGCACGACCTCGTGCGCGGCGGACCAGTCGGCGAACGCATGCGAGTCCGACATAACGTGTGTGTTGAACGCGGCCAGTTCGGCGTCGGTCATGTCGAGTTTGTTCGCCATGACGAAATGAAAATCGCCGTCTTCGTTGCCCAGACGGGTTGCATTCAGGACTTGCAAGGGCGGCGTCGTGGTCGAGGCCGGTGTGACAACAGGGGGCGCCGTGGTGGTCATGCTTTCCACGATCGGCAGATCCTGTGAAGTCGAACGAGTATGGCCGCCGACGCTCTCGGCCACCAGCACGGCGGCTATCGCTACGACGATGACCGCCAGGATCGCGCCGATCGCCAGCCGGATGGGAATTGTTCGTGGGCCGGGCGGTCGATGGTCGCTCGAAGTGGCCTGGCTGAGCGTGTCGGGCGGCGCGGCGGCTGTGTCACTGTGTACCCGTGCGGCAGTTTCGAGCCAAGCGCTTCGATCTTCGTACGGCACGCCGCACAGCGCGAGGTAGAACTCGAGCCGGTCGTCCTTGGTGGCGCCGTTTTTGACATCGTTCTCGGACAGGACGATTCGGCGTCCCTGCTCCATGTCCGATATCAGGTTCCGTTTCAGAGGCGCAGCGGCGAGCCCGCTGGGTGGGTTCGTCAGTGGCCGCCTCTTATCGGCTTTGTCGGCGAGCTCGCGCAGCCCGATCTTGGCGTGCGTGCGTGTGGCGCGAAGCGCCGCGCCCAGTTGCGCGGGGGTCTGGATATCTGCTAGGTCGCCGCGGCTGACCGGCCCGTTGCCATCAAGTCCCACTGCGCCTCCAGCCTTTCCCGATATCAGCCCCCGGTTGGGTCAGCTTTTGTGTGGTTGTCGATTGTCCACCAAAAGTTCCGACCTGTCCGGCGTGTCCGACGGACAACCTCGGACAGCTTTGTCTGCCTGTGGAAATCGGTTGCAGTGTCCGGGTGCTGTCGGGCGGTGGATCGGCCACCAAACGTGCGGATCGCAGCGGCGATCGACGCCGCCGAGGTTGATGCATGGAGGCAAGATGCACAGCTGGATCAGGGCCCAGGCGGTCGAGTTCGGTGCTCGTATCGCGCGGCGTGGCAGGATCGTCCATGTCGGGCTCACGACAACCGCGGACCTGTTGGGTTTGGTGGCGTTGACGCTCGGCGTGTTCGGCTACCACGGGGTGGCGTTCGTCATCGAGCTCGTTTCGGAACTACTGCGTGTGGCGGCGGCTGAGGCGGTTCGCAACCACATCGCCAGGGGCAGCGTCGGTGCCGTTCGCGCAGGGCGCAAGGCGGGTGTATCAGTGCGCCAGGCGATTCGGACGGCCAGCCGCTGGCTCGGCGGCCACCTTCATCGATAGGCATTGCCAGACAGGGTGCCTCCGGCCACTCGGCCGGGGTACTCCCTTTTCTGTTCCCTTCGACGCCGTGTCCGAGGTCGATCCTGTGCGGCGCCGCCTTTTTCATACTGCGCCGCAACACCACCGAGGCTCCGAAGTCTTGACCTCGGCGGAATCGCTTACCTCGGTGGCCAGCGCGGATTTCGGTTCGCCGGCCGCGGCGCGGGCGCGGAGTTGCTGTGCTTGTTCGGTCGTGAGGGCGGGTTTGCGGCCGGTGTAGACGCCGCGGGACTTGGCGGCGGCGATCCCTTCGCGCTGGCGCTCGAGGATGAGTGCGCCTTCGAACTCGGCGAAGGCCCCATCACGCTCAGCAGCAGGTTCGCCATGGGCGAGTCCTCGCCGGTGAAAGTCAGTTCTCCTTGACGAATTCGACCCGCACCCCCTTGCCGGTGAGCAGGCGCACCAGCCGGCGAGGCGGGTTTTCGTCGAGCTGAACGAGATCTACCACGCCGAGCTGAGCAAGCTGCAGGACTGCATCAACGCCACCGATTACGAATTCAGCGAGGATTGCGTGCGTGAGCGTATCGAGGCCATCCACGCCCGCATCCCGGCCCACATCGACCCGGCCGCGGTCTTGGTCATGGACGCGCACCTCGCGCTGATGGTCGAGACCTGGGCGGCGATCATCGACTCCTGCCTGGACTCACCGAACGAGCCCTGACGGCCAGCCAGGTCCGCTACGGCGCCCGCACCCGGGTGCGGGCCAGCTCGACGCCTGAACACCCAGCGGGACAGGCGGTTTCGGCCCGCGACGGCGGTGGCTGCTGGGATACTGCGTGCATGGGGATCGAGGCTGTGCGGGGGACCGGCCGCAGGGGAAACAGACTGGCCGTGCATGATGTCGACGGGTCGGGCTGGTGAGCGGCCGCCGGGGTCGCGCCTGGGCGGGCCGCTACCGCAACCCACACTTCCACGGCTACCACAGCACCTCTCCCACACCGATCCTGGCCGTCCTCGGCGCACTCGTCGGCGGTGTGGTCCTGCTGCTGGTGGTGCTGACCCTCACCCACGCCCACACCACCCGCACCGGCGACCAACGGGGGTGATCGTGCGGTTTCGGTACGGTGGAATACGAGCACCTATTTCTGCGGTAGGGTCGCCGATTGCGACGTCCGGGACATGGAGGTTCAGCGATTCCGGATCTACGACACGAGCAGGTCGAGCCAGGCGATCTACGATCGAAGACCCTGTCGTTGCCAGATCACGGACGGTGGCTGCTTGAAAGTTCTTGGCCGGTAGGAGAACCGAACGTTCTGCCGGAGCGCTGCGGGGCCACCCGCCTGCACGTCATTTGGATTGGGCTGTGGGCATATTGTGTGGGCGGCTCAACCCGCCGCATAACTGCGAGAGGACATTCTCCAGCAGGTGGGTTGCCTCCGCCTGGAGGAGCATATCGATGACCGGCGGCGAGTATGGCGACGAACGCCAGCCACACGGTGACTCCGCAGCCTCCCGTGAAGGCCGTTCCCCACAGCATGATGAAGGGCCCGTAGTACGCCACGCGAGCGAAGTATCCGCAGGGGCCCACATCCTCCGCAATGATCGCGCATTCAGGGTGGCCGATGGCCGCGAAGGCGAGGGTCGCGAGCATCGGAATCGCAACCGCCACATCGAGTACGACAGCCAGGTTCACGATTGCCAGGCGTACGACGGGGTGGGCCAGGACTGCCATGCGATCAGCCCATGGGCGGCCGGAGGCATTTTCACGCGAACCCGCAGCCATTCGGATCCGGCCGGTTCCCCACGTCAATAAACCGAGTCGGTCAGCAGCGCGTCGCGGCATGCCGCTCGCCGACGGCCGGAGAGGGACGATTCAGAACCTGCTTGTGCACCGTTCCGGCGGCCTGCCCGCAGTGGTGGCCTCCGTCACCCGCCGCGGCATTATCGGTCATGCTGGCGCGGCATCGCAGCTTTGCGGAGTCCGAGGCGCCTGGCGATGGCTGATTGCCCTAGATCTCGATCTGCACGGGATGACTGTGGACCGCGGCAGCGATGTCGAGTATCTGAGCGATGAGTTGCACGGGGTGGTAATCCCTAGCGACCTGACACCCGGGGCCGCGCCGGTCTGGCTCGGGATCGGCTGGGCCCGGAATGTGCCCCGGGGACGGCCACGGCAAGCCAGCACATGCTCGCCCTGCGGGGGTCGCGTCCTCATGACGTCGCGAGACGCTTGTCTTCGACGTATTTCGGTGCCAGTACCTCCATTTGGTCGATGACCTGGCGAATGGCCGCGGGCTGCTTGTCCGGTGGGTATCCGTACTTGCGGAGTAGGCGTTTGATTGTCGATCGGAGTTTGGCGCGGACGTCGTCGCGGACGGTCCAGTCGGTCTTCACGTCGCGCTTCATCACGGCGACCAGTTCGCGAGCGATATCGCCGAGGATGTCGTCGCCCAGTTCGATCACTGCGGATTCGTTTTCGTGGACGGCGTCGTAGAAGGCCAGTTCGTCTTCGTTCAGGCGTGGGGTGAAGGTCGCGCCTCGGTCGCGTTCTTTCGCCGCTTCGCGGGCGAGTTCGATCAGCGCGGAGATGACCTGGGCGGAGGTGAGTTGCTGGTTGGTGTACTTGTTCATCAGTTCGCGCAGGCGTTCGGAGAACGCCTTCTGCCGGACGAGGTTGTTTCGGGTGCTGTAGTTGACCTCGGCGGTCAGGGCGTCGCGGAGTGCTTCGATGGCCAGGTGGGGGTGTTCGGCTTCGCGTGCCTGCTGTTCGAAGTCGACGGTGAGGTCGGTGAGTGACGGTTTGGGCATGCCCGCCGCGGCGTAGATGTCGATGATCTGGCCGGAGGCGGTGGAGTCGGCGAGGAGCTTGTCGAGGGCGCGTTTGATGTCGGCGGGTAGTGGTCGGCCTTCGGCTTTGCGTTGTTCGGCGTCGTATTTGGCCATCCAGACCCGGACCTGTTC
Organism: Nocardia nova NBRC 15556; assembly: GCF_001613005.1. Lineage (GTDB taxonomy): Bacteria > Actinomycetota > Actinomycetes > Mycobacteriales > Mycobacteriaceae > Nocardia > Nocardia nova. The sequence continues at coordinate 51,960 of NZ_BDBN01000059.1, read as the reverse complement.
GTAGAACTGGATTTTGGGTCGCAGGTCCGTCAGGGTTTCTGAGCCTCGGCTCACGGCCCAGGCGCGGCTGAGCTGGTTGGCGAGGTCGCGGAACCGGTCGGCGAGGGTCGGGTCACCGTCGGGGACTTGGTTGCCGGGTGTGGTGGGGGAGCGGAGGTACTCGAGCGTGCCGGTGACTACGCGCATGAATTGTCCCGGCTTCTCGACGAGTTTCGTCCACCACGGGTAGCCGGCGCACAGGGCATCGAGTTGGGCGACCAGTTGGCGGGTGAGTTCGACGACTTGTTCGGGTGTCGTCTGAACGGGCTGTTCGCGGCCGGCGGTGCGGGTGTACTCCTTGAGCGCGGCTTCCAGGTTGTCGGCGATCGGTGCGTAGGCGACGACCAGGCCGTCCTGCTTCCCGGCGAAGGTTCGATTCACTCGGGCCAGGGTCTGCATGAGCAGCGCGCCCTGGATCGGCCGGTCGAGGTAGAGGGTATGCAGGGGTGGGGCGTCGAAACCGGTGAGCAGCATGTTCTGCACGATCACCAGTTCGAGGGGGTCGTCCTCGTCTTTGAGCCGGTTGGTGATCGCCTTGTTCTGCGATTCGCGCCGCACGTGCCGCTGGATCGGTTGCGGGTCCTTGGCGCTGCCCGAGTAGACGACCTTGATCACGCCCTGGTCGAGAGCGTCGGATTCCCAGTCGGGTTCGAGCGCGACGATCTCGGCGTAGAGGTTCGCCGCGATCTCGCGGGTAGCGCACACGATCAGCGCTTTGCCGTTGCCGCCGATGTATTCGTTCATGATCGCGCGGCGGTTCTTCCAGTGCTCGACAAGGTCTTTGGCGACCTTCTTCAACCGCTCGGGTGCCCCGTAGAGGGCGTTGAGGACGGTCACCTCTTGCTCGATGCGTCGGCGTTCGATGTCGTCCAAGCCGACCACTGCGGCGTCGGCCGCACCGTCGATTTCGGCATCGGTGACCTCGGCGGCGACCTTGACCTCGGGCAGTCGCGGTTCGAAGATGACCCGCACGGTCGCGCCGTCGTCGACGGCGCGGACGAGGTCGTAGATGTCGATGTATTCGCCGAAGACGTGGCGGGTGTTGCGGTCCTCGAACGAGATCGGGGTGCCGGTGAACGCGATCAGGGTCGCGTTGGGCAGCGCCGACTTCAGGTGTGCGGCGTACCCGTCGAGGTCGTCGTAATGGCTGCGGTGAGCCTCGTCGACGATCACGATGACATTGCGCCGGTCCGACAGCAGCGGGTGGTCGAGCCCGGACTCCTTCTCCTGCTTGGTCAACCCGAACTTCTGCAATGTGGTGAACAGGATTCCGCCGGTCTGCCGGTCCGCCAGCGCGGTCCGCAGTTCCGCTCGGCTACTGATCTGCTTCGGTTCCTCTTGCAGCAGAGCCGATTTCGAGAAGGCCGCGAAGAGCTGTCCGTCGAGTTCGGTGCGGTCGGTGACCAGCACGATGGTCGGATTCTTCAACTGCGGCTTGGTGCCGACGAGATGGGTGTAGAGCTCCATCTCCATCGACTTGCCCGACCCCTGCGTGTGCCAGACGACGCCGGCCTTGCCGTTGCTGCGCATCGCCTCGATGGTGCAACCGACAGCCTTGGACACCGCGAAGTATTGATGCGGCTTGGCAATTCGCTTCTGCAAACCCTGCGGTGTCTTGTCGAAGGCAACGTAATCACGCTGCAACTGCAGGAACCGCTCGGTCTGCAGCACCCCGTCGACCAGGTACTCCAACTGGATACCCGCGTCCTCGTCCTCGATACGGGCGCCGAACGCCAGCGGTTCCCCGTTCTCGTCGACATTCCACGGCGAATAATGGTTCAACGGGGTGAACGGGGTGCCATAGCGGGCGGTGACACCGTCGCTGATCACGGTGAGCACGGTGAACCGGAATGCCATCGGGAACTCGTCGAGATAGGTCACGAGCTGGGCGTGCGCGGACGCCAGGTCCGCTGCCTGCGCTCCGGGGTTCTTGAGCTCGACGATCACCACCGGCAAACCGTTGAGGTAGAGCACCACATCGAAGCGCCGCCGGTGCTCACGCGACCGGATATCGACCTGCCGCACCGCGAGGAACTCGTTGTCCTCGACCTGGCCACCGATGAAGTGGATGGTCGGATTCTGTTCCACCCCACGATGATCGACATAGCTGAGCCCGGTGTACCCGTTGACCAGGATCTGATGCAGCCGGAAATTCTCCTCGATAGCCCCCTGCGACTTCGGCGCCAACACCTCAGCTCGCACCTGCTCGAGGAACTCCACCGGCACACCAGGATTCAGATGCCGCATCCGTTCCAGGAGGCGTCCGTGCAGCACCAGGTCCTGCCAGGACTCCCGACCGAGATCCTTCCCCGGGGCAATGTCGGTGCCAGTCAACGGCTCCCACCCGTGCAAATCCCCCAACCGCTCGACCATCATCTGCTCGAGTTGGTTCTCACTGACACCGACATTCTCGTTCATTGCGCTATCGCTTCCACTTTCTTTTCCGCATCCTTGACGCGAAGTTTTCCGGACATAAGGAGAGGGAGGAGTTCGTCGCGCGTATCGGCGAGGACTTCATTTTCTCGTGCAATAACGTGACCCAGGCGCTGTAGAGAGCGCAACTGTTCGATCACTGGCTCCTGTGAACCCGTGGCCGGTATTGGAACTTGTAGAGAACCGATGTCATGAAGATTGACGTACGGGGCCATGTCGCTCTTGTGCATCGCGATATCGGTCTGACGGATCCTGTCAGCGCTGCGAAACCACTCCGCAAGCCACGGCTGTAGCCAGCCATGATCTTCTGCAACTCGGAAGTAGCAGAGCTGGGGGCTGTACACGCTGAGGCTAATACCGTCCTGGACGGTAGCGACGCGTCCAACTGTCCCTTTGGTTGTCAGCACAATATCGCCGGGATGGCATGTCTTTGGCCCGACCTTGTCCGAATAGTCGCTACGGACGAAGTCGTCGCCACCAGGAATTAAACGGCCGTCACGGATGTCTCCGGCCCGAACAATCTGCATTCCCGGCTGACCGTGTTCGGCTCGTTTCGTGCGGTAGCCGTCGCCGTAGGTCAGCATTCCCTCAGTGGAAAGCGCGCGGATGCTGGACCGAACGGTGGTAGCCGGAGCTTCGACTGCCGATTGGAACAGAGCAGCAGCTAAGTCGGCGGCAATACTGGCGGTGTCGTTGTTAGCGGCGATCTTGTCATCAAGCGTCCCCAACACCTCCGCAATCGCCCGCTGCGTAGGTAGGGTTGGCAGTGTAAGTCGCAGCGAGCGAATGTCCCGGAGATTGATATACGGTGCCATGTCTGTGTTATTTGCCCGATGGAGAGCCTGGCGTCGAAACTCAGAGGATTGGAACCAGTAACTCAGATAACGAGCGTCAATCACGTCACCGTGCTTTACTCGAAAATAGCAGAGTTGTGGACTATAAACCATCTGCTCGAGGTCTGGCGGCACTATCGCAACTCGACCGACAGTCCCCTTTGTAGTTAAGAGAACATCGCCCGGACGGCTCAACTTTTCGCCGATTGCGTCGATATACTTTGATCCAACGAAATCATCACCCTCCGCGATGATTTGCCCACTCTTGATGTCTCCGACACGTAGTATTCGGTATCCCGGTTTGCCATGTTCGGATCTTTTCGTGCGATAACCGTCACCAACCCGGATCGCACCTTGGTCTTGGAGTTCCCCTATGGTCGTCGAGAGAGTCACCGAATCCTCGCCAACGTTGCGCGGACCTTCGATTCGAGCATGGATGATTCTTCGAATGCTTGCTCCAATTCTTGCGCGAGCCGTGCGACCTTTTCCTCGATTGGCTCCTCGTCGGCGTCCCTCTCGAGCGCTCCAACGTATCGCCCCGGAGTCAGGGCATATTCTGCCGCCTTGATTTCGTTTATCGTAGTCGACTTGCAGAACCCCGGCACATCGTCGTACCTCAGCCCCTCAGCCCTAGCCGACTGGGTTCCCCGCCAAGCGTGATACGTATCCGCGATCTTCGCGACGTCCTCGTCCGACAACGCCCGCTCGGCCCGGTCCACCATGTACCCGAGCTCCCGAGCATCGATGAACAACACTTGCCCGGTCCGATCGTTAGACCCACCACGCCCAGCCTTCTTGTCCTTGGTGAAGAACCACACGCACACCGGGATCCCGGTCGATCGGAACAGTTGGGTGGGCATGGCGACCATGCACGACACCAGGTCGGCTTCGACGATGCGTGCGCGAATGTCGCCTTCTCCGTTGGAGTTCGACGACATCGATCCGTTCGCCATGACCACGCCGGCGGACCCGTTCGGGGCGAGCTTGTAGAGCACGTGCTGGATCCAGGCGTAGTTGGCGTTGTTGGCCGGTGGGACGCCGAAGACCCAGCGGGGGTCTTCGATGTTGCGGGTCCAGTCCTTGATGTTGAAGGGTGGGTTGGTCATGACGTAGTCCATTGCTACGCCGGGGTGTTGGTCGCGGGCGAAGGTGTCGCCCCAGCGGGCGCCGAGGCCCTTGTTGTCCATGCCATGGATGGCGAGGTTCATTTTCGCCAGTCGCCAGGTTTCTTCGATGGCTTCCTGGCCGTAGACGGCGAGGTCTTGGGCGTCACCCTCGTGGTATTCGACGAATTTCTCCGATTGGACGAACATTCCGCCCGAGCCGCAGCAGGGGTCGTAGATGCGGCCGCTGCTCGGTTCGAGGACTTCGACGATGGTGCGGACCACGCTGGGTGGTGTGAAGAACTCGCCGCCGCGTTTGCCTTCGGCGCGTGCGAAGTTGCCGAGGAAGTACTCATACACTTCGCCCATCAGGTCGCGGGCTTTCTGGTTGCCGTGGCGGCTGAACTTGGCGCTGTTGAACAGGTCGACCAGTTCGCCGAGGCGGCGTTGGTCGATGTTGTCGCGGTTGTAGATGCGGGGGAGGGTGCCGAGCAGGGATTCGTTGGCTCCCATGATCGCGTCCATCGCCTCGTCGATGAGCAAGCCGATCGATTTCGGTGACTCGCCGGCTTCGTTGCGGCCCTTCGAGTACTTCGACAGGTAGTCCCAGTGGGCGTTGTCGGGGACCAGGAATACCCCGTAGCCCTGGTATTCGTCGGGGTCGTCGAGGTCCATTTCGAGTTGCACCGGATCGGCGTGGTCGCCGCCGAGTTCGGTGCGCAGCACTTCACGGCGTTCGTCGTAGGCGTCGGAGACGTATTTGAGGAAGACGAGGCCGAGGATCACGTCCTTGTACTGGGCCGCCGAGAGCGATCCGCGGAGTTTGTCGGCTGCTTTCCACAGCGTGTCCTTCAGTTCCTTCATGGTCGATGGTGCTTGCGCCACTTCGGTTTTCCTCGTCCTCGGGGGCACCGGGGACTCCTCTCCTCGTTGTCGGACTCTGTCTTTCATGCCGGGACCCCGGCCGCTGCCGCCGGGACGTCCAGGCTTACCGTGCCTGCGCTGATCCCGCTGATCAGGGCGCGGCACAGATCCTGCATCGCATCCTGCCGCGCGCGCAGGCGTCTGGTGTAATCGGCGGCCTCGGCGAGCACGGACTCCAGGTGTTGGGATTCGGTGTCGGGTAGGCGTGGCACGGTCCAGGCACGCCAGTCGGTGTGGTGGGCGGGTGCGTCGTTGATCAGGGCGGCCAAGGTGTGTGGCCCGATCCCGGCGCCCGGTGCCAGTCGCAGGATCCGTGACGGTGACAGCACCCGGGCGCCGCCGATCGGGTCGACGATGGCGCGTGGCGGGTGGTCGTGGAAGACGACATCGCCGGGTTCGGTGCGGTTCGCTCGCGGGTAGAGCCGTTGGGCGTCCAACGGGTCGAGCTGGAACGCCTCGGTGCCGTGCGCTGACAGCACGGGTACGGTGCCGTCCGGGTTGCCGTGTGCGGGGTTGATCCGATTGCCGGTGCGAAGGTGTATCAGGCCGAGTCGTGACAGTTCAGCAAGGGGGCGTTGGACGATCTCATGTGAGCTCGCCGCGGCCCCGGCCTGTACGTCGAAACCCGGGTCGGGTTCGGATGTGACCAAGGTGGCGGTGTACACACGGTTCAGGTCGTCGATCGTCTCCGGCGCGCGCAGCCGGACTGCCAATGCGCCCGGTGCTACCACGGCGTGTCCGGCTCGGATGTCGCTGAGTGGGACTTCCTTGCCGTACCGGTAGGCCCGGGCTTGCCGGTCGGTGCGGTTGCCGAATGCGGCGGCCAAGTCGGCGGCGAGCGCGTCGTGGTCGAGTTCGGTCGGCGCGATGGTGCTGAGGTCGGCGACGGTCGGCAGGCTGTTCTTGGCGCCGCCGTGGAACACCCAGGCACCCAGCGCCTGCCGGTGCGCTTCCTTCCATAGTCCGCGCGGCAGCTTGAACGCGGCGATCAGACCACCGGAACCCAGAGTCTGCGCGCGCTTGCCTTCCAGGGTGTCCTGCCGTTTCCCGACCCGCGGAATCGCGTCGCACAGGACCGCTGCCGAGCCGATGATCACCGCGATCTCGTCGGGCTCGAGGCCGAGAAGTGTGTAGTCGACGTCGTCGATGGCCTGCGCCGGCTCGACACCGACCACCGACAGCAGCCGGACGCGGGGACCGACCTCGATGGTGGGTTCCTGTTCGCGAATCACCATGCGGCGCCGCAAAGCACGTGCTTGATGACCTTCGCCGATCGCATGGATCTCGAGTGTGGGGTCCGCGTCGGACAGAGCCAGGACCACCGTCGGTGCGTCACCGCCGGAGACCAGATGCACACCGTCGGAACCGAGTTCGGTTCGACACGCGCCGACAATGGTGCCGAGCAGTGCGATCGCCTCCGAGGACAGATCGCGCAGCGCGAGTTCGCGTCCGGCACGGGAGGATTCGAGCTTGGCGAGGGCATCCGCCCCGCCGTAACTGGCGGCCATCAAGCCGTCGATGAACCCCCGTGCGGAGCCGGTGTCGGTGAGGGCAGCGATGTCGCCGGCGAACGATTCGTCGGTCGGGTCCAGTTCCTGTGCGAGGTAGATACATTCCTCGTCGGTCAGGTGGGCCAGGTCGCCCGCGAGGTGTCGCAGGCACAGCAACGTCACCAGGTCTTCGAGGCCCCATCCCTCGGGAGCACCGACGGTCGCGGCGTCCAAGCGGGCTTCGGCGTTGTTGCCTCGGCCGGTGCGTTCGAGATAGTCGACCACGTCGGACCGGCTGAAGCGAGCGATGCCACCTACTTCGGCGACCGGCTGGGGAAACGGGATGAGTTGCCCGCGAACCGACTCCCGGTTACGCCACATCGACACCACTGCCCGCTCGACTTTCGCCAGGTCGGCAATGTCTTGCAGCGTGAGCGTCGGTTCGTTCGGCTGCTCCATAGGTACCCCTCATCCTCCGCGTGGATCGGCACTGACTCTACGTCTCCACGGCGACATACTTCGATCGATAGCGCTGATAAACGGGCTTATCGGTGAAATGTATCGACTTATTTTGGCGGTGAGCACATGGTGATCTCGCACCGCACACCGAGCGAGGAGGTCACCATGAGCGGACATCGCACACACCGTCCCTGTCGGCAGTACCCGCCCCGGTTGGCGGCGGTGCGCCGCAAGCTCGACTTGCACACGGGCGCAGATCTGGCGCAGCTGCCGCCGCTGATCAGGGTCGCGCGATGTGTGTCGGGGAAGCTGACGTACTTCACCTTCGCCGACGCCGATCTCGCCCTCGCCGGAATCGACACGTCGAACCCGGGCCGGCGCGAACAGCGGGTGTATCCGTGCCCGCAGTGTCAGGGCTGGCACCTCACCAGCCAGGAACGCCGCGCCCGGGCTTCGGCAACGGAATAGCCAGCCTAGGAACAAGATCCGCTCTCGTCCGGTCCCGGAGCGAGAAGCCTGCTTATCACTCAGCGGTGCAACAACCGGTTGCCCCGCTACCTACTGTGCCCTTTTCGAGGAGAGCCATGAATCCCAACGCGCACTTCACCGACAACAACACCGCCGTGGCAGTCGAGCAGGTCGTCCTTCGTGATCGCGACGTCCTGCGCGAGGCCCAGCGCTGGACGAGCGGGCATCGCGGTCCGATCGTCGACGATCCCGAGACCCTCGCCACCGCCGACCTGTCCGCGTTCATCACCGAGGTCGTCAAATGCGGAGCCGTCGCCCTCGCAGCCACCGGCCAGGCCAGCGATGCCAAAGAGCTGGAACGGATGGTCGCCGAGGTCGGCGAGAAGGCCGCCGCGTCGGCGGCCCGGGCGGCGGAACTGACCGGCCAGGCCGCGAAGGACGCGTCGGCGGTGATGACCAAGACCGTCGACTCGGCGAAGAAGGCCCTGGCCGAGGCCGACGCGAACTACCGTAAGGAGATGGCGACCACCGTCAACGCGGCCACCGCCAACATCACCGACCAGATCAATCGGCTCTTCGGCGGTTCGGACCCCGAACTCGTCGCCCGGCTGAAGCCGGTGCTCGAGCAGTTCAGCGCCGAACTGTCGATGAAGGCCGCCGCAGGCACTCAGGAATTGATCGCGACGGCCACCAAACAGTTCGACCTCAACGACCCGGCCTCGCCGATCGCCAAGCACACGGCTGCGCTAGACGCTCGCCAGCTCCAGATGAGCGACATGCTGATGGCCAATCACGCCGACCTGGCCAAGCGGTTCGAGGAGATGACGGCCGCGCTGAAGGTACGGGAGGCCAAGGCTGCCCTCGTCTCGATGACCCCGCGTAAGGGCGAGTCGTTCGCCGCGGGAATTCACCGGTTCATGGAACCCATCGCGGCCGGCCTCGGCGACGAGTACTACGACACCGGCGCGATGGTCGGGACACTGCCACGCTGCAAGAAGGGCGATGGGCTGTTGACCACTGCCGACGGTGCGCGCGTGGTGATCGAGATGACCGACTCCCAGCGGCCGGGCTGGAGTGAGTACCTCGACGAAGCCGAACGCAACCGCCAGGCAGCCGCCTCTCTCGGCATCGTCCGTGCACCGGAACAGAACGGCGGCGAGACGTTGCGTGTGCTCGGCCCGCGCCGGGTGGTCCTGGCCTTCGATCCCGACACCGACGAGCCGGACTTGTTGCGCGCGTGCGTTTTGCTGATGCGCGCGGCCAGCGCCACGGTAGTCGCCCGCGGTGGCGGCGAGCAGTTGGCGACGGCCACCGAGAAGGTTCAGGGCGCGCTGACCAAGCTTGAAAAGCTCGCTACCGCAAAGAAATCGGCCGACGTGATCCGGCGTGAGGCCACCAAGATCGACAAGACTGTGACCGACTTCGCCACCGAGGTCGAATTGATACTCGCCGAGGCGGTCACCGCCCTCACCATCAGCGCCGAGCCGACGGCCCTGGCCGTCGTCGGCACCGACGTCGCCTGAGTTCACCCGACTCGCAGATCCGTTGTCAGGAGTAGTCATGACCGAGCCGTACGAGTCCGAAAAGCTGCCCGCCCATCGCGAACCACCGGCTGCACCCCGAACCGATGCCACAGGTGCCCCCGCCCAGCGCGACCGGCTTCGCGCCCTCGAAGCCACCCCAGCGCCCGACCCAGCCCTGCTCCCCGCATACGCGGGGATGAGCCCATCTACGACCCCCGCAGCAACATAGCGGCCGGGTGCTCCCCACGCATGCGGGGATAATTCCGTGACGACCGGCGGACCCTGCTGCTTCGATCGGCGACATGTGACCTAATCGAGCAGCAGGCCCGGGCGAGTTCGGCCAGCGCTGTGGTATCAAGCGGCCGTAACGTTGCACGCCAATCGCGGGCACATGCATGTAAGGCTGCGGTTCAGACGAGGGACCGGAGCAGGTGGTTGAATCCAGCGCGCCATCCACGCGTTACATGAGTGCTCAGTCCGTTTCAAGGGAGATCCAAGCCGTATGAGCTCGGTCGATCTCTGCGGAAAGAGTCGCAAGTTTGGGGAACTCGTCCTCCAGCATCTCCCAGTCGCAAGTCAATCCACAGTCGATGACTGTCGTCCACACCTGAACGAAGTGCTCAAGCGATTCGACTATGTGGTTCACATAAACGAAGGGATCACGGATCGGTTCCGTGGAGTCAGGTATACGTCGCACGAAGGAAGACCGCTCCGGTGCGGGACCGTAGTCCGGGTCGAGTACGCCCATGTTCCGGTGATGAAGGTCGCTGGTGTGTAGGACCAAACTGTCAAAGCTGGCACGATCGTTGGCATCAACGATCTTCTTGAACTCGTCGACTAGGTATCCCAGGTAGGACACCTCTAGGTTGCGGTGGCGAGGTCGTAACCGGTCAGCGAGCCAACGTATTCGATCGCCCATCTCCCGTAGTTGCGCAACCTCACGCTCCCACTCCGTGAGCAGCTCTCTCGATTCTTCTTCTCGGGCAGCATCTTCGAGCACGAGGCCCCCCTTCTCTATGAAATGGCCTTGGACACAAGATAGTCCCCATCGAATGAGCGCAGAAGTGTGCCAGGCCATCAGGCCGAATCGCCCGCAACGATCCGCTCACAGTTTCGATATCGAAAAACGTTGCTGCACAGAACTATTGATGCTGCTACAGTCCAACCAAGGCGCCCTGTTGGGGCGACTGTTCGACTGGTAGCGACGTCGGATGGTGGCGTCGAGGTCGGGGGTCTCATTCATTGATCAGATCCGCGAACTCGGCACGGATTTCGGGCTTGTTGCGGGTTTCGGCGATGAAGTGGAGAGGGCTTTTGAGCCCGAAATAGGTTTCGATGGTTTCGCGTGTGGGATCGGCGCCGTGGGCGCGCAGCACGCGGATGGTTTCTACGGGGTTGCCGCGTTTGGCGACGGCTGCCCAGTAGATCGCGGGCATTCCTTTGTCGGTCAGCGCGTCGATATCGGCGCCGACGGAGAGGAGGCGAGCCACGACGTTGGGGGCGCCAGCGTTGGCGGCGAAGTGCAGTGGGGTCCAGCCTTTGCTGTCGCCGAGGTTGACGTCTTCGGTGTCGAGGAGGCGTTCGATCTCGGGCAGGTTCGCGTCGCGGGCGGCATAATGCATTGGGGTGCGGCCGAATTCATCGAGTTGGGTCATCTATTTCTGCTCCCGTCGGTGGCTGCGGTTGCCGGTTTGGTCCTCGATGTGGAAGTAGTCGGGGTCCCCATTGTCCTTTTGACCAGATCGTGCTGTTCGAGTGCCTGCTGCGTTTCCGGGCTCTGGTGGGCTTCGATGTGGGATCGCGCGCCGGGCAGGGCGATGGTGGCCATCCGTAGTTCGGCCGCCATCAGCCGCCACGCGCCCGCGGCGCTGCGAAGCTTGTCGGGGTGCCCGTTCGGCCACACTGAAAACGCTCGAACGGATCCGCCGATGGTCGGACAGTCGACTGGTCGACCTCGGCGGTCGGCCCCTGTCAGACCGGTGTTGTGTGGTGGATCTCAGAGTGCGGGAAAGGGTTTGGATACGATGGCCGGGCGCCGTCGTTCGAGCGTTGCCCGGCGCGCAGCCTTCGTGGAATCCCTCGAGACGTTGAGCGATCATTGGGTGAGCGACGAACAGATGGGTTTGGACTTCGGCGATGTCGCGCTGACACCGATCGAGCGGCGTGTGCCACCCGGGCGGAGTGGCGGCAGTGGTTCCAGCAGATGCCGGCGCAACTGCAGAAATTCGGGTCTGTCACGATTCCCGGTTTGCCGCAGCCGGTCTGGTCGGCCGAACCTGCGGACGGTTCACGGATGTTCCTTCGGCGTGATCACGATTCAGGGCGGGGCGATTGCGATGACGATAACGGACAAGCATCCATCCAAGGTCGCGATGTCGCGGGCCCGCCATCCTGAAACGGCGCAAGTCCTTCTAGCCCAGCGAGATCACCGAACTTGGGCGATCGTGGCCAAAACCGTTGAACTGCTATACGAGAGAATGCACAGCACTGGTCCACCCGGTCGCCGAGGTTCCCGGACCGAAAACACGCACGGCCGCTCCTCGTACTTCGCTCGCAATCCGTCACGTGCGGGTCGGCCCAACGACCACAGTTACCCCTCCGGCTTCTGCAGCACCTGGTGGACTTCTCGCCAGTCGATTCCGGCTGGAGCTTTCGCCAAGATCGTGGCCAGCAGCCCCAGCCGTGCCGATCGGTCGGCGGGGTCGTCGGCCATGACCAGGACGTTGTCAAAGAACGTCGTGAGCGGTTCGATCAGGCTGTGGCCATGTCGGATCCACTCGGTCAGCGGCCTGCCGTCGGCGGCAGGTACTGATCCCGTTGTGGTCAGGAGTTGCCGTTCGGCGGGGCCGGTGAGCCTGTCGGGGTTGTAGGTGGCGGGCGCGGTGCGAGGCAGGATCCGCATGATCCGTTGCAGTCCTTCCACGAGATCGGCGAATCGATCGTCTGTGGTGGCTTTGCTGATCTGGTCAATCAAGATGTCCGCCCGATGCGGAGCCGTGGAGGAGGGGCGGACGGCGGCGATGAGTCGCGGAGCGACTGCTTCGTCGCGGAGCCGCTGCTCGTACCGGGTGGTAATGAGTTCCTCGGCGGTAGACAGCACCGAGGGGTCGACGGTGACGCCTTGGCCTCGGAGCTGGTCGGCAGCGGTGTTGAGGCCGACGGGGATAGTGATGTCGGCGAGTTCGGGCTGGTTGCGCAGGATGGCCAGGATTCCGGTTGCCGCTCGGCGCAGTCCGTAGGGGTCGGCGCTGCCGGTGAGTTTGGCGCCGACGGCCAGCATCGTGACCAGTAGGTCGAAGCGGTCCGCCAGTGCGAGCAGCGCACCGGGTGTGGTGGTGGGGAGGGCGTCTCCGGAGGAGCGGGGGAGTTCCATTTCCCACAGGGCCGTGGCCACGTGTGCGGGTTCGCCGGCTTTGGTTGCGTATTCGCGTGCCATGGTGCCTGCGAGGGAGGTCATTTCGATCACCATCTGGGTGGCGAGGTCGAATTTCGCGAGGGTGCCGGCGCGAGTCAGGGTGGCCGAGTCTGTGCCGGAGAGATTGATGCGGGTGGCGAGCCTGGTGGCGGCTGCGGCTATGCGGTCGGCGCGGTCGGCCATGGTGCCGGCTTTGTCGTGGAACATCAGTGACGCGAGCCGGGCCCGGAACTCATCGGGGGTGATGGCCAGGTCGGCGCTCCAGAAAAATGCGGCGTCCTCGAAGCGTGCGCGGAGCACCTTTTCGTTGCCGCTTCGGACGACGTCGGGGTTGCAGTCGCCGTTGGCCATCGTCACGAATACCGGCAGCAGGCCACCGGTGTCGGAGCGGACTGGGAGGTAACGCTGATGCTTGCGCATCACGGTGATCAGGATCTGTTCTGGCAGGTCAAGGTATTCCGGATCGAAATGACCGAGGACGCCGGTCGGGGATTCGACGAGATTGGAGATCTCATCGATCAGGTCGGCGTCACCGTCGAGATCGATCCGGCCGTTCTCAGCCTCGGCGAGAGAAGTGGCCGAAGATACGACACGGGCGCGGCGCTCATCCTGATCGACGACGATTCCCTCGGCCTCGAGCACTGAGCGATAACGGGCGGCGGTGGCGATGTCGAATGTCGGTGCGGCGCAGTGACGCTGGCCTCGGGTGCTACGCCCGGCTGCCACCGCGCCGGCAGTGACTGGGAGCACCTTGTCGCCGAGTAGCGCGACCAGCCAGCGGATCGGGCGTGAAAAACTCAATTCCGGGTCACTCCAGCGCATGTTCTTGTCCGCCCGCAACGACACCGTGAGTTGGGACAGGACGTCGGTGAGCACCACCGCCGCCGACCGGCCGACGCGAGTGGTCTCGACCGCGACGTGCTCGGCGCCGTCGACTTCTATGCGCCGCAGATCGTCAGCCGAGACATCCTGCGAGCGCAGGAAACCGGCGAGCGCCGGGGTGGGGTTGCCGTCGGCGTCGTAGGCGGAGGCAACCTTCGGGCCGCGGCGCAGGTTCACGCTGTCGGGCTCACGATCGGCGATGTCTTCGACTATCACGGCGATCCGGCGTGGGGTTGCCTGCACGGTGATCTCGCCGTAGGGCAGTGCGGTGGAATCCAGCCGTTCGGTGAGTGTGGCGCGCACGCTGGAGATGCTGGCGGTCACGACATGTGGGGGCAGTTCTTCGGTACCGATCTCGAACAGCAGCACCGATCCCAGGCTCGACGTGATCATGGCCGGGTCGATGGAAGGTGTGGCCAGCGGCGGCGGGGCCTGCACTCCGCGCGGGTGCCCGGCCTGCTCACGCAACTCCGTCCACAGAGTGGCGATTTCGCGGGATTGCTTGCGCATCACCGCAAACCACTTCGCCCGTTCGGCGGTGCTCACCGCACCACGCGAGTCGAGGATGTTGAACGCATGGCTGGATTTGAGGACATGCACGTGGGCGGGCACCGGCAGCCGGGCTGTGATCATCCGGTCGGCCTCGGCGGAGTATGCGTCGAGCAAGCCGCGGGTGGTGTCGATGTCAGCGTCGTCGAGGTAGTAGCGCGACATCTCGTATTCGGACTGGCCGAACACGTCGCCGTAGCTGACGCCGGGCGCGTAGATGATGTCCCTGAAATGCGTCACGCCCTGGATCGCCATCAGGATCCGCTCGAGGCCGTAGGTGATCTCGACCGGGATCGGGTCCAGGTTATGTCCCGCGACCTGCTGGAAGTAGGTGAACTGGGTGATCTCCATCCCGTCGAGCCAGACTTCCCAGCCCAGACCCCACGCCCCGATCGCCGGCTGGGCCCAGTTGTCCTCCACGAACCGCACATCGTGGGCGTCGAGATCGATGCCGAGCGCGGCCAGCGAACCCAAGTACAGCTCCTGTGGGTCGCCCGGTTCGGGCTTGAGGATCACCTGGAACTGGGTGTGAGTTTGCAGGCGGTTCGGGTTCTTGCCGTACCGGGAATCATCCGGGCGGACCGACGGCTCGACGTAGGCGACGTTCCAGGTTTCCGGCCCCAGCACGCTCAGTAGCGTCGCCGGGTTCATCGTGCCGGCGCCGACCTCGGTGTTGAACGGCTGACCCAGCAGGCAACCTCGCTGCGACCAATACGCTTGCAGACGAAGAATCGCTTCCTGCATCGATACGGGCGCCGAAAGGTTGTCGTTGCGGGCAGTTGCCGTGGTCATTCCGAGATCCTATCGGTGGTGAGGGCGGGCATTCCGAGCGCTACTCCGGTCGCCGGTGCGAAGAAGCTGGGCAGGTGGCAGCCGCCGCGGCAGGCGTCGGCGACGGCGCAACCAGCGCAGGAGGGCCTGGTGGCGACCGCTGCGTGCACGGCGTCGGTCAACGCGGGCCATACCCCGGCAAGGGGTTCGTTGTGTAGGGAGCCGAAGTAGACGTTGGAGTGCGGGCAGTTCCGCAATCGGCCGTCGTAGGAGACGCTGCCCCACACCATGCCCGACTCGCAATGCCCGGATATCTGCGACAGCCGCAATCCCAAGGTGGGGTCGTCGGACCGCAACGGAGTGTCGGTGTCACTGGTGCACACCTTCTGCGCGCACGGCCACGCGACGGTCATACCCGGGCATTCGGCGGCAAGGAGTTCGTCGATGCGGGTGATCAGCGGCATGGTGACTGACATGGGGATGCCGTAGCGGTCGTCGTGGCGGCCGGTCGGGACGTACCGCATCACACCGAACTCGCGCACCCCGAGCGCATACACATCACGGACGACGTCCAACGCACCGTCGATGTTGCCTTTGACCAGTGTCATTTCCGCGACCACCGTGATACCGGCATCGATCAGCAGCCGCATCGCGTCGATCGCGCGGTCGTACGCGCGGGGATGACCGGTCAGTTCATTGTGGGTGTCGCGGTCGCCGTGGATCGAGACGAGCACACACCGCACGTTCGCTGCTGCCAGGCGCTTCGCCCGTTCTGCGGTAAGGAAGTGACCGTTGGTGAACACCACCTGATACAGGCCGCGGCGTCCACCGTGTTCGAAGATCTCCATGGCATCGGGGTGCAGTAGTGTCTCCCCGCCGCTGTAGCGGATAACGAAACAGCCCCGGTCGGCGCATTCGTCGAGGATCGAGCATGCCAGGTCGGTCGGAATGTGCTTTTCTGGCAATGCTTTTACCGCGCGCCGGACCTCGGCGTCGCTCATGTCCGGGTCGATCTTCCATACGTTGTAGCAGAAGCCGCACGCCCAGTTGCATACAGCGGTGAGCTCGATTTCGAGTCGCAACGGGAAGTCGAGCTTCGCCCCGAACCGCTTGTCGATGCCCAGCAGCGATCGGTGACGGTCGACCTGATCGGGTGTGGGCGGGGAGGTCAGGGCGGTGACCAGGTCGGCTGCGTCGGCCGCGACGCGTGAGGGGGCGGCGTTGTAGCGCTGCGCGATATCGCCGATGACGGTGTCGTCATCGGCGCCGGAGAACATCATCGACACCATCGACTCCGCAACCGCGTTGCCAAGTCGATGGAAAGTGCCGGTGCGTGGGTCGAACAGTAGGCCGAGGTCGGCACGGTATCTCAGCTGCTCGGTCAAAGCACGGGACAGGGTGGCGGGCATCGCGATACTCCTTGAATGGGGGCGGTCAGACGGGTGAGAGGCGCGCGAACAATGTGGCGACGTCGTCGGCAACGCGCTCCGGCGACACCTTGTAGGTGTGGGCGAGCGACTGCGTGATCTGATCCAGGTCGAGACCCTGGTAGGCAAGTCGTACCGCTTGCACGGCAGTGGCGTTGACCAGCTTCTGGCAATGGTCGCGTTGCCAGTCATGCAGGAGCTGCTTTCCCGGGTGATAGCGGTAGTGGCGCAGGATCCACTGCGGCGACCCGGTCGGCGCCTCGTCGATGGCCCGGTAGATCGCGCGGGCCTTGTCGATGTGGTCAGCGACCGACGGGCGTTCCAGCAGTCGCCGCGCATAGTCGCGCACAGCAGGGTCGTCGATGCCGATATGCCAGCCACGCAGTTGCTGGAAGTAGGTCGACACCATCACATCCGCGAGTCCGAAGTCCCCGACAAGGAACGGGCCGCTCGAACGACGCAACAACCCGGACACGACGTCGCACAGCCACCGTGCCTGTTCAACCGCGCCGGGCGCAGCGGTGCCCGGAGTGACACGGAGCGAACGTGCGTAGGACGCGCCCTCGCGCAGGAAAGGCAGGTCGTGACTCGCCCAGGCGCAGATAGAGCGAACCATGGCCCGGTGGCGTCGCGTGGCGCCCATGAGCCTGACGCCGGATTGTGGTGCGATCTCGTCGAGGTATTCGGCGATCGAGACTACGTCTGCGGCAACGGCTTTGGTCTCGGTGTCGGTCAGGATCGGGACACGAGGTAGCAGCGACATCGCGGAGTCATCCAGAATGCCTTCGATGTCTGCTCCGGCGAGATCGTCGGCATCGCACGCACAGCCGATACCGGCCTCACGTTCGCCGGTGCCGTCGCCGGCGACAAGCACCCCGTCCGAGCGTTCCTGGATCGGCCAATCCAGCTCAATGATCCTTTCCGTCACCGCAAGGCCCTTCTCGGCCACCGCGACACGAGCGCGCATCGACCACCCCGAAAAGTGGAGATCACCCACGTACAAGGCCAGCATTCGACCATCCCTCGTTGCTGTTTCACCGCCGGCCCTGGCCGGCCGAGCCGAGGCCGACCAGGGGATTGTCATCTCAGTCGCACTGGCGGCTGATCATCGTCTTCGTCTCCACCTTCGGGGCCTCGTACTCCCCGCCCTCGGCCGTGGTGCTGGCTTGCTCCGACATATCTCTTCCCTTCGGTCGGTCTCCTGGAATGGCGGCTGAAATGCACGAATCCTGTTGATTCCGAACAGATTTTCGATCAGCCACGATTCGAGTGTCTGTCTACTGAGCCTTGGGTGCTATCCCTGCTGCCTCCCGAGTTTCTGGACACCCTCGGCTGGAGTGGACATTTTCTGGACACAGGCAGTACGACCGACCGGAAAACCCACTGTCGCATTCGCTTTCGCTGGACATAAGGTGGACAGATGCTGGCGCCGCCCTCTATCGACCAGGTGAAGGACAGCTTGAGACGGGTGCGCCGCGGACTCGGCTTGGCGCGGCCTACAGCACTGCTCACCGTCATCGACGAACCCGTGCAAGCACATCTGTGCCGCGAGTCCCACATCGAGCCGGGCTCGGCCGAACAGGTCGAACGTCTCGCCGCCGTCCTTCGTCAGGCAATCGGGCAGCTCGTCGATGTCGAGCGCATCCATGCCGAAGTGGATTTCAATGTTCGTCCCGAACACAGCTACCCAACGCTCACCGAGCGCCAAGAATCCCTTGCCCAGCACCTCAAATGCGCGGTCAAGACCGTGCGCCGCCGTTCCGACCACGCGCTCGACACACTGGCCTATCTCCTGGTGACGCTCCCGTCGGCACCCGACGACGCGCAGGCGATAAACCGCAGCCAGAATCACCCCGGCCAGACCGACAAACAGGACTCTGCCGATGCGGTGCGCCGGTTCTGGGGCCTGCGTCCCAGTGGTGGCGTCGACATCGTCTGCTCCGAAATCCCCCTGGATGAACGTCCCGAGTACGCGTCGCCCCAGGATCGGAACTACCTGCGGTACGCCAAGTTCGCTGACCTGGACACATTGATCTTCGTCCGCACACAACTCGCCCAACTCGCTCCCGCAACGGTTGTGCGCGACTTCGCACCCTCGGAATACTTCGACACCCAGGTCGAGGTTCTCGTGGTGATCGGCGGCCCACCGTGGAACGCCAAGTACCGGGAGTTCCTCCCGCAGTTACCCTTCCACTTCGAGGCGCATCCGCTCGGCGAGGACGATCCGCTCGTCGTACCGGAATTGGACAATCTCTCTATGGCTCCACGGTGGACACCGCGTGGCGAACTGATCGAAGATCTCGCCGTCCTTACCCGGCTCACCGTGCAGGGAACCACCGCATTCCTGCTGGGAGGTTGCCTCACCCTCGGGGTACTCGGCGCAGCCCGCGCTCTACTCGATCCACGACGAGGACCTACCAATGTCGAATACCTCGCCGACCACGTCGGTCAGGATGACTTCGTCGTCGTCACCGAAGCACGCCGCGTCGGCGGCATCACCGACGTCGCCGACCTGACTGTCATGGAGCCCCTGCTGCTCATGTCCCGCCCTCACGGTGCGAACTGGGGAGTCGTGATCGACAACACCAAGCGTTTCACCTGCCATCACCGCTTCTCCCAAGGGAATTCGGTGTGACGGACCTGGACGACCTCGCAACCTACGTCGTGAATCTGCCACGCCGGAAGGACCGCCGAGCGTGGATCGAAGCGCGCCTACCGGCCACAATGCCGGTCACCTACACCTCGGACCTCGACGTGGTCATCGACGGCCGGCAACTCGCCATCAGCAACCTTCAGGCCCTCGGAATCAAGCTGTTCGAATGGCAGATCGAAACCGACAACCCGTGGTGGAATCGACCTCTCAAATACGGTGAAATAGGCTGCGCCCTCGCTCATCTTGCATGCTGGAACCACGCCGAGGAAAACACCACGGCACCGTACATCCTGATCCTCGAAGACGACGCAACACTCACACCCGAATTCACACCACGCCTTCTCCGGACCCTGAACCTGATCACCGAACTCGATGTCGAGTTCGACCTGCTGTACCTCGGGCGCGACCAGCTCCGGCCGGACACACCAACTCTGGCTCCCGGGATCGTCCAGCCCGGATACAGCCACTGCAGCTACGCCTATCTGCTCACCCGCAGGGGCCTGCGCGCCGCGCTGTCCGCCGAACTCACCGACGCGATCGTGCCGGTCGACGAGTTCCTACCCGCCCTCTACACCCCGCACCCACGACCTGACCTGCGGGCACGATTCACACCGCGGATCACCGCACTCGCCTTCGATCCGCCGCTGGTCACACAGCGCCCGAAGGACGACGGCGGGAGCGACACCGAGGATTCCGACTTCATCCAGTGCTGACTCGCAGCTCGATCACCGAATGGGTCGCGACATTGTCCAGTGTTCGATCAGAGACCGCAGCCGCTTGCCGGGCCACTCGCCGACCGGCGTGTGGACATTGACACCGGTGACGACGTGCTCACTCGGCACGTTCTTGGTCACGACCGCGCCGGCCGCAACGTAGCTGCGAGACCCGATCCGAACACCACCGACCACCCGCGCACCGAATCCGACCACCGAATCCGGCTCGACCACGGGCGGCTCTTCATCCACCCCCCACCAGCCCAGATGCGGACTCGTGTATTCGTGGACCAACTCCCCCATGACGGTTGCTCGGTCGCCGATCACCGTCGCATCGCACACGAACCCAGCGACACACGCGTCGGCGCCGATCGTGACGCGATCACAGATATAGGCGCCGTGGACAATACGAGTCCGGTCGCCGATGACACACCCGTACCCGATCCGTGCCCGGTCTTCCACCACGCAATCGGTGCCCAGGACGGTGCCCTCCTGGACGATGACCTGATTGAACAGCAAACTGCGATCTCCGAGCACCACAGGAGCACCCGGCGAACGCTGCCCACGGCGGGCTTCGTGGAGCCGCGCTTCCTTCGGGTAGCCCAGAACGCAGTGCTCGCCGATGATCACGCCATCACCGAGCCGCGTCGGCCCATACAGATCCTCGGGTGTCACGAGGCGGGTACGGCCTGCTTGACCAGCCAGTCAACCGTCTCCGAAATCGCCTGATCTTCGCGTTCGCGCGAATCGAAACCGTGATCCGAGCCAGCGATAGTGTGCAGCGTCGTGTTCGGCCGGGCCGTTGCGGCCCTTGCGGACACCTGATAGGAGACCGCGGTGTCACGGTCTCCGTGCACGATCAACGAAGGCACCGTGCTGTCGAGGAATTGCGCCAAGGGGTCGTAGTGGGCGAACTCGCAGAACAACACACGGCCGAGCTCGAATGCCCCGTCGACGACCAAAACCCCGGTGTCATGCAACAGCCTGCGCTGCGCCGCACCGAAATTCTCTTTGCCCCACGCCAACTCCGGCTCCAAGAACGTATGCCGCAGGTCAAGAACCGGATTCCACAGCACGAGCCGATCGAGCTCTTCACCCAGCCACGGCAGCGACAACACCGTAGACACGGCGCCGAAACTGGCCGCCACGACCGAAAACCGACCCGGGAACCGATCCCGGAGAAATCGCACTACGGCCTCCAGATCCAGGCACTCCCCGGCAATGGTCACTCCGCGTTGCGTCCCACCGCTGTCTCCATGACCTCGGAACGAAAACCGCACGACATCGAACCCTGCAGCGGTCAACCGCTCGGCCAGGCGGACGAACATGTCGCCGCCCTCGTCCATATCCACGGTGATCCCGTGTACCAGTAGCACTGTCCCCTGGGATGAGCCGTTTGCCCTGTGGACTGCCGCGGCGAGTGGGACACCGTCCACTGATTCCAACGTGGTTCTCTCCACCGGTACGCTTCCTCCGCTCAATCCCCAGGCCCGGACCACAGTGCGTCCATCGTCTCGTGCGACACCGGCCGACACAATTCATCCTCCGTCGCGAACGCCATGTTCACAATCGTCCTGCGGCCCCGCCGAATCGGGTGCACTCCATGCAATGTCGTACTCGCCCGCATGAGATAGACCTGACCCGTACCTGCCTCTAGCTGGTGCACCGTGCGATCACGAAGTACCTGCTCGATTGCTGGCCGCCGCTTATCCCACACCGTGTCCGGGACGCACTCGACGAATCCGCCATCGACGGTGTTCGGGCATTCGGCTACCCAAACCAGCGCGAAACTGTAATCGTCCCAGTGCCAGCCATGCGTATCACCAGGCCGATCCAGCTGGGTGACTACGAACTGTTCCGGCTCGTAGGGGCATGCATACACTGGCTGACCTGCCACCGCAGCCACAGCCTCGGCGACCTCGGGTGACTCATAAGCCTGCTGGATGGCAATTCCGTTCTCAGCGATCTGTGCTCGCGTCACGTTCCTCATCCGGCGCGGCGTGAAATCTGTCTCGGCGAACGCCAGATCCCGGCGCACACTCAACCGCTCCGCCAACTCGATCGCCTCAGATGCAACCGCATACCGAACTGACGCAGGAAACAGCCACGACACCAACGCGGCACCGTGCCGCTCGAAGTCTTTCTGCGCGGCGGCAATCCGCTGCGCATACCTGGCTTCATGATCCAGTTCGAATCCATCGGCCGTAGCGGAACACGCTGCTGCTGTCACTTCCCACCGACCCGCCGCTGTAACCACGCACCCGTCGCACGCCCTGACTCGAGGCGGTGCCGGCGCAGGGCCGCCGACTGCGAAACCTCCAGACCGACAGCTCTCACGGATCCAGCACCCCGGCAACACACACCACCGCAGAGACCGCATCAGGATCGACGTCCCGAGTGAGGGCGTGCGAGCCCAGGATCGGTTCGGGATCGCCCCCATGCCGGGCCAAGACGGCCGTCAGGAACACCAGATCCACCCCCGCACCCATGCACGGCCACGACAGTCCACCACCATCACCGTGCCGACTGAACGCACCGGAATATTGTCCCGCATGAAGATCCGTATGCAGCAATGTCGTAGTCACTTTCACCGGGCCGTAGATGTTTCCGTACTCGACGGTCCGCCTGATCGTGACGAAACCCTTCGATTCCACCTCGCCAGCTTGCGACGGACCGCCTTGACCTGTTGGGCATCAATTCGTAGTCGTCGGGGTATCCGAGGACCTCGGATGCGTTAGCTTCGCAGCATCAGTGCTTGTCATCACGGTCCTCGCGCATCCCTTCTACCCCACCGAGCTCGCCGCCGGTCGGAAGCGCGCGGTAGTGCCTCTGATCGAGAACGATGCAGATTGTCGCGGTAGCCGTGGAGGGGAGGCACCTCCAGTCGTTTCACGGAGTCTCACTTGCACGGGATTAGGGACACCTGCAAGTGGTTTGCTGGTGCCCGCCATGGGGTCGAGGCGGTGAGGGTCATCGTTCTGATTTGAGAGGGTTGGTTCGGATCGGCGATGGCCACGCGGAGCGGGAACAGCGCGCCTTCGATGCGCGCGGCCCACATTCGCGCAAACTCTGGTGCTTTGGACAGCTCGGCAATCAGGTTGGCTCGTGCTGGCTCGGGCACGATGCCGCGTGAAAGGTAGTGCAGGGCGTAGCTGCATACTGTCGCCACCAGGTGCCATGTGTCGCCCCCGAACACCGTCCGCGCTATCGGATCGCAGAAGAGCCACCGGAGCAGGTTGCCTGCTTCATCGAGTCGCGGAAGCATCTGTGTCGCAGCCTCGTTGAGCATGTGGACGTCGAATAGTCCGGGTGCCAGCAACATTGCAGGGTACTGGAGGGCAGCCAAAACTTCCCGCATATGGGTGGGAGGCGGGCCCGAGTCGGGCACAGTCTGTACAGGGTCCTCGTTGCGTAGGATCAGCTCACGGAGATGGTCGTACACCTCGGTGGGCAGCCCGAGTGGCGCGGCGAGGGCCCCCAGCGTTCGCACGTACACCGGTCGCTGCCCGCGCAGCATTTTGCCGATGTGGTCTTTGGACATTGACGTGTGTTCCGCCAGTTCCGATTGTGTGATCTGGCGTCCCAATGTCGCGAAGCCGTGATAGACCCTGTGTTCCTCGAGTTCCGCGGCGACGACGCGATCCAACGCGGCCTCGCCGAGCCGGCCGCTCGCAACGTCGAGCCGGTCGTCCTGCGTTACCGGGCGACGGGGTGCGGAGGGCTCGAGTCCTGGGTTCTCCGGTGACAATTGCAGGCCGCTGCTGGTGAGATATGGCGTTATGCCCTCCCGGGTCGGTGGCTGGCCTCTGCCTCGCCATGGCCCATCCTCCGCCCACGGTGCCCGGTTCCGATCTCCCGTTCCAACCCGACGCACGTCACGGCCTGCCCGGAGCGGTTCGCTGCAAGCCTTCCTGCCCCCGCCTGGACCGATCGCCTCTGCCATTGCTCTGGACATGTGCCAGGCTCTCCTCTTGTTGCTGAATCGGCTCCAACGGCGGTGAATGACGGTGGCGAGCTGGAGCACACCCCGGGGTTCCGCTCCGTGACAACGGTGGGAGTCCTTCTTCGTACCTGTCTGATCTCGTTGTGAATCTCGTTGGCCCGCAGTAGTTCCAGGGCACCCACGGTGCGAGCCTCATAGCAACGCCTTGCGGGCCGGCCGGACCTTGCCGGCCGCCACCAGTACGTGGTAGGCGGCTGCTTTGCAGAAGCAGTCGTCGCAACTGCAGGATCGGTGCAGGCGGACTGCGGACCCCGCCTCTGCCGTCGTAAGTCTGTGATTCGGGGCGGCATGGCTCAGAATGTGCGGCAAACTGGATTGGTATGCAGTCGCTTTCGGCTCGATAGGTGCTCGGGACAGTGTTTCGGTTTTCGTGGTCGATGCCCAAGCGAGGCCGAGGAACACCGGGCTGATCGTCGCGAGAATCGCGGCGACCGCCGACACCACCTGCCACCCTGACATCGCGATCACCACAGTTCCACTGACCACGTGCAGGCTCTGTGCCGTGGAGCTGAGGAGCTGGACGCCGTCCCGGTGGCATCGGCTGTGCCGAAGACGGGGGCGAAACCGGTGGTGCAGGGCCACACTTGCGCAGGGGACAAGGTGACGACTGCACACTCGCGGCGCACCGCCTCCAAGCCGTCGCGCTCCCGAAGATCACCGGCTTGGAGGTGGAGACGGCATGGAACGATCACCGCGTCGGCGCCCCGGCTGCGTACCCGGCCCAGCAGGCACTCGACGGGATCGGTGCTGTCGGTGTCGCCTCCCGGTTGGAGACGCAGCATGTCGGCTACCCGCCACTGGTACTGGTCCGCGGTCGCTTGGATGGCGTGAAGGTCGGCCGAGGTAACCGCGCTCGCGATCGCCTGGTTCCTGCATGCATGCAGATCCGGCCGAATCAGCCCGATCACGACTGGGTGCGACCGTCGGGCTCTGAGGGCCCGCAGCGGCTGCGGGTGCGGCGGGGCGCACGACCGGATCAGGTCGGCCGTTTGCGCATCGGAGTAACCGTGTTCGATTGGCGTGGCAGGTGCGTCGATGTTGCGCGAGCCTCCGGGCGCGGGGGTGCAAGGCTCGACATGTGTGATCATGTCAGCATCGCCTCTTTGAGGGCGGTGGCGAGCAGGTCCTGGCGAGCGGGGAATCGCAGCGCGATATGGCCGTCCGGTCGGATCAGGCACAGTGTGTCGTCGGCGGGGTGGCCGTATCGGTCGTGTACTCGGGCATCGTGCGCGACCAGGGCGCCGGCGGCAGCGTCAGGCCGTAGTTCGGGTGCGGTGATCACTGTGGTTCGCAGCAGATGGCGATAGGGCGAGGTGGCCTCGGCGACATCGGTGGCGACTGTCGAGTCCCGGCGTCGATGCAGCACCAGGAGGGTGTAGTCGGGATGAGAAAGCAGCTCGTGCACGCCGGTCGCCGGCGTCACGAGAATGTCCGGGGCGCGGTCGCCAGCGGTGAGACCGTCGAGTCGCGGCAGCCCCGGCGGCGGGGTGATCACGTCGCGGTAGTGGTGGGTCAACCCTGCGATTCGTTGAGCAGCTCGGTGGTGGAAGCCGGGCTGCTGCCGGATTACTTCGAGGCGTTCGGCGATCGAATTGCCGTGCGCCATCATGATTTGATGCAACATGCTGCTGGCCTCGCCCACCTGCTCGGC
Source organism: Nocardia nova NBRC 15556 (assembly GCF_001613005.1). GTDB lineage: Bacteria > Actinomycetota > Actinomycetes > Mycobacteriales > Mycobacteriaceae > Nocardia > Nocardia nova. The sequence continues at coordinate 26,624 of NZ_BDBN01000059.1, read as the reverse complement.
GATCGGAAGCCGCTCGGCTTCGTAGGTGTCGAGCAGCGTTTCCGGTGCGCGCCCGCTGGCGACTGCCGCTAGTTTCCAGCCGAGGTTCTGTGCATCTTGAATGCAGTTGTTCATTCCCAGTCCGGCGGCGGGTGAGCCGATGTGTACCGCGTCGCCGGCGAGGATGAGACGCCCGCGCCGGTACTCCCGTGCTTGGCGTCGCCAGATGGGATATTCGGTGTTCCATGTCGGGATGCCGAGATGTGCGCCGGGGAGCCAGTCGTCGACGACGGGCTGAAACCCGTGTTGTGCGGCAACAGGATCGGGTGCCGGGTTGGCCACGGGAGTGGCGCGCATGTCGCTGATCAACGCGCGGTAGCCGGTGGGGAGCTTCGTGGTGAGCAGCATGTGGTCCGCGTCGACGAAGTAGTGGATCTCGTCGTCGCTGACCGGGTAGCGATCGATCTGCACGTCCATCATCCGGAACTGCAAGCCGACGTACTCATCGCCTTCGAACTCGATTCCCATGAGGGATCGGACGGTGCTGCGCAGCCCGTCGCATCCGACCAGCCAATCCGGATGCATCTCCCTGCGGCAACGACCACTGCCAGTACGGTCGAAGACGGCGGTAATGCGGCCATCCCCGCTGGTGGTGACAGATTCCAGCTTGGTGTTCCACTCGATTGTGCCGCCGAGCGCTTGGAATTCTTCTCGCAGCGCGGCTTCGGTGTCCTGCTGCTCGATGATGAGGATCATCGGATACGGGGTTTCCAGCGCCGTGAAGTCCAGGTGCTCGACATCGGGCACGCCGCGAAAGTGGAAAGCCATCCCTCGGTGTCGGATGCCGCGCTCGAGGAAGCGCTCGACGCATCGTGCCCGCGCGAAACCCTCCAACGTCCTCGCATGAAGGGTGAACGCTCGGGAGGTATCGGAGGAACGGGGCCGCTTCTCGAAGACCTTGCACTCGACCCCCCGAGACAATAATTCGATCCCGACTGTCAGACCGGTGGGACCGGCGCCCACAATGGCGATCGGATCACGCGAAACAGGTTTGGACATGGGGAACCCTTCGTGCTGTGCCGAAAATCCGGCAGCATGGCGAATAGGCAGGACCGGACACCGCGCGGTGGCGATCCGAACATCTGGATACAGCAGTGCTCGCACGGCTCTCTCCGCCGGAGAAAGCGTTGGAACGGGACAACACGACTGTCACATATTCGCGCTGCATCCGAATCGGTACATACCCATATGCCGACCTGAACAGTACTTACCCACGACCCTCTCGGTGGAGATAAAACTGGCCCTCAACCTGGTAGTTGTTCTGCCGGTTGCCCGGTTCCTTCTATGTGAATATAAATGGAGAAGCCCATGCATTCTGTCGGCGGCGAGCCGTGCGAATGGTTCGCGTGGGTACATACTTGTGGATAGACATGCAAGTCATCCGCATAACCAGGACAAAGGCGCAGCTGCATACGGCACTGCGCCCTGTGCAACGCGAGCGAGGCTCTGCTGTTACCGGAGTCTGCGTTGCTGTGGCCGGAGATGATCCGGCACGAATTCGGCGATGCGATGGCGGCTCCGGATGCCGAGTTTGTCGAGAACTGAAGATATTTGTCGGTCGACGGTCCTGACAGACGTTTGGCGGTGCCTGGCTATCTTGGCATTCGAATTCCCCGCTGCTGCCAGAACGGCGACCTCTTGCTCGGTGGTGCTGAGCTTCTCCCAGGGCGTCGCCACGTATTTGAGCGGGCTGTTGGGTGCTGTTCGTCCGCCGTGGCGGGCGACCTCGCTAGGCGACGGGTCGACGGTGAGGACAGGTTCTCCGAGCGCAAGCCGGTGTACGTCATTGGTGTGGGGGTCGAGTTCGGCGCCGCGGGCCATCTCGGCAGCGAACTTCTCGTCGCCGAGTACTGCGTGCGCTGATGTCTCGGCCTGAAGAGACATCTTGGCGAAGCATCCCATGCTTGTGATGTCGACGCCGAGGTGGCGGCGCAGGGTTTCGGTGCCGCCCAGAATTTGCGCGATCTCGTTGGCTAGCTTCCAATCTCGATCGGGATCGTCGCCGACGATCATGCGTTCCAGCGCCCAGGTCCGCAGGACAGCGCTCCACATCGCGCCCCACTGGTCGCCGAACGCCAGCTGATAGGACAGTGTGTCGCGCAGCACCGCAGCTGCTTCGTGCGGGTCGCCGTGTTTGGTCAACGTGACGGCCCAGGCCAGCTTCACCCACGACGTTGCCCCGGTCGCTCCCGATGCTTCTGCGTGGTCGACAGCGCAGCGGGCGATCTGGTGAGCCTCCGCGGCCGATCCGAGCAGCGCGGCGGCCAGAGCGCCGAACATCCCTGCGAACACCTCTGCGGGGTCGCCGACGTCGTGGAACTTCACACGCGCCCGCCGTATAACGAGGATGGCTCGTTCGTCTTCGTCGGAGAGGAAGAGCCTGGTGCCCTCCGCGAGTTCGATGATGGGCGGCAGGCCGCGATCCAGTTCGGGGTGGTTCAACCAGTCGGTACTGTCCGAGAGATGGTGTGGGATCACCTCATTGATCAGGCTTGTAGCTTCCGGCCCCTGGCCTGACCGTATGGCCAGCCATGCCAGCGCGGCTTTCAGTTCGATCTGTAGGTCGATGGGTTGCGGTGTCAGTGCACGACTGGCGTCCAGACACCTTTCGGACAGGCTGCGGATGTCGCGGATCGACCCTCGCACGAAGGGGACGCGCAGGGTGATCAGGCCCCGGCACATCTCCAGACCGGCTGCGGCTTCGCCCTCGACGGTGATACTGGCCTCGATCGCCGCCACGATATTGCCCCACGCCGACCGTGCCCACTGCACAAGTTCACGTTCGTGCGCGCTGAACCAATTGTGTGCGGCCTGTGCCACTCGGTCTCGGTAGTAGGCGAGGTGTCGTCGAGCCAACCGCGTGGGTTCGCAGGGGCCGTTGTCGCGCAGCCGGTCCCATGCGTACACCCGCAACGTCTCGGGCATCGAGTACCGCTGGCCGCTCGCGGTGATATGGATCGTGACCAGCGATTTGTCGGCGAGGCTTTCCAGCAACCCAGCGATCTCCCGTGTGGACAGCTTCACCTGTTCCTCGTCACCGCTGTCCTCGTTCGGGTGCTCGTCGTCGCTGCACACCGCGATGACCGCGTCGAGGCCGGCACCCGCATCCGCGGCATCATCGGTGTCGTCGAGGTTGATGTCACCTGCTGGCGCGAACGCTGACAGCCGTGTGAACAGCAGTTTTTCCTTCTCGCTGCACAGCTGGTAGCTCCAGGCGATGACGTTGGTGATTCCGAGGTGCCGGGCATCGGCGCCTGCACGCGCTCCGGTCGTCCACTCCAGCCGCTTGTCGTCCGCGCGGCCGGTGAGCTCATTGCAGAGATCGGTCAAAGCCTGATACCGCAGCCGTCCGACCGCCAGTTGGATGTACAACGGGTGGTATTGGATGTGTTTGCAGATCTCGGCCGCAGTCGCGGTGTCTTTCGCGCTCCACTCCACAGCCCGGCCGATCAGTTCGGTGCGTTGGCGAAACATCATCAGAGCATCGGAGGCCGACAACTGCCGAACCACGTGCAGATACTCGTCGCGCCAGGCCACCGGGCTGCGACTGGTGGCCATGATGACCAGGTTCGGCAGCCGGTCGAGTAGCCGCTCGATCATAGTGCGGAGAGCATCGAGGACGTGCTCAGCGTTGTCGAGCACGAGCAGCACACGGTCACTGCGCGCCGCCCCGTCGACTCCGCGCAGGGATGCTTCCAGCGCGTCGAAGGTCGGGCGATTGGAGAAATCGGCCGAGATCACCGCAGAGGCGGTGGCCCGTTCCACCTGGACGTACTCCGCGTCCACAGGGAGTCGTGCGAGCGGTACCCAGTGCACCCGAAGCCCCTGAGCCTTGACTCGACGAACCGTCTCGTCGGCGAGCCGCGTCTTCCCGATTCCCCCGGGCCCCGCCAAGGTGATCAGCCGATGCGGCCCCGATGTCAGCAAAGTGCTGACGAACTCGAGTTCATCTTCGCGGCCGACGAAGCCATGCGTCGGCGCCGGTACCGTACCGAGTGCTTTCCCCCCTGGTTTGATCATGTCGGCAACTATATCGCGAAAAAGGGGCGCACGGTCTCCCCGGCAGGCTCCGCACGCCGTGGGTAGGTAGGTTTTTGAGTATATACCCATCACGTCGCAAGGTCTAATGGGTATAGCGAAAAGTCGCCCCGCATTCGACGTTTCATTCCGCTTCCCGTGGATTGGTGCGGACGGCTCGAAAATCCCTGACACGCTGCGACTTCAGCGTCTCCTATCCGTTGGTCCGTCCCTTCGCGGCGCGCATCTATGGCGCATCCACAGCATTGATTTCCGCCGTGGGTAGGTGGGTTTTTGGGTATGTACAACCGGTTCCGGTGACGCCGTCGAATCTGGCACTCTTTTGACTGAATTCCAGGTAATTCCAATTTTGCGCAGGCGACGCTACTGATGCCAGGCCCCCAGTCGTGCATTTTGGGGCTCCGATAAATGGAGTGACGTTACATTGACATGCCCTATTGTCCATGGCTCGCCCGTCGAAACCGACGACGACCGCCGCGTCCCGATCCACGACGAACAGTTTCGACGAGATCCGCACGCGGTCTACCGAGCACTGCGGCAGCAGTACGGCACGCTGGCGCCAGTCGAGCTGGCGCCCGGCGTCCCGGCGACCCTCGTTCTCGGCTACCACACAGCCGTGCGGATCCTCCACGATCCCGAGCACTTTCCGGCCGACCCCAGATACTGGCAGCAGACCATTCCCGAGGACTGTTCGCTGCGGCCGATGATGGAGTGGCATCCGGCCGCGCGATACACCACCGGGCCCGAGCACACTCGTTATCGCCAACCATCCGTCGCAGCCATCGAACGTCTCGATCTGCATGCCATGCACGCACGAATCGAGCGCCTCGCCGGCCCACTGATCGCGGCTTTCCGGCCGGTAGGCAGTGCCGACTTGGTCTCTCAATACGCCTACCCCCTGGTTTTCTCCGTGCTGACCGAACTCATTGCGGGCGCCGACGAGAGCCACTCGGGGAATATCGACCATCAGGTCGCCGCGGGCACGGCAGCGCGGTTCGACAGCGACGCGACTGCGCGGGCCGGCGTGAACGCGCTCACCGAAGCACTGGCCGAGCTTGTCGCACTCAAGCATGACCAACTCGGCGACGACATCACCTCGTGGCTCATACAACATCCGGCCCGGCTCGACGACCACGAGGTGATCGCCCAGCTGATGAGCTTCTACGGCGCCGGCCTGGAAGCGGTGCCGGATCTCATCTGCAACGCCCTGCGGCTGATGTGCACCGACGACCGATTCGGTGGCAGCTTGCTCGGTGGCAGCCTGCACACCCGCGACGCTCTCGACGAGGTCCTGTTCAAGGACCCGCCGATGGCCAACTTCTCCATCACCTACCCACGGCAGCCGATCTTCGTGGACTCCACATGGCTGCCCGCACACCAGCCGGTCGTCATCAGCATCGCCGCCTGCAACAACGACCCCGCAATCAGCACCAACGACGCCGACCTGTCGGGTAATCGCTCGCACCTGGCTTTCGGCACCGGCCCACACGCCTGCCCCGCCAGAAATACGGCATACCTGATCGCGCAGGACGCAATCGACTACCTGCTCGATCTCATACCAGATATCCAGCTGGCGGTACCGAACGAGGAGCTGCAGTACCGGCCGGGCCCGTTCCATCGATCCCTCGCCGCGCTACCAGTCGTGTTTCCACCCGACAACCGCTCCGCTCCACCGCCCCCGCAGCGAGCTGAATTCCCGACTTTCCCATGGACGAGAGGCTGATCATGCAGACCGGACGACCCAGCAAAACCGCCGCAGCCATGGCGCACATCAGAGCCAAGTACTCGAAGCTGCACCCAGAGATCCTCGCCGACCCGCTCGCCGAGCGAATACTCTGCGCCCCTGTCCTCGACGAAACCGTGCTCGACCGCGGACTTGCCACCGACGTAGCCGAGCGCCGGGGCCTGTATGTGCTCGCACGCTCCCGATTCGCCGACGACGGCATCACCGCCGCCATCGCCAAGGGAGCCGATCAGGTAGTGATCCTCGGCGCCGGCCTCGACACCACTGCCTACCGCGGAACCCACGACGCACGATTCTTCGAGGTCGACCACCCCGATACCCAGCACTGGAAACGACAACTACTCGCCGAAGCCGCAATCACCATCCCGGACAGTCTCACCTTCGTACCGATCGACTTCGAACAGGCCACGCTGGCAAGCGAATTGGCCAAAGCAGGCTTGGACCGGACCCGCCCCGCTGTTTACATCGCGCTCGGCGTGACGCCGTACCTGTCCAGACCAGCGCTCGACGACATGCTCCGCTACATCACCGCCCACGACGGCGGCGAAGCGGTTCTCGACTACTTCTACCCACCCGACGAGGCCACGGCCGACCAGCTCCAGACGCGTGCGGAAAGCGCTGCGCGACTGGGGGAGCCGTGGCTGTCATGTTTTGTAGCCGACGAATTCCACGACATTCTCCGGTCTTACGGCTGCCACATCGAAGACCACTCCGCATCAGACCTCGTCGCAACCTATGGTGCACGCAGAAAGGGTCGCGCAACCGCTGCGGGACCACACGTGGTCCATCTTCGGAAACGGACGGATCTACTGCAGAACTAGCAGCATGGCAGTGTCAACTTGTTGCCTGCTCTGCTGCGGGTACGGTGGTTCGCATGATTTCGGCTGTCGTGTTCGACGTTGGTGAAACGCTTGTCGATGAGACCCGTGAATACGGCACGTGGGCGGATTGGCTCGGGGTGCCTCGCCATACTTTCGCGGCGGTCTTCGGGGCGACGATCGCGAGTGGCCAGGACTATCTTCAGACCTTCCAGGTTTTCAAGCCAGGTTTCGACCTTACCGCCGAGCGTCAGGCGCGTGCGGACGCTGGACAGCCGGAGCACTACGGGGAGGACGACCTCTACCCAGATGTCCGGCCCGCGCTCTCGAAGCTACGGGACTTGGGTGTCTGGGTAGGGATCGTCGGCAACCAGACGGTCCGGTCGGGGCAGATTCTGCGAAACCTCGACCTTCCGACGGACTTCATCGCCACGTCCGATGACTGGGGTGTCCACAAGCCGGCGCCGGAGTTCTTCGACAAGGTTGTTCAAGCCGCGCCCTGTGTGGCTGACCAGATCGTTTACGTCGGTGACAGGATCGACAACGATGTGGCGCCAGCCAAGCGCGCCGGGATGCGGACCGCCTATATACAGCGCGGCCCTTGGGGGTGGATCCTTCGCGATAGTGAAGAGGTCGCGAATCTTTCCGATTGGCGAATCCGCGACCTCAACGAGCTGTCTGAAATTGTTGCGGCAGAGAACGTCTCACTTTAGCCGAGCGACGAGTTGACCGTAGTATGCCACTCGTAGAGGCGATCATCCAACGCTCGGACGGCAGGCAGTGAATCCCATTCACGTAGCGACTGCCGCACGGACTTGACTCGGTCCATCGCGGTCGCGTACCAGTTCTTGCCCAGAAGATCCAGGGCCTCCTTGAGGTACTCACATGCCGCCTCAGGCGTGCGCTCGAGAACGGCTGCGGCTGCGATGTCCGCGAGGTAGATGGTCCGCTGCTTTATCGACTCTTCAGGAAGCTCGTTAAGTGCCTGTTCGAGCGCTTGCCGCGCCTCGTGTCCACGTCCCGCGATCAACAACGTATTGCCCCGGAAACCTGCGAGGCGCGCGGAGGAGAACCAGTCGAGCCAAGCAGGGGATGGGTTCGAATCAGGCGCATAGTCGCTCAGAGTCTGCTCCGCGTGGTGGATGAGATTCAGCGCGCGGCGCGGATCGGCGAAGCGAGCTTCGACTTCAGCTTCGACAGCATCGAGCCAGGCGAGCATCTCGGCGCTCGCATCGCCTCGACGTGCAAAAGCGCGGGCCGCCCGCACCTTATCTCGCGCTTCATCGGCTCTGGTTGCGTCGCCGGAAAAGGCCGGAGCGAACGCCATATGCGCCAAGGCGGCTGCTCCGAGCAGTGAATCATCCCCTTGATGGGCGGCTTGGAGAGCCAGAACGAAGCTTCGTTGAGCTAGGTCTGGTTGCTGAAGATCGAAGAACTCCAGTCGGCCGGCGAGCAGTGCCGACTCTGCCACCGCCCGCGCCAGGAATTCCTTCGCCGTCCCGTGTATCTGGCCCAGAAGGTCGGTACCAAGTACGGCATGTTCGGCAACCGAGCGGTGCAGCCGAGCCGCCGGAACCGACCAATAGAGGTGTCTGTGAGCGACGGTGACCGACATGAAGTCGTTCGACACAGAGGGCGGGAGAGCCGCGTCAGGGCCCCCGAGGTGACGGCTGGCCCAGGTTGACGGTCTTTTGGTGCCCCATGCGTCTGGTCGCTCACTCTCGGACGAGCCGGTCCATGGTGGTGTAAAGCCCAGTTCAGAGATTTGCCGCTTGAACAGAGCTTCTAATGCGGTTGCGTGCTCCGGATGAGGCCAGGGAGGCTCGGCGGACTCCCATCGGCGCACAGTCCGTGCGTTGATCGAGACGCGTAAGCCTATGGTTCGCGCTGTCTCGTTCAACGCCTCTGCGAGCGCCGCTTGGGAACGGAACCCGAGCGCCTGGCGGGCTGCGCGAAGTGCGGCGTTTCCGGGTGCTGTCATGCGTCCAATTTAGCCCTTAAGAAGGGCGTGAACCACGCCATCGGGAGAAAATGACCTATCAGTGTCCTCTTGTATGGCCTTTTTTGAGACGAGGTTCAAGGTGAACCTCAGTGTGGCTCGTTTCCCGAAGACGCGCCCCACCGTGCGGTTCGAATACGCCTGCCCTGGCGCGGAGTACTCGACCGCGAGGTGTGAAGGCAATCGAGGTTCGGTTCCGAGTGGAAGGAATGCCGAACTTGTCGTAGTCCCGGCAGCGCGCTGGCGCGATCACGAGAGAGTGCGGAAAGGAGACGCGGTGTACGGGGTGATGAATCACGATCCTGTGCCAGTGATGACAGTGGGCTTTGCGCACGTCATTATGCAGGTCCACAGCGACTGTGCGGTGTCTATTTGTCCGGTGAAGCAGCAGGCGAAGCAACGGCTGATCGAGTCCAAACATGTTGTGCCGGACAGCAGCCGGGCGTGACAAGTTATGGCCGACAATCCGCTCGATCTCGAACTGCCGATGGTGCGTGGACTGGCATCGTCGACGCTGCATGCCCGGAAGGGCCGCCCGCGACCGAGTGTCTCCGAGAATGCCGCGACCCGTGAAGGCGATTGGGGAGGCTGGCTTGATCATTCACCGCAGGCCGCCAAAGAACAGCGTGTTCCTGGTCCGGCGATGCGTCTCCACTCGATGTGGTATGCGGATGCCGGGGCGAACGACGGACCGCCGGTTCCAAGTGTTGTGGACCGCGATGGCGGCGATCACCACACCCGCACACCCGCACCCCCCGCCACCGCGCCAGCGACCCCGGTGGCGGTTCCTCACGTGGCGGATGGGTGCCGCCAGTCCGGCGCGGGTCTGGCAGTGTCGGGCACCGGTCCCGGGGACACTCGCAGTGGGCCGGGAGTGATCCTCGGCTTCAACCACGCGTACTACGCCGAGCGGTCGAACGCGCACGCGCTGGAGTTCCTGGCGCCGGGTGCCGAGGGCGTGAATACGCAGCGGGGTGAGCGGTACCCGCTGACCGGCGAGTTCATCGGGTCCGGAATCAGCAAGGTCGCTGCGAATACCCGCTACTGCGTGCGGATCGAGCCGGACTCGGTCGATCGGTGGCAGGTGGAGATCACCGAGCAGGTCGGATCCGAAACCACCGCTGTCACCAAGCAACTCATCACCACCACGACGGTCGAAGGTCGGACACTGATCGCCACGATCGTCGCCCCATAAATGTGAAGTGTGACTCGAAACTGTTTATTGGCAACATATTTGGAGAAGAACATGGCTGTCGATTTGGCATCGCCGCGCCCGGAATTCGTGGCATGGCGGGGGAATCCGTCGAGCGAATTGCAGCAGCAGACCGGGCAACTAGAGACCGATTCGGTCGTGGTGCGATGGTTCGACCCGAGCGTCGTACCGGGGTTGTTGCAAACCCGCGACTACGCCCGCGCGGTCCTCGACGTCTGCGTCGGTAAGGATGACGTTCGGGCTGCGTTGGAGCAGCGGCTGGCGCGGCAGCGACGCTGGCGCGTGTCCGAGGTTCGCACGCATTTCGTGCTCGGTGAGCAGGCGCTGCACACGATCGTCGGTGACGCGGAGACCACGCGCACGCAACTGGAGATGCTGCTGCGCCCGTTGCCGTCGAACTCGACTCTGGGCATCCTGCCCCGGAATACGCAATTTCACACCGCGTCAACAAATTTCGTCATCTATGACCACGATCAGACCGTTGTGGAGACAGTGACCGGCAGTTTGCAAGTCAATGATCCTGCCGATATCGGGGATTACCTGGCGGTGTTCGACATCCTGACCGAGCGCGCGGTCCAGGGCACAGATGCCCATGCGCTCATCCGCCACGCCATCACCGCCCACGAATGATCGGCCCGGCTCCGACGCCGGTCGAAGTCCGTGCCTGCCTACTTTCCGATCGAGGAATCTCAACATGTCCACCGTTCTCACCGGCCCGAGCACTCTGCCGGAGCAGCCTTCTCCCAGTGGTTTTCGAACGACGCGGGAATACGAGAGATGCCTGTACGACGAGTTGTTCGGCACTTGCTTCTATGAGGCGCGAACTCGCGCCCTGACGATCCGTACCCACAGGGTGCGGGCGATCATGGCCCCAGAAGACCTCGCGGAGGCTGCGGTCGGGCGGCTGCACGGGTATCTGCCGATCGTTACCCTGGTCCACCGCTCCGGCCCCGGCGTGTGGGTGCTGCTCACGCGCCCGCCGGCTTCCGGAGACGACCTGCTTGCGTTGGCCAGGCGTGCCAAGACCAGGTCGATCGTCACGGTCGGCCCGGGAGCCGAGCTCGCGTTGCCGACCGCTGGAGTATCGCGGCGCCGGTGGCGCGGGCCCGTACCGACCGCCGTCACCACGGTCGATGAGTTCCCTGCCTACGCCGAGGTGATCGGAGCGCTCACCCATGACGTGTAACCCGCCCCGGCCACGCCTGCAGCCCCTACGGGCGTCCCTGGACACGCCGAGTGTGGTGTTCACCGATATCGGTGGCGATGTCGACGACGCCGCAGCGCTGGTGTTGATGGCGATCACCGACCCGCAGTTGGCGCTGGTGGTCACCGTCGACGAGTACCCGGACGGTCGGCGAGCCAAGCTGGCTCGCCATCTGCTGGACTTGCTGGGCCGCAGTGATGTTCGTGTGGTCGCGGGGCTTTCGCTCGGTGCATCGGGGTATTGGGCCGCCGATGGCCTGTTCCCCGCCGACATCGACCTCCCGCACGTCGACCTTCACGACGTCATGAGCGAACTGTGCGAGGCAGGCGCGAAATCGGTGCGCTGCCTGAGCCTGGGGCCGCTGACCGATCTCGCGCGGCTGCTGATCGCCGACACCCATCGGACCGCGCCGCTGGGCCTCCAACGTCTACTGCGGGTCACCGCGATGGGCGGCGCGCTCCAGTACCGCAAACCCGAGCGGGCCGAGCACAACTGGCGAATGAACCCAGCGGCGGTGCAAACGGTTCTGGCCGAAGTCGAGCATGTCGCGCTGGTGCTGTCGGACCATACTTTCGTCGACGAGATCGCGGTATCTGTGTCCTCGCCGATTTATCGGCTCCTGAACTCGTGGCCCGAGAGGTGGGCGCAGTTGCTGCGCGCGCACTACGACCAGTTCTTCGCCCGCTTCTACCCCGCCAGCAAGCTCCACGACGCGGTCGCCGCCAGTCTCATCCTGGGCGAGTCATTCGTCCAAGGCGAACAATTCGAGTTCTGCGTGGCTCGCGACGCACGTATGCAACCCGGCGCCGGCACACAGGCGTGGCTGTCCACCAGTGTGGACTGCCCCGCATTCATGGCCTGGGTCAGCGAAACGCTGCGGTCCGCGCTTGCACGACAGGCTGATGCGCAGGTCATCCGACAGCATCCGTCCGATCATGTTGGAAGCCTGTCGTGACTGCGCCCAGCTCCAAGCCGGGCGGGGTGCGGCTGCCTGTTTGCTCGTCTGCCGAGCAATTCGTCAACCAGCCGCCGGCCCCTTCGTACTTCACCGCCGTCCACGGTGGAGCTGGCGCGCCCGGTGTCGAGACGACTCTGGTGCAGGGCCCACCTCATCGATACACCGTCAGTAGTAATGAACAGGAGCGGAGATGGCCGGTTGGGACCAGCTGTTCATCGCGCAGCGCGAACTGCGACGAGGGTCCGGGTCGCCGATCGTGGTTTCGATCGGCCTGCCGTACAAGGTTGATTCATCCACCTGGCGCGCTCCGGTTCGGATCGACGGCATACAAGACGACGATCCGTTCGATGAGGCCGCGTCGGGCAGTGATTCAGTCGAAGCTCTGATCAACTGCCTGAAATTGATTGCAGCAGTTACGGATTCATGGAACGTCGACAACTCGATCACGTGGAACGACAAGACCGACCTGGGATTCTCGCCGTCGTAACCGAACACCGTGACAACCACGCCCTCGCCCGCGTCGATCGCCCGTCGAAGGGTTCATCGGACGCCGCTGAACCCGCTCGCTTGCAAGTTGATTGGAGAGTCATGACTGTCAGTGCCACGTTGCCCAAGCGATCGCGTCGTACCGGCAATGTCCGATTCGCGCGCCTGATCGTCTCGTTGGGAGCCGTTGATGGATAACGTGCTGGATCGTTTGTGCAACGAGTCCGCGAGTTGATGCCGCATGGACGGCATCGACCCGGACAGTGTTCACCACACCATTGTCGACGGAATCGAAGTGACATGGTACGTGCTCGACCATGCCGCACGGGTCGAGTCGATCCGCGAAGTGGACGGCCGGGTCCTGATGTCCTATCGAGGCCCCGGATACCCGGATGTGGCGCAAGCAGAAGAGCTTTGGCCGCGGTTCTCCGGGGTGTGGGCGGCGGTGCGAGACGAACAGCAGCAAGTGATTGCGGAAAGCCGCGACCGTTCCCGCGCTGACCGTTCGATCTGACCGACAGCCACTCAGGACTGCGAGTCCTCCAATCCAACGATCACCGGAGGCAATGCCATATGAAACATGCCGCGCGCGTGAACGGCTGTCGGTTCGCTCCGATTGCGGTGTGGTTGGTGGCCCGTGACGTAGCGGGTCGGTGGCCGGGTTGCGCATTCGATGTGGGGCTGCAGTGTCGGCCGGGAATTCGACGCTGGTCTGTGGTCGTGAAATGGTCCGACGGGCCGACCGAGGCAATGGTGGGCAGTTATCTGGGCCGCTACGTGGCCGAACGACGTCGCTGCGGAGTCGCGGAGAGGTCGCGACCTGGTGAGTGGATGCCAGCGCTGTTCGCAGTCTCCGAAATCGACACACGACGAACGATCACAGCGGCCGGGTTCGATCCGATCGCGGCAACCATTGAACGTGATTGCGGGGTGGAGGTGCCGCGCATCGACGGTGGCGTCGATTGGGAGCGAGCCGCCGAGGTGTGGATCATGGGCCCGATTCGGCTCAGCGGCGCCATGTTCGAGCGGCTGACAGGCACGCATATGGCGACGATGCAGGGCCCCGTGCCTGTCGCGCTCGCGCTGCACATGGTGTCCGAAGCCGTCGACTTGACCGGAATCGCGCAGCCCGCATCGAAGGAGAACCCGCGACGTGTCAGCATGCAATGGCCGCGGCCTCGGCCATGCCGTAGACGGCGAGTAAATCGGTGCGGTCGCCGAACTCGGTGACTTGCAGGCCGATCGCGACGGGGGTCGAGGCGCAGGGTATATGCAGACGGATCGGTGTGGCGGCGCGGCGTCCGTAGGCCACCTGGAGGTGGTTGCTCTCCCATAGTCGCTGGAAGTCGTTGGAGGCTCGTAACTTTCGTAACAGCTGTTGTGCTTGCGGGGTGTCGCGGTATCGGCCCAGCATCGCACGGATGACGGCGACCCAGCCGTGGGCCTCGTGGTCCCAATGGTCGATGACGCGGCGGGCGGTGGGGGTGAAGAACCAGAGCGCGAGATTGTGGTCGCAGTCCGCCAAGCCGGGCACAGCTTGTCCGAAGGTTCGATTGTTTTGCAGCACAGTGGACAACGGGGTGAGGTAGGCGCTAGCGATGTATCGGGTATCGAGGTGGTCGAGGTGGGCCTGGACGGCGGGGCTGTCGACATGGCAGCGCAGGTCGGCGGTGGGCGGCAGTGTCGCGGAAGGCTCCCACAGATCGAAAGTGTGGCACTTCTGCCACGGATTCAGCTGATAGGCCCGTGCCAGTCGTTCTACCACCTCGCGGGCCGGGTGAGCGTGGTCTCGCTCGATGCGGTTGACGTAGGAGGTGCTGATGCCGGCGCGCTTGGCGGCATCTTCGCGGGAGAGCCCGAGGTGCAGGCGCGCGCGTTGGAGCCAGTCGTAGAAGTCCGGCATGCGCGGCCCGGGAGCGGAGCCACCGTGGTGTTTCATGAGCCCCTCCGTAACTGGCGTCGATCACAATCCGCGCTGTCGGAACGCGGTTCGGTGACGGCGATGGAATTTCGGGTGAAATAAGGGCGGGCTCTCCCACGGCACTGTGAAGTCAGATCGATCCTCGTGAGCTACCTGCGATCAATCCCGCCCGGGTCGCTGTCGTTGTCTTTTCACCTTCGCCCGGTGGTGAGTCGGGTGTCAACGGGGAACGGGTGCCCAATTAGGGCATCTATGGGGCGAGTAAATGCCCTGCGAGGGCACTTTCTCGTGTATTCGGTCCGCACTGAACAACTCATGACCGGTTCGGGTGAGAACGGAAAGAGGTCAGTCGATGGCCCACAAGCGGTAAGGTCATTGGGTGCACCAGGGTCGGTAATTGCCCAGTGTGAACGATTAATCTCTGGCTTGTGCCCAAATTGGGCAATTTCTGGTTATTGACTGGGTAGGTATTCGGGCTGAATCCTCGTTTTCACGAGGCAGGGTTTCGTGTCGTGGTGGTATCGGCGGACTGCTCAGATCTGCTGACCGGTGAAACTCGGCCATTCATCACTGCGTGCGCGCAGTGGATTCGCATACAGGCAAGTCATTCCCCGACGGCTTTGAAGGCCGCCGCTCTTTGATTCGAGGTTTCCGATGGCCGACACCACAGCCGACAATTACCGACGACGCACAGCGCCCCCTACAGAGGCTGGGCAGAACCCGCCGCCTGGAGCGAGGCCCGGGAACGAATCTGGTCGGACGGCCGGCCTCCGAGGCCGGCCTGTTGCCTCGGGCGCTGGGCGTGTGACAGAGGTCGTCATCGTCGGCGCCGGGTTCGGTGGTCTGACCATGGCCGCGGAACTCCGGTCGGCCGGCATCGATGATTTCCTCGTGCTGGAGAGCGGCGCCGATGTCGGCGGGGTCTGGCGTGAGAACACCTACCCTGGCTGCGCCTGCGACGTGCCCTCGCACCTGTACTCCTTCGAGTTCGCGCCCTACCGAGACACCGACATCCGGTTCCCAGGTCAAGCCGAAATCCTTCAGTACATGCGCCAGGTCGTCGAGCGCCACGGCCTGCGCGCGCATCTGCGCTACGCCACGCCGGTTATCGGCGCGGACTTCGACGCCGCGACCGGCATATGGACCCTGACCACCACCGCCGGCCAGGCGATCAGGGCGAGGACGGTGGTGTGGGCGGTCGGGCAGCTGCACCGCCCCGCATATCCGGTATTTCCCGGCGCGCACGCCTTTGGTGGCCGTGCCTTCCACTCCGCGCGCTGGAACCACGACGCGGACCTGACCGGCCACATCGCGGTCATCGGCACCGGATCCTCAGCGGTGCAGATAGTTCCGGAGCTGGCGCGCACTGCCGCCTCGGTGACGGTGTACCAGCGCACCCCGGCGTGGATTCTGCCCAAGCCGCGGCAGCGATTCGGTCTGGTCTCGCGGTGGCTGCTCGGCCATGTCCCGGGCGCCCACCAGCTCTATCGGGCGGGTGTTTCTCGCGGGGCCGACGCGGTCCTGGCGCCGATCATGCGCGGCGGCTGGTCGGCTGGGCCCGCGACGTGGATCGCGCGGGCGCATCTGAGGCGACAGGTCCCCGACCCGGTCCTGCGCGACGCGCTCACCCCGCGATACCGGATCGGGGAGAAGCGGATCCTGCTGTCGAGCAGCTACTATCCCGCGCTGATGCGCCCCACCGTCGAGGTGGTGACCGACCCGATCGAGCAAGTCACCGCCGACGGCATTTGCACGGCAGACGGCACTCACCGGCGCGCCGACGTGATCGTCTATGCCACCGGTTTCCGCGCGTCGGACTTGCTGGGAGGCGTGCACATCCGGGGTCGCGGCGGTATGGACCTGCACGACCGATGGATCGCCGGACGCCCCGAGGCGTTTCTCGGGCTGGCGGTGCCGGGCTTCCCCAACATGTTCCTCATCGCCGGACCTCACAGCTTCACCCCGGCCAACTCCAATCCGTCTCTGAAGGCGGATCAGGCACGCTACATCGCCGCCTGTATCGCCCTCGCCGACCGGTGGGGCACACCGATCGAAGTCGCCACGACCGCGATGTCGGCCTACCGTGCCTGGCTCGACGCCCAGCTGGCCCGCACCGTGTGGCCCACCGGCGTGCCCTCTTGGTTCAAACGCGCTGATGGTGAGGTCACCAACGCATGGCCGGCCACCGCGCGGGCCTTTCACCGCATGACCAGCACGGACCCTGCGCGAGCCTTCCGGCCGATGCCCGATCAGGACAGCGCCGGTCCGGTATAGGGCAACCGGTAGGCCAGACAAAGCCGCATGTCGCGGGAGCCGGCCACAGCGCCGAGCTGCACGCTCATCGAATAGGGCTCACCGGTGCCCGCGTCGCGCAGATGAATGTGCTCGTCGGGACTGCGGCCGTAGGCGACGGCCAGGCTGCTGGTCCAGACGGAGGTGAACGTGGCACTGGTGCGCAGGCGCCGCAGGAGGGCCAGGGCCTGCGGAGCGTCACGATGACGACCGAGCGCACCACGCAGCGTGGCGGTGAAGAACGCGGATGCCCGGTCTGCGAAGACGAAGATCGATGCTGAGGTGGCCGTGGAGGTGTCGCGGCGGAAATGCCACAGCGCCAGGTTGCCATCGAAGTCGTCCACGCCGGGGAATGCCTCGCTGAACGGTTCATTGGCGGCGACCACATTCCACAAAGGATCGATGAACGCGCAGGCCAGGCCCTCGCGCCCCAAGCGCGACAGACGAGCCCGCTGTTCAGGTACGGCAAGCAGCTCACGCAACGCACCGACCGGCCGCAGCGGTACAGCGGGCTGGGCAAGTTCGCGCGTGAAGCGTTGCTGCGCGGGCCCCAGGTCGTAACCGGCGATGATCCGGTCCAGCGTCACCGCCGACGGGGCGGCGGCCGAGTTGCGCTCGATCGATTTGAGAGTGTCCACGCTGAGGTGGAGGCGGGCAGCCGCCGCAGGGCGGGAAAGCCCATGATGGGCTCTCAGCTGCCGCGCCCAACGCCCGAGGTCCGGCATTTCCACAGCGAGCTGACTGCCGCCGCGAACGCGCCGCCCCCGGCGCTGCGAGCCTGCCGTCGCGTCCGTAATCCCAGCCACGTCCTCCCCTTCGCTCAAGAATCGGCAGAATCCACTCACGGTGGTTGAACCTTTTATCTCCCCCGAGATAATTCTTTCTACCAAAGGTCGCCAGCAACCGCAAAGGCAATATATTGTGTCGCGGGAAGATAGCTGACCCGTTCGCTCCCGGGTGCCGTGTGGCGTGCGCCACGCGCCCCGACCGAAGGGCCTCGAAAAATTCTTCGATGCACACAACTGCTACCCGTTTCACGATATCGGCGCTGGTCGCTGTGGTGACCCTATGAGGGCGGCGTTTGTGGTAACAATATTTTTCCCTGTCGAGAGGCTGGCGTGGGAGGCATTCTCGGGGTTGTGATGGGTGGGCACCTTCACTTCCACGGAAAGGGAAAATTATGGATCCATACGAGGTTGTTACGTGGCTCAATGCCGGCGCTGCTCTCGTGTCGAATGTGCTAGCAGTCGCCTCGCAGGTATTGAACCTGGCTCTGTTTTTCCTCTGACCCTCGGGATATCGCGGCGGGCCTCCCGGCCTCGTCGAAGCCGCCGAGAGGCCCGCGTTAATTCTGCGTTGTTCGAACGCATTACCTGATTCGGTATTTCCTTCCTTCGAAGGGGTTATTCGCATGCCCAGAAACAGACGCAATTCCTTCGAGCCGACACTGGCCTCGAAACACGAGGTACGACCCGGCAGCTTCGGGCGCCACGGTGTGAGCCGCCCGAAATTCGCGCGGGGCGGTCACGTCCTGGTGGTCGGTGCGGTGCAGGCGTTGGTGATGCTGGCCGCAGCTACCGACGTCAACGCTGAGACGATCGCCCCGATTGTCAATCAGCCGGGCGTGACGACCCCGGCGCAACCGGGCACAACCACGCCTGCGCCTCCACCGCCGCCCGCAGCTGCCGTCTACCCCGAGCAGCCGCCGTCGGTGCGCAACGGGCCCGCGCCCCGGCCTGCGCCGTCTCCGGACCCTGTTCCTCCGGTGCAGGTAGAAGATCTGCATCTGCCCGAACCCGTGGACGCGGTCGCGCCGATCGCCGCGCCTCCCGACGAGATCCGCGTGGGCCAATTCTCGGTGCCCTCGCCACCATGGGTGCCCGGTGAGGTCCGCGACGCGATCAACAACACTGCCGCCGGGGCCGAGGCGCAGGTCGCTACCGCGCTGGACTCGATCGGGATCCCGCCGGGGCGTTCGGACCGGGTCAGCGGTGCCACCCTGGCCGGTGCGGGGATCGGCGGCGCGATCGGTGCCACGATCACCGCCGCCCCGGCCGCTGCGGCCGGAGCGGTGGTCGGCGGCCTGATCGGCGGAACGATCGGCGGGATCGCCGGAGCCGCTGTCGGCACGGTCGTCGAGGTCCCCGTGATCGGCACCATCACCTCCGGTGTGGCCGGTACTGCGATCGGCGTGGCAGCCGGAGCGGCAGCAGGTGCGCTGATCGCCGGAGCCCCCGCCGCCGTCGCCGGAGCGCTGGTCGGCGGTGCCGTGGGGATGGGGTTCGGTGCCGCAGTCGGAGTTGACCAACGATGACCCGAACCTGCGTACGCGCACGCACGGCCGCCGCCGCGCTGCTGGTCTTCCTCGCCGCGATCGCCCTCGCGATGCCGGTGCCGGCCGTGGCCTCACCCGACCCGGATCCTGGGTGCCCGCCGGTGTGGGTGCTCGGGGTGCAGGGCACCGGTCAGTCTTCCCCGGATGCGAGCCGCACCGACGACACGGGCATGCTCGGCGCACTGATCGGGCCGGTCACGGCGGCGGCTCCCGGGTTGGTGGCCCACACCTACGTGCCGTACGCGGCGGGATTCGGTGGTGTCGTCGGCGCCGGGGGAGGCGACGAGCCCTACGTCCGCTCGGTCACCGACGTGATCGCAGATCTCGGCGCCGAGGCCCAGCGCGTCGTGAACCAGTGCCCGCGGACCGAGCTGGCGCTGGTCGGGTATTCACAAGGCGCGCAAGCGGTCTCGCAGCTCGCACGAGCCGTCGGTGCCGGGAACGGCCCGGTCCCGGCCGACAAGGTCGCGGCGGTCGCGCTCTACGCGAACCCGGAACGCCGTGCGGGCGGGCCGGTGTTGCCGGGACGGCCCGGCCAGATCACGCCGGATCCAGCCCCGGGCACCAGCGGCGCGGCGGTATCCACGGTGCAGCTCAGCGCGCCACCGGCGTCCGGCAGCGGCATAGCCGACGACGACGCCGAGTATGGGGCGTTGTCCGGGCGGGTCCTCGATATCTGTGCCGAGGGCGATCTGGCGTGCTCGGCACCCGAGCACGCGGCACTGCTGCGGATCGGCGCCCTGATCGCCGCGCAAGCCGACCTGTCCAACCCGATCGGCGCTGTCGCCAGCCTGCAGCAATTGCTGTCGCGGGCGTTGGGTTCCGCATGGACCACGATCGTGCTCGACGACGTCGCCGTCAGTCCCGCCACTGTCGATTACATGCCTCGAAAGACGTTGGCGCAGAGGATGATAGAAGCGTCCGATCCGCGCGTTGCTGCGCCGTCGCCCGAGCGGGCGGCTGAGGCGGGGCAGCGCTGGACCGAGATCACCGCGACCGTGGCCGCCCATCCTGCTGAACTGTTGAAGCTGGCGGGACAGCTGGCCGGTGCGTGGGGGCAGCTGCTGGCCGACAACGGCGATCTGGCGAATCCGTCGGTGTGGGCGCGTCTGGCAGGAACGGTCGCCGCTCACGACGGCTACGCCGCCGCCGGTCAGCTCGGCCCCGGGATCGCGTGGCTGGTCGCCGTTGCCCACGACCTCGCCGGAGGCCACCAATGACCGAGGCCACGAGTACCGATACCGATTTCTACACCCCGCCCGCCGTGGTGGAGCAGCAGCCCGGGGCCATCCTGCGCCTGCGTCCGGCCCCGCAACTGACCGGAGCTGGCCAAGCGTGGCAGATCCTGTACGCCTCGCGTGATTCCTACGACCGGCCGATCCCGGTGTCTGGCACGGTGATCACTCCCGAGAGCGCCGGCGAGCTCGGCGGTGCGGTGCTGGTGTACCAGCCCACCTTCCACGGCCTGGGAGGAGCGTGCGCGCCCTCCCAGCTGCTGGCCGCGGGCACTGAACCCGACAGCGCTCAAATCCGGGCCGCGCTGGCACGCGGATTCACTGTCGCCGTGGCCGACGGAGAAGGGCTCGGCGTGCTCGGCCACGGCCCACACACTCTCCTCGCCGGCCGCGCCGCCGGGCAGGTGATTCTCGACCTGGCCCGTGCCGCCACCCATATCCCCGCCCTGCATGCCGCGGGGGCTCCAGTCGTGTGGTGGGGCTACGGCGACGCAGGCCGCGCCGCTGTGTGGGCGGGCAGCCTGCAACCCAGCTGCGCGCCGGAACTGGATGTGCGCGGGATCGCCGCCGGGGCGGTCGTCACCGATCCAGGACAGATCCTGCGGGTGGTCAATCAGGGCATGTGGGCGGGTCTCGGGCTCGCGGCGCTGATCGGGTTGTCGCACGCGCACCGGCATCTGCCCCTGCGTCACATCTTCACCGAGGACTCGCGCCGGAGCCTGCTGGCCGAGGCGGAGGCGTCGAACCGAGTGCGGTTCTGTGACACGTGGCGGCACCCGGTCGGGGTGTGGTGCGAGCGGCCCGACGTCTGGAACGACCCGGTCTGGCAGCACGTGTTCGCCCATGAACTCATCGGCGCGAGCATGGTCCCGACCACACCGCTGCACCTGTATCACGGGGCGACCGACGCGATCGTGCCGGTCGAGTTCGGCCGCCGCCTCGCTCGCGACTTCCGTTCCGGCGGCGGAAGGGTCGGGTGGCGCGAGTACGACGCCGATCACTTCCGAACCGCTCGCGCCGCGATCGGCGACGTGCTCGACCACCTCACCGAAGACCTCACCCGCCCTCACCCCCAACCAGCCTGAGATGCCCGCCCCAAGGGCTTCCCGACAACCCCTGTGCCACACAACAATCCACTCATCGATAGAGGTTCTGATGTCCGATTTCTACACTGCACCGGTTCTCGAGCAGAACCATGTTCCCGGAGAACTTGTCCGGATGCGGCCGGCGTTCGTCCCGCAGTTGCCCGGCGCGGTGGCGGCCTGGCAGATCGTGTACGTCTCGCGTGATTCCCAGGGCGCGCTGACCCCCGCCTCGGGAATCGTGATCATTCCCGATACCGACACCGGTCCGGAGGCAATGCTGGTGTATTACCCAGCATTTCGCGGCTTGGGTGGCCCGTGCGCACCGTCGCGGTCGCTGGTCGTCGGGGCCGACCCGGACACCGCCGATATCGCGGTGCTCGCCGAGGCGCTCACCCGGGGATGGGTGGTCGCGGTGCCCGACGGCGAATGTCTCGGCCTCACCGGTATGGGACCGCACACCTTCCTCGCCGCTCGTGCCGGCGGACAGATCGTGCTCGACCTGGCTCGCGCCGCGCGCCTGGTACCCGACCTCGCCGGCGACGGTGAGACGGCCCGGATGCCGTTGCTGGCGTGGGGATATGCCGATGGCGGCCGTGCAGTCGCAGCAGCGGGCGAATTGCACGCCGAGTACGCGCCGGAGCTGGACTTGCGGGGACTGTGCGCGGGAGCGGTGGTCTCCGATCTCGCCGCGGTCGCCCACACGGTCGACGCGGGCGCGTACTCGGCGCTGGGAGTAGCCGGGTTGATCGGTTTGGCGCGCGCCTATCCGCACCTGCCGTTGCTGGATGTGCTCACCGAGGAGGGACGGGAGCTGGCCGCCCGCGCCGACGCGTTGACCGTCGAGCATCTGCTGGACTGGTACCGCCAGCCGTTGGCGCACTGGTGCCGCCGACCGGACCCGTGGAACGACGCGGTGTGGCGGTGGGTGCTGGCCGGAGAAACCCTCGCCCACACCGCCCCCATGGTGCCGATGCGGTTGTACCACGGCGTCGAGGATCAGATCGTTCCCGTGACAGCTGGACGGCGCACGATGATCGCCTACCTTCAGCGCGGCGCGGATGTGAGCTGGCGCGAATACAACCGCGGCCACCTCACCACCGCGACCGAGGCCCGCGACGACGCCTTCGCCCACCTCGGCCACACCCTCTCCGCCCCCACCGACGACGGCCACCAACCCATGCCCGGCGCAGACACTGCGCGCGCGTGACCCCTCCGGGGAACACCTGCCCGCGCCCGGCGACCGCCCTGCAACCGGACGCGGGCAGGCCCCGAAGACGAACCGACGAACGGGGTGAAATGCATTGCCTCGCAACGACAACAGCTCCGAGGAAGAGTGGGGCAAGCCGATCCTCAAACCGGACGACGACCTCGACCTGGACACCGCCCTGGCGGCAAACCTCACTGCCGAGGCGACTGTCTCGGCGCAGGCCGACTGGTTCACCCCACCCTCACCTAATCCCGGACCCGACAAACCGGCAGCTGGTCGACGCGGGCGCAGACTTCCGCCACGGGGATGGGCAGCGCTGGCCGCCCTCGCCGCGGTGACCGCCGGCGTGCTCGCCATCACCCATACCGGCGACGAGGACAGCCCGCACGCCGCTCGTGTCTCGGCGACCGCAGGTCCTCCGGCGACCACCACGGCAGCGAGCGGCCCCTGCACGGGTTTGTCGGGAGCGGTGGTGACCACTCGTGGCGGCAAAACCGACACCATCGCGGGCATCATCGCCACCTTCGAAGCCGACTACTACACCGAGCGCTCCGCCGCCAAGGCAATACAACTCGTCACCCCCGAGACCGGAATCACCGAGCAGGGACTGGCCGACGGCATCGCCTCGATCCCGACAGGCACCACCCACTGTGTCGCCATCACCCCGCTCACCACGAACACCGCGACCGCGCACCTGGTGGAACTACATCCCGACGGCCGCCGTGTCGACTACCTCCAGGTGATCAACACCGTCCCCGGTCCCGGCGGCGGTCTGCTGATCAGCCACATCCAGGAGCAGGGATGACCTCCACCCAGACCACCGGTCCCGCGAGTCACCTGTCCACCGCAGCCCCAGACCCCGACATTGTTTGCGTGTGGCTGTAATGGATTCGCGCGCAACATATTCCGCCCATAACGAGAGTCCCGGGTTGTTGATCGCGGTGGCGGGAACCGCACCGGGCTCAGGCGTCACGACCACCACGGTCGCGCTCGCACGAACCTGGCCCGGACCCGAGCCCGCGGTGATCGTCGAAGCCGACCCGGCGGGCGGGCACCTCGCGACCTCGATCGGAGCCGACCCGTACCGGGGCCTGGCGAGCATGGCCCGTGCCGCTGCTGCCGGCGCCCCGGCGAGGGCACTGGAGTGGACCGCGCACGTGCAACAGCTGCCCGGTGGCGTGGCCTTCCTCGCCTCGCCCCCCGGACCCGATAGAGGCGCCCGTTCCGGCTGGATTGCCGCGCTACTCACCGGCGACCAGCACGGCCCGCACGCCGGACATCCACCACCGAGCTGGAATCGCGCCGGTGCGACAGTGATTGCGGACTGCGGCGCCCCCGAGCCGGGCTCTGCAATCGCTTCAATCCTCGCCCGAGCCGATGCTCGGCTGCTCGTCGTGCACGCCGACCGGGACCACCCGGCCCACGCCCGGCGCCGGATCCTCGAACTCACCGCCACCGGTGGTCGCCGCGCGGTCCTGCTCATCGACCCCGACTCCGGCAGGGACTACGCGACCGAGCTCGGGCTTCCGATCATGGCCTGCCTGCCCGCCGACCCCGGCTCCGCCGCCACGCTCCTTCGCCGCTCCCCGCTCTGGACTCGCCGCAACCAGCTCCTGCCCGTCACCCGCCCCATCGCCACCGCAATCGACATCCAGCTCCGCCCGACCGCGTCAGCCGTGGAGCCCCGCGACGGCCGCCCAGCGGCACGACGTCACGGCTTCGGCCGTCGCCGGGGGGCGCGGCCGACGGTCTACCGGATCGACCTGCCCGCCAGCTCCCCTCGTGCACCGGGCCCTGCCCTGTATAGGGAGGCGAGCCCGGCGCCCCACCGGGCAGCACCGGACCTCCCTACCCACATCGAGACCGGCCGCGCGGGCATCGGTCACCAGAATGAACGCGGCACGGATATCGCCACAACCGCTGCGGCGCAGCCCGCCACCTCCTCAGAGCCCTCGCAGTCGCCCCCGACCGATCACGGACCCGACTCCGCCCCCGCCGCCCCACGCCGAACTCGATGGGCACCACTGCTGCCCGGCCAGCAGACAGACATCACGCGCCACGAGCCTGACACCGACGCCGACCTCGGTGCCGGCGTCGGCGACACGGAGGCTGCCGCGGGGCCCACGCCTCGCTCCGCCGTAGTGGCGCCGGACCCCATGCTCGCATCGCCTGCAACCGTTGGCGGGCACCTTCTCGTGGTGCAGTTGTTCGGGCCGACACAATTGTGGCTGGACGTGGCGGGCACGCAGCGCACTGAAATCACCGGCCGGCTGCAACCCCAGAGCCTCGAGTTGCTCGCTGTGCTGGGTCTGCATCCCGGCGGAATGACCCGCGACGAACTGCTCGAAGCGCTGTGGTCGGGGCATCTGCCCGCCAAACCCAACAACGCGCTCAACAACGCGATCAGCCGCCTGCGCATCGCTCTCGGCGCGGCCACCGGCACCGACGGCCACGCCACCGTGCAGGCCACCCAGGGCCGCGCTCGTTACCGCCTCGAACCCGCCCATGTGCGGGTGGACTATTGGGACTTCACCGAGGCCGTCACCGCGCGCCGCCGCGCTACCACCAACGAGGAGCGGGCCGCGGCATGCCAGCGGATTATCGACATCGCCACCGCGCCACTAGCCCCGGATCTGAGCCAACCCTGGATCGAGCCGATGCGCGAAGCCACGCGCCGCGACGCACTCAACGCCCTGGGGTGGCTGGCCTCGCACACCGTGACCACCGACCCCCGCACCACCCTGGACATGCTCGAAACAGCCGCAGAGACCGACCCCTACAACGAAGCCCTCTGGCAAGACATCCTGCGACTGCACGCCAAACTCGGCGAATACGACGCCCTCACTCGCACCTACACACTCCTGAGCAGAAAACTCACCGAAATCGACGCCACCCCCAGCCGCGAAACACAACAACTCCTCCACCACCTCCAACACGCAACGAGATGAACCAACCCGCCACCCAATCGACACCGCGACACCGCCCGACGCGGCCATTCGAGAATGCGGAACCGAACGAGTCGAATACTTCACGGCAACCCCGCGAGAGCACGGCGTCGAATGAAGCAAATAACGACAGCCGCAAGAATTACGCCTATAATATCAATGGGCCGATTGTTTCGGATTGCGATGCCCGCTTTTGCGCTTGCGTCGATGTGTGCGTAACCGCGTTCGGAACAAGTGTCGTACGCTTCGGGAATGGCATCGTAGCCCTGCTGGGATATCCATAGCTCCGCATTGCTTGCTTCCCGTAAACCGTGAAGTTGATCCGGGGGCTATACCGGGGGCTATACGGGGGGCTGTTCGGGGGGTTGCTCAAGTCAGCCCACCCAGCCAGCGTAAACATGCTGGTAGATGCGCATTTCCGGACATCCATGCGACCCGGGATCATATACCCCAGAAACGTAGGTACATGATCGTCGCTGCCTCGGCGGCCGACGTATCGCCTCCCCTCCGCAGCGCCCCATCCGTTTTATCCAGCTCATCTCATATTCTTTTTTCAGCTACAGATTGCTTTTTATCATTTATGGTCCCGCTCTTTGTTTGTGTCATCGGCAGGCTCCGGCGTAACGCATTTCTTTTCGGAATTGCGCCGCCAATTCGGGGCGAGGACGGAAAATCTTCGGAAATTAGGTGATTTTGGGGTTGTGCCTGCATGGCGAGTCGAGTTAGCGTCGTTTCGTTCCCGGGAAATGCCGGGGAATTCCGAGAATTCCGAATGACGTTCTCGCCACCGCTGTGCCTGTTTCGCGGGATGGTGTGCGTCGGAATACGGCCCGAAATAGGAGACGAAATGACTTCCCCCACCGCTGCCGCACCCGCGACGAGCACCCGTTTGGGTAATGGTGAATTGCGCCGCATGGTGGCCCGCGTGCTGGCCGATCACCCCGCCATCGAATACAGCCCCCGCGAGATCGCGAAACTGATCTCCCGCTCGTCCGGGGCGGTCGGTAACGCACTGAAAACCCTCACCGCCGCCGGGCAGGCCGAGCAAACCAACGCCAAACCGCTGCGCTACCGCGCCACCGCCGACACCGCCGCCGCTACGCCG
>NZ_BDBN01000058.1 GCF_001613005.1 Nocardia nova NBRC 15556 | reverse complement strand
GGCCGCCGCGGCGCTGGTCGCGCTCGCCGCCGCCGCGCCCGCCGGTGTGCTGGAAACCGTTGCCGGACTTGCCCTCCTCGGCACCTTCGCCGCCGCCCTCACCGCGGCGCTCGGGGTGGCCGAACATCGCGTCGCGGCCACGGTGACCTTCCTGGTCTCGGCCTCCGGGATCGCGGTGTTCGGCATCGGTGCCGCGTTCTGGGCGGTGGTCGCGGGCCTGGTCGTGCGGTGGATGCTGACTCGCCGGGACGCGCCCGTGTCGTAGGCTGACACGTGTTCGCGTCACGGGTACATCTGTTGACTGAGGAGCCGGGCTTGACCGCGGTACTGATCTCCCCCGAAGAACTCCGGAAATCGCTGGCGGACAGCGAGAGCCGGACGCATCTGCTGGATGTGCGCTGGGCGCTGGGCGATCCCGACGGTCCCCAGCACTATCTCGCCGGCCACATTCCCGGCGCGATCTTCGTCGATCTGGAGACCGAGCTGGCCGCCCCGCCCTCCCCGGCGCACGGCCGCCACCCGTTGCCGACGCTTACTCACCTGCAGAAATGCGCGCGCAGCTGGGGACTGCGCACCGGGGAGCCGACGGTCGTCTACGACGCCACCGGCGGCATGGCCGCCGCCCGGGCGTGGTGGCTGCTGCGCTGGGCGGGCCTGCGCGACGTGCGCATTCTCGACGGCGGCCTGCCCGCGTGGGAACGCGGCGGCGGCGATCTGGCCGTCGGCACCGAACCCGACCCGGCGCCCGGCGACGTCGTGCTCACCCCCGGCAATATGCCGGTGGTGGATGCCGACGAGGTCGCGGGCTGGCCGGGCGCGCTGCTGGACGCGCGAGCCGGGGAACGCTATCGCGGGCAGGTCGAGCCGATCGACCCGCGCGCCGGCCACATTCCCGGCGCGGTGAGCGTGCCGACCGTGGAAAACCTCACGTCCGAGGGCACTTTCAAAACTCCGGACCAGTTGCGGGCGCGGTTCTCCGATCTCGTCTCCGGTCCGGTGGCGGTCTACTGCGGTTCCGGGGTGACCGCAGCGCACCAGATCGCGGCGTTGTCGGTCGTCGGAGTGTCGGCCGCGCTGTACCCGGGTTCGTGGTCGCAGTGGTCGTCGGATCCGGAGCGTCCGGTCGCCACGGCCCTGGATTGATCAGCCCACGGCCCCGGCCGCGAGGGCCGCGCGCCAGTCACCGTATTCGCTGATGTCCTTCCCTTCCGCCGCGGCGGTCCCGTCACATCCGAATGCGGTGTGCCAGGTGCCGTCGTCGAGTTCGACGGCGCCCAGCTGCATCGGCGCCGGTAATGCGGCGAGGAAGCGGCCGAGAGCGGCGGGGGAGAGCAACCAGCGTTCGCCCCCGACGGACACACCGCCCTCGCAGCGGGTCACCGCGGGTTTCGGTGGGGTGGTGTCCAGGGCGGCGAGGCGATAGGCCGCGGCCGTGCGTACCGGCCCGGCCCAGCGCGCGCCGAGCGCATGCAACTGGTGTTCCAACGGCTGGCCGCGCAGATGTGCCCCGAACACGATCAGCTCGCACACCGGCGCCACCGCCAGGGGCCACGGCCGCGTGATCTCCGCATCACCGGTGACCGCCACGGCGATGTCCAAGGCCACCGCATCCTCGAACGGCCGAGCGAAAACCGTGACGCCGAAACAGGATTCGCCCGCCGTGCCGGCCGGAACGGCCACCGCGCACAGATCGAACAGATTGCAGAAGTTGGTGTAGGTGCCCATGCGGGAGTTGATCCCGATCGGATCCGTCTCGACCTGCGCGATGGTGGGATGCATCGGGGCGGTCGGCGCGAGCAGGGCGTCGGCGTCACCCAGACTGTCCATCGCGAGGGCGCGCAAGCGCTCGAGTTCGGCGCGATCGGCGACCAGCCGATGCGCCGGAATCGCGCCCGCGGCGCGGATGATGCTCGCGACGGTGGGGTCGACGGCGTCGGGGCGCGACTCGACGAATTCGCCGACCGCGGCGTATCTTTCGGCGACCAGCGCACCGTCGTAGAGCAGCCGGGCCGCGGCCAGGAACGGCTCCGGGGCGATCTCCACGATGGTCGCGCCGCGCTGCCGTAACACGGCGACGGCCCGCTCGAAGGCCGCCCGCCACACCGGGTCGAGTTCCGGCAGGTCGGCGAAGATCGCGACGGTCGGGCGCGGCGGCGCCGCCAGCCTGGTATCGGCGGGCCAGGCACGTCCGGGCGCCCCGGCGGCCATCACTCCCATCGCCTGGTCGGCACGTGCCGGGTCGGCGGCGAAGATCGTCACGCAATCGTAGGAACGGCAGGCCGGGACGACCCCCTCGGTGGAGACGACTCCTACGGTCGGTTTGATGCCGACGATGCCCTGCAGCGCCGCCGGAACGCGCCCGGAACCCGCGGTATCGGTGCCGATGGCGATATCGGCCGCACCGGTCGCGACGGCCACCGCCGACCCGGAACTCGAACCGCCCGAGATGAATTCGGGCCGCCGCGAATCGGAGACCGGACCGTAGGGCGAGCGGGTGCCGACCAGACCGGTCGCGAATTGATCCATATTGGTCTTGCCGACCACCACCGCACCCGCGGCGCGCAGGGCCGCGACCGCGGGCGCGTCGCGGTCGGGTAGATAGGCGTAGTCCGGGCAGCCTGCGGTCGTCGGCAGGCCGGCTACGTCGACGTTGTCCTTGACGGCCACCCGCAGGCCTGCCAACGGTCCCGGGCCGTGCGGGCCCGGATCGTCGGCACAGCGGTGAATCCAGATGCTCACGTCGGT
Organism: Nocardia nova NBRC 15556; assembly: GCF_001613005.1. Classification (GTDB taxonomy): domain Bacteria; phylum Actinomycetota; class Actinomycetes; order Mycobacteriales; family Mycobacteriaceae; genus Nocardia; species Nocardia nova. The sequence goes on along the minus strand of NZ_BDBN01000058.1, from coordinate 61,984 downwards.
GTCCTCATCCTCGTTCGTGCAATTCGCCCGCCGCCTGCCACGAATCACGCTCGGCGGCAAAGGCTTCCGCCTGGACCGCGCGGAAGGCGGCGATGGATTCGGCGTTGGCGGACAGGAAATCGCGGTATTCGGCGAGACGGAATTCGCCCTCCTCCGCACGCGGTACGCCACGGCCGCGGCCGACGTCGGCCCGCAGGTCCAGCAGTTCCTCCGCGGATACCGGATACCAGCGGATGCGATCGAAATACCGCAGTAGCCAAGGATCTTCGGCCTCGCCGGTGGACCGGTGGTTCCACACCTGCGTGGTCCGGCCGACGAATTGATATCCGCCGGGCCCCTCCATGCCGTAGATGCACAGGTAGGCGCCGCCGATGCCGACCGCATTCTCCGGCGTCCAGGTGCGGGCCGGATTGTATTTGGTGGTGACCAGGCGATGGCGCGGATCGGTCGGCGTGGCGACCGGCGCGCCGAGGTACACGTCGCCGAGCCCGAGCACGAGGTACTCGGCGGCGAAGACGGTATCGAAAACTTCTGCGACCGTGCCCAATCCGTTCATCCGGCGAATGAACTCGATATTCCACGGGCACCACGGCGCATCGGCCCGCACGCCGTGCATATAGCGGATGATGGCCTCCCGTGTGGCCGGATCGTCCCACGAGAGCGGCAGGTGCACCGTGCGGCTGGGCACCACCAGTTCCGCGGCCGAGGGCAGGGCGGATTCGGCCTCGCGCAGCAGTCGCAACAGTTTCGGCGTGGCCAGCCGGTCCGGATCGAAACGCACCTGTAGCGAACGGATTCCGGGTGTCAGTTCGGTGATCCCCGGCTCGGCGTATTCGAGCAGATGCCGGTGCAGGGCGTGGACGCGGGCGCGCAGCCCGAGATCCAGTGTCATATCACCGTATTCGACGAGTACACCGTCGTCGCCGGCGCGGCGATAGGTGACGGCGGTGGTGTCGTCGGCGTCGGCGCGGGCCAGGATGCCGTCGTCGCCGTCACCGCCGTCGGACAGGACGATCGGCCAGTCGGCGCGCCGGGCCGCGCCCAGGGCGCGGATCGAGGCGGCCCGGCCGGCGCGGACCGGAACGAAGCGCACGGTGTCACCGGGGCAGAGCTGGCCGAGTTTCCAGCGCTCCGCCGCGACAACCGTGATGGGACAGACGAATCCGCCGAGGCTGGGACCGTCCGGCCCCAGCAGGATCGGCGTATCACCGGTGAAGTCCAGGGCGCCGACCGAATAGGCGGTGTCGTGGATGTTCGAGGGATGCAGTCCGGCCTCGCCGCCGTCGCTGCGCGCCCAGTGCGGTTTCGGCCCGATCAGCCGCACTCCGGTTCGATCGGAGTTGAAATGCACCTCGTAGTCGGTGCCGAGGATGGTGTCGATATCGGCCCGGGTGAAGAATTCCGGTGCGCCGTGCGGACCCTCGGTGACCGCGAGTTCCCATCGTCGCGTCAGCACCGGCTGCTCGGCCATCGGCACCCCGGCCCCGATGGGGCCGGTCGCCTCGCCCAGGGGTAACCGGTCGCCGTCCCGAAGGGCGGCGCCGGTGCCGCCGCCGAACCTGCCGAGCGTGAAAGTGGCTGCGCTGCCGAGATAGTCGGGCAGAGCCAGACCGCCGGCGAACAGCACGTAGGTCCGCATCCCCGGCCCCTGCACAGCGCCTATATCCAGCGTGCCGCCCGCCGGGACCTCGACGGTGCGCCATTGCCGTACGCGCTCGCCGTCGACGGTCACCGTCGCGGGCGCACCGGTCACGCACACCCGGGTCGCGGTGCGGAATCGCAGCGCCGGCCCGGCGAGGGTGCATTCGAGTCCGGCGGCGCCCTCGTCGTTGCCCAGCGCGCGGTTGCCGAGCCGGAACGACAGGTCGTCCATCGGTCCCGACGGCGGGACACCGACGTGCCAGTAGCCGACACGGCCCGGCCAGTCCTGCACGGTGGTGAGCATGCCCGGGCGCACTACCTCGATGTCGGCGGCTTCTGTGTCCGGAGTCGTTGTGCCGAACTCGATTTCGGTCGCTGTCGTCATTGCGTCACCACCATGCGTACCGGCGTCGGATCGAATCCGTTGCAGGGGTTGTTGATCTGCGGGCAATTGGAGATCAGGACGAGGGTGTCGATCTCGGCACGCAGCGTCACCGACTTGCCCGGTGCGGAGAGCCCGTCGACGATACCGAGGGTGCCGTCGGCCTCGACCGGAACGTTCATGAACCAGTTGATATTCGAGACCAGATCGCGCTTGCCGAGCCCCCATCGCAGCGCCTCGGTGAGGAAGTTCTCCACGCAGGCGTGCTGATGGCGGGTGTGGTGACCGTAGCGCAGGGTGTTGGATTCCTGCGAGCACGCGCCGGCGATGGTGTCGTGGTTGCCGACCTCGTCGGCGACCACGGTCATCAGTGCCGTGCCGGATTCGGCACGGAGCACGCTGCCGGTAGTCAGGAAGATGTTGCGCTGGGCGGCGACGGTCGCTTGGGCGCTGTAGCGGTCGGCGTGGTCGGCGGCCGAGTAGAGCAGGCAGTCCACCGCCTGGTTTCCGTACAGATCGATGATCTGCCACTGCTGGCCCGCCCGGACCACGGTCGACCACGGCGCGCAGGCGGCCACGGTCTCGTCCAGGACGACGGTGCGTTCGGTCACGGTGGTCATGCGATCGCCTCCGGATCGTGTGCGGCCAGCCAGGCCTGTTCGGTATTTTGCACGGCCCGGCGATATTCCGGCTCGGTGTCTTCGGTGCCGTCCGGCTCCCCGGCGCCGCGCCAGGCGACGACGTCGAGCGGCGTGGCGGGCCGGTCGTCGAGCGGATGCGTGCCGTTGGCGATCAGGACCGTCAGCGGCAGGTGGATCAGCAATTCGACCGAGCTGCCCGGGCCGGCGCTGCCGGTGGCGGTGAGGGTGCCGTCCGCGCCGACCCGCACACCGCGGAACAGTGCGACCGAAGGGCCGATATCGCGCGGTGTGAGACCGTGTTTCGCTCCCGCGACCCGCAGCGTTCGCCGTACCTCGGGGGTCGGGCCGCACAGCGTGTCGTGCCGGCCGGACGTGTCGGCGACGATCGTGGCGAGGACGCGCCCTTGATCCGAGAGCAGCGGATGGCCCGGGCCCGGGTAGGCCTGCCACGGCACCTTGATCGTGTCGGCGACGTTCAACCGTTCCCACGGTGCCTCGGCCCGCAGGAGCAGCAGGTGGGCACCGGCGGCGCCGTCCGGATCGGCCAGCCGGAGCCGGGTGCCGCGGGCGAGCACCGCGGTGGTGTATCCGTTGCCCGGAACCCGTTGGGCGAAGGTCACTTTCGTGGTGTCGAGGCCGTCCGGCAGGTCGGGGCCGGCGACGGTGGCGGCCGCGGCTTGCGCTCGCGCGTGGTCGCGGGCGCCGACGGTGGAGGCGGTTGCGGACATGGTGTCTCCTCGCAGTCGGATGAAAAGGTTCCTCAGGCGGGTTGCGGCGCGGGCCGGGCCTCGGCCGCCGCGGCGCGGGGTGTGACGATGCGGTGCACGACCGCGCCCACCGCGACGGTCAGGAGCAGGAACAGCGGTGCGGCCCAGAGCATCCACCAGCCGCCACCGGCGGGCGTGTACACCTCGGCGCGCGGCCAGGCCAGATTCACCGCCATCGCGATGCCCCACACCACCGCCGCGACGTTCACCGCGATGCCGTAGCGACCCAGCGAGAACAGGCCGGGCTCGGCGGCGGGCAGCCCGCGCAGCCGCCGGATCAGCAGCGGCACGGTGACCAGCAGATATGCCACATACAGCGTCACGATGCAGACGCTGGCCAGCGTCGCGAACAGCGCGGCGTTGCCGAGATTCACCACCAGCAGCGCCACGGCGAGCACGCCGATGATCACCGCGGGCAGGATCGGGGTGCCGAAGCGCGGGTGCACGGCGGCCAGCCGAGACGCGAACGGCAGGCGGCCGTCGCGGGCCATCGAGAAGATCAGCCGTGAACCCGCGGTCTGAATGGCCAAGGTGCACACCGTGATCGCCACCGCGACACAGCTCAGCAGCACGGTGCCCGCCGGACTGTCGAGTTTGGCGGTGATCACGTAGGCCAGTCCGTCGGTGGCCAGGTGACCGTCGCTGACGCTCGGTGCGGCCATCAACGCGCCCAGCAGGAGCAGGCCGCCGCCGAGGGCGGAGGCGGCGAGCGCCAGCAGGATGGTGCGCGGTGCGACCCGGCGCGGATTCTTGGTCTCCTCGGAAAGCTCTCCGGCGGAATCGAATCCGACCATCACGTAGGCGGCCATCAAGCCGGAGACCAGAAACGCCGCCCAGTACGGGCCGGGCGCCGCCTGGTCGGTCTGCAGGACCACATCGGCGCCGCGTTCGGTATGGGTGAAGAACAGGGCGATGACGGCGAGCACACCCACGATTTCGACGGTGACGCCGATCGAATTGATCCGGGCCATCAGATCGATGCCGATCACATTGATCACCGTCGTGATCACGAGCAGCACGCTGCCCAGCAGGACCGCGTTCGCCGCGCCGTCGGTGGAGGTGAGGGCGGTATCGGTGCCGACCAGTTGGAAGCCGCTCCAGATCGAGGGCAGGACCACCTGTAGCGCGATGGCGGCCGCGGCGGCGGTGACGATCTGGGCGATGATCATCATCCAGCCCGCGAACCAGCCGACCACCTCACCGGCGAGCCGGCGCGACCACTGGTAGATGCAGCCCGAGATGGGATAGCGCGCGGCGAGTTCCGCGAAATTCAGCGCGACGAGGAACTGGCCGGCGAACACGATCGGCCAGGTCCAGAAGAACGCGCCGCCGCCGAAACCGTAACCGAATCCGAAGAATTGGAAGATGGTGGTGAGGATCGAGACGAAGGAGAATCCCGCGGCGAACGAGGCGTAACGGCCGAGTTTGCGATGCAGCACCGGCTGATATCCGAAACGTTCGAGATCGGCGCTGTCACCGATCGGGGATTGCGAGGGGGGATCGAGCGTGATGGCCATGGGCTGTCCTTCGGCGTCGCGGCCAATATCTATCAGGTGACAGTTTTGCGGGCCGGATCGCGCTTTCGGTGACGGCTGTGTATCGCTTGCGGTAACCCGCGTAACGTCTGCGTTGCCGGTATTTCTGTCGAGTGACAGATATTTCACAACCGCAGGTGGGACGTGGTGCGCGGCGTAGAGCCGGTCCGCGTGGCGGTGGCGATGGCAGGATGAGACGGTGACACACCTGGGTCCGGGCCGTCCTCGCGTCGATCAGCGCAGCCGTCGCGGGCGGACACCGCGCGCCGAGATCCTCGACGCCGCAGCGGAATTGTTCACGGCCAACGGGTACGGCAGCACGTCCACGCGCGGTATCGCCGACGCGGTCGGTATCCGGCAGGCGTCGCTCTATCACCACTTCGCCGCCAAGGACGACATCCTGGACGCCCTGCTCGCCGAAACCATCACCGGCCCTTTGGAATTGGCCGAGCGGTTGCGTGCCGAACCCGATCCGGCCGCGGTGCGGCTGTACGCACTGGCCCGGGCCGACGTGCGCCAGCTGTGCGCCGCCAAATGGAATCTCGGCGCGCTGTATCTGCTGCCCGAACTGCGCAGCGACCGATTCGCCGACTTCCGCAGCCGCCGGGCCCGGTTGCGCCGCCACTACGAGGAACTGGCGGCGGCGGCGATCGAGGCCGCACCCGCCGGCGTCCCCGGCGCGCATGTCCTGCCCTTCCGGATGGTGGAAACGGTTATCAACATTCGCTCCGACGAGGGCACCGCCCCCGACTACGCGGAAACCGCCATCCCCGACGCCGCGCTGCGGGTACTCGGTGTCACCGACGACCCGGCCGCGCTGCGCGCCGCCGCCCAGCGGCTGCTCCGGCGACTGGATGCGGGCGAATAAGTTCGACCGGGCCGGCAAACAGTTCGCGAGTATCGGCCGAGCCGATCGTCGCATCAGGGGCATTGCCGTGCGATGCGGGCGAGCGCGGCGTGGTCGGCGGCGGTGATCGGCAATCGGTACTGCGCCGCGGTGGTGAGATATTTGCCGGCGTAGAAGCAGTGATAGGCGCCGGCGGGGGGAAGCCAGTCGGCGGGTGTGCGGTCGCCCTTGTCCATATTGGCCGGGCCGTCGACGGCCAGCAGATTGAATTCGATGTCGTTGGCGAAGCGCATCCGCTGTTCGGGCGACCAGGCCGCCGCACCCAGATCCCAGGCGGCGGCCAGCGGGTAGACGTGGTCGATCTGCACCTCCCGGGCCCGCGCCTTGTCGAAGGTGATCGCGCGGCCGGTGTACGGATCCCGCAGCGTGCCCGCGAGCACCACACAATCGTCGGTACCCGGCCGGAATCGCACCTCGCGCAGCTGCCGTGCCAGCACTCCGTTGCGCGAATCGCACCCGTCGTGCCCGCCCGGCCCGTCCTGGTCGTCCGACCACGCCGGTCCGAACACGCATCCGTGCCCCGTCCCGCAGTCCCGGTCGTACCCGCCCGGGTGCGGCCGCCGGGCCACCACGGCCACCGCACCCAGCAACTGCTCGATCCGGGCCCGGCTCGGGCTCCCCGGCGCGGGTTCGGGCCCTCCGATCACCCCACACCCCGCCACCGTCACCAGCACGACGATCCCCGCCGCCCATCCGAAACCTCGTCCCCACCGCATAACGCAGATCTACCGACCCCGCCCGACAACTTCCGCACCGGAAGTCACGCACGGGGTGCGTTCGTTCGATACGTCCGGATGGCGCGCTGCGGTACAGCCGGGCAGTACCGTCATGCGCGGTCTGTGCACTGCTCGCCTCCGCACCGGCCACGGACGGGCGTGTCGGTGGTGGCTGATTGGATGGGGACATGCTGCACGGTTTGTGGTCGCCCGGATCGGGGTTGGTGCTCTGGCGCCTGCCCGGGTCGGCGGCGCAGCCGGCCGCGGACGCCGGGGGTGAGCTGCCCGATCCGCTGGGGACGATCGCGCGGACTGCGCGGTTTCGGCATCGGGTGCGGGTCCTGGTGGCGGGAGATTCCGGGCCGGAGGTCGTCGAGGTGCGAGGGCACGCCCTGGCGCCGGAGGTGGCCGCCCGCGTCCTCACTCAGCCGCTGCCCGACACGGCGGTGGCGGCGGATCTGCGGTTTCTCGCGCATGCGGCCCGGGGACTGCGGCGCTGGGTCCGGGCGGGGCGGATCGTGCCCGAACTGCATCGCGCCGACGGCGAGTGGTGGGTGCGGTGGCGGCTGGTCGGCGGCCGGCGGCAACGGGCCTGGCTGGCCGAACTGGCCGCGGCGATGCCGCCCGCGCTGCGGGTGCCCGATGCCCGGTCCGCGTCCTCGATCCTCGAGGATTTCGTCGCCGAACTCGCCGACCCGCTCGTCCGGCTCGAGCTGAGTGTCCGGGAACCGTCGCATCCGCTGACGGCAGCGCTGGTCGCGGAGGTCCCGCTGGAATCGGGATCGCATCGGGTGGCCTCGGTGCTCGACGAGTGGCGCGCGAGCCTCACCGCCGGCGAGCCCGAACTGGTGCTGCGCCTACTCGAACCGGACGACGATCCCGACGACGACCCGCAGGCGGTCGACGCCCTGTGGCGGCTCGAAGTCTGTCTCCGCTCGGAAGGTGAAGCGCCGCAACCGGTTCCGATCCAGGGCGACCCGGCGTTGATCCGGCTCGCCGGGGAGAAGGTGGCGGCCGCGATCCAGGCATACCCGCGGCTGCAGCAGGTCCCGCGCGATCCGTACGGAATGGATTTCCTGCTCCCGACGCCGGTCGTGCAGGAGCTGGTCGCCCACGGTGCGCACGAATTGCGTTCGGCCGGTGTGCATCTGATGCTGCCGCGCGCATGGCGCATCGTCTCGCCGAGTATGCGGCTGCGGGTGCAGTCCCCGGCCGCGACCGAAACCGCGGTCGGACTCAGTGGATTGGTCTCCTACCGCTGGGAACTGGCCCTGGGCGATACCGTCCTCACGCCGGCGGAAATGAGCCGGCTCATCCAGGCCAAATCGGATCTGGTGCGGCTGCGCGGCCACTGGGTGCAGGCCGATCAGCGCAGCCTGGCCGCCGCGGCCGCCTATCTGGAGGGCAAGGTCGACGAACGCCCGGCGACCCTGACCCAGCTTCTGGGCGAGATCGCCGCCACGCAGGTGCGCCAGGTGCCGATCGAGGAGGTCACGGCGACCGGCTGGGTTCGCGAACTGTTCGACGGTGTCCACTCCGGCGATCCAGTCGACCCGCCCGCCGGCTTGAAGGCGCAGCTGCGCCCCTACCAGCTGCGCGGACTGTCTTGGCTCGCGACGATGAATCGTCTCGGTTGCGGCGCCATCCTCGCCGACGATATGGGCCTCGGCAAGACGGTGCAGGTGCTCGCGCTACTTCTGCACGAGAACGAAAGTCCCGCAACCGATTCCGTCCCGGGGCCGACTCTGCTGGTGTGCCCGATGTCGGTGGTCGGCAATTGGCAACGCGAAACCGAACGCTTCGCCCCCGGGCTGCGGGTGCTGGTGCATCACGGCTCGTCACGACGCTCCGGTCCGGAGCTGGACGCGGCCGTGACCGATTCCGACCTGGTGCTGACCACCTACGCGCTGCTGGCGCGCGATGTCGAGGAGTTGAAGCGCCAGCCCTGGGAGCGTGTCGTCCTCGACGAGGCGCAGCACATCAAGAACGCCGCGACCCGTCAGGCTCGCGCCGCCCGCGCGATTCCGGCCCGGCATCGGCTGGCGCTGACCGGCACTCCGGTGGAGAACCGGCTCGAGGAATTGCGGTCGATTCTCGATTTCGCGGCGCCGAACGTGCTGGGCAAATCGTCGGAATTCCACGCCCGCTTCGCGGTGCCGATCGAACGCGAACACGACGAGAACGCCGTCAGCCGCCTGCGCGCCGTCACCGCACCGTTCGTCCTGCGCCGAGTGAAAACCGATCCCTCGGTCATCTCGGATCTGCCGGAGAAGTTCGAGATGACGGTGCGCGCCAACCTCACGGTCGAGCAGGCCGCGCTGTATCAGGCGGTGGTCGACGACATGCTCGCGCAGCTGAAGGCTTCCCGGGGTACCGGCTCCAGCGCGGTGAACATGGCTCGCCGGGGTGCGGTCCTGGCCGCGCTCACCAGGCTGAAACAGGTGTGCAACCATCCCGCGCACTACCTCGGCGACGGATCGGCGCTGCTGCGGCGGGGGCGCCACCGCTCCGGCAAGCTGGCCCTGGTCGAGGATGTGCTGGAGTCGGTGCTGGCCGAGGGGGAGCGGGCGCTGCTGTTCACCCAGTTCCGGGAATTCGGCGATCTGATCACGCCGTATCTGAGCGAGCGGTTCGGCACCGCGATCCCGTTCCTGCACGGCGGTGTCGCCAAGAAGCGCCGCGACGGGATGGTGGAACGCTTCGCCGAGTCCGACGGACCGCCCATCATGGTTCTGTCCCTGAAGGCCGGTGGTACGGGCCTCAATCTCACGGCCGCCAATCACGTGGTGCACCTGGACCGCTGGTGGAATCCGGCGGTGGAGAATCAGGCCACCGACCGCGCCTTCCGCATCGGTCAGCGCCGCGATGTGCAGGTGCGCAAACTGGTCTGTGTCGACACCATCGAGGAGCGCATCGACGATATGCTCACCGGCAAACAGGAATTGGCGAATCTCACCGTCGGCACCGGGGAGAACTGGATCACCGAACTGAGTACCGACGAATTGCGCGATCTGTTCGCGCTCGGCGCCGAGGCGGTCGGCGAATGAGTCCGGCACCCGATTTCCCGGTCCCCGATTTCAGCGTCTACGGGAAGCGCCGCCCGGTGCGCGGCGGCGTCGAACCACGCAGCCGCCGTGGGTCTTTCGCGCGAACCTGGTGGGGCCGGGCCTTTCTGGAAGCTGTGGAGGAGGTCGCGGATGCGGGTCGGCTCTCCCGGGGGCGCACCTACGCCCGCTCGGGGCAGGTGGTCAGCTACCACATCGAGCCCGGGGCGGTGGCCGCCGAGGTCCAGGGCAGTCAACCGCGGCCGTTCACCTCTGTGCTGACGCTGCGGGTGTTGCGCGACGACCGGCTGGACGAGCTGGTCGAGCAGGTCCGCGGCACACCGGGCATGCTCGCCCAGCTCGCCTCCGGCGCCCTGCCGCAGGAGCTCGGTCCGCTGTTGCTGCCCGGCACCGCCGCCGAACTCGATTTCTCCTGCACCTGCCCGGACGACGGCTGGCCGTGCAAGCACGTCGCCGCGCTGTGCTACATCGTGGCCGAACGCCTCGACGAGTCCCCGGCCATCATGCTGACCCTGCGTGGCCTCGATCTCGACACTCTGATTCGCGGGGTGCAGGAGGACAGCGGCCCGACGATCTCCGACGACCTCTACGGCGAGAACGTCGCGCTGCCCGAGCTGCCGGCACCGCAGTTCCGTGCGGCGATCGAGGACCTCGATCCGATTCCCCTGCGGCAGGCGTTGCGGATGACCAGTGAGGACGAAGCCGTCGCCGAGGCCGGTATGCGGGAACTCCGTGCCCTGTACCGCGCCCTCGAGAGCTCCGGCTAGCCCCTATGCTGGCCTCGTGCCCGAAGATCTCGTCGACGATCTGAATGCCGCGGTTGCGCTGCGGCGTCCGGTCCGCCGGGTGATCTCGCTGGTTCCGTCGCTGACCGAAGCGATCGCGGCGAGCCGCCCGGAGTTGCTGCTCGCCGCCACCGACTGGTGTACCCATCCGCCGGAGCTGGCGGTCGAACGGGTGCGGGGGACGAAGAATCCGAATCTGCGCCGGATCGCCGAGCTGGCGCCGGATCTGGTGGTGTGCAATCAGGAGGAGAACCGCCGCCTCGATGTCGAGCGGATGCGCGAGGCGGGAATTCCGGTGTGGGTCACCAGGATTCGCACCGTGGACGAGGCGTTCACCTCGATGACGCGACTGTTCGGTATCGCCCTGGGCGGCGCGGTGCCGTCGTGGCTGACCCAGGCCCGCGCGGTCTGGTTCGCGCCCGCGCCGCATCCGCCGATCGATGCGGTGATCCCGATCTGGCGCAAGCCGTGGATGGTGGTCGGTCGCGATACGTTCACCGCGGACCTGGCCGGACGCCTGGGGCTGAACCTGGTGCACGCCACGGGTCCCGAGCGCTATCCCACGGTGACGGAATCCGAACTGGTACAGGGTGTTCGGCTGGCGGTGCTGCCGGACGAGCCGTACGTGTTCACCGCGACCGACGGCCCGGAGGCGTTTCCGGGCATCCCGGTCGCCCTGGTGAGCGGCCGCGATCTCACCTGGTACGGCCCGTCGCTGGTCGAGGCGCGCGAGCGGCTGACCGCTCAGCTGGCCCGTGTGGTCGGCAGCTGAGCCGGGATCCGTTCGAAGCTGTAGTCGCGTAGATCGAAATGCGCAGCGCGCCAGGCCGCTTCGACGGTGCTCATCGGTTTCAGCGGCACATCGCCGTGTTTGTCGAAGTAGTAGCTGTTCGAGACCGCGCAGCTGTCCTGCCAGAACACCTGTCCGTCGCGGCGTTCGAGCATTTCCCGGAAGTATCGCTCGTTGGCCGCCGCGGTGACCTCGATGCGGCCGGCCCGCTTGCTCCGCGCGTGCCGCAACAGCCGCACAATGTGCTGGGTCTGCATCTCGATCAGCGTGAAATACGACGCGCCGTTGTATCCGTAGGGCCCGATGATCGAGAAGAAGTTCGGAAAGCCCGGCACGCTGACGCCCTCGTAGGCCTGCAGGCGGTTCTCGTCCCACCACTTCTCGAGATCACGGCCGCCGACGCCGGTCATCTCGAAGGTCGGCATGTTGCCCGATTCCATGACCTTGAAGCCCGTCGCGAGGATCAGCACGTCGGCCGGGTATTCGGTTCCGTTCGCCGTGCGCACGCCGGTGGGGGTGATCTCGGCGATCGGATCGGTTTCCAGCGTCACGTTGTCGCGGTTGAAGGTCGGCAGGTAATCGTTGGAGAAACCGGGCCGCTTACATCCGAGCGCATACCGCGGGGTGAGTTTGTCCCGGATCGCCGGGTCGTGCACCTGGCGCCGCAGATGGGCCAGTCCGGAGCGCTCGCCGAGTTTGGCCAGGGGCAGCTTCGAATAGTAGTGCGCCGACAACGGGAAGGTCAGTTCGACGAACGCCTGGCTCGCCAGGCGCGAAACCGCCTGTCCGCCCGGCAGATACCGCAGTGCCCAGCGGGCGGGCGCGGGCAGCGTGGCGTCCGGCCGCGGCAGGCACCAGATCGGCGTGCGCTGGAATACCGTCAGCTCGGCGACCTCCGGGGCGATCGAGGGAATGACCTGCACCGCGGAGGCTCCGGTCCCGATGATCGCCACGCGCTTTCCGCGCAGGTCCCGGTCGTGGTCCCAGCGTGAGGTGTGCATGGTGATGCCCGAAAACGATTCCACGCCAGGAATATCCGGCAGTTTCGGCCGGGTCAGCACTCCGGTCGCACCGACGACGTAGCGCGCGGTCAAGCTCTCACCGTCGCTGGTGCGCAGCGTCCACACCGAGGCGTCCTCGTCGAATTCCGCGGCGGCGATGGTGGTGCTGAACCGGATGCGCGGTCGCAGCCCGTACTTGTCCACGCAGTGTTCGGCGTAGTCCTTCAATTCCCGGCCGGGTGCGTAGACGCGCGACCACCGGGTGCTCTGCTCGAACGAATACTGATAGCTGAACGAGGGGATGTCCACGGCGATGCCGGGGTAGGTGTTCCAATGCCAGGTGCCGCCCACGCCGTCGGCGTCGTCGACGATGAGGAAGTCCCGGAAGCCGGCCTTCCGTAACGCGATGGCCACCCCGATACCGGAAAATCCGGCGCCGACGATGATCACTTCGTGGTCGATGGCCATGACTGCTCCTGTGCCGTCCTCGGCCAGGGCACCTGACTGGCCGCACCTGCCACCAATTAACCGCGCGGTGGCCGGGATGTCAATGGTCCGGCCTCAGGCCAGCAGTTCCGCGTCGATGCCGTAGGTTCGCTGGGCGTTGGTGCGGAAGACCTGCTCGAGCTCCTCGGCGCTGCCGCCGCGGTCGGCCAGTACGTCGATCACCGCCTGCGCGCCGTTGGCGATACTCGTAATCGGTTTGTCCACAGGGTAATTCGAACCCCAGATCAGCCGCTGCGCACCGAAGACGTCGAAGGCGTGGTGCAACAGCGGCGCGGTGCGGTCCAGTAGTTCGGAGACGGGTGTCGGTAGGCCTCGCATCGGCACCGGATGGCCGAGGATCGGCATGGCCAGCCCGCTGACCTTCGCCATCACATTCGGATGGGTTGCGAGCGTGGCGATATCGTCGCGCCACTGTACGAACAGTTCGCGGCGCCGGCCCGGTTGGGTGCCGGTGCTCTTGCCGACCGGGCCGAATATCCCCGCGGGTGTGCCGAGATGGTTGAGCACGATGGTGACCTCGGGATAGCGCTGGGCCAGGGCGGTGACCTGCGGGATCTGATGCGAGTAGACCCAGGCCTCGAACGACAGCCCGCGTTCGGCCAGAACCGCGAAGCCGTCGAGGAAGGCCGAATCGGTCAGTGCGCCCTCGGCCCGGCAGAACGACCGCACCCCGGGGTCCGGATGGTGAGCGACCATGGTGCGGATACCGCGGAACAGCGGTGACGCGGACTGATGCTTGTCGATGAGTTCGGCGAATCCGGGCGCGGCCGGATCGCCGCTGCCGATGATCGCGCCCAGGGCCGGGGTGTCGACCCCGAACGGCAGGCTGGCCACCCACCGCGTTTCGTCGGCCTTGGCATCCGGCGCGCGTCCGGCCCACTCCACCTCGATGTGCACCAGCGCCTCCACCGGCACCGTGCCCAGGTCCTCGCGGTAATCCGCGGGCAGATACGGCCGCAGATACGCATCGGGAGTGCCGACGAAATCGCGGTCCCGCTTGGGAGCGAGCCGAGCGGCCTTGTCGACCGGCACGGGCACGAACCGGAACAGTTTCGCCAGCATGCTGAAATCCCGCGGGGTGTTCAGCGGATCCCACTGATGGATGTGCGCATCCACAACGCTGATACCGGCGAGGTCCATGGCGCCCTTCCGTCGCGTTCGACTGTCCGCTCTCCGGCATTGTCACACGCCCGTACACACCGGCGGGTCACATCCGAACCCTTGTCACACATTGCGGCGGTATTGCCCGCCGACGGTGAAGAAACAGTCGGTGATCTGCTGCAGAGTGCAGACCCGCGCGGCGTCCATCAGCACGTCGAAGACGTTGTCGTCGCCGCGTGCGGCGGCCTCGAGCCGGGCCAGTGCGGCCTGCGCCGGCTCGCGATGCGCGGTGACGAATTCCTCGGTGCGACGCAGCTGCGATTGTTTCTCGGCCTCGGTGCCGCGGGCCAGTTCCAGCACTTGATGGGTTTCCCCGTTCGGATTGCGGAACGTGTTCACTCCGATGATGGGCAGCGTGCCGTCGTGCTTGCGGTGTTCGTAGCGCATCGATTCGTCCTGGATGCGCCCGCGCTGATATCCGGTCTCCATCGCGCCCAGCACCCCGCCGCGTTCGCTGATCCGCTCGAATTCGGCGAGCACCGCCTCCTCCACCAGATCGGTCAGTTCGTCGATGACGAAACTGCCCTGTAGCGGATTCTCGTTCATCGCCAGGCCCCATTCCTTGTTGATGATCAACTGGATGGCCAGGGCGCGCCGCACCGATTCCTCGGTGGGTGTGGTCACCGCCTCGTCGTAGGCATTGGTGTGCAGGCTGTTGCAGTTGTCGTAGATGGCGATCAAGGCCTGCAGCGTGGTGCGGATATCGTTGAAGTTCATCTCCTGGGCGTGCAGCGAACGCCCGGAGGTCTGAATGTGGTACTTCAACTTCTGCGAGCGGTCGTCGGCGCCGTATTTGTCGCGCATCGTGATCGCCCAGATCCGCCGGGCCACCCGCCCGATCACCGAATACTCCGGATCCATGCCGTTGGAGAAGAAGAACGACAGATTCGGTGCGAAATCGTCGATGGCCATGCCACGCGCCAGATAGGCCTCGACATAGGTGAATCCGTTGGCCAGGGTGAACGCCAGCTGACTGATCGGATTCGCGCCGGCCTCGGCGATGTGATAGCCGGAAATCGATACCGAGTAGAAGTTGCGCACGCCGTTGCGGACGAACCATTCCTGGATATCGGCCATCATGCGCAGGCTGAATTCGGTGGAGAAGATGCAGGTGTTCTGCCCCTGATCCTCCTTGAGAATATCGGCCTGGACGGTGCCACGCACCGTGGCGAGGGTGCGGGCACGCAGGTCGGCGGCCTCGTCGCTGCTCGGCTCGCGCCCGTTGTCCTCCCGAAACCGTTGCAGCGCTTGATCTATCGCGGTGTTGAGGAAGAAGGCGAGAATCGTCGGCGCCGGACCGTTGATGGTCATCGAGACCGAGGTGCTGGGCGCGCTCAGGTCGAAACCGTCGTAGAGGGCCTTCATATCGTCGACGGTCGCGATGGAAACCCCCGAGGTGCCGACCTTTCCGTAGATGTCGGGCCGCGGGGCCGGATCGTGACCGTAGAGGGTCACCGAGTCGAAGGCGGTCGAGAGGCGTTTGGCCTCGGCGTGTTCCGAGAGCACCTTGAACCGCCGGTTCGTGCGGAAGGGATCGCCCTCGCCGGCGAACATGCGGGCCGGATCCTCGTTGTCGCGCTTGAACGCGAACACGCCGCCGGTGAACGGGAAGCGCCCCGGCAGATTCTCCGAGCGCAGGAAGCGCAGCAGCTCGCCGTGATCGGTGAAGCGCGGCAGCGCCACGCGCGGAATCGAGTTGTCCGACAACGTGGTCCGTCGCAGCGGCGTGCGAATCTCGCGATCGCGGACCCGCACCACCTGTTCCTCGCCGCGATACGACTCCACGGTCGCGGGCCAATCCCGCAGCAGCGCGGCGGATTCCGGGGTGAGATCCGCGCTCGCCCGCCCGAGCAATCCGGACACCGTCCGTTTCGCGGCCGAGAGATCTTCCGCCGTAGCGTCTTCCGTGCCGGCCGGATCGTCGGTAGCCCCCGCGGGCAGTTCCGCCAGCACCTGTTCGAAGCGCTGCACCCGCTGGGCCGCGACCACCTGCCGCCGGGTCTCGGCGTGGTAATCGCGGACGGTCTCGGCGATCTCGGCCAGGTAGCGCACCCGCCCCGGCGGAATGATCTGTGCGAATCGGGTGGAGGCGCGGGTGTCGACCCGCGGCAGCACCCCGGTCTCCAGCGGCAGGCCGCGCGCACCGAGCAGCCCGGCCAGATGCTGATAGAGCGCGGTCACCCCGTCGTCGTTGAACGTCGCTGCGCTGGTGCCGAATACCGGCATATCCTCCGGCGCCGCCCCGAACGCCTCGCGGTTGCGCACCAGCTGGCGCGAGACGTCCCGCAGCGCATCCTCGGCGCCGCGGCGCTCGAACTTGTTGATCGCCACCACATCGGCGAAATCGAGCATGTCGATCTTCTCGAGCTGGGAGGCCGCGCCGAACTCCGGCGTCATCACATACATCGAGATGTCGACGTGGTCGATGATCGCCGCATCGCCCTGACCGATACCGGGCGTCTCGAGAATCACCAGATCGAATCCGGCCGCCTTGCAGGCCAGGATCATCGCGTCGATATTGGTCGGCAATTCGTGTGCGCCACGGGTGGCCAGCGAGCGGAAGTAGACGTGTTCGCTGTCGAGCGAGTTCATCCGGATGCGGTCACCCAGCAGTGCGCCGCCGCCGCGGCGCCGGGTCGGGTCGACGGCGAGGATCGCCACCCGCAGTTTGTCCTGCTGATCGGTGCGCAACCGCCGCACGAGTTCGTCTGTGAGCGAGGACTTTCCGGATCCGCCGGTGCCGGTGATGCCGAGTACCGGCACGGTGCGGCCGGCGGCCGCGGCCCGCAGTTCGTCCAGATCCGCCGCGGGCAGCGCATCGGCCTGCAGGCAGGTCATGGTGCGCGCCAGCGCATATCGCTCACCCGCCAGCACCGCCTCGATGGCGGCCGGTTCGGTCGACAGATCCACATCGCAAGCCCGGACGAGTTCGTTGATCATGCCGGGCAGCCCGAGTCGCTGGCCGTCTTCGGGGGAGAAGATGCGCACCCCCGCCGCCGCCAGCCGTTCGATCTCCTCGGCGACGATCACGCCGCCGCCCCCGCCGAAGATCTCGACGTGCCCCGCCCCGGCCTCGCGCAGCGCGGTCGCCAGGTATTCGAAGTATTCGACGTGCCCACCCTGATACGAACTGACGGCCACACCCTGGACGTCCTCGGTCAGCACCGCGTCGACCACCTCGTGGACCGCCCGATTGTGGCCCAGATGGATCACCTCGGCGCCCTGCGACTGCAGGATGCGCCGCATGATGTTGATCGCCGCATCGTGGCCGTCGAAAAGGGCCGCGGAGGTGACGAAACGGACGGGATGGACCGGAACGTGCAGGTCGGCCATGTAATCCTCCACCAGAGGCCGGCGTGGGACCGCCGGGCGCCTACGCTTGGCGTCCCGATAGTAGGACGTCAAATCAACTGTACTGTGATGCGGACCACGACGCCATCGGTGGCTTAAATCACATGGCTTCCAATACTTGGATGTCCAACTATAGGATGGCCGCGTACTGCGTCGGCTCCGGCGTGGGCAGGCATCGACCGCATCGAGAACAGGACTGGCATGGTTCGCGAACTCACTCATTTCATCGGCGGGCAGCGGGTGGCCGGGACCTCCGGTAACTTCGGCGACGTCTACGACCCCAGCACCGGGCAGGTCCAGGCGCGGGTGCCGCTGGCCAGTGTGTCCGAGGTCGAGGCGGCCATCGCGAATGCGGCCGAGGCGCAGCGCACATGGGCCGCGTTCAATCCGCAGAAGCGGGCCCGGGTGCTGATGAAGTTCGTCGCCCTGGTCCAGGACGAGATGGATTCGCTGGCCGCGCTGCTGTCGAGCGAACACGGCAAGACCATCCCGGACGCCAAGGGCGATATCCAGCGCGGCCTCGAGGTGATCGAATTCGCGATCGGCATCCCGCATCTGCTCAAGGGGGAGTACACCGAGAGCGCGGGCACCGGGATCGACGTCTATTCGATGCGGCAGCCGCTCGGTGTGGTCGCCGGCATCACCCCCTTCAACTTCCCGGCCATGATTCCGCTGTGGAAGGCCGGACCGGCGCTGGCCTGCGGTAACGCCTTCCTGCTCAAGCCGTCCGAGCGCGACCCCTCGGTGCCGCTGCGGCTGGCCGAATTGTTCCTCGAGGCCGGGCTGCCGGCCGGTGTGTTCAACGTCGTCAACGGCGACAAACAGGCCGTCGACACGCTGCTGAACGACGAGCGGATCAAGGCCGTCGGCTTCGTCGGCTCCACTCCGATCGCGCAGTACATCTACGAGACCGCCACCGCGAACGGTAAGCGCGCCCAGTGCTTCGGCGGCGCCAAGAACCACGCGATCGTCATGCCGGACGCCGACCTCGACGACGTCGCCGACCAGCTGATCGGCGCCGGTTACGGCTCGGCGGGCGAACGTTGCATGGCCATCTCGGTGGCGGTGCCGGTCGGCGAGGAGACCGCGGATCGCTTGCGCGCCAAGCTCGTCGAGCGCATCGGCAAGCTGAACGTCGGCCGCTCCGACGATCCGGGCGCGGACTTCGGCCCGCTGGTCGGCCGCGACGGTGTGGACCGCGTGAACAACTACGTGCAGATCGGTGTCGACGAGGGCGCCGAGCTCGTGGTCGACGGCCGGGGACTGAAGGTCGCGGGCGCCGAGGACGGATTCTTCGTCGGCGCGACGCTGTTCGACCGCGTCACCCCCGAGATGCGGATCTACAAGGAGGAGATCTTCGGCCCGGTGGTCGCGATCGTGCGCGCCGCCGACTACGAGGAGGCGCTGCGCCTGCCGAGCGAGCACGAATTCGGCAACGGCGTCGCGATCTTCACCCGCGACGGCGACACCGCCCGCGACTTCGCCGCGCGCGTGCAGGTCGGCATGGTCGGCGTCAACGTCCCGATTCCGGTGCCGATCGCGTATCACACCTTCGGCGGCTGGAAGGCGTCCGGCTTCGGCGACCTGAACCAGCACGGTCCCGACTCGATCCGCTTCTACACCAAGACCAAGACGGTCACCCAGCGCTGGCCGCAGGGTCTGCGGACCGAACCGGCCGCGGGGGCCGGTGCCGATCACTTCGTCATCCCGACGATGGACTGAGGCGATGTTCGTACTCGACGAGGACGAACAGGCGATCGTGGACACCGCGCGCAGTTTCGCCGACGAACTGCTCGCCCCGAACGCGCTGGAATGGGACGAGCACAAGCACTTCCCGATCGATGTGCTGCGCAAGGCCGGCTCGCTCGGCATGGGCGGCATCTACGTCGGTGAGGACGTCGGCGGTTCCGGATTGCGCCGCGTGGACGCGGTGCGGATCTTCGAACAGCTCGCCACCGGCTGCCCGGCGATCGCGGCCTACATCTCCATCCACAACATGGCCGCGTGGATGATCGACAGCTACGGCACCGAGGCCCAGCGCAACCGCTGGCTACCGGGGCTGACCTCGATGGATCTGCTGGCCAGCTACGCGCTCACCGAACCGGGCGTCGGCTCGGACGCGGCCGCGCTGAGCACCAGGGCCGTTCGCGACGGCGACGACTATCTGCTCACCGGGGTCAAGCAGTTCATCTCCGGTGCGGGCAGCACCGATGTGTATGTCCTGATGGCGCGGACCGACGACGCAGGCGCCCGCGGCATCTCGGCGTTCATCGTGCCCGCGGATACGCCCGGACTCTCCTTCGGCGCCAATGAGAAGAAGATGGGCTGGAACGCTCAGCCGACCCGGCAGGTCATCCTCGACGAGGCCCGGGTGCCGGCCGCGAATCTGCTCGGCGGTGAGGGCAACGGATTCCGGATCGCGATGAACGGCCTCAACGGCGGCCGGCTCAACATCGCGGCCTGCTCCCTCGGCGGCGGCCAGACCGCGCTGGACCGGACCGTGGCATATATGGCCCAGCGCAAGGCATTCGGGGCCCGGCTGCTCGACAACGCGGCACTGCAGTTCGACCTCGCCGATATGCGCACCTCGCTGGAGGCGGCGCGGACCCTGCTGTGGCGGGCGGCGGCCGCCCTCGACGCCGATGCCGCCGACAAGGTGGAGTTGTGCGCGATGGCCAAGCGCTTCGCCACCGATGCCGGATTCGAGGTGGCCAACAAGGCCCTGCAATTGCACGGTGGCTACGGCTATCTGGCCGAGTACGGAATCGAGAAGATCGTGCGCGACCTGCGCGTGCACCAGATTCTCGAGGGAACCAACGAGATCATGCGGGTCGTGGTGGCCCGCTCGGTGGTCGGCGCGGCATGAGCGGTCAGCGCCCGGAGGCGGCAGCCTGCGTAACCACGGAGGGCGCCCGCTCATGCCGAGCGGATACAGCGTAAGGAAGAATATGACCGAAGCAGAAGTACTGTTCGACAAGCGCGACGGCGTCGGCCTGATCACGCTCAACCGGCCCAAGGCCATCAACGCGCTCAATCATCCGATGGCGCAGGCGATTCTGTCGACCCTGCGCGAGTGGGCCGTCGACGACGAGGTCCGCACGGTGGTGCTGACCGGCGCGGGGGAACGCGGGCTGTGCGCGGGCGGCGATATCGTCGCCATCCACACAGACGCGAAGAACGCGGTGGCGCACGGCATTTCGCGCCACGACAGCGCCGATTCGCCGAGCGGCCGGTTCTGGCGCGACGAGTACATCCTCAACGCGCTGATCGGCAACTATCCGAAACCGTATGTCGCCGTGATGGACGGCATCGTGATGGGTGGCGGCGTGGGACTGTCCGCCCACGGCAATCGCCGCATCGTGACCGAGCGGTCGATGGTCGGCATGCCCGAGACCGGTATCGGTTTCATCCCCGATGTGGGCGGTACGTATCTGCTGGCGCGCACACCGGGTGAACTGGGTACTCACGTCGCCCTGACGACGGCGCGCATGGGCGCCGGAGATGCGATCGCGGCCGGGTTCGCCGACTATTTCGTTCCCGCCGAACGCATTCCGGATCTGCTGGCCGAACTGCGCCGCACCGATGCCGACGCCGCGATCGCGGCCGTCGCGCAGCCCGCGCCGGTGTCGGACCTTGCCGCGCAGCGGTCGTGGATCGACGCCTGCTACAGCGCCGACACGGTCGAGGAGATCGTCGCGCGGCTGCAGCGCCACGACGCCCCCGAGGCAGCCAAAGCGGCCGGCGACGTGTTGTCGAAATCGCCGGTGGCACTGAAGGTGACGTTGCGTTCCCTGCGCAACGCCCGCGCGGCGGCGAACCTGGAACAGGCGCTGGACGAGGAGTACCGGGTCTCGGTGGCCGCGCTGACCACGCACGATCTGGTCGAGGGCATCCGTGCCCAGGTGGTCGACAAGGACCGCAACCCGCAGTGGTCGCCCGCCACCCTCGCAGAGGTGTCGGAGGCGCTGGTGGACAGCTATTTCGCCGGTCTGGGCGACCGGGAACTCGGACTGAGCGGAGCACAGGAGTGACGAACGTGACGAAGGTGGCCTTCCTGGGCCTCGGGCATATGGGCGGCCCGATGGCGGCGAATCTGGTGCGTGCCGGATATCGGGTACTGGCCTACGACCCGGTGCCGGCCGCGCAGGAACAGGCCCGCGCCGACGGAGCGGAGGTCTTCGACACCGCCGCGGCGGCCGTGACCGAGGCCGAGATCGTGATCACCATGCTGCCCAACGGCCGCATCGTGCTCGACGTCTACGACAACGTACTGCCGTCCGCCAAGCCCGGGACCCTGTTCATCGACTGTTCCACCATCGACGTCGCCGACGCCAAGCGCGCCGCGGAAGTCGCTGTGGCAGCGGGACATCGGGCCCTGGACGCGCCGGTGTCGGGTGGCGTCGGCGGTGCCACCGCCGGCACCTTGACCTTCATGGTCGGCGGCGAGGCCGACGATTTCGCCGCGGCGCAGCCGGTGCTGGACGTGATGGGCGGCAAGGTCGTGCACTGCGGCGGCGCGGGGGTGGGCCAGGCCGCCAAGATCTGCAACAACATGATGCTGGGCATCTCGATGATCGGGCTGTCCGAGGCGATCGTGCTGGGCGAGAAGCTGGGCCTCACCCACGACAAGTTCTACGACGTGGTCTCCACCGCCTCGGGCCAGTGCTGGTCGCTGACCACCTATTGCCCGGTGCCGGGCCCGGTCCCGACCAGCCCGGCCAACAACGAGTACCGGCCCGGATTCGCCACCGCGTTGATGAACAAGGACCTGGGCCTGGCCGCGAACGCCCTGCGCGACAACGATGTCGAGGGACGGTTCGGTCTGCTGGCGGCCGAGATCTACGAGCAGTTCAACCGGTCGGCGGGGGACCTGGACTTCTCCGCTATCGTCACCGATATTCGCCGCCGTTCCGGCGCGAAGCCGGGCCAGGATTCCGGCGAGTAGCCGAGAAAGGGAAACAGTGACCGACTTCGAAACCATTCTGCTGGAGCGCACCGGACGCGTCGCGGTGATCACCCTGAATCGGCCGAAGGCACTCAACGCGTTGAATACGCAGGTGCTCACCGATATCACCGCCGCACTCGACGAGGTGGAGGCCGATGCCGGCATCGGCGCGGTGGTGCTGACCGGTTCGGAGAAGGCGTTCGCCGCCGGCGCCGATATCAAGGAGATGCAGTCCAAGTCCTATATGGACATGTTCCTCGCCGATTTCTTCCAGGGCTGGGACCGGGTCGGCGCGTTCCGCAAGCCGATCATCGCGGCGGTGGCCGGATACGCCCTCGGCGGCGGCTGCGAGCTGGCGATGATGTGCGACATCCTGATCGCCGCCGACACCGCGAAGTTCGGGCAGCCGGAAATCAAGCTGGGTGTGATTCCCGGCATGGGCGGCTCCCAGCGCCTGACCCGCGCGGTCGGCAAGGCCAAGGCCATGGATCTGATTCTCACCGGCCGCAATATGGATGCCGAGGAGGCCGAACGGGCCGGACTCGTGGCCCGCGTCGTCCCGGCGGCGGAACTGCTGTCCACCGCGTGCGAGGTCGCCGAGACCATCGCCGGCATGTCGCTGCCGTCGGTGATGATCGCCAAGGAGGCCGTGAACCGCTCGTACGAGACCACGCTCGGCGAGGGCTTGCGTTTCGAGCGCCGGGTGTTCCACTCGCTATTCGCCACCGAGGATCAGACCGAGGGCATGACCGCCTTCGTGGAGAAGCGCGCGGCGAACTTCGAACACCGCTGAGCAGTCTCGGCACGAGCGGTCGCGTGCCCGGGAATTCCCGTACGCTCATCGGCGTGAGATGGGTAGTCGCCGCGGTCACG
This sequence comes from Nocardia nova NBRC 15556, assembly GCF_001613005.1. Taxonomy (GTDB): domain Bacteria; phylum Actinomycetota; class Actinomycetes; order Mycobacteriales; family Mycobacteriaceae; genus Nocardia; species Nocardia nova. The sequence goes on along the minus strand of NZ_BDBN01000058.1, from coordinate 38,917 downwards.
GTGGCCACCGCTGTGGTGGTGGCGGGATGTGGCGCGTCCGGGCCCGCGCCGGTCACGACGAGTCCGGCCCCGGCGCCGGTCTCCGCGCAGGCACTGGCGGTCGCCGAGTGCGGGTCCGCCACCGATGCGGATGTCGTTGCCGCAACAGGCATTTCCGGGTTCCAGCAGGTGTCGGCCAATCCGCTGCGCTGCCGGTGGGAGGCGGCCGCCGGCACCGCGGTGACCTTCGAATGGTTCCGTGCCAGTCCGATCGCCGCGCATACCGCCACCGACCCCGCGGCCCAGGCGGCGCCGCTGCGGATCGGCGACCACACCGGCCGGATCTTCTCCACACCGCAGTGGTGTGAGGCCGCCGTCGATTCCGGTGCCGCGGATTTCGTCGACTGGCGTGCCGACGAGCCGCAACCCGCTGCGGCACAAGCCTGTTCGGCCGTGCGGCAGCTGGCCGCGGCGACCCTGGCGAAGGCGGGGTGACGACGATGCGCCGAGCGCGCCGGCTCCTCGTCGCGGTGGCGTTGATCGCCGCCGCGGCCGGATGTTCCTCGGGGCCGACGCCCGCGCAGCGGCCGGCGCAGGCCGAGGACGAACTCCTGCAGGGGTGCGGCCCGGAAACCGATGCCGAGATCGCGAATCTGGTGCACGCCACCGCCGTTCACCGCGAGGGCGGACCGACCGTCTGTGCCTGGGAGGGCAACTACCCGGACGGCGGCGTCGTCGATATCACCTACGCCTGGTTCGCGCGGGACTCGCTGTTGCGCGACGGCCAGGTCGCCGCGGCGCTCGGCTACCGCACCGAGCATCTGGTGATCGGCAGTTTCGGTGGGCTCATCTGGCACGATCCCCGGGATCCCGGCAGTTGCGGGGTCTCGGCCGCCGATTCCGGGACTGTCACCTACTGGGTGCAGAACCGCTCCCGCCTCGCCACCCCGGACCCGTGCGCCGCGGCGACGGACGCGGAGAAGGCGACCGTCAAACTGGACGGATGATCCGCCGTCACTTCCCGGGTGGGGGTTCGGCACTGCTGCCCGCGACCTCCACGGGACGTGCCGGTGTGCCGTCGTGCGCGGGCCGTGCCGCATCGTGCCCGGTGACCAGCAAGCCGGTGACCGTCGCGCCGAGCGCCGCGGTCACCGCCAGCGCCGCGACCACCTTGCGTCGCGATACCGCCGGCCGCGGCGTCGAGGCCGCCGATCCGCACTGCGGCGGGGTGAATCGGATACCGCGTACCCGGCGCGCCGACGGTTGTTCCGTGGCCATCAGTACCGCGCCGCGAGCGGAGACGAAATCGGGCTCCGGATCGTAGATCACCGGCAGATCCAGCAGCTGCTCGAGCGACTCGCGGATACTCGGGCTGCGTGTGCAGCCGCCGAGCAGCGCCACCGCCCGCGGCGGGACCCCGGTCTCCTCGATCAACTGCCGCACATACGACACCGAATGGTGGATTCCGGCCACGACCAGATCGTGGAAGTCGCTGCGGGTCACCACGATTCGCATGCCCGAGCGGGGATCGCCGGCGGTCACCACCCGGGTGCCGCTGAGCTGTTCCTTGTATTCGCGCCCGGTGGCATTGTCGATCTCGACACCACCGTGCGCGAGATGCCAGCGCAGCAGGGCGTCGTGGCCGTCGCCGCCCAGGAGGGTGCTGCGCTTACCGGCCAGAATGGCCTGGGTGCGGCAATCGGCCTCGGTGAGGGTGAGCCCGGAGCTGCCGAGGTCGTAGAGCAGCACCGCACCCTCGTCGGGCAGCTGTCCGCTGAACCGCAGATAGCGCAGCTGGGCCGGCGGTTCGTCGATGATGGTGAGCCGGCTGCGTCCGGCCGCGGCCCGGATGGCCTCGGCATGCAGGGCGCAGCGTGAGGTGACGGCGATGCCGGTGACGAATTCGTCGCGGTCGGCCGCGGAGGCCCGCATCGCGTCGATGGCCTGGAAGACCGGCTCCTCGACCCCGGCTCCCGCGCGACGAGCGACCACGCAGCGATCGATCGGCGGCAGATGGGGCTGATCGGAGTGGGTGAGCATGGCGCGCGCGCCACCAGCGCCCGCCGACACGCCCAGGACCAGCACCATGGCGTCCATGGTGAACCTTTCGGCCGCCGATGGGAAGGCAGCGCCCCGGGATGTCGCTGCCGGAATGCCGGCAACCCGGTGGTCAGGCCCAGCGAGTCGGTGTGTCGCCGCTGTCGAAGTCCCCCGCCTCGCGCCGGAATTCCGCCAGCAACTGCAGCAGCAGGTGGAGACGCTCCGGGGGCAGCCCCGGCCGGGCGAAGACCTTCTCGTTCAACTCCCGGGTGGCCGCCGCCGCCAGATCGCGCCCGGCGGCCGTGATCTCGATCAGGGTTGCCCGGCGGTCGCTGGGGTGTGGTACTCGTTTGACCAGTTGGGCGGCTTCGAGCCGATCGACGGTATTGGTCACACTCGTCGGGTGAACCTGCAGCCGGGCGCTGGCCGTCGCCATCGGCAGGGCCCCGGTCTTGCTGAAGCTGAGCAGCGTCAGCAGTTCGTAGCGGGAGAACGTCAGTCCCGACGGGCGCAGTGCCTCGTCGACCCGGGCCATCACGATCTGCTGGGCACGCACCAGGGAGGTCACCGCCGCCATCCCGTCGGCGACATCGCCCCAGCCGTGCGAGGTCCACTGGCGGTGGGCCTCTTCGATGGGGTCCAGCGGAAGCGGGCGAGGTGCGGCCATACCGCCGAGTGTATTTGCCCGTCCGCTCCCACGCTGCGGTCCGGAGTCGCCGAATCGGTAATTCAGGACAGTCCCGAAAGATCACCGAGGACAACATGGTTGCGATCGGCCGTGCTGCCCAGTGTGTATTCGGGCATCAACCCGAGATATTCGGCCCGGCTGCGGGTGCTCCACCGCCGCGCGTCCGCGGTGCGGGTTTTGTAGAAATTGACCATGTAGCCGCCTTCGTAGAGGCGCAGCAGGGTGTAGCCACCCGGATACTCCTTCACCGCGCCCACTTCCAGAAATTCCACCCGGAGCGGGATGTCGGGCCGGGTGCGGCGATTGCGGTGGGTATGGCCCGCATGGTGGAAGAACACCCCGGGCGTCGCTTGATACAGCTGTTGCAGGGTGAGCGCGTCCGATCGATTCAGCACGAAATTCGGCCCGGCGAGATTGGTCAGGCCCGATTCCGCGGTGACCGGATGATGTCCGAAGACGACCGTCGGCCGATCAGGGTCGCGGTTCAGTGATTCCCGCAGGCGATCGAATTGCCCGGGACCGATACTGCCCCCGGATCCGTCGAGTTCGGTGGTGTCGAGCCCGATCAGCCGCAACCCGCCGAGCCGGTGCTCGCTGAATTGTTCCGGGGGAAGGAAGGATTCGCCCCAGCAGTCGTGGTGATCGGCGGTCACCGTCGGGCAGGCGGCGTAGTCGGCGCCGGTATGCGGCCGGTCGTGATTGCCGCGCGCGGCGAACCAGTCCCGTCCCTCGATTCCCCAGGCGTCCAGCCGGTTTCGTACGGTCCGGGTCTGCTCGGGAGTAGCTTCCGCGGTCAGATCACCGGCCAGGATCAGATGGTCGGCGCCGCGATCCGGTAGGCGTAGATCGTCGAGCAACGCCCCCAGCATCACCTCGGGGTAGGGCGGCAGTCCCGGTTCCTGCCGCACACCCGGTGGCAGGCCGGCGGCGATGATGCCGCTGGTCTCCTCACCGATGTGCACGTCGTTGCAGAGAGCGAGGGTGCGCAGCAGCCGGCCCGGGGGAGCGACCAGAGTGGTGAATTCGCCGGTGCATTCGGGTGCGTCCGGCAGATGGGTGACCAGCTCCGGCGCCGGTACCGCCCGCACGCCGTCCGACCATGCCTCGAATCGATACCGCCGCCCCGGTTCCAGACCGTCGATCTGCGCGTAGTGATACGGCGTCCGATCGGCGCCCGCCACGGCAACCGTCCGGGCGGGACCGGTGGAATCCGCGGGAGCCAACCGGATTTCGGTGCCCGCATCGACCGGTACCGGGGTTCCCGACGCATCGACGCCGAGGGTCGTCCAGGTGATGATCGCAGACGTGTCGGTGATCGTGACCACCTCGAGATCGGTCGCGCGCAGTGAATCAGCCTGGGCCCGAGCCGAACCCGGGAGTACGAGCGGTGCGGCGGCCGCCGCGGCCAGAGCCGCGAGCAGCCGGCGGCGATTCGGCCCGCAGCAGGTCATCGTCGCTCCCTCGGAGGTGGTCGGTTCCGATCCGAAGCCGACCCTACCCAGATCGGCGCCATACCGCGTTTCGTGTCGCTAACCCACGCGGTAGGTTGGCTAGCCGGTCGCCTCGGCGCAATTTCCGATCGGAAGGACGGTCCATGGCAACGGCGCAGCAGCACGAACGCACCCGATGGAAACTCGTGCTCGGCGTGGTGGCGCTGGCCGCCTCGGCGCTGGTCACCGCCTGTTCGGCGTCGTCGGACGCGCCGGAGATCGTGGTCTACAACGCACACGATCAACGCCTGACCCGGCAGTGGGCCGACCTTTTCACCGAGCAGACCGGAATCCGGGTGACGCTGCGCGACGGCGCCGATGCCGAAGTCGCCGACCAGGTGCTGGCCGAGGGGGATCGATCGCCCGCCGATGTGGTTGTCACCGAGAATTCACCGGCCATGGCCCGGATCGAACGCGCCGGGCTGTTCGCCGACCTCGATCCCGCCACCCTCGCGCAGGTGCCGGAACGGTTCCGCCCGAATTCGGGTCACTGGACCGGAATCGCCGCGCGCGCAACCGCTTTCGTTGTCCATCCGGCCGAGATTCCGCCCGCCGAGCTGCCCGCCGGGTTGCTGGACCTGCAACAGCCACAGTGGCACGGCCGCTGGACCACGGATCCGCACGGCGCGGATTTCCAGGCGATCGTCGCGGCGCTGCTGGAACTCGACGGCGAGAACGCCACGCGCGCGTGGCTGCACGGGGTGAAGGACAACGCGTCCGTCGCGCCGAACGGTTTCGCCGCACTGAAATCCGTCGGCGCGGGCGGGGTCGGCGGCGCGCTGGTCTTCGCCACCGACTGGTACCGCGCGCAGCTCGCGCCCGAGCGGATCACCGGTCCCTCGGTGCCGCATTATTTCCGCGGCGGCGATCCGGGCGGATACCTCTCGCTGTCCGGTGCGGGCGTGCTGAAATCGAGCCGGCACGCCGCCGACGCGCAGCGTTTCGTGCGATTCGTGACGGCCGCGGCCGGTCAGGGTCTGCTCAGCGGCGGGGCGGCCATGGAGTATCCGGTGGCCCCCGGCGTACCCGCCGACCCGGCGCTGCCGCCGCTGGATTCACTGGACCCGCCGCGCGTGAATCCGAGCGACCTCGACCCGGTGAGGGTCGAGGCGCTGATGCGCGAGGCGGGGCTGCTCTGATCCGCTACGAGGCGGTCAGGTCGTAGCGGTACCTGCTGGTAGGGATGACGTCGAGGTCGCGATCGGCGCCGAAGGTCGCGACGCTGGCCATCATGCGACCGGCGCGGCGCTGCAACTCCGCGTCGTCACCACCGCTGCCCCAGAACGCGTGCTGGTCGGTCATCGCATCCATCGGGAACAGTTCCTCGACCAGCGCGTCCACCCGCGGCCCCGGAGTCACCGCGGCGACCACCGTGTTCTGCACATAACCGAAGGTGGCCTGGGTTTCGATCGCCACTGTCGTATGGCGATCCTGCCAGTTGTGCAGCCATTCGGCGCGGCTCAGTTCCTTCGGAATTCGCAGCAGCGCGATATTGGCCAGTGCGTCGTAGCGGGTTCCGTCCGGGGGCCGCGCGGTGGTGAGCGGTTCGCGTTCTTCCACGATCCAGCCGTTGATCCGCTCGGCGACGCCGCTGAGCACATCGGTGATCGGCCCGTTCTGCCCTTCGCTCCAGACGGCGACGATCGCGGCGACCGGTTCGTCGTAGCTGCTCACCCGCAGTTGTGCGGCGGCGACGTCGGCATCGCCGATGTTGACCTGCAGTTCGGTCGCCCCCGCGGCGGCCAGCCGCCGGTGGAAATCCGGCGCGTGGAGGATATCCGCGAGATCCGGCCCCCAGAGGGCGTACATCAATTTCATGCCGGATCCTTTCGGGGAACTGCGTTCGGCTGCGACGACGGTAATTCCGTCTACCGCGCGACACTCGCGATTCGCCGAACCCGGTCCCGCTCACCGGGACCGAATCGGATGCCGGATCGCCGCGCATGTGCGACGGTCCGGACGGGTCGGTCGCCTACAGTGAGAGCGACATTCATCCGGTGAGAGGAGACCAGGTGCGCCGCATACTGTTCGCGATGACGCTGTGTGCCGCTGTACTGCCCGCGCTCGCCTGCTCCGCCGAGGCCGACCGCGCACCGGCGGGTACATCGGCGCCCGCGTCCGCGCCCGCGGCTGCCGACCACGGCACCAACGGCACGATCGAGGTGGTGGCCACCCACGGTCCCGAGAAGTACGCCGCCGCCGGCCTCGCCGCGGGCATCACCACCTGTCAGGCCGGTTCGGTGCTGGCGACCCTGACCACCGGCCGCGACGGCAAGGCCCACCAGGATGTCGCCGCCGACTGCTATCAGGTGCAGGTGACGTCGGTGCCGATGGGATGCCGGTTGGCCACCGACACCGCCGAGAAGGTCGATGTGGTGGCCGGCCGGACCGCGACGGCGGAGTTCGGATTGGCCTGCGCCTGAGCGCATGTCACCGGTTGGCGAGTTCGGCGAGCCGGTAGGCCAGCGTCGTGCGCACCGCCGGAACGCGGGTGACGAGGCGGATCGCGGTATTGCGCAGCAGGCGGGCCGGGCGCGGGCGCAGGGTAGCCATCCGGGTCATGCGATCGGTGAAGGCGACCACGTCCAGCGCGACCGGGCGGCGGGTGCGCTCGTACTCGTCGAGCAGCGTGTCGGGTTCACCGCGCAGGACCCGGGCCAGCAGCGTGCCCAGTAGCGCGGCGTCCTGAATGCCGGTGTTCATTCCCTGCCCACCGGCGGGGCTGTGCACGTGTGCGGCGTCTCCGGCCAGCAGAATCCGCCCGGCGCGGTACCGGTCGGCCACGCGGTGATGTACGCGGAAACGCGAGCTCCACAACACCTCTCGCACCGTGGCGCCGGGGCAGCGGGCATCGAGCAGCGCCTGCACTTGCGCGCGGGTGGGCTGTTCGGGTGCTTCGGCGACGGTGGCGACGATGCGGAAACGATCGTGCTCGGGGTCCGGCAGCGGCGCGACGACGGTGATGCCCTCCGGTGAGACGTGCAGCGATACTTCGTCGCGGGGCGCGGGCCAGTCCATCCGCACATCCGCGAGGACGAACGATTCCGGATAGGTGGCGCCGGTGAATCCGATTCCCGCCGCCTCGCGGACCCGGCTGTGCATCCCGTCCGCCCCGATGACGTAACCGGCCCGGATCGACCCGGATTCACCTGCGGCATCGGTGAATTCGACGGTGACCGCCTGCTCGCCCGGCATTACCGCGGTGACCTCGACGGGCCGCAGAACCGTTCCGCCCGCCCGCTGCAGCCGGTCGAGCAGGACCGCCTCGGTCGTCTCCTGGCCGATCATCAGCGTGTAGGGGAACGGTGTGGGCAGCCCGGAGAAATCGATGGTGGTCAGCCGATCGGTGCCTTCGTACATGACGAAGCGCGGTACCTCCAGGCCGCGATCGTGCAGGTCCGCGGCGATGCCGAATCCGTCGAGGACCTCCAAGGTCCGGGCATGGACCACCGCGGCGCGGGATGTGTTCGCCCCGGCGGCCAGCCGATCCAGCAGGACCACGTCGGCGCCGGCATCGGCGAGCGCGATCGCGGCGGTCAGCCCGGCGGGCCCGGCGCCGACGATGACGACCGCGGCGGTGGCGGGAACGGTGCTGTTCATGGCTACTCCCTCAGTTTGCCAACCTGTGTTGGCCAACGGCTGTTGACTTAAGAATAAGGTCGCGGCCGCTGGAAAGTCAACAGTTGTTGGCCTACGGTTGTGGGCATGAGTGAGGAAACTGCGCCGCGCCGCTCGGACGTCACCCGCGCGGCGATTCTGGAGGCGGCTCGCCGGCATTTCGCCCGCGAGGGATTCGCCAAGGCGACCATTCGGGCCATCGCCGCCGACGCCGGCATCGATCCGTCGATGGTGATGCGGTACTACGGCAACAAGGACGGCCTGTTCGACGCGGCGCTCGACGTCGATCTCGGCCTCCCGGATCTGGCGGCGGTGGCCGAGGACGAGTTGGGTGAGACGGTCGCGCGACGGTTCCTGGAACTCTGGGAGACGCCACCGAGTAACGAACTGCTGCTGACCCTGCTGCGTTCGTCGGTGTCGGACGAGGCTGTGGCGCAACGGTTTCAACGCGTCTTCGCCGAACAGCTGATGCCGATGGTAACCCGGGTCGGTGATCCCGCGGACGCGCCGCGGCGAGCCGGATTGGTGGTCTCGCAGATTCTGGGACTGGCGGTGTGCCGCTATGTGCTGCGTCTGCCGCCCGTGGTGGCGTTGACGGCCGAGGAGATCGTCGCGGAGATCGGTGCGACGGTGCAGCGGTATCTGGTGTCGGTGCCGAAGTGAGGGTCCGAGTGGTCCGGAGGTGGACATGAAAATGCCCCGAGTCCGGCGGGCTCGGGGCATCAGGGCTGCGGCGCGGTCCTCGAGTGTCGGCGCACGGCATCTACCTCCGTTCGATCGGGTGGGCGCTGTCCTGGTCGGTCAGCTGTAGAGACGCTCGACGAATGCGCGCAGGTTCGTGCGCACCCGCTCGGCCTTCTCCTCGTCGGTCAGATCCTCGCGGTAGCGGTTGCCCAGCGCCGGACGCTTCTTGTTGCGCGCGTACAGCGAACAGGCGAGATCGGTGCACATGTAGATGCCGATCGAATTACCGCGCCGCCCGGAGTCGCCGACCTTGTGCGCGGTGAGCAGCGACACGCCACTACCGGTATGCGTGGTCAGGCAGATCGAGCACAGCTGGGCCCGGCCGGATACGCCCGTCTCGTAGCGCAGGGCCACGCCGACCAGCCGATCGTCCTGCGGGGTCACCAGATAGGCGCGGCCCGGCATCGACCGATCGTTCCAGCCGAAGAAGTCCAGGTCGTCCCACGGTTGCGCGTCGAGATCCCGGGGGACCGGCATGCGTTTGGCCTCGCCCTTGGAACAGTTCACGAACGACGAGCGGATCTCGCGTTCGGTCAGTGGTTGCACGTGTTCACTCCCTTCCGAATGGATGAATGGAAAACGGAGCGAGGCTACGGCCACCGATCGCGGCGGGCAATCGAATATCGGCTCAGCCGGTGGTCCGCAGGCCGGCCAGGGTGACCGTGATCAGCCGTTCGGCCGCATCGGGTGATGTCTCGCACGCGACGCCGATCCCGTGGCCCAGGCGCAACAGATCGCGTGGTTCGATCTCCGGGCGGATCAACCCGGCGTCCTGGGCGGGTTGCAGGACCGAGGTCGCGGCGTCGGTGATCAGATTCGAGCACAGCGTGAAGGTCTGCGATCCGCGGTCGATGGCGGCCTTGAGGGTCACCGCCAGACTGCGTTTGTCCATCACGAACCGCACCTGGGCGCGGAACCACTGCTCCAGGGCCTCGAGCGGGGGGAGGGTTTCGGTCAGCTCGGCGGCGAGTTCGGCCAACGCCTCGATGCTCGATCGGTAGACGGCCTCGATGAGTGCGTCCCGGTTGGGAAAGTGCCGGTAGAGGGTGCCCGGCCCCACCGCAGCGCGGCGCGCGACCTCGTCGAGGGGCGCCTCGGGACCGTGTTCGGCGAACGCCTCGCGCGCGCATTCGAGTATGCGCTCGTAGTTACGCCGCGCATCCGCGCGCATCGGACGCGGCGGCGCCGCGCGCCCGGACCCCTGTGTCGACGGTGCGCTCACGATTCCTCCAGTGGAAACGGACGAACTCTCCGCTTAGTCTTGCGTAACCGGAGAACTTCTCCATATGCTATCTCCATTGGAAACGGAGACATTCTCCGTTTTAGTTCCGCATCCGATGGAGCCTCCTTGTCTACCTCCACGACCTCTACCTCCGTGCTTTCCTCGTCTGCGCAGGCCGGCGCACCGCCCGGCCGCCTGCGCTCCGGCATCGTGCTCGTCACGCTGCTGACCTGCCAGTTGATGATCGTGCTCGACATCACCGTCATGAATGTGGCGCTGCCGCGCATTCAGCACGATCTGCACTTCAGCGCCACCGGCCTGTCCTGGGTGATGAACGCCTACACGCTGGTCTTCGGTGGGCTGCTGCTGCTCGGCGGCCGGGCCGGTGACCTGTTCGGACGCCGGCGCCTGTTCATCCTCGGGACCGTGCTCTTCACCCTCGCCTCCCTCGGCGGCGGTCTGGCGCCGTCGGCCGCCTGGCTGATCGTCGCGCGCATCGTGCAGGGCCTGGGCGGCGCGATGGCCGGACCGAATACTCTCGCCCTGCTCACCACCACATTCGCCGATCCGAAGATGCGGGTCCGGGTGCTCGCCCTGTTCTCCGGAATGTCGAGTGCGGGATTCGCGATCGGGTTGATCCTGGGCGGGCTGCTGACCCAGTGGCTGAGCTGGCGCTCGGTGCTGTTCATCAACGTGCCGTTCGGACTGGTGGTGGCCCTGCTGGCGGTGCGGTATCTGCCCGACGCGCCGCGCCGTCGCGCGCACCTCGACCTCCCCGGAGCGGTGACCGCGACGGGTGCGGTGGCCGCGTTGGTCTACGGCTTCATCAGTGCCGCGGCGCACGGCTGGGACGATGTGACGACCGATGTGTCGCTCACGGTCGGCGTCGTCGCACTGGTGGCGTTCCTGCTCATCGAACGCCGCGCCGTCCAGCCGCTGCTGCCCCTGCACCTGTTCGCCGACCGCAATCGCGCCGCCGCGTACGCGAATATGTTCCTCGGCCCGATGGCGGGAACCTCGATGTTCTTCTTCCTCACCCAGTATCTGCAGGAAGTGCGGGGAATGAGCGCGCTGGCAACGGGTTTCGCCTTTCTGCCGACCGCGGTGACGATGTTCACCATGATCCGGCTGATTCCCCGCCTGCTGCCCCGTTTCGGACCCAAGCCGGTGACGCTGGTGGGGACGGCCGCGATGATCGCCGGACTGGTCCTGCTCACCCTGCTCGATACCGATACCGGTTACTTCCCGCTGCTCGCGGTGGCGACGGTCTTGATGGGATGCGGTATCGGCCTGGCATTTTCGCCGCTGAACGTGATCATCATGGCGAATGTGGCGCCTGAGGAGGCCGGTGCGGCGGGCGGTGCGCTGCAGACGCTGCAGCAGACCGGTGCGGCGCTGGGGCTGGCGGTGCTGGTCACGGTCTTCGGCACCGCTGTCCGGGCCGCGTCCGGCTCGGCCGTGCATGTGCTCGTCTCCGGCATCACGACCGCCTTCGCCGCGGCGGCGGGGATCGCGGTACTGACATTGCTTGTGGCGTCGACATTTCGGAGCGTACGGACGCAGCGGTGAGTGCCGGGACGGCGGCCCTCGGAGATGCCCCAGGGCCGCCGTCCTCGATATCCAAGATCAACTTCGGGCATATCGGACGATTCGAAACTCATTGTCGCGCAGTGACTTATCCGAGATTCGGCTCACAGGAACCTTTATGATTGCCGTGCGAAACTCGTCGCGATGCTCACCTATTTCGAAGCGATGGTCATCGGCGCGGTGCAGGGTTTCACCGAGCTGTTCCCGATCTCCAGTCTCGGACATTCGGTTCTCGTGGCGGCCTGGCTGGGTGGACGCTGGGGAGCGCTGGCCGACCGGGGCGGAACCGAATCCGCCGCAACCTATTTGGCGTTCGTCGTCGCCCTGCACGTGGCGACGGCGGTCGCGCTGGTGATCTACTACCGGCGCGACTGGTGCGCGATCATCGTCGGATTCGTCGAGATGGTGCGGACACGGCGCTTGGATACCGTTCCGCAGCGGCTGGCCTGGTTGATCATCGTCGCGACCGTGCCGGTCGCGGTGCTCGGCCCGCTGCTCGAACATCCCCTGCACGATGTCTTCGCGGCTCCGTTGTGCGCCGCGGCCTTTCTGACCGTCAACGGCGTGGTGCTGGTCGTCGGCGAGGGGCTGCGTCGCCGCAACGAGCCCACCCTCGCCGAATACGGCCGTCGCTTCGCCCTGAACCAGGCGAACGGCCGAACTCGCACGGCGACAACGCTTTCCCTCCCGCAATCGGACCGCCGCTTGGCGGCCCTCGACTCCCGGGACGCGGTCGGCATCGGCCTGGCTCAGGCCGGCGCCCTCCTCACCGGCTTCAGCCGGGCCGGCCTCACCATGGTCGGCGGTCTCTGGCGCGGTCTGGAGCACGAACACGCCGCCAAATTCGCCTTCCTCCTCGCCACCCCCGCGATCTTCGGCGCCGGGATTGTCGACCTCCCGGACCTGATATCCCCACGCGCCGAGGTGATCTGGGGGCCGATCCTCGTCGGCGCGGTGGTGTCCGGTGTCACGTCGTGGTTCGCCGTGCGCTATCTCGAACGCTACTTCCAGACTCGAACCCTGTTGCCGTTCGCGGCGTACTGCGTGATCGTGGGGGTGGTGTCGATCGTTCGATTCGGGTGAGTGGCGAGCCGCTAGCGCGCCGCGGCGGGGCTGTTGTGGTACGCGGCAACCGTCCACTTGCCGTCGCGCCGGTGCAGGATCCAGGTCGCGTTGACGTACCGGTCGGCGGGGACGTCGGTTTCCCCGGCGAACAGAATCGCGGCCCTGCTGACCACCACGGCGTGGTCCGCGCCGAGGAATCGGATATCTCCGATGTCGTCGATGACGGTCGAGTTCGCGAGAACGGTCGCGAAACTGTCCGCCATACCCTGCCGGATCTCCGCCCGGCTGCGCCGATAGGTCCCCGGCATGATCGCCGTGGCGTCCTCGGCGTAGTCCGCGACGAAAGCGTCGGCGTCCCCGGCCGCCCAGGCCTTGTACTGCTCGGCCAAGATCTGCGCGATGGCGGCCGAGTCGTCGGTTCGAGTCGTGGTCATGGCATGTCCTTCGTTCGTCGGCGTGGCCCTCGTTCGGGCCGTACACCCCTCCGACGCGCGAGCATCCCCGGAATCGACAACCCGAACGGGACTGTGTGCCTACTGGCCCGACCGGACCGTCCTGAATGGGGTGTGGGAGCCGCCCCGGCAAAGCGAGCTACTGAATTCTCCAGCGGTCCGGACCACAACTGCGCGCGCAGAAGGTGTGGACGAAAAAAAAGCCCCTGACCAGTGCATCGCTGGTCAGGGGTCTGTTTTCTGTGCCCTCGGCAGGATTCGAACCTGCGGCCTTCTGCTCCGGAGGCAGACGCTCTATCCCCTGAGCTACGAGGGCGGGGATTGGACCCGGTCGACACCAGTGGATACGTCGTCCGATCGGGCGGGGAAAGCGTATCGCATCACACGGCGTGCGCCAAAAGACAGGTCCGAGCAGGGATTGCGCGGCGGCGCGGCATCAACGCGTCGGCATCGGCGCACCCGGCATGCCGGGAATGGCAGGGATGCCGGGGATGCCGGCGGGGAGTTCGTCCATCTGACCGGTGGGCGGGACGGCCTTCTCCTTGTCGGCGTGGTGGCGCGATTTGGGGACGAAATAGACGACCAGGGCGACGACCAAGGCGGCGATCACCACGACCGCGCCGACCAGCGCCCAGGGAACACGCCGGTGCTTCGGCGGGTTGGAATTACCGTTGTACGCCCCGCCGGGGGCGGATTTCGCGGCGGCACGAATCGCCTTGGCTGATTTCGCGCTGGTGTTCGGCATCGGCGTAGCGCTCTCTTCGGGTATGTCGGAGGGGTACGGGCGCGGCGGGCCGGGGCCGCCGGTGCCGGATGCCGGGTGCGCCGAGCAGGTGCCCGCTGGCGGCGCACACCCGCTCGGACCATAGGATAGAGACTCGTGACTCCAGCTGACCTTGCAGAACTCCTTCGTGCGACCGCGGCGAAGGTGCTCGTCGAACGTGGATCCGACCCTGCGGTCCTGCCCGACGAGGTCAAGGTGGAGCGTCCCCGTAATCCGGAACACGGAGACTATGCCACGAATGTGGCCATGCAGGTGGGCAAGAAGGCCGGAATGAATCCGCGCGAACTGGCCGGTCTGCTGGCCGACGCGCTGGCCGCCACCGACGGCATCGAATCGGCCGATGTGGCCGGTCCGGGCTTCCTCAACATCCGTCTCGCCGCGGCCGCCCAGGGCGCCATCGTGGAGCAGATCCGCGCCGCGGGCGCCGCCTACGGCACCGCGCAGACGCTCGCCGGCACCAAGATCAACCTGGAGTTCGTCTCCGCCAATCCGACCGGCCCGGTCCATCTGGGCGGCACCCGCTGGGCCTCGGTCGGCGACGCGCTGGGCCGCATCCTGGCCGCTCAGGGCGCCGACGTGACCCGCGAGTACTACTTCAACGACCACGGCGCGCAGATCGACCGCTTCGCCGAATCGCTGGTCGCCGCCGCCACCGGCGCGCCCACCCCGGAGAACGGCTACGCCGGTGCCTACATCTCCGATATCGCCGGCCAGATCACCGCCGCGCATCCGGATGCGGTGACGCTGCCGGAGGACGAGCGGCACGAACTGTTCCGCCGCGAGGGTGTCGAGCTGATGTTCGCCCACATCAAGCAGACGCTGCACGATTTCGGCACCGATTTCGACGTGTACTTCAACGAGAGCTCGCTGTTCGCCTCCGGTGCCGTCGAGAAGGCGCTCGACCAGCTCAAGGCCTCGGGCAACCTGTACGAGAAGGACGGCGCCTGGTGGATCGCCAGCACCGAATACGGTGACGACAAGGACCGCGTCGTCATCAAGAGCGACGGCAAATCCGCCTATATCGGCGGCGACATCGCCTACTTCCAGAACAAGCGCTCGCGCGGGTTCGATCTCTGCATCTACATGCTCGGCGCCGACCATCACGGCTACATCGGCCGGTTGAAGGCGGCGGCGGCCGCGTTCGGCGACGATCCGGACACCGTCGAGGTGCTGATCGGCCAGATGGTGAATCTGTTGCGCGACGGTGTGGCGGTGCGGATGAGCAAGCGCGCCGGCACGGTCGTCACACTCGACGATCTGGTCGAGGCGATCGGCGTCGACGCCGCCCGCTACGTGCTGGTGCGCAGTTCGGTGAACTCGAGTATCGATATCGACCTGGATCTGTGGACCAAGCAGAGCAGTGAGAATCCGGTCTACTACGTGCAGTACGCGCACGCCCGCACCTGTGCGGTCGCCCGCAACGCCACGGACTTCGGATTCGCCGGTGTCACACCGGATCTCGGTCTGCTGTCCGCCGACGAGGAGGGTGAGCTGATCCGCACCCTCGGCGAGTTCCCGGCCGTGGTGGCGAGCGCGGCGAGCCTGCGTGAACCGCACCGCGTGGCCCGTTATCTGGAGGAACTGGCCGGCGCCTACCACCGCTTCCAGACCAACAAGACGCTGCGGATCCTGCCGCAGAACGACGACCCGGTCCTGCCGGTCAACGCCGCCCGCCTGCAACTGGTCGACGCCACCCGTCAGGTGCTGTCCAACGGTCTGGCGCTGCTGGGCGTATCCGCCCCGGAGCGCATGTGAACCGCCGTCGGTCAGGTCATCGTGTGAGGAAGGAATTATTGTGAGTGCGCATCCGGCGGGACCTCGGCACGCCGAGATCCCCCACGCCCCCAACCTGCCGGAGCGGCCCGCCGACCCCCGCGCGATGATCGACCTGCCCGAAAAGGTCTGGCCCCGCAACGCCTCTCGCGACGCCGACGGCGTGGTGCGCCTGGCCGGTATGCCCGTCACGCAGCTCGCCGCCGAATTCGGCACGCCGCTGTTCGTGGTCGACGAGGACGACTTCCGTTCCCGCTGCCGCGATATGGTCCGCGCCTTCGGGCCCGGCGCGCGAGTCCACTACGCGTCCAAGGCATTTCTGTGCGGCGAGATCGCGCGCTGGGTGCGTGACGAGGGTCTGCACCTGGACGTGTGTTCCGGCGGTGAACTGGCCGTGGCGCTGCACGGCGGCTTCCCCGCCGAGCGAATCGCCTTGCACGGCAACAACAAATCGGTCGCCGAGCTGGAGCAGGCCGTCGCGGCGGGCGTCGGGCACGTCGTGGTCGACTCGCTGATCGAAATCGAGCGCCTGGAGTCGGTCGCCGCCCGCGCGGGCGTGGTGCAGGACGTGTTGGTCCGCGTCACCGTCGGCGTGGAAGCGCATACGCACGAATACATTTCGACCGCGCACGAGGATCAGAAGTTCGGCTTCTCGATCGCCGGCGGCGATGCGATGGAGGCGTTGGCCCGGGTCTTCGAGGCGGACAATCTGCGCCTGGTCGGCCTGCACAGCCACATCGGATCGCAGATCTTCGACATCGACGGCTTCGAGATCTCGGCGCGGCGCATGTTGCGACTGCTGCGCGATGCGATCGAGAAGTTCGGCGTCGAGCGCACCGAACAGATCGCGATCCTGGATCTCGGTGGCGGCCTGGGCATTTCGTATCTGCCGAGCGACGATCCGCCGCCGCTGGACGACTTCGCCGCGAAGGTGCGCGACATCGTCGAGGTGGAGGCGGCGCAGATCGGCCTGCCCACCCCGACCATCGCGGTGGAGCCCGGCCGCGCGATCGCCGGCCCCGGCACCGTCACCCTCTACGAGGTCGGTACCACAAAGGACGTCTCGCTCGACGCGGGCGCGCAGCGCCGCTACGTCAGCGTCGACGGCGGGATGAGCGACAACATTCGCCCCGCGCTGTATCAGGCCGACTACGACTGCCGGCTGGTCTCGCGCTCCAGCGAGTCCGCCCCCGTGGTGGCGCGTGTGGTCGGAAAGCATTGTGAGAGTGGCGATATCGTCATCCGGGACACGTGGATGCCCGCCGACGTCGGACCGGGAGACCTGGTTGCGGTCGCGGCCACGGGAGCGTACTGCTATTCGATGGCCAGCCGCTACAACATGCTCACCCGCCCGGCCGTGGTCGCGGTCCGCGACGGGCAGGCGCGGCTGCTGCTGCGCCGCGAGACGGTGGCGGATCTGATGAGCCTGGAAGCGACGGAGGTGCACTCATGACCGAGGCGACGAACCAGGCCCGAGGCGGTGCGTTCGGAATCGAACATCCCATCGGGGTCGCGGTGCTCGGCATGGGCAATGTCGGCACCGAGGTGGTGCGCATCCTGCGCGAGCACGCCGACGACCTGCGCTCGCGGGTCGGCGCCCCGGTGGTGCTGCGGGGCGTCGCGGTGCGGCGCCTCGACGTCGACCGCGGCATTCCGGCCGAGCTGCTGACCACCGACGCCGAAGCGCTGGTCGCCCGCGACGACGTCGACCTGGTGGTCGAGGTGATGGGCGGTATCGATCCGGCTCGCAAGCTGATCCTGTCCGCGCTCAACGGCGGCAAATCGGTGGTGACCGCGAACAAGGCGCTGCTGGCCGACTACACCGGTGAGCTGGCCGCGGCGGCCGAGGGCAGCCGCGCCGACCTGTACTTCGAGGCCGCGGTCGCCGGCGCCATCCCGGTGGTGCGCCCGCTGATCCAGTCGATGTCCGGCGACCGGGTGAACCGGGTGGTCGGAATCGTCAACGGCACAACGAATTTCATTCTCTCGGCGATGGACGAGACCGGCGCCGACTACACCGATACGCTCGCCGAGGCGACCCGGCTCGGTTATGCCGAAGCCGATCCCACCGCCGATGTCGAGGGGTACGACGCCGCCGCCAAGGCCGCGATCCTGGCCTCGCTGGCCTTCCACACCCGCGTCACCGCGGCCGATGTCTACCGCGAGGGCATTTCGAAGATCACCGCCGAGGATCTGGAGACCGCGGCGGCGGTCGGCTGCACCGTGAAGCTGCTGGCCATCTGCGAGCGGATGCCCGGCGGCGAGCGGCTGTCGATGGACGGTTCGGCGGTGGCCGCGCCGGGGGAAGCGGGCAGCACGCCCGCCGGTAAGGACCGGGTGTCGGTGCGCGTCTACCCGGCGCTGATCCCGCGGCGGCATCCGCTGTCGTCGGTGAACGGCGCCTTCAACGCGGTGGTGGTCGAGGCCGAGAACGCCGGCCGGCTGATGTTCTACGGCCAGGGCGCGGGCGGCGCGCCGACCGCCTCGGCCGTCATGGGCGATCTGGTGATGGCGGCCCGCAACAAGTTCTACGGTGGCCGCGCACCGGGTGAATCGGTTTATGCTGAGCTGCCGATCGCGCCGATCGGCGACATCCCGACCCGCTATCACGTGAACCTGCAGGTTGCCGACCGCACCGGGGTTCTGCAGGCGGTGTCCGGCAAATTCGCCGAGCACGGTGTCAGCATCTCGACGGTCCGCCAGGAGGGACACGACGAGGGCGCCCGACTGGTCGTGGTCACCCACCACGCACCGGAGTCGGCGCTGGCCGATACGGTGGCAGCACTTGCCGAGCTGGAATCCGTCACGTCCGTGACCAGCGTCTTGAGATTGGAAGGCACCGAGGAATGAGTCAGACAGGAGCGCCGCCGTCGGCCGGGGCCGTGCACACTCCGTGGCCGGGGCTGATCGCCGCCTATCGGGAACGCCTGGCGGTCGGCGCCGATTGGGAGCCGGTCACCCTCTACGAGGGCGGCACGCCGCTGGTGCCCGCGCATCACCTGTCCGAGCTCACGGGCTGTGAGGTGTATCTCAAGGTCGAGGGCCTCAACCCGACCGGTTCCTTCAAGGACCGCGGCATGACCATGGCGATGACCGATGCGAAGGCCCGCGGCCAGAAGGCGGTGCTGTGCGCCTCCACGGGTAACACCTCCGCGTCGGCGGCGGCCTACGCCACCCGGGCCGGCATGCACTGCGCGGTGCTGATCCCGCAGGGCAAGATCGCGATGGGCAAGCTCGCGCAGGCGGTCATGCTCGGCGCCAAGATCATTCAGGTCGAGGGCAATTTCGACGACTGCCTCGAGCTGGCCCGCAAGGTCACCTCGGACTTTCCCGAGGTCGGTCTCGTGAACTCGGTCAACCCGGCCCGCATCGAGGGGCAGAAGACCGCGGCCTTCGAGATCTGCGACGCGCTGGGCAAGGCCCCCGATGTGCACGCCCTGCCGGTCGGCAACGCGGGCAACATCACCGCGTACTGGAAGGGCTACAGCGAATATCACGCCGACGGCCTCACCGCGAGCCGTCCGCGCATGCTCGGTGTGCAGGCCGCCGGGGCCGCGCCGCTGGTCAACGGCGCGCCGGTGAAGGACCCCGAAACCATCGCGACCGCGATCCGGATCGGCGCGCCCGCGTCCTGGAACAGCGCGGTGGCCGCCAAGGAGCAGTCCGGCGGCGCCTTCCGGGCCGCCACCGACGAGGAGATCCTCGCCGCGTACCGCCTGGTCGCGAGCACCGAGGGCGTCTTCGTGGAACCCGCCTCGGCCGCGAGCGTGGCCGGTCTGCTGGCCGCGCGCAAGGAGGGCTGGCTCGATTCCGGGCTCACCGTCGTGTGCACCGTCACCGGCAACGGTCTCAAGGATCCCGACACCGCGCTGCTGGGTATGCCCGCGGTCGAGGCGATCGCGGTCGATCCGGTAGCGGTGGCTCGCGAGCTCGAGTTGGCCTGAGTTGAGTGCGCGCGAAGGTCAGCTCAGTGAGCGGGCGCGGCGAGTCGACCCCGCAGCGCCTTCGTCGGACGGCGCCGAGCGACAGCACGGTGCCGCGGTGACGCGAACCCTGCCCCCCGGAATCACCGTCACGGCCCGGGTGCCCGCCTCCAGCGCCAATCTCGGCCCCGGATTCGATTCGCTCGGTATCGCTTTGGGGCTGTACGACGAAATCGTGGTACGTACCACCGATTCCGGGCTTACCATCCGAGTGGAGGGTGAGGGCGCCGACGACGTTCCTTGGGGCCCTTCACATCTGGTGGTGCGCGCGATCGAACGCGGTCTGGAAGCCGCGGGCGTGTGGGCCGACGGGCTGGACGTGGTGTGCCGCAACGTCATTCCGCATTCGCGCGGGCTGGGATCCTCGGCCTCGGCGGCGGTCGGCGGACTCGCCGCCGCGCGCGGACTGGCCGCGAAATTCGACCCGGCGCTCACGGGTTCGGATGCCGAATTGGTGCAGCTGGCTTCGGAATTCGAGGGACATCCCGACAACGCGGCCGCCAGCGTGCTCGGCGGCATCGTGGTGTCGTGGACCGAATCCGACCGGGCCGGCGAACTCGACGCGAGCAGCTCGGTCGAGCGCTACCAGCGCGTCTACCGTGCGGTGCGGCTGGATCCGCACCCGCGACTGCGTGCGACGGTGCTGATCCCGCAGGAGCGGTCCTCGACCGCGCACACCCGCGGCCTGCTGCCGGAGATGGTCCCGCACGGCGACGCCGCGTTCAACGTCAGCCGCGCCGCACTGTCGGTGGTCGCCCTGACCGAGCGTCCCGACCTGCTCCTGCCCGCGACCCAGGACCGTCTGCACCAGGGTTATCGCGCCGCCGCGCTGCCGCTGACCACCGCCTGGATCACCCGGCTGCGCACCGCCGGACTCGCCGCGATGGTGTCGGGCGCCGGTCCGACCATCCTGGCGCTGGGCACCGGAGAATTTCCGGACGACCTGCGCAAACTCGCCGAGGACGACGGTCTGCGCGTCGTCGAACCCGACATTTCCGCGGGTGTACGCGTGGATTGATGGCGTGGCTGCCTTGCTGACGTGGTCATACAGAGCTATCCTGAGCACGTCCGTACATCGTGCGCGTCAGACGCCGGTGCTTCATCAGGGCAATCGCTCCAGCAGGCTCCTTGCTCAAGCTCGGTGGCTCGGGGGCTCGAATCACTCGGGACTTCGACCTCGACGTCGGGGACAGCGACTGGAATGATCACTCCCACTCAATGAACCGGTGGCCGTGACCAGGTGGTGATTCCATCGGTCCGGCGGGGCAGGCGATACGGCATCCGAGCTCGGCACAGTGATCGGGCTTCGGGACGAACCCTCGAATATGCACACGGCAATCGAGGGAAGGAAAGGATCTCCGTGACAGATACGGACCTGCTCGCGACACCCGGGGTGGACACTGCAAATCCCTCGGACGGCCGCGAAAGTGACTCCGGACAGATTTCGAAGATGAGCGAACACACCGACGTCGCACGATCGGGGCTGACTGGAATGTTGTTGCCGCAGTTGCGTGCGCTTGCCGGAGAGCTCGGTATCCGAGGCACATCCGGAATGCGTAAGGGCGATCTCATCGCCGCCATCAAGGAAAATCAGGCTTCCGCCGGCGCCGGCAAGTCCGCGCGTGGTGGCCGGGGTGATGCGAAATCCGCCGAAGCGGACTCGGGCGTCGAGCCCGTCGCGAAGTCCGCGTCGAATGCCGGCGCTGCGACCGAATCCGGCGCGGCGGCGAAGACGGACTCCCCCCAGACCTCCGAGAACGCCGCCGAGTCCACCGGCAAGGGCCGCGCCAAGAACGATGCGCCGAAGGGCACCCGCAACGGTGCCGCGCGCGGTCAGCAGCAGACTCTCGACGGTGTGGGCGCCGAGAACGCGTCCGCCAAGGCGGAAACCGCGGAATCGGCTGCGCGCCCGGCCGATTCGGGTGACGAGTCCGGCCGTGACGGCGGCCAGCGTGGCCGCGGCCGCCAGCGTCGTGGCCGCGACCAGCGTGGCGAGGGCGGCGACAACCGTGGCGACAACCGCGGTGGTGAGGTTCGCGCCGAAACCAAGACCGAACCGAAGGCCGAGGGCGGCGACGCCAAGGCGGATCAGGAGTCGGGCGATCGTCGCCGCGACCGCAACCAGTCCGGCGGTCAGAACCAGGCCGGCCAGAACGGTGCCGCCCGCGGTGGCGACCGTGGCGGAGACCGTGGTGGCGACGACGAGGAAGGTGGGCGCGGGCGCCGCGGCCGCCGGTTCCGGGAGCGCCGTCGTGGCGGGCGTGACCGCGAGGGTGGCGAGGGCCGCGAGGTCGAGATCCGCGAGGACGACGTCCTGCAGCCGGTCGCCGGCATCCTCGACGTGCTGGACAACTACGCGTTCGTCCGCACCTCCGGCTACCTGGCCGGCCCGAACGACGTCTACGTGTCGATGAACCTGGTGCGTAAGAACGGCCTGCGCCGCGGCGACGCGATCACCGGTGCGGTGCGTGCTCCGCGCGAGGGCGAACAGGGCAACCAGCGGCAGAAGTTCGATCCGCTGGTGCGGCTGGACACGGTCAACGGCTCGGATGTCGAATCCGCCCGCCGTCGGCCGGAATTCAACAAGCTCACCCCGCTGTACCCCAACCAGCGGCTGCGGCTCGAGACCACGCCGAACAAGCTGACGACCCGCGTGATCGACCTGATCATGCCGATCGGTAAGGGTCAGCGTGCGCTGATCGTGTCGCCGCCCAAGGCGGGTAAGACCACGATCCTGCAGGACATCGCGAACGCGATCGCCACCAACAACCCCGAGTGCTACCTGATGGTGGTGCTGGTGGACGAGCGTCCCGAAGAGGTCACCGATATGCAGCGCTCGGTGCGCGGCGAGGTGATCGCCTCCACGTTCGACCGTCCGCCGAGCGACCACACCTCGGTCGCCGAACTCGCCATCGAGCGGGCCAAGCGCCTGGTCGAGATGGGGCAGGACGTCGTCGTGCTGCTCGACTCGATCACCCGGCTGGGTCGTGCGTACAACAACTCCTCGCCGGCCTCCGGTCGCATCCTGTCCGGTGGTGTGGACTCGACCGCGCTGTACCCGCCCAAGCGGTTCCTCGGCGCGGCTCGCAACATCGAGAACGGCGGCTCGCTGACCATCATCGCCACCGCCATGGTGGAGACCGGTTCCACCGGTGACACGGTGATCTTCGAGGAGTTCAAGGGCACCGGTAACGCCGAGCTCAAGCTCGATCGCAAGATCGCCGAGCGCCGCGTGTTCCCGGCCGTCGACATCAACCCGTCCAGCACCCGCCACGACGAGCTGCTGATGTCGCCCGACGAGATGGCGGTCATCCACAAGCTGCGCCGGGTGCTCTCGGGCCTCGATTCGCAGCAGGCGATCGACCTGCTCATCGACCGTTTGAAGAAGTCGAAGAGCAACGTCGAATTCCTGATGACGGTCTCGAAGACCGCGCCGGGCGCCTTGGACGAATAGGAGAGCAGTACATCTCTCCGTGCCCGGTGCGCACCCGCAGGTGCCGCTCGGCTCGCGATAATGCGGCCCCGCTTCGGCGGGGCCGCATTGCTGTCTGCGCGAACCGTCCACGTCGATGATCGCGTCGCCGGTCGGCGTGTGGCGGGGTCGGCGCATAGAACAGCAGGCCGATCACCGCGGCGCCGGTGATCAGGCAGATCAGAATCAGGGCGGTGACGCCGGTGATGGACCCGGTGGAGACCGAGGTCGCGGCGAATTCGTAGGGCCGATCCGGTCCGGCGGGCGTCGCGACGGTCGCGCGGGGCGGGGTGCCGGAGGCGGTCAGCCACCCGGTGACGACGAGTACGCCCAGCGTGGCCAAGACGGTCGCCGCGCCGATCTCCTTCGCATGTTCGTGGCCCGGCACCGGGCGGATGGTGCGATCTCCCAGGCGGCGGTCTCCGGGGCGGGGCTCGCCGACGGCGGGGGCGCGCGATCTCCTACTCGCCCCCCGCGCGGTGTGGAAATTCACTGCTGTCCCTCGGATCGTCGGCTCGATTGCCATGGGTCTTCTTCCTGCAACGAATCTACGAACAAAGGTGTTCATATTCCCGAGTAGCCGACTACTCGTTTTCAGGGTGGCTCGAGAACCGCGAGTTCGCGTGCCGTCAGTTCCTTGGGGTGTGCGGCCTTCCGGTGCGCGCCGATGCCGGAACAAATCCGGTGCGGGGTGCGTTGTGAGTGCGTATCGGCGGTTCTGGCATACTGGACCGTCGGTGCGTCTGCGATCGGCAGACCATCCCGCCTAGTCGGTTCCGGTTCACGTCCAGCACGGCAGCACGGCAGATACAGCCGTGGGCCGGGGCGACCCGGGGCCAGATCGAGAGGACACCCATGAAGGCAGGAATCCACCCGGCATACGTGCCGACCACCGTTGTCTGCGGTTGCGGCAACACCTTCCAGACTCACAGCACCAAGGAGTCGGGCCACATCACCGTCGAGGTCTGCTCGCAGTGCCACCCGTTCTACACGGGCAAGCAGAAGATCCTCGACACCGGCGGTCGCGTCGCCCGCTTCGAGGCCCGCTACGGCAAGCGCGCCAAGAAGGCCGAGGGTTCGGAAGCCAAGTAGCTGCCCCGCCAACGCCCGTCCTGCATTCGCAGGCCGGGCGTTGGTGCGTTTATAGGTGACCGAAAGCTCCCAGCAGGAGGCATAACCGCCATGGCCGACAAGATCACGGCCCCATCCGCCATCGACGACATTCTCGCCGAGCACGCCGGCCTGGAAACCCAGCTGTCGGATCCGGCGCTGCACAACAATCCCGGTGAGGCCCGTCGCGTCGGTAAGCGGTTCGCCGAATTGGCGCCGATCATGTCGACCTACACCAAGCTCACCGCGGCCCGCGACGATCTGGCCGCGGCCCGGGAGCTGGCAGCCGACGACTCGTCCTTCGCCGCCGAGGTGCCCGGCCTCGAACACCAGGTCGAGGAACTGGAGAAGACGCTCACCGATCTGCTCGCCCCGCGCGATCCGCACGATGCCGACGATGTCGTGCTCGAGGTGAAGTCGGGGGAGGGCGGCGAGGAGTCGGCCCTGTTCGCCTCCGATCTGGCTCGCATGTACATCCGCTACGCCGAACGCCACGGCTGGAAGGTCGAAGTACTCGACGCCAACGTGTCCGACCTGGGCGGATACAAGGAGGCGACGCTGTCGATCAAGAGCCGCGAGCCCAGTCGCGACGGCGTCTGGTCCCGGCTGAAGTTCGAGGGCGGGGTCCATCGCGTGCAGCGCGTGCCGGTCACCGAATCGCAGGGGCGCATCCACACCTCGGCGGCCGGCGTGCTGATCTACCCCGAACCCGACGAGGTCGAACAGGTCCAGATCGACGAATCCGATCTGCGCATCGACGTCTACCGCTCCTCCGGTAAGGGCGGCCAGGGCGTCAACACCACCGACTCCGCGGTCCGCATCACGCACCTGCCCACCGGGATCGTCGTGACCTGCCAGAACGAGCGTTCGCAGCTGCAGAACAAGATCCGCGCGATGCAGGTCCTCTCGGCGCGGTTGCAGAGCCTGGCCGAGGAACAGGCCGAGGCCGACGCGGCCGCGGGCCGTGCCTCACAGATCCGCACGGTCGACCGCTCCGAGCGCATCCGCACCTACAACTTCCCCGAGAACCGCATCACCGACCACCGCATCGGCTTCAAGGCCCACAATCTGGATTCGGTGCTGGACGGCGAACTGGACGCGCTGCTGGACGCTCTGGGCGAAGCCGATCGCACCGCCCGGCTCGCGGCGGAATGATGCCGGACCCGGGTGAGGCGGGCAAGCACCGGCTGCCGCTGCGACCCGCGATCCTCGACGCGGCCCGCACGCTCGCGGCGGCCGGGGTGCACAGCCCGCAGATCGACGCGGAATTCCTGGCCGCTTTCGTCCTCGAGGTCGAGCGTTCGCGCCTGGCGCTGATTCCGATGGTCACACCGGAACAGCTCGAACGGTTCCACAAACTGGTGGCTCGCCGGGCCGAGCGGGTGCCGCTGCAGCATCTGACCGGCGCCGCCTCCATGGGCGAGGTGGATCTGGCGGTGGGCCCCGGCGTCTTCATTCCGCGACCGGAGACCGAGCTGATCTTCGCGTGGGCGCTGGCCCAGCTCGAGGCCGCCGGCCACGGGCACCCCCCGATCGTCGTCGACCTGTGCACCGGATCGGGCGCGCTGGCCCTGGCGATCGCCAACGCCCGTCCCGACGCC
The DNA here is from genome assembly GCF_001613005.1 of Nocardia nova NBRC 15556. GTDB lineage: Bacteria > Actinomycetota > Actinomycetes > Mycobacteriales > Mycobacteriaceae > Nocardia > Nocardia nova. Next base: position 13,309 of record NZ_BDBN01000058.1, on the reverse strand, counting down.
GAGGTGCACGCGGTCGAAATCGACGCCACCGCAAGGCAATGGACGCAGCGCAACGCCGAACGGCAAGTAGCGCAGGGAGATACGCCGATCGTTCTGCACGCCGGCGATGTCACCGACGCGCACGTGCTGGCCGAGCTGAACGGCCGCGTCGACGTCGTGGTCGCCAACCCGCCCTACATCCCCACCGGCGGGCGGCTGGATCCCGAAGTGGCCGAACACGATCCGCATCTCGCGCTGTTCGGCGGCCCGGACGGACTCGAGGTGATCGCCCCGATGGTCGCCACCATCGCGCGGCTGCTGCGGCCCGAGGGCGTGACCGCCGTCGAACACGACGACTCGCACGGTGCCCAAGTCGCGGCGTTGTTCGCCGGGCACGGCGGATTCTCCGACATCGTCGAACATCCGGATCTGGCCGGCCGGCCGCGCTTCGTCGCCGCGCGTCGCACTCGCTGACGCACGGATTGCCGAGAATTTGCGCGAAGCCGGGCAACGTGCCGTGAGACACATTCAATAGACTCACCGCCGTGAGTACCGTCTACGACTGCTCCGATCCCGATTCTCGTGCCGCCGGATTGACCGCCGCGCGGACCACCTTGAAATCCGGACGGCTGGCCGTCATCCCTACCGATACGGTCTACGGAATCGCCGCGGACGCGTTCGATTCCACGGCTGTGGCCGGTCTGCTGGCGGCCAAGCGGCGCGGGCGCGACATGCCCGTGCCGGTGCTGGTGGGCTCGTGGAACACCATCGACGGACTCGTCTTCTCCGTGCAGCCGCAGGCACGGGATCTGATCCGTGCCTTCTGGCCGGGCGGGCTGAGCCTGGTCGTGCAGCAGGCGCCCTCGCTGGCCTGGGATCTCGGCGACGCCCGGGGCACGGTGATGTTGCGCATGCCGCTGCACCCGATCGCGCTGGAACTGCTGCGCGAGGTCGGCCCGATGGCCGTATCGAGCGCGAACGTCTCCGGGCAGCCGCCCGCCACGACGGTCACCGAGGCGCGACACCAGCTCGGGAACCAGGTCGGCGTCTACCTCGACGGCGGCCCGGCCGAACACGGCGTGCCCTCCACGATCGTGGACCTGACCGGCGACCGCCCGCGGGTGCTGCGGGCCGGCGCGGTGACCGTCGCGCAGGTCGCCGAGGTGCTGGGCATGGCGCCGGACGAACTCTCGCCCGAGACCACCCGCTGACGGCCCGGTAGATGGTTTTCAGTCAGGGTGCGGTCGTCCCGCTGCGCGAGCTGCTTCTGGTGCTGCTCGTGTCCGCGGTGGTGACGATGTTGTCCACCGGCGGAATTCGGGTGCTGGCCATCGGTTTCGGCGCCATCGCGGTGCCACGTGATCGTGATGTGCATCTCGAGCCGATTCCCCGCATGGGCGGGGTCGGCATCTATCTGGGCGTACTGGCCGCGGTGCTGTTCGCCCACCAGCTGCCGGCGCTGCGCCGCGGTTTCGACTACCCGCGCGACATTCCGGCCGTGCTGGTCGCGGGCACGCTGATCGTCCTGGTCGGCATCGTCGACGACCGCTGGGGCCTGGACGCGCTGACGAAGTTCGTGGGCCAGATCTCGGCCGCCGGGGCGATGGCCGTAATGGGCCTGAGCTGGGTGGCCATCTACAACCCGTTCAGCAACACCACGGTCGTGCTCGACCAGCTGCAGGGCTGGGTGGTCACGGTGGCCATCACCGTCACCATGATCAACGCGATGAACTTCGTGGACGGCCTCGACGGTCTCGCGGCCGGGCTGGGGCTGATCGCCGCGGCGGCGGTCTTCGTGTTCACCGTGGGTTTGCTCTACCAGCAGGGCGGTGCCACCGACGGCTATCCGCCGGCCCTGCTGGCCGCGGCGCTGGCGGGCGGATGTCTGGGATTTCTGCCACACAATTTCCACCCGGCGCGAATATTCATGGGCGATTCCGGATCGATGTTGATCGGTTTGATGCTCGCCGCCGTGTCGACCGGCGCGTCCGGCCGAATTCCGCTCACCGGATACGGGCCGCGCGACATCGTGGGTCTGCTGTCACCGCTGTTGCTGGTGGGAGCGGTGATGTTCATTCCGGTATTGGATCTGGTGCTGGCAATCGTGCGTCGCGTGCGCGCGGGTGTGAGTTTCTCCACTCCCGACAAAATGCATTTGCATCACCGTTTGTTGCAGATCGGCCATTCGCACCGACGCGTGGTGTTGTTGATCTATCTGTGGGTCGGCGTGCTCGCATTCGCGGCCGTCGGAACCTCTTTGATGGACCGTCGCGTGGTGGTTCTGCTGTTCGCGGCGGGTTTGGTTTTCGCCTTGGTTGTGACGGCCGTCCCATCGCTGCGCGAAGTGGTCGGGCTCCGCGGTCGCCGCAAGTAAGGAACGGGTAAAGTGGCTCGACGTGAGCACGGCACCCGAATTGCACCCCGACGCGCCACTACGAGCAGCGCTGCGTTACGGCATCGCCGGATTGTGCGTGCTGGTGGTGGTTTCGGTCGTCGCCGGCTCGGTCGTCGCGGGCTGGGCCGGTTTCTGGGGCGCGCTCATCGGATCCGCGATCGGTGGTTTCTTCATTCTCACCACGGCCGCGCTCGTGCTGTTCAGTGCGAAATTGGATTCCGGCATTCAGGGCATGGTGATGCTGGCGAGCTGGATCGGCAAAATACTGGTCGTGATGATCGTGGTCGCGATCTTGCACCAGTTCGATTTCTACAGCCCCGGCACCCTCTTCCTGACCGTCGTGGGCGCGTTGCTGATTGTTCTCGGAGCCGAGACGTACGGGCTTCTGCGCCAACGTGTTCCGGTGATCGACCCGCCCGCGGGCTCCGCCGACCAAGATCGTTCGAACGTGTGAACAAGACCCCCTACACGTTGTCGTAGATACCTTGGTAAACTCTTTACCGTAAGCATCCGAACCAACGGGGCCGACCGCATCGTCGCCGGTGCGAGAGGTTATGCTTGCTGCCGTGCCGGTCCTTCGGTGAGAAGATCCGGCCCTGCACCGTCGACGATGTCGCCGACGTACAGACGCCACGGCGGGACTTCCCGCGCAGCTGCTGACGAACTTCGAGCCGACCTGAGTCGACCCACCTGATCGTCAATGTCCGATCGAACCGCGAGATGGAACATGTCTCGCGGCCCGAACACGGGAGAGAACGCTGAGCGTCACCACTTTGGCGGGCGAGTTCCACGCGCCTTCGCTGCAAGACTTCTTCCCTCCGGCTGTGCTGTTCGAGGGGACGCCTTTCGAGCTCGACCGTTTGATGCTCATTCGCATCATCATGGCGGCAGTCCTGGTCGCGGTCATGTTGCTCGCATTCCGGAGCCCGCGCCTGGTGCCGCGCGGACTGCAGAACGCCGCGGAAATCGGTCTGCTGTTCGTTCGGGAGCAGATCTGCGAAGAGGTGCTCGGCAAGGAAAGTGGCCGCCGGTATTTCCCGTTGATCGCCACGATCTTCTTCACGGTGCTGTTCCTGAACTTCTCCAGCGTCATCCCGTTCTTGAACATCTCCTCGAACGCACGCGTCGGTATGCCGTTGGTGCTGGCGGTCATCGCCTATATCGCCTTCAACTACGTGGGTATCCGCAAGTACGGCTTCTGGAAATACATGCGCTCGTCCATCGTCGTGCCGAATGTTCCGGTCGCGCTGCACGTGCTGCTGATTCCGATCGAGTTCATCTCGACCTTCATCCTGCGTCCGTTCACGCTGACCGTCCGACTCATGGCCAACATGCTGTCCGGTCACATCATGCTGGTGCTGTTCTTCAGCGCCACCCAGTTCTTCCTCTTCGACGCCGCTTCGTGGATGAAGATCTTCTCGCCGTTCTCCTTGCTCGCGGGATTCGGATTCACCCTGTTCGAACTTCTGGTGATCTTCCTGCAGGCCTACGTGTTCGCGCTCCTGACGGCCGTCTACATCGGCCTCGCGCAGCACGCCGACTCGCACTGACCGCACGACCGCACAAGAACTGCCCCACCGGCCGCCGGGTGGGTGGGCAACAGAAAGGGAAAGAAATCTCATGAGCCTCTCCTACGTGGCCGCCGAACTCGCCCAGACCTCGGATCGGGTCAAGGGCTACGGCGCTATCGGTTACGGTCTGGCCGCGATCGGCCCGGGTGTCGGCGTCGGCATCGTCGTCGGTAAGGCGATCGAGGGCATCGCCCGTCAGCCTGAGCTGCAGGGCACCATCCGGACCAACATGTTCCTGGGTATCGCGTTCACCGAGGCCCTCGCGCTGATCGGCCTCGTCGCCGGCTTCATCTTCTGATTCCGATGAACAGCATGTACTTGCTCGCCGAGAATGCAGAGGACAAGAACCCTCTGATTCCGGAGCCATACGACATCGTCTGGTCGGTGGTGTGCGTTGTCGTCATCGGGATCCTGTTCTACAAGTACGTGGTTCCTCGATTGACGAAGGTGCTCGACGAGCGCTCGGAGAAGATCGAAGGCGGCATGGCCAAGGCCGAGGCCGCACAGGCCGAGGCGCAGGAAACCCTGCAGCAGTACCAGCAGCAGCTGGCCGAGGCTCGGCTCGAGGCCGCGCGCATCCGTGAGGAAGCGCGTACCCAGGGCCAGCAGATCCTCGCGCAGTTGCGCTCGGAGGCTCAGGCCGAAGCCGATCGCATCGTCTCCGCCGGAAACGCGCAGCTCGACGCGCAGCGTCAGCAGATCGTGACCGAGCTCCGGTCCGAGCTCGGCCGCACCGCGGTCGACCTGGCCGAAAAGATCATCGGGCAGTCCGTGGCGGACGAAGCCAAGCAGGCGGCGTCCATCGATCGGTTCCTCACCGAGCTGGATCAGAAGGCCGGCATCGGGGTCGGAAGGTAACCTGCGCCTGAGAGGTCTTGTCGGTGACGCAAGTCACCGGCGCCCGACCACTCCGGGCCCCGGAATTCAACACAGTGAAAGTGGGAAGCATGTACGCAGCGAGCCGCGAGGCGAGTTCCCGTGCGAGGGAAGCTCTTTCGGCCGCACTCACCGGGAGTGACTCCGTCGCCGCCACGACGGGCTCCGAACTGTTCGCCGTAGTCGCCGTGCTCGACGACCAGCGTTCGCTGCGTGTGGCGCTCGCGGATAAGTCGGTGTCGAGTTCGGTGCGTGCCGAACTGGCCGAACGCGTGTTCGGCGGCAAGATCAGCGCGGCCACTCAGGCCGTGCTGACCACTGCCGTCGCCCAGGACTGGTCTCGGACCCGAGACCTGGTCGACACCCTGGTGCTGCTCGGGCAGGAGGCGCTGTTACGCGCCGCGGCCGACCGCGGACGTATCGACGCCGTCGAGGACGAGTTGTTCCGGTTGGGCCGCACCGTCGAAGACAACCCGGATCTGGAGCAGGCACTCACCGATCGCGGTAAGCCGGCGGCCGCCAAGCGCGACCTGCTGGCGCGGCTGCTCGCCGGGAAGGTCGAAGACGTCACCATGCAGCTGGCCGAGCAGGCGGTCGGCCGGTCGCGCGGTGATGTCGGCGTCGCCTTCGACCAGCTGTCCGATCTGGCGGCGTCGCTGCGCAAGCAGATCGTCGCGCACGTTCGTTCGGCGACGGCCCTGACGCAGCAGCAGCGGGAGCATCTCGCCGCATCGCTGCAGCGAATCTACGACAAGCCGGTCACCATCCACGTGCAGGTCGATCCGGCACTGCTGGCCGGTGTCGTCGTGCGCATCGGCGACGACGTCATCGACGGCAGCGCCGTCGGCCGACTGCAGCGCCTGCGCCAGGCCCTGGCCTAGCCGAGCCCCGAGCCCGGCACCCACCCGACATTCCAGACCACAGCGAGAGCAGGAAGAACCATGGCGGAGCTGACGATCTCCCCCGATGAGATCCGTAGCGCGATCGAAAGCTACACCCAGAGCTACACCCCCGAAACCTCCATCGAGGAAATCGGCACGGTCACCGACACCAGTGACGGCATCGCGCACGTCAGCGGCCTGCCGTCGGCGATGACCAACGAGATCCTCGAATTCCCCGGCGGTGTGCTGGGTGTCGCGTTGAACCTCGACCCCGACGAGATCGGTGCGGTCATCCTCGGTGAGTTCGACGGCATCGAAGAGGGCCAGCAGGTCCGCCGCACCGGTGACGTGCTCTCGGTGCCGGTCGGCGACAAGTTCCTGGGCCGCGTCATCAACCCCCTCGGCCAGCCGATCGACGGCCTGGGCGAGATCGAGGCCGACGAGCGCCGCGTGCTGGAGCTGCAGGCCGCGACCGTGCTGGAGCGCCAGCCGGTCGAGGAGCCGATGGCCACCGGCATCACCGCCATCGACGCGCTGACCGCCATCGGCCGCGGCCAGCGTCAGCTGGTCATCGGCGACCGCAAGACCGGCAAGACCGCGGTCTGCATCGACGCCATCCTGAACCAGAAGGCCAACTGGGAGTCCGGCGATCCGAAGAAGCAGATGCGCTGCATCTACGTCGCGATCGGCCAGAAGGGCTCCACCATCGCCGGCGTGAAGTCCGCGCTCGAGGCGCACGGTGCGATGGAATACACCACCATCGTCGCGGCCCCGGCCTCCGACTCCGCCGGTTTCAAGTGGCTCGCGCCCTACACCGGTTCCGCGCTCGGCCAGCACTGGATGTACCAGGGCAAGCACGTCCTGATCGTGTTCGACGACCTGTCCAAGCAGGCCGAGGCCTACCGCGCCATCTCGCTGCTGCTGCGTCGCCCGCCGGGCCGTGAGGCGTACCCCGGTGACGTCTTCTACCTGCACTCCCGTCTGCTGGAGCGTTGCGCGAAGCTGTCCGACGCGATGGGCGCCGGTTCGATGACTGGTCTGCCGATCATCGAGACGAAGGCCAACGACATCTCGGCGTTCATCCCGACCAACGTCATCTCCATCACCGACGGCCAGGTCTTCCTCGAGTCCGACCTGTTCAACAAGGGTGTGCGTCCGGCCATCAACGTCGGTACCTCCGTCTCCCGTGTCGGTGGCGCCGCGCAGACCAAGGGCATGAAGAAGGTCGCCGGTTCGCTGCGTCTGGAGCTGGCCTCCTACCGCGAGCTGGAGGCGTTCTCCGCCTTCGCCTCCGACCTGGACGCCGCCTCGCTGGCCCAGCTCGAGCGTGGTGCCCGCTGGGTCGAGCTGCTCAAGCAGGACCAGTACTCGCCGGTCGCCGTCGAGGACCAGATCGTCTCGATCTACCTGGTCGACGCCGGCTACTACGACTCGGTGCCGGTCGGCGACGTCCGCCGCTTCAACTCCGAACTGCTGGAGACGCTGCACCGCGCCGCGCCGCAGGCCTTCGAGTCGATCGCCGGTGGCAAGGTCCTCGAGGGCGAGGCCGCCGACGCGATCAAGACCGAGACCGAGCGCTTCAAGCAGGGCTTCCTGGCCTCCGACGGCAGCCGCGTGGTCAACGAGGCCGAGGCCGGCGAGCTGGACCACGAAGAGGTCGAGTCGCTGTCGGTCACCCGTAAGCACGTCGAGAAGTAAGCCGGGTCCGACGATGCCTACGAATTCGATACGCGAAGGGAGTGTGAACCGCTGATGGCGAACTTGCGTGAATTGCGCTCCCGTATTCGTGGCGTGAGCTCGATCAAGAAGATCACCAAGGCCCAGGAACTGATCGCGACCTCGCGAATCAGCAAGGCCCAGGCCCGGGTGGCCGCCGCGAAGCCGTATGCGGAAGAGATCACGAAGGTGCTCGGCGAATTGGCCAGTGCGTCCTCGAATCTCAACCACCCGCTGCTCACCGAGCGGGCCACTCCGCGCCGCGCCGCCATCCTGGTGATCACCAGTGACAGCGGTATGTGCGGTGGCTACAACTCCAACGTGCTCAAGCGCACCGAGGAGCTCATCACGACGCTGCGCTCCGAGGGCAAGGAGCCGGTGCTGTACGTGATGGGCAACAAGGGCCTGACGTACTACACGTTCCGCAACCGGCCGCTGGCCGGTTCGTGGACCGGGTTCTCGCAGCAGCCGCACTACACCGACGCCTCGGCCGCATGCCATCACCTGGTGGACGTGTTCATGGCGGGTTCCGAGACCGAGGTGGAGGCTCCGGGCGGCGGGACCATGGAGGGCGTGGACGAGATCCACATCGTCTACACCCGCTTCGTCTCGATGCTGTCGCAGGTGCCCGAGGTTCGCCGGCTCGCTCCGATCCAGGTGAGCTTCATCGACGAGAACTTCGAACTCGGCGAGGACATGCTCACCGACTCGCCGGACGCGAAGATCACCTCGCTCTACGAGTTCGAACCGGATGCGGACAAGCTGCTCGGCGCCCTGCTGCCGAAGTACATCAACACCCGCATCTACTCGTCGTTGCTCGAGGCCGCGGCCTCGGAGTCGGCCGCGCGCCGCACCGCAATGAAGGCTGCCACCGACAACGCCACCGAGCTGGTCAATACCCTGACCCGCCAGGCGAACTCGATCCGGCAGGCGAACATCACGCAGGAAATCAGTGAAATCGTCGGCGGCGCGAACGCGCTGGCTGCGTCCTCGGATCGCGACTAAGCCCTAGCCCCCATGGAAGAGAACAAATGACCGCAGCTGTCACGCAAGAAAACGCAAGCCGGGCGGGCGCTGGCACAGGCCGCGTCGTCCGGGTCAACGGCCCCGTTGTGGACGTCGAGTTTCCGCGCGGCGCCATCCCAGATCTGTTCAATGCGCTGCACGCCGACGTCACCCTGCCGTCGGTGGCCAAGACGCTGACCCTCGAGGTCGCGCAGCATCTGGGCGACAACATCGTCCGCACCATTTCGATGCAGCCGACCGACGGCCTGGTCCGCGGCGTCCCGGTGTCCGACACCGGCAAGCCGATCTCGGTTCCGGTCGGCGACGTCACCAAGGGCCACGTGTTCAACGCCCTCGGCGACTGCCTCGACACCCCCGGCCTGGGCCGCGACGGCGAGCAGTGGGGCATCCACCGCCAGCCGCCGGCCTTCGACCAGCTCGAGGGTAAGACCGAGATCCTGGAGACGGGCATCAAGGTCATCGACCTGCTGACCCCGTACGTGAAGGGCGGCAAGATCGGTCTGTTCGGTGGTGCCGGTGTCGGCAAGACCGTTCTGATCCAGGAGATGATCACCCGTATCGCGCGTGAGTTCTCCGGTACGTCGGTGTTCGCCGGCGTCGGTGAGCGCACCCGTGAGGGCACCGACCTCCACCTGGAAATGGAAGAGATGGGCGTCCTTCAGGACACCGCCCTCGTCTTCGGCCAGATGGACGAGCCGCCGGGCACCCGTATGCGCGTCGCGCTGTCCGCGCTGACCATGGCGGAGTACTTCCGCGATGTGCAGGGCCAGGACGTGCTGCTGTTCATCGACAACATCTTCCGCTTCACCCAGGCCGGTTCCGAGGTCTCGACCCTGCTGGGTCGTATGCCTTCGGCCGTCGGTTACCAGCCGACCCTGGCGGACGAGATGGGTCAGCTGCAGGAGCGCATCACCTCGACCCGTGGTCGTTCGATCACCTCGATGCAGGCGATCTACGTCCCCGCCGACGACTACACCGACCCGGCGCCGGCGACCACCTTCGCCCACCTGGACGCGACCACCGAGCTCTCCCGCCCGATTTCGCAGAAGGGTATCTACCCCGCCGTCGACCCGCTGACCTCGACCTCCCGAATCCTCGAGGCCTCGATCGTCGGCGAGCGGCACTTCGCGGTGGCCAACGAGGTCAAGCGAATCCTGCAGAAGTACAAGGAACTGCAGGACATCATCGCGATTCTGGGTATGGACGAGCTCTCCGAAGAGGACAAGGTCCTGGTCGGCCGGGCGCGTCGTCTGGAGAAGTTCCTCGGCCAGAACTTCATCGTGGCCGAGAAGTTCACCGGTCAGCCGGGTTCGGTCGTGCCGCTGGAGCAGACCATCGACGACTTCGAGCGGGTCTGCAAGGGCGAATTCGACCACCTGCCGGAGCAGGCGTTCAACTCCTGCGGTGGCCTGGACGACGTCGAGGCGGCCGCGAAGAAGATCGCCGGGAAGTAGTCCACCATGGCGGATATGTCAGTTGATCTGGTCGCCATCGAGCGGCGGCTGTGGTCGGGGACGGCGAGTTTCGTCAGCGCCCAGACCACGGAAGGTCAGATCGGTATTCTGCACGGCCACGAGCCCGTACTCGGCCAGCTGGTCGAGGGCGGGATCGTGACCATCGACAGCACCGAGGGCGAGCGGATCGTCGCGGCCGTGCACGGAGGTTTCTTCTCGTGCACCGGTGAGGCGGTCCGGATTCTCGCCGAATCGGCGGAATTTGCGGGCGATATCGATCTCGACGCCGCCCGCGCGGTCCTGGCCGATCCGAATGCCTCGGAGCAGGAACAGAACGCGGCGACCGCGCGAATTCGCGCGGTGGAAGCGATGAGCGCCTGACGCGAACGCCTCAGGGCGACAACGGAATAGCGCAACCGTGTGGCGGTCCGGATCTCCGGGCCGCCACCCGGTGTTTCTGCCGGAATTTCGCTGGTGATGAATCGGCCACACCCTCGCCGGGGTGACCGTCCGGGGGTGCGCCCTCCACCCTGTCCTGAGCGCGACCCGATGCCGGCGGGCGAATACGAGACCCATCGTGAACCCGCGCACAGCCAACCCTGACGGGCTTCGAATGCCCTTGTGCGAGTGTGCCTCTGATCACCTTCCTCCGGATCGGCGAATCGGCCGATATCCTCGTTTGTGGAACGGATGTACCGGCTGTGTGCCGCGGCGCCCTGGTTTGTAGACTCGCTGCGGGAGCGGCCTTGTTCGGGGATGGCACGGCGCTGGCGACGGCACAGGGGCGAAGCGAAGGGACGGACCTGGATTGCGGACCGGGATGGTGCTTCTGATCATTCTGGTGCTGCTGCTGGTCGGCGTAGCGCTGGTGTCGCTGTATCGCCTGATCATGTTGCGCCGAGGTGGAACCGCGGCGATTCTGCGCGTCCTTCCGGCGCAGGGTGGTCAAGGGTGGCGGCACGGCCTGATTCGCTACGGCGAATCCCGGCTCGTCTTCTACAAGCTCACCAGCCTGAAGGTGGGACCGGATTCGACCATCCGGCGGCTGGGCATCGAAGTGGTCGATCGGCGTTCTCCGGTGGGCGACGAGTACGACATCATGACCGACGACATCGTCGTGATCGCGGTCTCCGACGGTGACGGCAGCTATGAACTCGCCCTGGATCGGCCGGCGCTGACGGCATTCCTGTCCTGGGTCGAATCGCGGCCCTCCGAACGCATCCGGCGCCGACCGGGACGTTGACCCAGAAATAGGTGGTCACCAGCAATGAGTGTGCATCTGACCAAGATCTATACCCGGACCGGAGACGACGGCACCACCGGTTTGAGCGACTTCTCCCGGGTTCCGAAGACCGATCCGCGGCTGGTGGCCTACGCCGACTGCGACGAGACCAACGCCGCACTCGGTGTGGCTCTCGCCCTCGGCCGGCCGGAATCGCGCATCGCCGAGGTGCTGCGCCAGGTGCAGAACGATCTGTTCGACGCCGGCGCCGATCTGTCCACCCCGGTCGTGCCAGATCCGAAATATCCGCCGCTGCGGATCACCCAGTCCTATATCGACCGGCTGGAACGCTGGTGTGACGAGTTCAATGCCGAACTTGCTCCGCTGAATTCGTTCATCCTGCCCGGCGGCACGCCGTTGGCCGCGCTGCTGCATACGGCCCGCACCGTGGCGCGCCGGGCGGAACGCGCGGCGTGGGCGGCGGTGGACGCACATCCGGACGACATCAGCGTGTTGCCCGCGAAATACCTCAATCGGCTGTCCGATCTGCTGTTCATCCTCGGCCGGGTGGCCAACCCGGACGGTGACGTGCTGTGGCGGCCCGGGGGATCGGAGACCGGCGGACCGGCCGCGACCGACCAGCCCTCCCGTTAGGCTGGCCCCCGTGAGTGAACGGTTTCTGGTGACCGGGGGCAGTCGGCTGGTCGGCGAGGTCGCAGTGGGTGGCGCGAAGAACAGCGTCCTCAAGCTGATGGCCGCCGCCCTGTTGGCCGAAGGCACGACGACGATCACCAACTGCCCGGACATCCTCGACGTACCGCTGATGGCGGAGGTTCTGCGCGGTTTGGGCTGCGATGTCACCGTCGACGGATCGGTGGTCACCATCACCACCCCGGCCGAGCCGAAGTATCACGCCGACTTCCCGGCGGTGACGCAGTTCCGCGCCTCGGTCTGCGTGCTGGGGCCGCTGATGGCGCGGTGCAAGCGCGCGGTCGTCGCGCTGCCCGGCGGCGATGCGATCGGGTCCCGTCCACTCGACATGCATCAGGCCGGTCTGCGACTGCTCGGCGCGACCAGCGAAATCGAGCACGGCTGCCTGGTCGCGCGCGCCGACGAGCTGCAGGGTGCGCGCATCCGGCTGGATTTCCCGTCGGTCGGCGCGACCGAGAACATCCTCATGGCCGCGGTCCTCGCGGAGGGGGAGACGGTGATCGACAACGCCGCGCGCGAACCCGAGATCGTCGACCTGTGCACCATGCTCACCCGGATGGGCGCCCGCATCGACGGCGCAGGCACCTCGGTGCTCACCATCTCCGGCGTGCGCAAACTCGCGCCCACCACCCATCAGGTGATCGGTGACCGGATCGTGGCCGCGACCTGGGGAATCGCCGCCGCGATGACGAGGGGCGACGTGCGCGTCACCGGCCTGAACCCCAAGCACCTCTCGCTGGTGCTGGACAAACTGCGTTCGGCGGGTGCGCGAATCACGTTCGAACCCAACGGTTTCCGGGTGGAACAACCGGAGCGGCCGCGCGCGGTGAACTTCTCCACCCTGCCGTTCCCGGGCTTTCCCACCGATCTGCAGCCGATGGCGATCGGCCTGGCGACCATCGCCGACGGGACGTCCATGATCACCGAGAACATCTTCGAGGCGCGCTTCCGTTTCGTCGAGGAGATGATCCGCCTGGGCGCCGACGCCCGCACCGACGGCCATCACGCGGTGGTCCGGGGCATCCCGCGGCTGTCCAGTGCGCCGGTGTGGTCGTCGGATATTCGCGCCGGCGCGGGTCTGGTGCTCGCGGGTCTGGTCGCCGACGGCGTCACCGAGGTGCACGACGTGTTCCATATCGACCGCGGCTACCCGCACTTCGTGGAGAACCTACGCTCGCTGGGCGCCGAGGTGGAACGGGTCGGCACGCCGGCGTAGTCGGGCGTACATCCGAAAGACCTTCCTGACCAGGCGATTTGACATAGAATCAACCGCCACGTAACTTATTCCAGGTCAGAGCGACACGGACACCAACCCCGGGCCGAAAGGCAAGGGGACAACGAGGTAGTACGGGGAGCGCCTGACGATCACACTGGTTCGACCGAGACCCCGATTTGGTTCGGGTCCGATGGTTGAGCTAAGCTGGAAAAGTTGCCTCGCCGATCGAACAGATGAAAATCTGGGAGATGGTGAGTGCGTG
>NZ_BDBN01000057.1 GCF_001613005.1 Nocardia nova NBRC 15556 | reverse complement strand
GTGTGGCCGGTGCTGGCGGCGATGGACGCCGCGATCGGCGAACCCTGGGCGGCGGTCCTGGCCCGGCATCTGGGGGTGGGCGCCGGCCCGGCCGAGGCGTACCGGGCGGGCCGGCGGCTGGGCACCGCGACCCATATCGCGACCCTGTTCGACACCTACGGCGCCACCCGCCCGACCCTGATCACCGACTGGGGCGACGGCGCCGATACCGACGGCCGCGGCGCCGACCTGCCGGAGGACCTACTGTGGCAGCCGCGCCTGTGGCGGCGGGTGCGCGAGGCGATCGGCGTCCCCGCACCGGCACAGCGGCTCGACACCGTCTGCCGCCGGTTGCGCACCGATCCCGCGAGTATCGATCTGCCGCAGCGGCTTTCGATCTTCGGGCTGCCCCGGATTCCGGCCGCGCAACTCGCGGTGCTGGAGGCGGTGGCAGAACACCGGGATGTGCACATCTGGCTCGTCCATCCCAGCCCGGCGCTGTGGGAGCGGCTGCGCGCGTCCGACCCCGAGGGTGCCGAACTCGCCCGTCCGGCCGGACCCGCCGCGATCGAGGAAGGTAGTGCGGGGCCCGCGGGTGCGGCGACGATCGTGCGAACCCGTCCCGCCGCTCCCCGGCGCGTGGTCGCCGAACCGATCGCCCGCCACCCGCTGCTCGGAGCGCTGGGCCGCGACGTCCGGGAAGTCCAGAACCGGCTGGCGACCGTCGACTTCGCCGATCGGCATCATGCGCCCGAACCAGATCGCATCGACGCCGGGAATCGTTCGGGCACAGTGCTTTCCGAGCTGCAGGACGCCGTCCGAGCGGACTGCTGGCCGCCGGTGCCGGTGGCGCGCACAGGCGACGACAGCGTGCAGATCCACGCCTGCCACGGCCCAGCCCGGCAGGTGGAGGTGTTGCGTGACGTCCTGCTCGGGCTCTTCCAGCGCGATGCCACCCTGGAACCGCGCGACGTGATCGTGCTGTGCCCCGATCCAGAGGGCTATGCGCCGCTGGTGCGGGCCGCCTTCGGCCAGGGGCCCGCCGCTCTCGACGATCCCGACGCGAATCCCGCGCACGGATTGCGGGTGCGGCCCGCCGAGCGCAGTGCGGGCGCGGCGAATTCGGTGCTCGCGGTGTTGGAGGACCTGCTCGCTCTGGCCGAGGGACGCGTCGGTGTCACCCAGGTGCTCGACCTCGCCGCGACCGAACCCGTGCGATACCGCTGCGGATTCGACGACGACGATATCGAGCGGCTGCGCGAATGGGCCGCCGAAACCGGCGCCCGCTGGGGGATCGGGCAACGGCAGCGGCAGGCCTTCGGCCTCGCCGAATTCGGCCAGAACACCCTCAACGCGGCCGTCGACCGGATTCTGCTCGGCGTCGCCGCCGGGGAATCGGGGGAGGACTGGCTGGATCTGGCCTTGCCGCTGGAGGACGTCGACTCCGGCGATGTGGACCTGGCGGGGCGGTTCGCCGAATTCGTCGACCGGCTCGCTGTCTGTGTGCGCGATCTGAGCGGACCCACCCCGGCCGAACCCGCCGGCACACCGCGACCCGCGCGGCAGTGGTTGCAGATCCTGCACCGCGCGCTCGATCTGCTCACCGATCTGCCGGCCGCCGCGGCCTGGCAGGGCGTGCAGGCGCGGCGCGAACTCGCCGCCGCCTTCGAACACGCGGATGCGGCCGAATTGCGGCTGCCCGATGTGATCGCGGCCCTGCGGGCGCGGTCGCGGGCCCGGGCGCCGCGCTCGAACTACCGCACCGGCGAGCTCACCGTCTGTGGCCTGGCGCCGATGCGGTCGGTCCCGCACCGGGTGGTGGTGCTGCTCGGGCTCGACGACGAGGTGTTTCCGCGCACCGGCGGCATCGACGGCGACGACGTCACCGCGCGGGAACCGCTTGTCGGCGAACGTGATTCGCGCAGCGAGGACCGCGGACTGCTACTCGATGCCGTCCTCGCCGCCGAAGACCGTCTCGTCGTGCTCTACACCGGCGCCGATCCGGTGACCGGAACGCCCCGGCCGCCGGTCACGCCGCTCGCGGAACTGATCGATGTGGTGCGCGCCCACCGCGGCACCGGTGACGTGGTGCGCCGTCATCCGCTGCAGGCCTACGACGGCAGCAACTTCGACGCGCGCGACCCGTTCGGTTTCGACACTCTCGCGCTGGCCGCCGCCCGCGCCGCGGCGCGCCCCGCGCAACCGAGTCCGCCGTGGCTGCCCGGCCCGCTGCCCGCCGTGGCGCGCACGGATGTCGAACTGGCGGAACTGGTCTCGTTCGCCGAACATCCGATCCGGGCCTTCCTGTGGCAGCGCCTGGGCATCCGGGTGCCGGAGGAGGACGAGGACATCGACGAACGCCTGCCCATCGAACTGACCGGGCTGGCCACCTGGAATATCGGTGAACGCATGCTGGCGGCCCGGCTCACCGGCGCGGATCCGGCTGCCCTGCGCGCCGCGGAATGGCGGCGCGGAACCCTGCCGCCCTTCGGCCTCGGCGCGGCGGTGCTGGCCGAGGTGGAATCCACGGTCGACCGGCTGGTGCAGGTCGCCGCGCCACTGCAGCAGGCGCCGGCGCGCACCATCGATATCGCGGTGGATCTGGGATCGGGGCGGCGGCTCACCGGGACGGTCGCCGATGTGCACGACGACGCGGTCGTACGCACCACCTATTCCCGCCTCGCGCCCAAACATCGGATGGCGGCGTGGGTGCGGCTGCTGGCGCTGGCCGCCACCGAACGCCATCAGAGCTGGCAGGCCGTGAGCATCGGACGCGGTAAGTTCGGCCGCCCGGCCTGGCGTTCGTCGCTGACCGCACCGGCCCCCGCGCTCGCGGCGGACCTGCTGCGCGAGCTGGCCGATCTGCGCGAGGATGGCCTGGCCGAACCGCTGTCGTTCGCGCCGTCGGCATCGGCGGTCTATGCCGAACGCCGCTGCCGCGGAGCCGATCTCGACTCTGCCCGCGCCGCCGCGGAGGAGGAGTTCTACGGCGGACCGAAGGGGCCGCGCCCGTTCGGCGACCACACCGACCGCTACCTGACCTACATCCGGGGACCCGAACCGGCCTTCGAGCAACTGGAAACCCCGCTGCCCGAACCGGACCGGTACGGCGAAACCACCACATTCGGCTCGGTGGCCCGGCGACTGTGGAATCCGCTGCTGGCCAACGAATCCCAGGGGCAGCCATGACCGAGGAACTGTTCCCCGTCGCCGATCTGCGCACCCCGGAAGCGGCGGCGCACGCCACCACTCACCGCCGGCACACTCGTACCACGAACGAAACAGTCGACGCCGGAGAGCTTTTCGCCGTGGATGAGGTGCAGTCCGGCGACGGGGCGGAGAATCACAGTCCTGCGCCTCAGGCGGATGAGGCCCGACATGCGGACGGACGTGTGGCCGCGCGCTTCGCCGGCGTGGAATCCGAACCGGCGCCCGTCCACGCGTCGTTCAACCGCAGAGACGGTGCATCCTCCGATCCCGGGCGCATCGGCGACGCTCTGCGTTCGAGGGGCGTCCGTCCAGGTGGCTCCGCACTGTTCGGCCAATTCGACCTGTGCGGTGACCTGCCCACGGGGACAACCGTTCTCGAGGCGAGCGCGGGGACCGGGAAGACCTACGCCATCGTCGGGCTGGCGGTGCGGTTCGTCGCCGAGGGGCTGGTCGACATCTCGCAGTTGCTGCTGGTGACCTTCAGCCGGGCGGCGACCCAGGAGTTGCGGGAACGCACGCGGGAGCGGTTCGTCACGGTCGCGGCGGCCCTCGACGATCCGGCGGCCGCGCGCGCCGGTGCCGACGAGCTGATCGCGCATCTGGCCGATGCCGACCCGGCCGAGGTGGCGCGGCGGCGCCGGCGGCTGGTCGCCGCGCTGTCGGATTTCGATGCCGGCACCATCTCCACCACCCACGGGTTCTGTCAGCGCATGCTCGACGAACTCGGCATCGCAGGCGAACACGATCCGCGGGTGCGGCTGGTCGAGGGCATCGAGGAACTGGTGAGCACGGTCGCCGAGGATCTGTATCTGGCCCGCTACGCCCGTGGCGGTGCCCCGATGCCGGTGCGGCAGGCGCTGTCGCTGGCGGCGGCCGCGGTGGCGGACCGGCGCGCGCGGCTGGTTCCAGGAAAGGAGCTCGGCGATCACCCCGCGGCCGAGGCGGCGGCGTTCGCGGCCGCGGTGCGCGCGGAAGTCGATCGGCGCAAACGGCTTTCGGGCATCCGCGACTTCGACGATCAGCTGGTGTTGCTGCACGACGTGCTCGCCGACCCGGTCCACGGCGAGCGTGCCTGCCGCCGCATCCGCGACCGCTTCCGGGTGACGCTGGTCGACGAATTCCAGGACACCGACCCACTGCAGTGGGATATTCTGCGGCGCGTCTTCCACGACCACACCACCCTGGTGCTGGTCGGCGATCCGAAACAGGCGATCTACGCCTTCCGCGGCGCCGAGGTCCTCAGTTATCTGGACGCGGTCGCCCACGCCGAGACCCGTCGCGAACTGGACACCAACCGCCGCAGCGATGCCGGTCTGCTGGCGGCGCTGCATCACCTGCTGGGCGGCGCGGCCCTGGGACATGCGCAGATCACGGTGCCGCCGGTCACGGCGGTCCGGCCGCAGAGCCGGCTCACCGGGCCCGAGGGTGCGGCGGTTCCGTTGCGGCTCAGGTGTTTTCCCCGCCAGGGCGCCGGAGCGTTGAACGGCAGCGGATTCCCGGTGGTGGGCCGCCAGCGCGATCGCGTGGCCACCGACCTCGCCGCCGATATCGTCCGCACCCTCGAATCCGGGGCGCGGATCGGCGACCGCGCACTCGGCCCCGGTGATATCACCGTGCTGGTCCGCACCCGCGCGCAAATCGACCTGGTGCGCGCGGAACTGGACCGCGCCGGTGTCGCCTCCGTCCTCGCCGGCGGCGCCAGCGTTTTCGCCACCCGCAGCGCCACCGACTGGCTGTGGGTGCTGCGGGCGCTGGAACAACCGCATCGCGGCGACCGGGTGCGGCTGGCGGCCACCACCCCGCTGCTCGGCCTGTCCGCGGCCGATATCGACGCCGGTGGCGCGGATCTGGTGGGCCGGCTCAGCACCCAGCTGCGCGACGCGGCCCGGCTGTTCGCGCGCTCCGGTTTCGCGGCCGTGTTCGACCGGCTGTCCGCCCAGGCCCAGCCCGCGCCGCGACTGCTGGCCCAGAGCGGCGGCGAACGGCGCCTGACCGATCTGCGGCATATCGCGCAACTGCTCGACGAGGTCGCCGCGCGGGAATCGCTCGGGCTCACCGCGCTCACCCGCTGGCTGGCCGACCGGGTGCGCGATCCGGCCTCGGGCGCGGTCGCGGGACGCAGCCGCCGCCTCGACCGCGACGCGGCCGCGGTGCAGATCGCCACGGTGCACGCCAGCAAGGGCCTGGAATTCCCTGTCGTCTACTTGCCTTTCGCGTGGGACGGCGCGAAGAACCCCAATCCGTCGACGCTGTTGTTCCACGACGGCGACGAACGGGTCCTGGACGTCGGCGGCCCCGAAGCGCCGGGCTACGCCGAGCACCGCCGCCGCTGCGAGGCCGAGGAGGCGGGGGAGGAGTTGCGGCTGCTGTATGTCGCGGTGACTCGGGCGCAGTGCCAGGTGGTGGCCTGGTGGGCGCCGGCCTACGGTACGGCCGCCGCACCGCTGCATCGGATGATCCTGGGCCGCGCCCCCGGCAGCGCCGACGTGCCGGCGCGCAGTGAGGTGCCCGCGGATCCGATCGTGTTGCAGCAGTTGCGCGAATGGGCCGCGGCTGCCGGTCCTGGCCTGATCGAGATCGAACCCGTCCGCGCGGCGGTCGAGGCGCAGCTGCGCACCGAACGTGACCACACCGGTGACAAGACACTCGAGGCCGCGCGATTCACCCGCTCCGTCGACCACGAATGGCGCCGTACCTCGTACTCGGCGCTCACCGCGTCGGCGCATGAAACAGCGCATGGCACAACGGATTTCGCAGCCACGGAGGCAGTTGAGGGCGGCGCCGACGAGCCGCTGACGCCCGCGCCGGAACTCGGTCCCGGCCTCGGGTCCGACGACGAGTTCGCCGGCGCGGCACCGTCGTTGATGAACGATCTGCCCTACGGCGCCGAATTCGGCACCCTCGTGCACGGTGTGCTCGAGTTGGTCGATACCGACGCGCCGGATCTGGCCGCCGAGGTCCGGATGCGCTGCGAACAGGCCGTCGAGCAACTCATGGCCGACATCGATCCCGGCGCACTCGCCCACGCGCTCGTCGCGGTGCTGCGCACCCCGTGCGATCCGGTCGCGCTGGCCGATATCCGCTCCCGGGATCGGTTGAACGAACTGGAATTCGAACTGCCGCTCGCGGGTGGTGACGACCCGGTGGCGCAGCGGGTGACCGTCCGGCGCATCGGAGCTCTCCTGCGGGAACATCTGCGGTCCGACGATCCGTTCGCCACCTACGCCGATGCCCTCGACCTGCTCGACGACGTTCCGCTGCGCGGGTATCTGACCGGAAGTATCGACGCCGTGTTGCGGACCGACGGCCCCCGCTTCCTCGTCGTCGACTACAAGACCAACCGGCTCGGCACCGGTGAACTGACCGTCGCGCACTATCGGCGCGACCGGATGGCCGAAGAGATGATGCGCTCGCACTATCCGCTGCAGGCCCTGCTGTATTCGGCGGCGCTGCACCGCTATCTGCGCTGGCGGTTGCCCGGTTACGATCCGGCTCGCCACCTCGGCGGAGTGCGCTATCTGTTCGTGCGCGCCATGATCGGCCCGGCGACCCCGCCCGGCCACGGCGTCTTCGACTGGGACCCACCGGCGGAGCTGATCGTGGCGCTGTCGGATCTGCTGGCCGGAAAGGACAGCAGGTGACGGCGATCGCTGTGGCGCAGCGCGCCACCGGACTGCTGCGGACCTTCAACACCGCCGGGGTGTTGTCGGCGGCCGACGTGCACGTGGCACTGCGGCTGGGCCGGCTCGGCGGTGAATCCGGGGAGCAGGTCCTGCTGGCCGCCGCGCTCGCGGTGCGTGCGGTGCGGTCGGGATCGGTGTGCCTGGAATTGCGGCGCATGCACGAAATCGGTGTCGACGGCGAGGGTTTCGATCTCGGCGAGGCGGAACCGGTCGATCCCGCTCTGCTGCCCTGGCCGGACGTCGACAGCCTGTGCGGTCAGTTGCGCGCGAGCCCGCTGGTGTGCGGGAGTCCCGCCGGCCCGTTGTGCCCCCTGCGGCTGGTCGAATCCGAGGGCGGGCCGCTGCTGTATCTGGACCGCTACTACCGGCAGGAGCAGACGATCCGCGAGGTACTGGCGGACCGTGCGCACGGGCATCCGCTCGTCGACCCGGACACCGTGCGCCGCGAACTGGACCGGCTGTTCCCGGGGACGGGCGGACCCGGCGCCGCCCCGGACCGCCAGCGCATCGCCGCCGCCGTCGCCGCCACCAGCTGGACCACGGTCGTCGCCGGTGGTCCCGGCACCGGTAAGACCCACACCATCGCCCGCATCCTGGCCCTGCTGGTCGCGCACCAGCGCGCGGTCGCCGACACCGCGCCCCTGCGCATCGCGCTGGCCGCCCCGACCGGCAAAGCCGCTGCGCGCCTGCAGGAATCGGTGCGCGAACAGGCCGGCGACCTCGACCTCCCGGAACTGACCGCGGCGACCGTGCACCGGCTGCTGGGCTGGCAGCGCGGCGGCACCACCCGCTTCCGTCACCACGCCCACAACCGGCTGCCCTACGACGTCATCGTCGTCGACGAAACCTCCATGGTGTCGCTGACCATGATGAGCAGGCTGTTGCCCGCCGTGCGCCCGGACGCGCGGCTGGTGCTCGTCGGCGACCCGGACCAGCTGGCCTCGGTCGACGCCGGTGCCGTCCTCGCCGATCTGGTCGCGGGACCGGTGGCCGGCCCGCCGAATCCGATCCTCGAGCAGATCCTGGACACCGGTTCCGGTCCGGTGGCCGGCGCCGAAGATCTCAGTGAACGGGAACGAAACCGCTTGCGCGGCGGCATGATCCGACTCACCCGTGGCCGCCGGTTCGGTGGCCGGATCGCCGATCTGGCGGTGGCGGTGCGCGCCGGGGACGCCGAGACGGCGCTGGCGCTGCTGCACGACGGCGGTACCGAACTGTCCCTGCACGAACCCGACGACATCGCCGAGGTGCGTGCCGACGTGGTGCGCGCCGCCCGCGAATCCACCACCGCCGCCGAGGCGGGCGACGCCGCGGCCGCGCTGCAGGCGATGGAATCGCATCGCCTGCTGTGCGCGCACCGGCAGGGGCCGTTCGGTGTCGAACGGTGGGACCGGATGGCCGGCGGCTGGGTCGCCGCGGCCGGAATCGGGACGGAATCCGCTGCCGGACAATGGTTTCCCGGCCAGCCTTTGCTGGTGACCGCCAACGACCACGAGGCCCGCATCTACAACGGCGACACCGGTGTCATCGTGCGGTCCGCCGACGGTGGCCTGCGCGCCGCGCTGCAGCGCGGCAGCGAGCCGTATCTGGTGCATCCCACCCAATTCCCGGGTGTGACAACGGTGTACGCGATGACCATCCACCGCAGCCAGGGCAGCCAGTACGGTGCGGTGACGATCGTGCTGCCGGGCCCGGAGTCGACGCTGCTGACCCGTGAACTGCTCTATACCGCGATCACTCGCGCCCGGCAGCGGGTGCGCATCATCGGCACGGCGGAGGCACTGGAGGCCGGGATCTCGCGGCGGGTGCTGCGGGCGAGCGGGTTGCGCGGCTGATCTGTCCTGCCGGTGTCAGCCCTGCACGGGGAGGAAGATTCCCGGAATCGTCAGGGCGAGTTCGACATCCTCGCGCCGCCCCAGGGTGACCAGAACGGTGCGAATCATCGTCAGCCGGGCCTCGGCGACCGCATCGGGATCCGGGTCCGCGCCCGGCGCGGTGGCCAGCGAGACCTGGTAGACCACGAATGCGCAGACCTGCAGCGCGGTGTCGAGGTCCAGCGGCGCCGGCAGTTGCCGGTCCAGCACCGCGAACTTCTCCCGCACCAGCGCGCGGATGTCGTCGAAGGCCTGCTCCCGGTATGCCGAGACCGGTGAGGCCGGATCGTGCAGTTCCGCGAACACCGGCCGCAGCATCGGCCCGTGCCCGCGGGCCCAGTCCAGGTACGCGTCGATGATGCCGATGCCGAGCGCCACCGGCTCGTCGGACTCTTCCAACGCCTTGCGGATGCCACCCACGAGGCCCTCGTTGGACTGCGTGAGTACCACATCGAGCGGGGCGGTGGCGTTGGCGAAATAGCGGTAGAAGGTGGGCCGCGAGATTCCGGCCTGGTCGATGATCCGCGCGACACTCAGTCCGCGCGAACCGAATTCGGTGAACACCGCGGCGGTGGCGGTGACGATGCGGGAGCGGACCTCGTCGGCCTGCGCGCGCGTCTGTGGCGGCCGGCCCCGGCGAGCGGCGCCGTTGTGAGTGGTGACCACCCCGTCCTGCGGCATCCCGTGGTACCTCCCTGATCGGTCGTGCGGACTTGACATGGCCCGGCATCGCCCCATTAATCTAACATCGGTGTTAATCTAACACTGGTGTTCAACAAATTGTTGAGCGCCTGCCGACCGAGAGGGCCGACAATGACGACCGCCCCAGACCTCGCCGCCGCCCCGGCCCTGCCGCAGGAGTCGGTGGACCGCCTGCTCGCGCACGCCACCGCGGGTGGCGCCCCCTCGGTGGCGGTCTTCGCCCCGGCCACCGGCGCGAAGATCGCCGATCTGCCGCAGTCGTCGACCGCCGATATCGACGCCGCCTTCGCGACCGCCCGCAGCGCCCAGCAGCAGTGGGCGCGGGTTCCGGTGCGCGAACGCGCCGCGGTGCTGCGCCGGTTCCACGACCTGGTCCTGGCCGAACAGGACACCATCCTCGACATCGTCCAGACCGAGGCCGGCAAGTCCCGCGTGCACGCCTTCGACGAGGTGGGTGACGTGGCGGTCAACGCCCGCTACTACGCCGCCGCGGCCGAACGGCTGCTGGCCTCGCGCACCCCGCGCGGTGTGCTGCCGGTGCTGACCAAGGTCGAGGTCCGCAACCGGCCCAAGGGTGTGGTCGCGGTGATCTCGCCGTGGAACTACCCGCTGGCCCTCGCTGCCTCCGACGCGCTGCCCGCGCTGATGGCCGGTAACGCGGTCGTCGCGCGCCCGGACAACCAGACCGCGCTCACCGCCCTGTGGGCGATCGACGCCGCCGAACGCGCCGGACTGCCCGCGGGCCTGTGGCAGGCGGTGCTGGGCCGCGGCTCGGTGATCGGCGGCGAGGTGATCGCGCACGCCGACTACGTCGACTACACCGGTTCCAGCGCCACCGGCCGCACCATCGCCCGGCAGGCGGGGGAGCGGCTGATCGGCTACTCGCTCGAACTGGGCGGTAAGAATCCGCTGCTGGTGCTCGCCGACGCCGACGTGAGCGCGGCCGCCAAGATCGCGGTGCGCGCCTGTTTCGCCTCGGCCGGGCAGCTGTGCGAATCCATCGAGCGCATCTATGTGCACGACCGTGTCTACGACCGGTTCGTCAGCGAATTCACCTCCGCCACACAGTCTTTGCGGCTGGGCTCGGCGCTGGACTACTCCTACGAGATGGGGTCGCTGACCTTCGCGCGCCAGCTCGACACGGTCACCGAACATGTGCAGGACGCCGTCGCCAAGGGGGCGACCGTGCTGGCCGGCGGCCGCGCGCGCCCGGACCTCGGTCCGTACTTCTACGAGCCGACGGTGCTGGCCGGGGTGCGCCCGGGTATGACGGTCTACCGCGAGGAGACCTTCGGCCCGGTCGTCTCGATCTACCGCGTGCACAGCGACGACGAGGCCGTCGACCAGGCCAACGACACCGCCTACGGCCTGAATGCCAGTGTGTGGAGCCGCGATACCGGACGCGCCCGCGAGATCGCCGCCCGCATCCACGCCGGGTCGGTCAACGTGAACGAAGGCTTCATCGCGGCGTGGGGCAGTGTCGCGGCCCCCTCCGGCGGGCTCGGCATCTCCGGCAGCGGCCGCCGCCACGGTCCCGAAGGGCTGCTCAAATACGTCGACACCCAAACCATCGCGGTCCAGCGCGCGCTGCCGCTCGCGCCGCTGCCGGGCATGTCGGAAGCGCTGTGGGCGAAGACCATGACGCTCTACTTCGGCGTGATGAAGGCGTTGCGGCAGAAATGATCTCGCCCGCTCGGGCACAGGGGACTTCGGGCACGAGGGACTCGGGTACGCAGGAAGAGGAACGGATATGGATACGGTCGCGGGCAAGCGGGTACTGATCACCGGCGCGGCGATGGGCCTGGGCAAATCCTTCGCCCAGCGCGCGGTGCGAGAACAGGCCGCCGACGTGGTGCTGTGGGATGTCAACGAGACCGCGCTGAAGCAGACCGCGGCCGAACTGTCCTCCGGATCGGTGAGCCGGGTGCACCACTGCGTGGTCGACGTCTCCGACCAGCAGTCGATCATCGACGCCGCGGCC
This sequence comes from Nocardia nova NBRC 15556, assembly GCF_001613005.1. Taxonomy (GTDB): domain Bacteria; phylum Actinomycetota; class Actinomycetes; order Mycobacteriales; family Mycobacteriaceae; genus Nocardia; species Nocardia nova. The sequence goes on along the minus strand of NZ_BDBN01000057.1, from coordinate 53,878 downwards.
GCGGTGCGCTCGGAGGTCGGCGATATCGACGTGCTGGTCAACAACGCCGGCATCGTGCGCGGCAACGGCTACTTCTGGGAAACCGAGAACCGTGCCGACATCGACCAGACGATGGCGATCAATTCGCTGGCGCCGATGTACATCGCGCTGGAATTCCTGCCCGCGATGGTGCAGCGTAAAACCCCGGCGCGGGTGTTGAACATCGCCTCCTCGGCGGCGCTGGTGTCCAATCCGCGCATGAGCGTCTACGCCGCGTCCAAATGGGCGGCGCTGGGCTGGTCGGATTCGGTGCGCCTGGAACTCGAGCAGTCCGGCAACGAGCACGTGAAGGTCACCACGGTGTGCCCGACCTACATCAACACCGGAATGTTCAACGGCGCCAAGGGTTTCTGGTTCACGCCGATCCTCGAGCAGGAAGAGGTCGTCGACACCGCGTGGCGGGAGATGAAGAACGGTGCGGCGCTGGTCGTGCTGCCGTGGACCTCGCGGCTCAACCGTGCCATCTCCGGTCTGCTGCCGCTGAAGGTGCGCGACTTCTACCTGAACAAGGTGGGCGTCTACCACTCGATGGACGAATTCACCGGTCGCAAGTCCTGAGACGCGGCCGATTCACGAGGCTTCGTCGCGCCGGTCACGCCACGGCAGCGTGACCGGCTCCGGCGGAATCCGCCCCGCCAGCAGCTCGCCGAGGAGCCCGGCGAGACCCAGCGGATACACCTGCTGGTCGGTGCTCGCGAGCTCGCCGACACTCCACCAGCGGAATTCGTCGATGACGGTGCTTTCGTAGCTCAGCAGCCCGCTCGTGTCCGGATCGGTGCCGCTGGTGGGCAGCCGGTAGAAGAAATAGTCCTCACGGAACAAACCCGACAGCCATCCCGGGATGTCCAGATGCCCGGTGGCCACCGCCACCTGCGGCCCGAGATCGGCTGCGCTGATTCGCAATCCGGTCTCCTCATCCAGTTCCCGGGCCGCCGCCTCGGCCGGCGATTCCGCCGCGTCGATGCCGCCGCCGGGCGTGATCCAGTACAGCGGATCCAGCGTGCCGCGATAGGCGATGAGCAGGATCCGGTCGTCGGCGTCCGCGAGGATCACCCGTCCCGACCTGCGCACGTATCGCTGCTCCACAACGCCCATGCTAGCGGCCGAAGCGAATCCGTTTGTGCCATACTCTGCGCGGCGGAATGCGCCGAGGGAGGACGGAAGTACGCATGGGCCTGATGGACAAGATCCGTGGCGAATTCGTCGACATCATCGAATGGCTCGACGATACGAATTCCACGCTGGCGTGGCGGTTCCCGCGCTACGACAACGAGATCAAGAACGGCGCCGAACTGATCGTGCGCGAGGGCCAGCAGGCCGTCTTCGTCTACCGGGGGCAGCTCGCCGACCGCTACGAGCCCGGCCATTACGCGCTGACCACGGAGAACATGCCGATCATGTCCACCCTGCAGGGGTGGAAACACGGCTTCAACAGCCCGTTCCGGTCGGAGGTGTACTTCGTCAACACCCGGCCGGTCACCGATTTCCGCTGGGGCACACCGCAACCGGTGACCGTCCGTGATCCCGACTTCCGCATGGTGCAGGTCCGCGCCAACGGCACCACCATCGTGAAGGTGGTCGACCCGGCCGTCTTCCTGCGCCAGGTGATCGGCACCGAGAGCGTGGTCGACATGGAGCAGATCACCGATCTGCTGCGGCGCACCGTCGCGCTGGCCTTCTCCGACATGGTGCTCGCCACCGGGCTCGGCGCGATCGATCTGCAGGGGCGTCAGGTCGAATTGTCCGACAAGCTGCGCGAATTCGTGGCGCAGCGGGTGGCGTCGTTCGGACTGGGGGTCGACGCGGTCACCATGACGATCTCGCTGCCGGAGGAGATCCAGCAGGCGATGACCCGCGGCGTGGCCCGCGGTGTCGAGGCCGGCGGTTTCGCCGACAACGTGCGCGATCCGAACCGGTATCAGCAGGTCCAGGCGGCCGACGCCATGCTCGCCGCCGCGCAGAATCCCGGCGGCGGGGCGATGGGCGCGGCGATGCAGGCCGGGATGGGCGTGGCCCTCGGCGGGCAGATGGCAGGGGCGATGCAGGGCGCCTTCGCCCAGCCCGCCGCCGGTTATGCCCAGCAGGGTTACGGGCAGCAGCCGCCGCCGCTTCCGGTGCAGCAGCAGTTCCACATCGATCTGGACGGGCAGGCGGCGGGTCCGTTCCCGGTGGATCAGCTGCGTCAGTTCGTCGCCGCCGGGCGCCTCACACCGCAGACGAACGTCTGGACCACCGGCATGTCCGCGTGGGCCGCGGCCTCGACCGTCCCCGCGCTGCAGTCGTTGTTCGGTGGTCCGCCGCCGCTGCCCGGCACCCCGCCCCCGCCGCCTCCCGCCGGCTAGCCCCACCTCAGCCGAACCGGGGGACCGATGAACGACCCACGCCCACAACCGAACTCGTATCCAGTGCCGCCGATCCCGGGCAGCCGTGGCGCACCAGAGGGCGTAACGCCGCCTCCGTTGCGGCCGCCCGTGCCGGGTGGCTATCGCGAGCCGGGGGGTATGACCCCGTCACCGATGCCGGGCGGTGGTTACCGCATGCAGGACGGCATGACACCGCCACCGGTGGGCGTCGGTGCGGAATATCCTGCGCCGGTCGCCGGACGTCCCGGGCCGCCGTCGGTCGCGAATCGCGGGCCGGGAGTGGGCGGCGGCCCGGCGCTTCATCCGCCGCCGGGCACGACGCCGTTCGGTCCCGGGAACGACATACCCGGCGGCGTCGAGTCTGGGGCGCCACCTCCTACGAACCCGCACGGTTCCGCGGATCCGGCCATGCTGCACCGGACCGAACTGACGCGTACCTACCCCTGTACGGCCTGTGGCGGCCAGCTGGTGTTCGACATCGCCTCGCAGCAGTTGCGGTGTCCCAGTTGCGGAAACTACTCGCCGCTCTCGGCGCCGCGGGCACCGGTCGTCGCGCGGGATCTGCGGCAGGCGATGGGGGAGCTGCGCGCGCTGCAGGCCGTGACCGCCGGACCGCAGATCACCGGCGATCGCGAGGTGAAGTGTCAGAATTGCGGTGGCACAACCACATTCGTCGGCAGTCTGACCGCGACACGCTGTCCCTACTGCACCACGCCGATCCAGCGCGACGATGTGCACAACGCTCCGGCCCGGTTGCCGGTGGACGGTGTGGTCCCGTTCCGCATCGACGAGAAGGCGGCGCGCGAACGCGTCGAGAAGTGGGTCGCGGGACGGTGGTTCGCGCCCACCGCGTTCAAGAAGTACAAGCGGCTCGGTTCGCTGGCGAGCGTCTACCACGCCTACTTCACCTACGACGCCGACGTGCACACGTGGTATCGCGGCGAACGCGGGGAGGAGTACACGGAACGGTACTGGGACGACGGGGAACTGAAGAGCCGCACCGAAATACGCTGGTATCCGGCGATGGGCGAGGTCGGCAACCGCTTCGACGATCTGCCGATTCTCGCCAACGACATCGACGACAGCGCCCGTGTCGCCGACCTCGAACCGTGGCCGGTCGCGGAGGCCACCGGTTATTCGCCCGAGTACGTCGCCGGCCACCTGGCCCGCACCTACGATCGCGACGCCGAGGAGATGTTCCCGGTCGCCCGGACGCGGATGGAACAGGTCATCGAGCAGACCGTGCGCGAGGACATCGGCGGCGACCGCCAGCACATCCACGACCTGCGTTCGACCTGGAACTCGCTGGCGTACAAGCACATTCTGCTGCCGATCTGGCTGTTGACCGTGGTCTACGCGAACACCCCGTTCCGGGTCTACATCAACGGCCTGACCGGTGAGGTCGTCGGGCAGCGGCCGTGGAGCAAGGTCAAACTCGCCGCGTTCGTCACGGTCGTCACGCTGCTGATCATCGGCGCGGTGGTCGCGCTGTCGATGTGGCACGGCGGCGGAACCCACCATCACAGCACCGGCCACACCACCGTCGTCCACCACGGGAGATGACATGTTCGTGTTGCTACTGCTCGTGCTCGCCCTCGTGGTGATCGTGGGCGGGATCGTCGCGATCGGGGCGGTGGCCCTGGCCCATCAGCGCCGCCGCATCGCCGCCGAGAATCAGGTGGTCCCGGGTACGGCCACTCGCGCGCCGACCGCATGGGCGCGTTCCCACGACCCCGAGGCTCGCCTGCACCGCCGCCTGCGCGATGCGATGACGGCGTTGCGCGCGGTGACGGCCTACGACACGGCGGCAACGGTGACTCTGCGCGCGGATCTGGAACAGTCCGCCCTGGCTCTCGACGACCACCTGGTCGCGATCTCGATGCTGCATTCCGACGCGCGGACGGCACAGCTGGCACAGGCCGAACGCGCGGTCGCGGCGGTCGAGGCGGGAGTCGCCGACTATGCCACGGCGGCAACACAACCGGATCTCAGCGCACTCGAGGCCGACCTGGCGGGGGTGCGGGAACGGTTGCGCACGGCCGACGACCTCCGCCGCGGAATCGGCGGCTAGCCCACGGCGCTCGTCCGGGTTCCGCATACCACCGTCGCGCCGTAGTCGGACGATTCCGCGATCGCGGGGCGCAGTCCGGCGGCCGCGGCGATCGCTGTGGCGGTGTCGATCTGGGCGGTGCCGATCTCGACCAGTACCCAGCCGCCGACCGTCAGCCACCGCCCGGCGGCATCGGCCACGCGGCGCAGCACGTCGAGTCCGTCGGCGCCGCCGTCGAGGGCGGTGCGGGGTTCGTGGTCGCGGGCTTCCGGCGGCATCCGGGCGATCATCGCGGTCGGCACGTACGGGGTGTTGGCCAGAATCAGATCCACGCGCCCGATCAGTTCGCCGGGCAGCGCGGCGAAGAGGTCACCTCGGAAGACCCGCGCGCCCAGCGGTTCCAGATTGCGCCGCGCGCACGCCACCGCGGCGGTGTCGATGTCGGCGGCGACCAGTTCGACCTCCACCCCGCCGGCGCGCAACGCGGTCGTCGCGGCCAGGCCCAACGCGCCCGAGCCACAACACATGTCGACAACGGTGCGCCGATCGCCCGGCCGGGCGGCGGTGCGTTCGAGGGCCTCGTCGATCAGAAACGCGGTGCGTTGCCGGGGCACGAATACGCCCGGGTCGAGCGCCACCCGCACGCCGCGAAAGTCGGCCCAGCCCAGAAGATATTCGAGCGGTATGCCGTCGACGCGACGTGCGACGAGTGCGGAGAGCTCGCCGGGGGAGGAGGCGGCCTGCCGGAGCAGGGCCGCTTCCTCCTCGGCGAAGACGCATCCGGCGCGGCGCAGGTCGGCCACGATCGTATCGGTGGCGGACTCGTCGGATTCGGGGTCGATCACCCCACTATTGTCGGCGCGGCGTCAACCACAATCTTCCGTGCGCCGGCTAGCGGGCCGACGGCAGCAGGAAGGTGCGGGTGGCGTCGAGATAGATGCCGCGCTGGGCGGCCTTGCTCGGCGGCGGCAGCTGCGACACCAGCTGATCGAGCGAGGTCATCGCCCCCACCACGCGGGTGCCGGCGACGATGAAATCGGCCACCGCGCGGCGGATGTGATTCGGTGAGGTCACCACGACCGCGCTGGTCGCACCGGCGTCCTGAAGCATCCGGGTGCTGAACAGCGCGTTCTGCACGGTCGAAGTGGCGCGGTCCTCGACCAGCACCCGGGAGGCCGGAATGCCGTGGCCGATCAGCCAGCCCGCCATCGCGGCGGCTTCGGGTACTCCGTTCTGCGGGTTGCCGCCCGTCACCACGATCGGCGACATCGGCGCCGCGATCGCCTGCAACCACGCGGCGGTGAGCCGGTTGACCAGTTCGGGGCGCAGGCTGCCGTCGGGCAGCAGCCCGTAGCCGAGCACCACGATGCCGGTCTGCGGGCCGACCAGCGCCGGCAGCGGATTGGGCAGGGTGCCCACGGCCGCGCCGATGGCGCCGATGAGATTGCGGGCCCCCTGGGCCATGCCGGGGTCGATGGCCGCCAGCCGGTTGAACGCGGCTTCGCGAGTGAGCAGATCGCCGGTGTAGTCCGACCAGATACCCTGCAGGGCCAGCGCCTGCGCGTCGTCGGGTGTGGCGTCCAGCAGCGAGCGCAGGTCGGCCAGACCCGCGGCGTCGTTGCCGTTGACGAAGTTCTCCTGAGCCGAGTTGTAGAGCGGCGCCGGTCCGTCGGCGGCCGTGGCCGTCGTGGTGAGTGGTCCGGCCAGCAGCGCGGCCGCCGAGGCCGCGACGAGAAGATGTTTGACACGTCTGGCGATGTTCACTGCAGTCGACACCTTTCCGGGCGAGCGGGATCCCGCTTGGGTGGGTGGGGCATGGGCACAGCCGTGCCCACCATACGACCGGAATCGGTGAGGGCCCCGGATTTACTCCCGCTCGAGTCGGTATTCGCGCGGGTGACGGCGGCCGTGGGCGCTGGTACGCGGCCCGATAGGGTGGCCGGGTGGACACCATACCGCTGACCGGCAAACAACTCGCAGCCGACCTCAACGCCGAGACGAAGAACCGCGCCGCCGCACTGGCCGAAGGCGGGGCCGCCCCCCGCCTGGTGCTGGTGGTGGCCAACGACGATCCGGCCAGCGGGTGGTATGTCAACTCGTTGCAGCGCGCGGCCGGACGACTCGGAATCGACTGTGAGACAACCGATCTCGGAGCGCAAGCGAGTGCCGCGGAGATTCGCGAGGCGCTGGCGAAGCTCAGCGAGGACCCGGCGGTGCACGCGGTGATGTTGCAGACGCCGCTGCCCGCGGGCGTGGAACTCAACGACGTCAGCTCGGCCATCGCCGCAGCCAAGGATGTCGACGGCGTCAGCCCGCTGTCGCTGGGACTGCTCGCCGCCGGACTGCCCGGATTCCCGCCCGCCACCTCACAGGCGGTGGTGGAGCTGGCCAAACATCACGACATCGCGATGGCGGGCCGGCACGTCGCGGTCGTCGGCCGGTCGAATGTGGTGGGCAAACCTCTGGCACAGCTGCTGCTGGCCGAGAATGCCACGGTGACGGTGTGCCATTCGCGCACCACGGACCTGCCGGCGGTCACCTCGGCCGCCGATATCGTGGTCGCGGCGGCCGGGCGGGCTGGGCTGATCGGTGGCGACCACGTGCGCGAGGGCGCTGTGGTCATCGACGTGGGTACCAACGAGGGACCCGACGGTGGCATCGTCGGCGATGTGGACGCCGCTTCGGTCGAGGGCCGGGCGGCCGCACTGAGTCCGGTTCCCGGTGGTGTCGGACCCGTCACCACCGCGCTACTGATGCGGCACGTCGTGGAGGCGGCCGAAGCGGCACGCTGATCACCAGTGGGTGGTCACCGGATCGCCCACACTCACGTTGTCGTAGTACCACTCGGCATCGGCGGGGGCCAGGTTGATGCAGCCGTGGCTGACATTCGAATTACCCTGCTGCCCGACCGACCACGGCGCCGAATGTACGAAGACGCCGCCCGAGGTGAGCCGTTCGGCGAACTCGCCGGTCAGGTAGTAGCCCTCCGGATCGTCGAGCGGAATACCGATGGTGCGGGAGTCGAAGATGATGGTGCGGTCCTTCTCTATCACGGGGAAGGTGCCCACCGGAGTCTCGCGTCCGGGCTTACCCATCGAGGCGGGCATGACCCGTGGCGCCTGCCCCGGAATGAACACGGTGAACGTATGCGCCGACATGTCGGCATCGGCAGTGGTCCCGCCGTCGGTCCGGAATTCGGATCGAACGTTGCCGGCGGTCACGGTGAATCGCGCATCGGCCGGCAGGTATCCGGTGGAGTTCCAGACCAGTTCCTTGTCGTCGGCCCAGGAGAACGTCCCGGCCCGGTCGCCGACGTGCACGGATCGTTCGGCGCGGGCGCGATCGGTGACGGGTGCGGTGAACCGGACGGTGACCGGATGGGCGATTCCGACGACGGCGCCGTTGCTCGGTGAAATCGAGGCCACGGATGTGGTTTGTGGTGTTACCAGCACCGCTGCCGCTGTGCCCGTGGTGACTGCGGCCAGTACTGCTATGACTGTCGCCAGGAATACATGACGCATCATGGTCCTCATGGCTCCACCCCCTCAGGTGGTGTGTGGATCAGGACCTCGATCCTAGTTCCGGATGATCATGGTCGCCGGAATAGTTTTCGCTTCGTAACGACAGTTACGGTGTGGCAAACCGAGGTTTAGCCGAGGGGTGTGGTAATGCGATCAGCCGACGACGGCAGCGAGAACGTCCGTGTGCAGTGCATCCGCACGAGCGAAGATCTCCTCGATGCGCTGCAGCGCGGGTGCGAACTCCTCGGTCTCGTGGTCGCCGAGCGAGCCGACGTTGATGGCGATATTCAACTGTGAACTGGCGGCCGCGGCCCGCGCGGCGTCGGCGGCGGCGCCGATGTCGGTGACCACGTTCGGATTGCCGATCGGCAGCAGATCCGCGGCCAGTGAGAGCACCTCGTCGGCTTCGGTGACCACCGCGGCGGGCACCCGGGCGGCCTGCAGCAGTGCCGAGGCGATCGCCTCCTTGCGGGCCGCGACCTGCTCGTCGGTGTCCTTGGGCAGCTTGTAGGCGGCGCCGACCGCGGTGAAGGCGGTGGCGTCGGCGTCGGCAAGGGCCAGCGCGCGCTCACGGGCGGCGTCGGCCGCCGCGATGATCCGATCGATCGCCGGGCGGTTGTCGGCGTCCTTGGCGCGGGTGGTGTAGCGGGCCACCATCGCCACCAGGGCGGCTCCCTGGGCGGCGTGCAGCGCCGCGACCGCACCGCCGCCGGGCGCGGGGATCTTGGCGGCGAGATCGTCCAGGTAGCGGCCGATCGTCGACTCTCCGAACGTCGTGGTGTGCGGCGACGACGCGGTGTCCTGAGACATGCTGCGGGGCCTCCCGTTTCGAGGAATCGGCGTGCGGTACGCCGATAACCGTACCGGGCCGCGCGCCCGATCATCGACCGGGCCGCACCGCCCTGTCGCGGACGGCGTACGGGCGGTGTGCAGGATGGAGCCCGAGGCCACCCCGGCCGCGGCGGCGGATCGCGGTTTGTGACGGGTGGTGCAGTGCGATAATCTCACTGCAACTGGTTGCATATGAACGGAGTTGCATACGATGCGAATCGGGTTGGGCATCAACTATGCGGGGGGCTTCAAAGAGGTCGCGGCCGAGGTCGCCGATCTGGAACGGGCCGGCCTGGACATCGTGTTCGTGCCCGAGGCCTACTCCTACGACGCGGTGAGCGGATTGGGATATCTGGCGGCCAAGACCGAGCGGGTGCAGCTGGCCTCGGGCATTCTGCAGCTCTACACCCGCACGCCCACGCTCACCGCGATGACCGCCGCGGGTCTGGACTACGTCTCCGACGGCCGCTACGTCCTCGGTCTGGGCGCCTCCGGACCGCAGGTCATCGAGGGGTTCCACGGCGTGCCCTACGACGCGCCGATCGGCCGCACCCGCGAGGTCGTGGAGATCTGCCGCAAGGTGTGGCGGCGCGAACGCCTGGAATACCAGGGCAAGTACTACACGATCCCGCTGCCCGCCGAACGCGGCACCGGACTGGGCAAGCCGCTGAAGCTGATCAACCACCCGGTGCGCGACCGTATCCCGGTGCTGCTGGCCGCGCTCGGCCCGAAGAACGTGCAGTTGGCCGCCGAACTGGCCGAGGGCTGGCAGCCGATCTTCTTCCTACCGGAGAAGGCCGGCGACGTGTGGGGTGAGGCGCTGGCGGCCGGAAAGGCCAAACGGGACCCGGAACTCGGCGACCTCGACGTCTATGCCGGACCGGCGCTGGCGATCGGCGACAACGTGGAGCCGCTGCGGGAGTTCGTCAAACCGCATCTGGCCCTCTACATCGGCGGGATGGGCGCCAAGAGCAAGAACTTCTACCACTCGCTGGCCACTCAGTACGGTTACGGCGCCGAGGCCGACCGCATCCAGGAGTTGTATCTGGCCGGGAAGAAGGACGAGGCCGCCAAGGTCGTGCCCGACGATCTGGTGCGCGACATCTCGCTGATCGGTTCGGCGGGCTTCGTCAAGGAGCGGGTGGCGGCGTTCCGGGAGGCCGGGGTCACGGTGCTGAACGTGGTTCCGCTCGCCGCGACCGCGCCGGAACGGGTGAAGCTGATCGAACAGCTGCGCGAGCTGGTCTGACCGGCGTGGCCGGCAGTCCGCTTCCGGGCTGCCGGCCCTGGCCGCTCAGTCCCTGGGCACTCGGTCCCTGGGCACTCGGTCTCCGGATCAGCCCTGGTGCAGCGCCGCGAGCGCGGCGTCGAGGGTCGGGTGCAGGGCGAATACCTGATCGAGATTGGTCAGTTTGAGCTGTCTGCTGGTGGCCGGTCCCTCGGCGACCAGGACGATGCTCGTGGCGGAGCCGGCCCGCTGATGAGCGGCCACCAGCGCGGCCATACCGGCCGAGGCCAGGAAACTCACCTGCAACAGGTCGATGATCAGCGCCGCGGGTTTACCGCCGAGGGTCGCCTCGATCGCACTCTCCAGTGCGGGAGCGGTCGCCAGGTCGACCTCGCCGGCCACCGTGAGCACGGTCGCATCGTCGTGCACGCTGACCGAGGTGGTCATCGCGTCGGCGAGGGGATACGCGTCTCCGGAAGTATTGGTCACGGTTGTCAATCTACCTGCTGGGTACCCGAGACTCTCTCCGGCCGGGCAATTGCTTTCCGGCGCAAGGAGTTAACCGTGCGACGCACGCGGAATCCCGCGCCCGTGCGCCCCGCCGGAGGTGTTATCGCGGATTTCCCGGGTATCGCGAGCACAACCGGAGAGGCGGTTCGCTCGCGGGCGGAGCGAGGTCGCCCGATTCGATCGGCGCCCGGAGGAGTGGTTGGTCATGGCGCATATCGAGAACGGCCGAGCGCCGGAGACGGCGTCGGTGGCCGAATTGGTCGGCACCACCACGGAGCAACTGAGCCGGCTGGTCCGTGAGGAGGCGAAACTCGCCGTCGTCGAGGCGCAGGGCAAGGCCAAACGGCTGGGAGCCGGCGCCGGACTCGTCGGTGCCGCCGCCGTGCTGGGGCTCGCGGTCATCGGCGCGCTGGTCGCGGCGGCGATCTTGGGTCTGGCGCTGGTGTTGCCCGCATGGGCGGCCGCGTTGATCGTGGCCGGCGCGCTGGCCGTGGTCGCCGGCGTCCTCGGTCTCCTCGGGCGGACGAGCATCCGCAAGGGGAGTCCGCCGATACCGGAGGATGCCGCCGCGAATGTCCGGGAAGATGTTGCCGTCATCAAGGAGAGGACTCGGCGATGAACATCCCTTCCGATCCGGAAGCGTTGCGTTACGACCGGGATCTGACGCGCGAGGAACTGGGCCGAACGGTGCAGGCGCTGAGCGACAAGCTCGACGTGCCCGGTCGCACCCGCGAGCGGCTGCACCGCGGTGCCCGGTCCCCTCAGGACAATGCGGACCGGGCCGCGCAGGTCGTCAAGCAGATCCCGCTACCGGCGATCGGCGTGACGGCGGCGGGCGCGGTGGCCGCGGTCTGGCTGGTGCGGCGCAAGCGGTCTGACGAGTCAGTTCGCACCGCCGGCGCCGGGCGTCTCCCCGAGGGGCCAGCGCGCGTAGGTGCGCTCGGGCCTGACGGTGATCACATCGGTGACCTCGACGAGTTCGGCGGGCACGATGGCGTCGGGAAAGTGCTCGAGACTGGGCACGATCACCGCTTCGGCATCGTGGGTGATCGCCGCGCCGATCAGGAACTGCACCGGATTGTCGGTGCGATCGCCGAATGCGACCGTTTCCGACAGCGTGTAACCCAAACGTCTTGCCAGACAACGTATCTGCGCCGCATCCCACTCCTGCTGCAGGTGGGACACCTCCGTGCGCAGAAAGCCGAGGGCCAGAAAACTCATGGCGGTCCTCCTCGCGTCGTCCGCAATCGGAACCACCGGCGAGCTGGTGCCGGTTAGTTCCGCCGCTGTACCTCTCGCGGACAGACCCGCGAATACCTAGCAAACTCAGAAGGTATTTCCCGAACTCCGGGGCGGGCAAACCCGTGTCCGGGGGTTGACAGGCGCGCTCGTCCGGTGGTGTTTGCTGGGTGCGGCGGGGGATTCGGCGACGTCGTCGCTGTTTTTCAGATGATCTTGATGTCTGTCGTGTTCCCGCGAGAGGGGCGATGAGGTCATCTACATCGCCGCATCATGTCCGCCCCCGAGGCGAAGTGAGTACTCACTTCTGGGGGCGATCGTCGGCGCGTTGCTCGCTGGAATGTCGAGATTTGCGGGGGGAGCGGCAGCTAATTCTCGGCGAACGAGCGAGGTGAATCCGGAACGATCCAGATCACCTTGCGTAGAAAGTAGACGACCGCGCCGATATCGAAGATTTCCACCCGCAGTCGCGGATTCTGCCGCCGGACCGGAATCCGGCGGCAGCGAGGTCGCTATGCGCGGTAGGCGTCGCTTCCCGCGCGGGACACAACGATGTTCGGGACCACCGCTCGCGACGACAACCGCAGCAGGGCATCGACCATTTCGACGATGTCGCTGACGGCGAGCATCCGCTCCGGCGGGATGCGGTCGTGGATCCACGCGCTCATATCGGTGTCGACATAGCCGGGGGCGAGGGTGGTAGCGCTGATGCCGTTACCCGATTCCTCGGCGTTGAGGGTGGCGATCAGGGAGATGAGTGCCGCCTTGGCCGCGCCGTAGACGGCGAGTCCGGTTTCGGCGTAGACACCCGTGATCGACGACAGCGCAATCACTTTCGCGCCGCGGTCGGGCGCGGCCGCGGCGGCGGCGCGCAGCATCGGCAACGCGCCCTGGATGAGTTGCAGCGGCGCACGCAGATTGACCGCGAGGGTTTTGTCGAAGCGCCGCATGGACGTGTCGGCGACCGGACCGGCGGTGCCGACCCCCGCGTTGAGAATCAGCGCCGACAGGGTGCCGAATCGGTGCGCATGCTCGGCCAGCACCCGCTCGACGCCGTCGGTGTCGGACATATCGGCGGCCACGGCGACGACGTCGGTGGCGCCGGCCGCCCGCAGCTGCGCGGCAACCTCGTCGAGGCGCGAGGCGTCACGCGCGGTGACGGTGAGCGAATAGCCTTGTTCGGCAAGCCTGTTCGCGATGCCGAGCCCGATACCGCGGGACGCCCCGCTGATCAGGGCGGACTTCCGATTTCCGGTCACTTCCGGACTCCTTTCAGTGCGCGCAGGCCGGCGGCCATGAATTCCGGTGTCGCCTCGGCCGCGCGTTCGGCGGCGGAGCCGGCGTCCGAGCCCCGCAGCGCGCGGTGGGTGATGCCTTCGCCGATAACGCCGAGCTTGAAATTGGCCAGGGCGAGATAGAAGCCCCAGTCCCCGAGATCGCGGCCCGACGCGAGGGCATAGGCATGGGCGAGATCGTCGGCGCCGGGCATACGGTCGCTGGTCCACGCGGCCGGCGAACCGAGCACCAGATCGAAGATCGGCGCCCGGTACACGCACATCAACGCCACATCGGTCAGCGGATCGCCGAGGGTGGACAGTTCCCAGTCGACGACGGCGCGGACCCGACCGGGATCGCGCACATCGAGAATGGTGTTGTCGATCCGGAAGTCGCCGTGCACGATCGAGGCCGCCGACCGGCCGGGCACCGCCGCGGCCAGCGCGGTGTGCAGGGCCGCGACGTCGGGAAGTTCGCGGGTCTTCACCCGTTCCCACTGCGAGGCCCACAGATTCACCTGCCGGGTGACGAATCCGTCCGGGCGACCGAATTTCTCGAGTCCGACCGCGTTCGGATCCACGGCGTGCAGCTCGGCCAGTACACGCACCAGCTCGTCGACGGCGGCGTCGATCTGGGTGTCGGTGAGGGCGGCGAGGTCGTCCTGATCGCGGATGACGGTGCCGTCGACGAATTCCACGACGGTCATGGGCGCGCCGAGTGTGGCGCCGTCGGCGTCGAAGGCGACCGTCTTCGCCACGGGCACAGCCGATTCGCGCAGGGCGTGGGTCACCGTGAACTCGCGGGCCATATCGTGCGCGGACGGGGTGAGGCCCGCGACCGGCGGGCGGCGCACCACCCACCGCGACGCCTCGTCGGCGGCGACGAAGGTCAGATTCGAACGGCCGCCGCTGATCAGCTCCACACGCAGCTCACCGCGCACGTCGACGCCCTGCTCGCGCAGGAACCGGTCGAGCGCGGCGACATCCATTCCGGGCAGGCTCATTCGGCTGCTCGCAATGCCCGCTTCGCGGCGCCGACCGCACGTTTCGCGATAGCCCACCGGTGGACCTCGGATGGTCCGTCGTAGATGCGGAAGGGACGCACCTCACGCGAGAGCCGCGCCAGCGGGAGATCACCCGACACGCCGAGACCGCCGCACATCTGCATACTGCGGTCGACGATCCGGAAAATGGCCTCGGCCGCAAAGGTTTTCGCGATCGAGGTGGCGTTGGCGGCCGGTTCGCCGCGGTCGAGTTCCCAGCACGCGCGGGTGAGCAGTGCGCGGGTGGCGGCGATATCGATCTCGTTGTCGGCGATCATCTTCTGTACCATGCCGAGATCACCCAGTCGCGAGCCGAAGCCCTCGCGCCGGGCCACGTGCGTTACCGCGACGTCGTGTCCGCGGCGGGCGGCGCCGAGCCAGCGCATCACATGCGTCATGCGGGCCGGGCCGAGGCGGACCTGAGCGTATTCGAAGCCGCGGTCTACCTCGCCGAGGACGGCCTCCTCGGGAACCAGCAGATCCTCGAAGAACACCTCGCAGTGCCCGCCGACCATCGACCGATCCAGTGTGTCGAGATGGCGTCCGACCCGGATGCCGGGAGTCTCGGCCGGCGCCAGGAACATGGTCGCGCCGCCGCGCTGGCCCGGCTCTCCCGAGGTGCGGGCCATGATGATGAAGAAGCCCGCGCCGTCGGCGCCGGTGATGAACCATTTGCGGCCGTTGATCCGCCATCCGCCGTCGGCGCGGACCGCGCGGGTGGCCAGCGCGGACGGATCGGAGCCCGCGCCGGGCGCCGGTTCGGTCATCGCGAAGGCGGAGCGCACGTCGCCGTGCGCGAGCGGCGCGAGGTACTGCTGCTTCTGCTCGGGGTTCGCGATATGCGCGAGCATGTGCACATTGCCCTCGTCGGGGGCGGCGATATTCAGCGCCGTCGGGCCGAACAGCGAATAGCCGGCCTCCTCGAAGACGGGTGCGCGGTCCGACATCCCGAGGCCGTGGCCGCCGTATTCGATCGGCGCGTGCGGCGCGAACACACCCGCCTCGCGGGCGGCCTTCTGTAGCTCGACGCGGAAGGTGTCGCCACCGGCGGCGGTGATGTCGCCGTCGTGCGCATCCTCGAGCGGCAGCACCCGGTCGCGGATGAAGGCGCGGGTACGTTCGGCCAGCTCGTGTACCTCGGGCGGCAGGGACAGCTCGATCGCCACGGTCCACTCCTCGATCTCAGTCGCCGAACGATCGCTCGGCAATAACCTGTCATGCAGACTCGCATGACACGATAAAGCCTGTCAATTCGGTGTTCTGCGCCCGCTGGCGCTGTTCAGTTATCCTGAACATCATGGATAGTGCCGAGCGAGATCGACAGGGTGTGGGCAGCCGGGTGCGGCAGGCGAGAACCGCTGCCGGGCTCTCGTTGCGCACGACAGCGGAACGGATCGGTGTCAGTCCGGCCACACTCAGCGCCGTCGAGAACGACAAGACGGGCGTCTCGATCGCCCGGCTGCGCGCCGTGGCCGCGGCGCTCGGCACCACCGTCGCGTGGCTGATCGGCGAAACTCCCGCGCCGCCGCCACGCCCGCGTGTTCGCACGGCCGGCGTTTCCGAAACGGATGCGCCTCGCGCCTGGCGTGAGTTCCCGCCGCTGGACATCGATCCCGTCTTGGCCGCCGCGATCGATTCCTTCGTCGAGACCGGATATCACGGCGCCACCATGCGATCGATCGCCCACCGCGCCGGAATGAGTGTGCCCGGCGTCTATCACCACTACCGGGACAAACAGGAGCTTCTCGTCCGCGCCCTCGACCTCACCATGGACGAATTGCATTGGCGCACACGGGCGGCGCGCGGCGAGGTGATCGGTGGCCGCGAGCGGCTGATCCGCGTGGTCGAGGCTCTCGCCCTGTTCCACACCCATCGCCGCGAGCTGGCCTTCATCGGCGCCAGCGAGATGCGCAGCCTCACACCGGACAATCGCCGTCGAATCGCCGCCTCCCGCAACGAGATTCAGTATCGCCTCGACGAGGACATCGATACCGCGCTGGCGGAGGCGAACCTGACCGCCGCCCACGCGCGGGTGGCCGGGCGCGCCATCGCCACGATGTGTACGTCACTGCCGCAATGGTTCCGGCTCGAAGGGCCCGCCACTCCTGAGCAGATCGCCACCGAGTACGCGGATTTCGCCCTCGGCCTGCTCGGTATCGAGACGCGGAACGCGGTGCGGTCCATGCGCTGATCGGGCACCGAAGGGTCGACGCGGGGCTGGTCGGCCACGGCCGTACGGTTCGCGGACCGGCCTGCTCAGACCCTGCTCGCCGCCGAGAACGTCACCAGGGGCAATTTCGCGGTCAGCCGCACTCGCGTGCCCGACTCGGTCTGCTCGATCTCCACGTCGTCGGCGAGAGCGCGCATCATCGACAGGCCGCGTCCGCGGGTGCCCGGATCCTCGGGCTGCGGCCGCCACGCCCCGGAATCGACGATCTCCAGGCAGACCGCGCCGCGCACATGGGCGGCGGTGACTGTCACGTGGCCGGAGGTGCCCGGGGGATAGGCGTGCTCGATGCTGTTGGTGCAGGCCTCGTTGGCGGCGGCGACCAGATCGGCGGCGAGGTCGTGACCGACGGCGGCTGCGGACAGCCACGACGTCAGCGCGCGGCGCGCACCCGAGAGCCGTGCGGGTTCGGCGGGTATGTCCAGGTGCAGTGGCCGGGGCGGCTGGCGGTAGACCACCATCGCGATATCGTCGTCGTAGCCCGCGTCGGGGCGCAGCCGCGACAGCACCGCGTCGGCCACCTCGCGCGGCAGTTGCGATGCGGCGCCGGACAATTCGTCGGCGATCTGGTCGAACCGGATGTCGATATCGATGCCGCGCTGCTCGACCAGGCCGTCGGTGAACAACACCAGCGTCGAGCCGGGTTCGAGCGCGGTGGTCGCCTCGGGCCGGTTCGGGATGTCGAAGGTGGCCAGCGGTACCGCGCGGCCGCCTTCGAGCAGCCGGCCGGTGTGACCGGGCGCCGCCAGCACGGGCGGCATATGCCCGGCGCTCGAGTACCGCACCAGCCCGCGCACCGGATCGAGGATGGCGGCGCAGACCGTCGTGCACATGGCGCCGGGAATGCGGGCGGCCACCGCGTCCAGTTCGGCCAGCAACTGAGCGGGCCCGGCGCCGCGCAGCAGCAAAGCCTGTGCGGCGGTGCGCAATTGGCCCATCACCACCGCCGCGGACAGACCGCGGCCGACGCAGTCGCCGACCACGATGCCCAGGGTGCCGTCGCGCAACTGCACCACGTCGTACCAGTCGCCGCCGATCTCGAGCGGGGGCAGCGCCGGTTCGTAGTGCACCGCGAAACCGGGCGGCAGTTCGATCGGACCCAGCATGGCGCGCTGCAGCGTCAGCGAGGTCGAGCGCGCCTGATCGAAGTTGCGAGCGCGCTGCACCGCCAGGCTGAGATGGCCGACGAGCAGTGAGAACAGCGCCCAGTCACCGGAACTGATCGCCCGCGGCGCGGCGAAGCGCACCCACAGTGCGGCATCGCCGGTTTCGCCCAGCGGCGCCACGATGCCCTCGGAACTCGCCACGCCCTCGGGGATGGCGAACATGGCGCGATGCGGCCGCATCCGGGTCCGGTCCAGCAGCGCCCGCGCCCGCGCGTCGATCACCTGCCGGGAGACGGCGTCGCCGCCGGCCACCGGGCCCGAGACGTACAACTCCGGCGCGGTCTGGCGATTCGCCCACATCGACACCACGGCGGTTTCCGCGCCGATGGCCCGGCGCAGTTCCTCGAGACCCACCGACAGCACTTCAGCGACCGTGGTGGCGGCGCCGACGGCGGTGGCCAGCCGCGAGACCGCCTGGTCGCGGGCCTGTGCGTCGTGTTCGGCGGTCACATCGCGGATGGTGCCCACGAAGAGTCGCTCGTCGTCTTCCGGATTGCGCAACGAGTTGGTGCTGACCGCCAGCCACACCCGCCGCCCGTCGCGGTGGCGCGCCGGCATCACGAAGCGCGCGGCCTCGGTGCCCAGCGCAGGATGGTCCGCCGCGGAATCGTCGTCGGTCCACGGATGCGGCAGTGGATAGGGGGCGGAGTCGGGCCCGTATCCGGTCAGCGCGCCGAAGGACGAGTTGACCTCGGTGATGGTTCCGTCGTCGGCGGCGACGAAGAAGCCGTCCTGCAGCGACTCCACCAGTGCGGTGCAGAAGGCATCGCGGCCCTCGAGATCCTCGGCCCGCAACCGCTGCAATTCGTAGCTGCGGGTGCTGTCGAGAAATCCGCGGGTCGCGACATCGAGCGCGGCGAGAGTCTGCAGCAGGAATTCCAGCGCCGCCTGCGCGCGCTGCGCGGCATCACCGTCGAGGTGCTGCGCCGCGGGGCCGGCGATCAGACCTTGTTCGTCGAGCAACCGGAAGTGGTGCTCGGTCAGATCCAGAATGCTCACGCCCTCGACGAGTGCGCGCCGGCCGAGTTCGTACCCTTCGGCGAGGGTGTTCTGGGTGGGTGAATCCATGTGCAGCCGAAGCGCATTCGCATACGCCTCGCGGAATGCGGCCAGCACCGCGCTCATGGCCGCACCCGTGGTGCGCTCGTCGGCCGGCTCGGCCGGCTCACGACGCACCCGCGATCGGACCGCGGTGGCGCGCGGCCAGCACCAGCGCGTCGTCGGTGTCCTTGACGTGATGGCGCAGGATGTCGTCGGCGATATCGGTGGTCGGCCGCGCCAGATCCAGGGTGTCGACGAAATCGCTGACGATGCCGTCGGTCGACATCACCAGCACGTCGCCGGGCCGGATCGCCACGGTCTGGGTCTGCAGATTCGGCGGCAGCAGATAGCCGACGATGCCCCCGGTCAGCAGCGCTGTCGCCCGCACCGCGGGTTTGCCGGGGCCGATGGCGACCACCCGGGATTCGACGTTGCCGACCCCGAGCCACTGCAGTTCGTCGTCGCCGGTGAACAGCACCAGCGAGACCGCCGCACCCCGGGTGTCGGCCATCGCGCGATGACACAGCACCATCAGCACGTCGAGCGGTTCGGCGCGATTGTCGGCGAGGACCTGCGCGGCCCGGTCGGCGGCGTCGGCGGCCGCGGCCCCGTGCCCCAGCCCGTCGAGCACCGCGAACAGCACCGAACCGTCGCCGGCGTCGAGTACGACCGACCGATCACCGGAGACGCGCTGTCCCGGCAGTGCGCGGCCCGCCACCGCCCATTCGACAGTGCCGACGGATCCGTCCTCATGCACCGGTGGGTACCCACTTCCACATCTCCACCAGCGTTCCCTGTCCGGGCGCCGACTCCACGATCAATCCGTCCATCAGCCGTCGCGCGCCGGGTAATCCCAGCCCGAGTCCGCGGCCGGTGGAGTAGCCGTCCTCCAGCGCCCGGGGGATGTCCCGGATACCCGGCCCCTGGTCCTGGGCCTGCACGACCAGTGCCCGGCGGCCGTCGCGCTCCTGCACCGCGACCCGGATCTCACCGGTTCCGGCGTAACTCGTGATATTGCGGGCGATTTCGGAGATGGCCGTGGAAATCATGGTGATGTCGGTCAACGTGAAACCCAGCTCGGTAGCCAGCTCCCGCCCTGCCTGTCGCGCGGTCACGATGTCGCCCGACACCTTCACCGCTATCACCACGTTGTCGGAGGCCACGATCACCGACCGCTTCGCCGGCCGTTGGGCAACTGTCTGTTGAGCCAGGCCAGCCCCTCCTCGAGGTCCAGAGCCGTGTGCATGCCTTCGAAGGTCAGACCCAGCTGGACCATCGCGAACGCCACTTCGGGCTGCAGACCGACGATCACCGTCTCCGCCCCCCGCAGCTTGGTCATGTGCGCGATGGTACGCAGGGAGCGCGCGGCGAAGGAGTCCATGACGTCGATGGCCGTGACGTCGACGATGATTCCCTGGGCACGGTACTTGCTGACGTAGGTCATCAAGTCGTCCTGCAGGCGTTCGGTATCGGCGTCGGTGAGAGCCGATTGCACGGACGCGATCAGGTAGGTGCCCTGCTTCAGAATGGGTACCGGCATGAGACGCCTTGACTACCGTCCGTCGCGGTCGGTGAGTCTCGAGATCTCGTAGCCGAGCAATCGCTCGGCCTCCTCGATACCACCCTGTAGGTCACCGACCGCGTTCATCTTCGTCAGATCGAGGCCGATGGTGACCAGCGCGAGCGCGATCTCCGACGAGAGGCCGGTGATGATGACGTTGGCACCCATCAGATTCGACGCGTCGACGGTCTGCACCAGGTGGTTGGCGACCGTGGAGTCGATCATCGGGACACCGGTGATGTCGATGACGACCACCTTGGCGCGGTTGGCGCGGATCGCGCGCAGGAGCTGTTCGGTGAGCTGCCGGGCGCGCTGGCTGTCCAGCACGCCGATGATCGGCAGAATCAGCAGCTGCTCACGCACCTGCAGCACCGGCGTCGACAGCTCGCGGATGGCTTCCTGCTGCTGGCGGATGACGCGCTCGCGCTCCTGCACGAACGAGATGGCCACGGTGTTGGCGATCCGGTTGGCCGCGGGCTCGTAGGCGTCGAGCACCCGCTTGAGCAGTTCGAAGTCGGACTGGTACTTCTCGAACAGGCTGCGCGCGAGCACATCTCGCAGCAGCAGCACGATGCCGACGACCTCGTCGGTTTCGACGCCTCGCGGGATGATGCGTTCGGACAGGTCGCGGGCGTAGGCCTGCAGCGCCTCGACGCTACCGGTCTGCAGCGCCTCGACGTAGTTGTCGTAGATGGAGGTGGCCTCGG
This sequence comes from Nocardia nova NBRC 15556, assembly GCF_001613005.1. Lineage (GTDB taxonomy): Bacteria > Actinomycetota > Actinomycetes > Mycobacteriales > Mycobacteriaceae > Nocardia > Nocardia nova. The sequence continues at coordinate 33,078 of NZ_BDBN01000057.1, read as the reverse complement.
AGAAGATCTCCTCCGGGGTCATCGCGGTCAGCAGTGCGGCATCCCCGATACGACGTGCCCATTCCTCACGTAGCTCAGTGCGATTCTGGCGCAGATGTTCGACCAGTTGCGGCAGCAGATTCTCGACCGGACCCGCCGGTATCGAATCCGGAGAGAGGCCGATGGACACGTCGGACATGAAAACTCGTGCCCCTTTCCTAAGGGAGGTCGGTTCGTCGGGGTCGCTCGCGCGTGGCTGCCGTCGAGAAGCCGCAGTCGAGCCTAGTCTCACTCGATACCCGCTGGCGAACAATCGAAACATGTCGCGGAGGTGTGTGCTCGGCCACCCCATCAGCCCGGCTGCGGACTGGGTTCGCGGGGCAGGGCGCCGCTGTGGTCGATGCAGGCCTCGACGCCCGGGTCCGGCGCGCGATGATGAGTGAGCAACGTGTCGTAGATGTCGGCGAGTGCGGCCAGCTGGTCGCGGTCGAGGACGTCGATCATATGCCGCCGCACGCTCTCGACATGGGCGGGAGCGGCGGTGGCCAGCACTTCCGCACCCTTCGGGGTGAGTACGGCGGCGGTGCGGCGGGCATCGTCGGGGATGGCCTCGCGGGCGACCAGCCCGCGCTTCTCCATGCGGGTGATCTGGTGGGAGAGCCGGCTCTGCGACCATTCCAGCACCGAGGCCAGTTCGGCGAAGCTGCGCCGGTGGTCGGTGGCGTCGGCCAGCCGGGCCAGCACCGTGTACTCGACGTAGGTGAGATTCGAGGCGCGCAGCGAGTCGCGGCCGACGGCGGCGGCGATGAGATCACGGGTGAAGACGAAGCCGAGCCACGCACGCGTTTCGAGATCGTCGAGCCAACGGGGTTCGGTCACGATTCCTCTCCAGGGTTCTGCGTCGGTCATGGTATTGCCTTCCCGCTGTCGGCATACCCGAGATCGCGGTATCGGATCGACACCTACACCCACCGCATTGAAGGTGCAACCTTTGTGCTCGGCAATGAAGATTAGGCTGGCCTGACCTCGGTGTGACGCGGTGTGCTGATTAGAGTCGGAGCGTTGTTTCGGCCGCGAGCGGTTCTCCCGCCGGCCGAGTGCACCCGCAGACACACAAGGAGTGCGATTCGTGACCGCGCCTGAGTTCCGCTATTCGGATCTGCTTCCCACCGGAGCCGATGAGACCCCCTACCGGTTGCTGACCACCGAGGGCGTCAGCACATTCGAAGCGGGCGGACGCACCTTCCTGCAGGTCGACCCCGACGTGCTGCGGATGCTGACCGCCGAGGCGATGCACGACATCAGCCACTACCTGCGCCCGGCGCACCTGGCCCAGCTGCGCAAGATCATCGACGATCCGGAATCCTCCGGTAACGACCGCTTCGTCGCGCTGGACCTGCTCAAGAACGTCAACATCTCCGCGGGCGGCATCCTGCCGATGTGCCAGGACACCGGCACCGCCATCGTGATGGGCAAGAAGTCCGAGGGCGTGCTCACCGGCGCGGACGACGCGGAATGGATCTCACGCGGCGTGTTCGACGCCTACACCAAGCTGAACCTGCGGTATTCGCAGCTGGCGCCGATCACCATGTGGGACGAGAAGAACACCGGATCGAACCTGCCGGCGCAGGTCGAGTTGTATTCCACCGCAGGCGATCCCGCGCATCCGGCCTACAAGTTCCTGTTCATGGCCAAGGGTGGCGGTTCGGCGAACAAGTCGTTCCTCTACCAGGAAACCAAGGCCATCCTGAACCCCACCCGGATGCTGGAATTCCTCGACGAGAAGATCCGCTCGCTGGGCACCGCCGCCTGCCCGCCGTACCACCTGGCCGTGGTCATCGGCGGCACCAGCGCCGAATTCGCTTTGAAGACAGCGAAATACGCCTCCGCGCACTATCTGGACACCATGCCGACCGAGGGTTCGATGGCCGCGCACGGCTTCCGGGATCTGGAGCTGGAGGAGGAGGTCTTCAAGCTGACCCAGTCCTTCGGGATCGGCGCACAATTCGGCGGTAAGTACTTCTGCCACGACGTGCGGGTGATCCGTTTGCCTCGCCACGGCGCGAGCTGCCCGGTCGCGATCGCGGTGTCGTGTTCGGCCGACCGCCAGGCGCTGGCCAAGATCACCCCCGAGGGTGTGTTCCTCGAGCAGCTGGAACGCGAACCGGCGCAATATCTTCCGGAGCAGACCGACGAGATCCTCGGCGGCGACGTGGTGAAGGTCGACCTCAACCGGCCGATGTCGGAGATCCGCGCGGAGCTGTCGAAGTACCCGGTGAAGACCCGGCTCTCGCTCACCGGTCCGCTGGTGGTGGCCCGCGACATCGCGCACGCCAAGATCAAGGAGCGCCTCGACGCCGGCGAGCCGATGCCGCAGTACCTGCGCGATATGGCCGTCTACTACGCCGGCCCCGCCAAGACTCCCGAGGGTTACGCGTCGGGCTCGTTCGGGCCGACCACCGCGGGCCGCATGGACTCCTACGTCGACCAGTTCCAGGCCGCGGGCGGCTCGTTCGTCATGCTCGCCAAGGGCAATCGCTCGGCGCAGGTGACCAAGGCGTGCAAGGAGCACGGCGGCTTCTACCTCGGCTCCATCGGCGGCCCGGCCGCCCGCCTCGCTCTGGACTGCATCAAGAACGTCGAGGTCCTCGAATATCCGGAACTCGGCATGGAAGCGGTCTGGAAGATCGACGTCGAAGACTTCCCGGCCTTCATCGTGGTCGACGACAAGGGCAACGACTTCTTCGCCGAAACCCAGAAGCCGATCGCGCTGCGCGTGCGGACGCGCTCCAAGGAACGGGTCTGAGGTTCGGCCCGGGCCGCTGCCGATAGCGGCCCGGGACCGAGGTCCGGTTACGCTGCCGGACCACCGTGCGCGGCTCCGTCCGCCGCGGCATGGAGCGGTGCGCGGTGCAGGACCAGTTTGGTGGTGTGCGCGGTGTACGCCTCGGGCGCGTCGTCCCAGTCGGCCGTGAGCGTGGTGACCGTTTCGGCGGGGAAGTCGTGCCGGGCAACGAAATCCAGGAGATCCGGCAGGATCGGCCGGACATGGGAGACTCCGATACTCACGGTGGCGTCGTTGGCGTACATGTGCATCAGCGGAACCTTGGTGCCGACCGGTAGGTAGTAGCCGACGGGCCGGCAGAAGCCGCCCGGTGCCAGTGAGCGCAGCGCGGCGTCGACGCCCGCGGCCGTGGATGTGCCTTCCACGGCGATGTCGTAATCGCGGCGGGGAATGTCGGTGCGCCGGATCTTGCCCTTCGCCGTCGTGGAATGCGCTCTGGCGCCGAGCTTTTCGGCGATGTCGAGCCGCTCGCGCCGATGATCGACATAGTCGACGACCTCCGCGCCGTGCCGGACCGCCAGCCCGGCCGCGTACAGCCCGATGCTCTGTGCCGCGCCACCGAGCACCAGGACCTTTCCGCCGGGCCGAATACGCAGACCCGGAATCACACATCGCCAGGCGTCGGCGAGATTGTCACTGGCGGCCGCGACTCGCAGCGGGTCGACGCCGGCCGGAAGCGGAACGAGCATGTGGTCGGCGAACGGGATCCGTAGCAGGTCGGCGACCATCCCACCCCAGGGGCCGCTCGCCGGGCCGAATCCGAACGCCGCCAGGGTGGAGGTGCGCGTGATGGAGCATTTCGCGGTCAGTCCCAGTCGGCATTCACGGCATTCGCCGCACGATATCGCCCACGGGACCACGACCAGGTCACCGCGACGCAGGGTCGGGATGTCCGCGCCGACCTCGACGACCTCGGCGACGCATTCGTGCCCGATGCCGAACGGGCCCCGGAACGGGACCGGCCCGCAGATACTGCCCACGACCGGATCGATCAGCCCCGCCCGGATGCCGAACTGCATGGCCCGGGACACATGCCGGTGAATCGGCAGGGTGTCGCCGTCGCATCGGCCCGCCACGATCGGGCGCACCAGCGCGTCGCGCGCATCGCGCAGCGCCGGTGCGGGCCGTTCCCGCCACTCCAGCCGACCGGCTCGGATGAACTGCAGCTCACGCATTGTCGCGCTGTCCCTGTGCGAGCGCGGCCAGCTCCTTGAATTTCACGATGCTTCCGCCGGCGCCCCAGGTGCCCTCCGGTTGTTCGTGGATCAGTACCCACACCCGCCAGGCGTCGCCGTCGGCGAGACCGGCCGCGGTGAGCACCTGCTCGGTGACGTCGGTGACGAGTCCGGCTTTGCGGCGTGGCGACAGGCCGCCTTCGGGAACGGTCACATCCACCCGGAAGTGCGGCAGGTCGTCTTCGAGTGCGGCGAATCCGCCGGCGGCCACGTCCTCGACGCGGCACCACGCCTGCGCTCGGAAGAACGCGGTGTCCGGCGCTCCTTCCCACTTCAGCAGCGTCGTCGGAAGTGATCGCAACAGCTCGTCGCGCGCCGGGCCGGACAGGGCTCCGGCGGGCACGGTCAGGTGGATCATCGGCATCGATGTGCTCCTTCGCTTCGGGAAACGGCTTATAACGACCGTTATAATCGGCGCACGCTACTATATGACGGGCGTTATAGACAAGGAGCTAGGGTGGTGGAATCTCAGGATGCACGCCGGAAGTTGGTGGCCGGCGCGGCCGATATGATCCGGCGGCGCGGCCTCAACGCCACCAGTGTGCGCGAACTGGCCAAATACGCCCACGCGCCGCTGGGGTCGACGTACCACTACTTTCCCGGTGGCAAGACGCAGCTGGCCACCGAGGCCGTCACCTTCGCCGGTGACCTGACCGCCATGCTGCTGGTCCGCGAGCTCGACAACGGACCGGTCGAAGGATTACGTGCGTTCCTCGCCACGTGGCGAAAGATTCTGGTGGACAACGATTTCCGGGCCGGATGTCCTGTGCTGGCGGTGTCGGTCGAAGAGCTCGCCGACGTCGAGGAAGGCCCTCGCGAAGCAGCGGCCGCCGCCTTCGCTCGATGGATCGAACTGCTGAGCGCGTCGCTGCGCGACCAAGGAGCCGATGACGCCGACGCCGAGCGTATCGCCACGCTGACCGTCGCCGCCGTCGAGGGGAGTGTGGCGATGTGCCGCGCCGAGCGCAGCACCAGAGCGCTCGACCGTATCGGCGCCGAGCTCGAAACGATCGTCGCGGCTGCGATAGCGGGGCCTCGCAGCGAGGGGTGAGCGCATGACAAACGCCGCGCGGTCCGGCCACCGCGCGGCGCGAGGGAATGGTTAGAGGGCGCCCTTGTCCGGGTCGCCTGCGGGGACTGCTTCGAGAACCTGGACGTCCAGCGAGCCGGTGACCAGGCCTTCGAGTCCTTCGTTCAACGCCTTGAGGCTCGGCCCGGCGCCGTGCGCGCCCAGGGCCGCCATGTCGCGCCACTTCTCGATGAACACGAAGCGGTCCTTGCCCCGGTGCAGGGCGTAGAGCTCACACCCGTCCTCGTTGTGGACCTCCGGGATGAGACGGGTCAGGAGTTCCGCGACCTCGTCGAATTTGTCGGGCTTCGGGGTGATGGTGGCAACGATCACAGGCATGCAGCGGAGAGTATCAGCCGCCTCGGCGGGCGGGCCGGAGTCTCGGGTGGGTTCGGCTATCGCGGATCGTCGGTCGTTGCGCTCGTCTGGAAGAACCGGCGGGTCGCGAGATCGGCGGGGAAATAGGCTTCGACGGCGATCTCGTCCAGCGTGATGTCGAACGCCGCGCCGAAGGTTGTGACCGTGTTGATCAAGCACAGCTCTGTCCCGCGATGTTCGAGCCGGATGTGCAGGGCGATCTCGGTGGGGTCCGGAGGCTGAGGCTCGTGCGCGGGGCCGAACTCCGCCAGTTCCGCGTACAACGCGTGCAGCTGCGGATCTCCCGTGCGTGCGGCCTGGTGGGCGAGCCGGGGCAACAGATACCCGCGCACCTGGTCCGGATTGCGAATCCTCGGCGCCAGCCCGCCCGGATGCAGTCCCAATCGCATCATGTTGATCGGCGGCTCCAGCAGCGCCGGGTCGGCTCCGTGCAGGAATACGTCGACGGCACTGTTGGCCAGCAACAGATTCCATCGACGGTCCACCGCGAGCGCCGGATAGGGCTCGTGCCCCAGCAGCACCTGCTGGACGGTCTCCCGAGCTCGGGCCAGATCGGGATCGTGCAGGGGCTGCTCCCGGAAGACCGGTGCGTGCCCCGCGGCGACCAGTAGTCGATTGCGTTCCCGCAACGGCACCCGCAACTGCTCGGCCAGATGCAGGACCATCGCGCTGCTGGGAATCGTCCGTCCCGTTTCGACGAAACTGATGTGCCGAGGCGACACCTCAGCCTGAATGGCCAGATCCAGCTGGCTCAACCGACTGCGGTGCCGCCATTCGCGCAGCAGTTCCCCGATCGGCCGGTCGCTCGTCATGCTCCGAGTCTGCTCGGTCACCGGGCGCGGCCGCCATTACACCGCATGTAATCGACGCGCCCCGCGCACCTGAGCAACAGTCGTCGCATGCATCAGACCGACAAACAACTCGTCGTCGACGGCTTCCGCGAGTTCGCGGCAGGAAACGTCGACGTGCTCCGCACCCTGCTACACGAGAACTTCATCGAGCACAGCCCCGGAAACCCCAGCGGTCGAGACGATTTCATCGAGTTCGTCACCACCGCCCCGGTCGCCGGCGCCCACCTCGAACTCGCGCGGGTCATCGCCGAGGACGACTACGTGGTACTGCATTACCGCATGTCCCCCGGAGGCGATGAGCCCGATGTCGCCGTCGTGGATATCTGGCGGCTCGAGAATGGGCAGATCATCGAACACTGGGATGTCGTCCAGCCCGTCCCCGAACCCGATCAGATCCCGAACGGGATGTTCTGAACACCGCGTCATCGCCGGTCCGGCCGGCATGCTCCAGCGCCGCAGCCCCAGTGCCACATCGGCTTTCGGGGTAGTCGACTCGTGGGACAGCGGTCCGTGGATCGAGGAGTCCGCTCTGATTCCGTTGTGCGAGCGCCTCTCCGCCCACTTCGGGCCGGCCGCAGAGCCGGCCCAGTCCTCCGATGCGGGGGAGCGGGCGGGAGGGCGCACTCGACTCGGCGGGGGCCTACCGGGGTCCGGCAGCTGAGGTGGTCGGCGGTGTGGCCGTGATCCCGGAGTCGGGCACACCCGCGTAGTCGGGCAGCTCGACGCCGTTGAGCGCGCGTTCGATCAGGTCGGCGAACCATTCGCCGGTGAAATCGGGGCTCGGCTCGGAATCGGGCGTGGGGACCTCACGGCTGCGGGCGTGCAATCGGCCGATTTCCTGGTTGGCCTCCACGTACGGGCGCATCTGTTCCTCGTAGCGGGCGAATCCGATTTTCGGGTCCCAGTCGGCGGCCGCCAGTTCTCCGGCCAGCAGGTAGGCGCCGACCAGGGCCAGCCCGGTGCCCTGCCCGGACAGCGGTGAGGAGCTGAACGCCGCGTCCCCGAGCAACCCCACCCGACCGCTGGACCATCGGTCCATCACCACCTGGGCGACCTGGTCGAGATAGAAGTCCGGGCTGTCGTCCAGATGCGCGAGAATGCGCGGAGTCAACCACTCCATGCCGGCCATCCGTTCTCGGAGCAGGCGCTTCTGGGCCTCGACGTCGCGGTAGTCGACGTCGAGGTCGGCGGCGGTGAAGGAGAACATGGCCATGGCCTTGGTGGCGTCGGGGATGGGTCGCAGACCGGCGGACCGCCCGGGCTCCTGATAATCGATCAGCCAGCGCTCGAGCCCGAACTCGTTGGGCACGGTGTAGAAGGCCAGTGCCTGCCCGAGGTGACGGATGAACCGCTCGCGCGGGCCGAAAACCATGGCGCGCAACGCCGAGTGCAGTCCGTCCGCCCCGATCACCAGGTCGAAGCGCCGCTGATCGCCGCCCGCGAAGACGACGTCGACCCCGTCCGCGTCCTGTGTCAGTTCGGCGATCCGATCGCCGAAGAGGTATTCGGCACCGTCGCGGGTGTCGTCGTAGAGCACCCGGGACAGGTCCCCTCGCAGAATTTCGATCTCGGAGATGTAACCGTCGCCGCCGTCGTCGTCCGCCCGAAAGGTCTCCAGCACTGTGCCGTTCGCGTCCACGGTGTACGCGCCGGCGGTCTCGGTGCGCGCGGCGCGAACCGCCGCGTCGAGTCCCATCCGCCGGATGACCTCTTTGGTCACTCCGCGCGCGTCCACGGCCTGACCGCCGGGTCGCAGTCCGAGCGCCCGCTCCACCACGGTCACCTCGGCGCCCCTCCGGACGAGCCAGTGGGCCAGCGCGGGCCCGGCGATGCTCGCCCCCGTCACCAACACTCGAGTGCCGCTCACAGCGCCCCCTGCACACCCGTGCCGATCACTGAACGGTTCGTCTGCCCCCGCTCGGGTCCGTGAGTGCCCATCGTTGCCTCCCTGTGCTTGTTCCCGCGCTGGGACGGGCCCAGTGCTGTCGGTATCCAGTGGTGTCGACGGCGGGGCCGCGGAGAATTCATCGGTGCTGCCGAGGTCGTTGTATTCGCTCGGGCGAAACGGCCTGTCGAGCTTGTTGATTCGAGCGTAAACCCGTGCCCATGGACTGAAATCTAGCAACACTAGACAATCTATCGAAGATGATGTTACCGTCGCTCTAGTCGCTAGCGCTGATAGATTTCGGTAGGGGAGCCGGATCGCTGACGCTCGGCGCCACCGACAACTCCGGCTGATCGCCGGAAGCGCACCGTGATTCGAGTTCACCGAGGAGTAATCGACATGACCTTCACCATCAACGAGCAGAAGTTCCTCGCCGAGGCCGGAATCGGCCGCCTCGCCACGGTGTCCCCCGACGGCGTCGTGCAGAACAACCCGACCAGCTATCGGGTGAACGCCGACGGCACCATCGACATCGGGGGTATGCGCATGCGCGCCAGCCGAAAGTATCGCAACGTCGAGGCGGGCAGCCGCGTGTCGTTCGTCGTCGACCAGCAGGTGTCGTTGGAGCCCTACGAAATTCGCGGCATCGAGGTGCGCGGCACGGCCGTTGCGCTCGACGACGAGGAGCCTCCGTTCGCGCCCCAGGAACGCGCGATCATCCGCATCATCCCCGAACGGATCATCTCCTGGGGCATCGACAGCGGATCCTTCGACTTCACCAGTCGCAAGCCCGAGTAGTCGCTACGGTGTGCGCGTTATGCGTCATCGCAGGACGTGCGCAGTATGGTCCGGTCTTTCGAGTCGGCTCGGCGCCCTACGGGACCGGCATCATGTGCGGGTGCAGCACGGTGCCCGGGGCTCGCGCGAGGTCGTGCCGGCGCGCACTCGGCGCCGCGATGCCGGCACAGGCTGCGGGTAGTCCGACGGGGCACTTCGCCGGTCGATGTCGCGGACGGGCCCGGTTGCGAGGTCCACAGGCGGATGCCACACGCCGTGCCACACCGGACCGATGTCGAACGCCGACCTCGATGATCGCAGAGCCCGTGTAAGAGCGGGACGGGCGGGAATCACGCCACTATGACAGAGAACACATCGGATGCCTCGGAGTCGACCGCCAAGCCCGCCGAGACGGCCGCGCCGGAACCGGATCGGGAAACCCGCGAGCGGGCCAAGAAGGAAGCCGACAGGCTGGACAAGATCTACGAGCCCGGCGCCCGGGCCAGCGTCGTCGTACCCGGTACCGACGGCATGGTCGCCGGTACCGCCTTCGCCGACTCGGTCGACGAGCAGGTCACCGAGAACAAACCACCGGACGAACTTCGCAAGGACAAAGATTCCTGATTCCGGCTGAACTCGGCCGGCGTCGACGAGGGACCAGCGGGCGCGAGGCGAACCGCGATGGCACTGTGCGCCGAAGCGGTTCATTCCGCGATCGTCGCTGCCGGCGGCCTGTAGTCGGGAAGCTGCTCGACGGACTTGGGCGCCATGATGCGTTCCATTCCGGCCATCGATTCCAGGAGCGGCAGGCGGGTGATGAGGTTGCGCACGGCGATGCCGACCCGCGTTTTGGGGGCCATCAGTCGCAGGTTGGGGCCGATCTTTTGTTTGCGGTCGACCAACGGCCGGTGGGTCCGCTCGTACCGGTGAAAGGCGATGCGATGGTCGCCGCCGGCGGCGGCGAGTTCACCCGCGAGCCGATAGGCGCCGATCAACGCCAGTTCGGCCCCGGCGCCCGAGGCCGGAGACGCGCAGTAGGCGGCGTCGCCGACCAGCGCGACCCTGTCGATCGACCAGGAATTCATGCGAACTTGGCCGAGCGTGTCGATGTAGGCGTCGGGATCGGCGAGTACGCCCTGCAGCAATTCCGGCACGTGCCAGGCGTTTTCGCCACGGAACTCGGTGGCGAGCAGCGCCCGCGCCGCCTCCTGGTCGCGCGGGTCGATATCGCGCCGCGGACTGCGGAACATGAGGTACGCCTTGGCCTGTGTGTGGTTGCCCGAGCGGTAGATCCCGGCGAAGTGTCCCGGCGTATTGAAGACCGTCATCCACCGGTCGGGTCCCAACGCCGAGTCGGTGTTACCGAAGGCGAAGTAGTGGTCCATGTGCCGCACGTGGTCGGACTCCGGGCCGAAGGCCAGTCGCCGGACCGCCGAGTGCAGGCCGTCGGCTCCGATCACCAGGTCGAAGCGTCGCGTCGGCGCATGCTCGAAGGTGACGGTGACACCGTCGGCGTCTTGCTCGAGCCCGCGGATGGAGTCGCCGAAGATGTACTCGACGTTGTCGGCGGTGATGTCGTGCAGGATCCGGACGAGATCGCCACGCATGATCTCCGCCTCGGTGCTGCCGTACTTCTCCTTGATTCCCTGCATGTCGATCCGAGCGAGGTCGCGTCCGTCGGCGCGGACGAATCTCATTCCCGCGACGTCGGCCGCGGAATCCCGCACACGCGCCATGATCCCCATCTTCTCGGCCACGTCGATCGCCTGATCGCGGATATCGACCCCTTGGCCGCCGGTCCGCAACCGGGGTGCCCGTTCCACCACGGTGGGCCGAAATCCGTGCCGTGCCAGCCAGTACCCCAACACCTGTCCGGCGATACCGGCGCCGGAAATCAGAATCCGCTCGTTCTTCACCGCGTCCTCCTTGTCGCAAAAATACTGACCATTGGTCAGGTCTCAACGATAAGGTGCTGACCGTCGGTCAGTCAAGGGATAGGATCGGGATCGTGACCGACGATTCGCGTGCTCGAATCCTGCGCACCGCGCTGGTGATGTTCGCCGAGCGCGGCTACCACGCCGTCTCCGTGCGGGAGATCTCCGAGCAGGTCGGACTGACCAAAACGGCTGTGCTCTATCACTTTCCGAGCAAGAGCGACATCGTCGTCGCCTTGGTCGAACCATTGCTCGCAGACACCGAGGCCATGCTCGAATCGGTCCGATCCATCCGGGATCCGGACGCGCGACGGTGGGCAGTGGCCGAAGGGCTCATCGATACCTGGCTCCAGCATCGGCCATTGCTGCGGATGCATATGCAGGACCAGGCGCTGTCGGCCGATACTGCCACCTACCGGCGGCTGCGTGACATCGCCCTGACCGCGCAGGCATTGCTCGCCGGCCCCGGCGCGGATTTCACCGCCCGGGTCCGGGCCGCGCAGATCTACGCGGCGCTCAGTGATCCGGTGGTGTTCTTTGCCGACCAGAGTGAAAAGCGTTTACGCGCAGCTATTCTCGATGGGGTGCAGCGACTGCTGGGTGGGGCGCCGTCCCGTGTCACTGCTCGCGCGTCCGGGCGGTCCGCCGACATCTCGCGGCGCCGGACCGGTCGCGGCCGACCGGGTGCGATGACCCCCGCGATGGTCGAAACCGCTCGGCGAATGCGCGATTCCGGCGAATGTACCGTCGACGAGATCGCCGCGAGCCTGGGCGTGTCCCGTGCGACCGTCTATCGGAACCTCACAACTTCCGACGGCGGCCCGCCCGTCTCATAAATCTATTTTTGATACGTGAAGGCTGGTTCGAGGATTCCGGCGCGATGTCGACCTGGACGGCCCGGTGCGGTATCCGAATGAGCGTTACCGCTGCCCTCCGGCCCGGAGTGGCTACTCGTCCATCATCATGCGCCACTCCGTCGCCCATTGCGTCAGCGGTGTGAGTCGCTCGACGAGTGTGCGCCCGGCGCGGGTCAGCCGATAACCCTCGTGATGTTCGACCAGGCGCGCCTCGGTGAGTTCGGACAGCCGGCGGGTCAGCACGCTCGAGGAGAGGTCGCCGCATGCGGTGCGCAGTTCGCGGAAGGTGAGCGGACCCGGGGCCTGATCGAGTTCCCAGATCACCCGCAGCACCCAGCGCCGCCCGAGCAGATCGAACAGCGCCATGATCGGGCGCCCGGTGGTCGATCCGCGCACCGGGCGCCCCGGGCGCGGCGTTTCGGCCGCCACGGTCATGCCGCCTGCGGCGGGGGCGAATCTTCCAGTCGCCGTGCCATTTCCGCGATGGCCGCGCGCAATGCCCGATACGGTCGCAGGAACAGTGTCACGTGGGTCAAGCTGCCGGTCTCGGAGAGTTCTTCCCGCAACACACCCTGGAGTTCCTGGTCGGCGAATCGGGCGGTGAAGGCGAATATCCGTTGCTGCCCGTCGGACCACTGCCGCGTCTGCTGCACCGAGTCGAGCACCGTCGCGATCGTGGCCAGCAGATGTGCCGCGCGGGCGCGCCCGTGGTAGTCGCCGACCGGGCTCGAGAAGGTCACGCCTTCGGCGAGCAAGGCCGGCAGTTGCGTGGTGTCTTTCGATTGCCACACCGGCAGGATGAGACTTTCGACCATGCCTCTATTTTAGAGGCATGCTGGGGTGGGTGCCAGTCCCTGCGCGCGGGGATCCCGGTCGAGAATCCGGGCATCGTCCGGACATCCAGGACCGGCCGCGCCCGAGGCTGCGGTTGTCAGTCGGCGTGCAGGACGAAGAACAGGAAGCACAGGAATCTGTTGTCGGTGCTCTCGCCGAGCACCTCGGGGATCAGGTCGCGGGCGGCCGGCAGGGCCGGGGGTTCGCTGATGACACCGATGCGGAATCCCGCAGCGGTGAAGGCGTCGGTCATCGCGTGTAATGGCCGGTCCCAGAAGCTCAGTCGGGCGGTCCGGCCGCCCATGGTCCATTCCTCGATCCGGTTGCGGACCTCGAAGTAGTTGGTCGGGTCACCGGCCAGGCGCTGCCCGAGGAAGTTGGCGAAAGGATGCTCGACCGAGACCAGGAGTCTGCCGCCGGGGACCAGCACTCGTCGCAACTCGGCGAGAGTCGGTCCCCAATCTCGCAGATAGTGCAAGACCAGAGACGCGACGACATCGTCGAACGCGTCGTCGGGAAAGGGCAGCGGATCGGCCAGGTCGGCGACTCGCACATCCGCGTCGGCGCCGAGGTGCTGCCGGGCCTGCTCCAGCATCCGGGCACTCGCGTCGATGCCGGTCACGACGGCGCCACGGTCGCGCAGCGCGGCGAACAGGAGACCCGAGCCGCAGCCGGCATCGAGGATCCGCCGCCCGGACACATTCCCGGCGAGCTCCACGATCGCGGGCCGGTTGTAGTACGCGTGCAGGAGGCCGGTCTCGTTTTCGGCCGCATACCCCTCGGCGATGCTGTCGTAGCCGCTCACCGCGGCCGGATCAGCGGTGAATGCATGGCCTTCCGGAATCGAAGTCATGCGCCCCATCCTGACATGTCAGGGGTATGCGCTGTAAAGCCTTGTGAGCCAATCACTTCGGATGGCCTACTATCCCGCGCGACGCCCTGGAAGAGCGCCTTCTGCCGGGACCGGTCGCGTGAGTCGTGTTGCGAACGCCATGGCGCCGGCCGCGGTCGAGGACGAACCGCATGTGAAGCTCCGGAGCGATATCGGGGATCGCGTGACCGGGGCCGGGTGGGTCTGAAAGGGTCGCCCCATGAAGATCGGTGTCGCACTTCCGCAGATGGCTCCCGGCTACGGGCCGGGTACGACGCTCGATTGGGCCCGGCGAATCGACGCGGGTCCGTTTTCGAGCGTCTCCGTGGGTGAGCGGGTGACGTTCTCGAATCCGGAGATGGTCGCGACGCTGGGCGCCTGCGCCGCGGTCACCGAGCGAGTGCAGGTCCTGGCGAACCTCTGGGTGCTCCCACAGCATCCGATGGCGATGGTCGCCCAGCAGATCGGCACCCTCGACCAGCTCGCGAACGGCCGTCTCGAGGTAGCCGTCGGCGTCGGCGCTCGCGAGCACGACTACCGCGCTCTCGGCGCCGAATTCGAGCGACGGCACCAGCGACTCGACGACAAGGTCGCCGAGCTGAAGTCACTGCTGGCCGGCGAGCCCCCGTTCGAGGGCGCGGACCCGATCGGGCCGGCGTGCGTGCAGCCGGATGGGCCGATCATCCTCGCCGGCGCGATGGGGCCCAAGGCGATGCGTCGCGCGGCGCGGTGGGCCGACGGCATCTCCGGCTTCAGCATCTCCGGCGACGCCGAGGAGATCGCCAAGGTCGGCGAGCTCGCCGACCGATGCTGGGCCGAGGCCGGTCGTACGACGAAGCCACGCAAGGTCAGCGGCTGCTTCACCGCGCTGGGCGTCCCCGATGCGTCCGAGGCGCTGCGCTCCTTCACCGCTCGCTACCTCGGCTTCCTCGGGCCAGACCTGGCCGGCATGATCGCCGCGTCGGCGCGCGCGTCGAATCCCGAGGTGCTCGCCGGCATTCTCGACGGCGCGGAGCGGGCCGGCTGTGACGAGTTCATCCTGGTCCCGGCCGTCACCGACCTGAAATTCCTCGAGGTTGCGTCCGAGGTGGTGGCCGCACGGCCTTGACGCGCGAAAGGTGCGCAAATCGTAAGAGCGCCAACCGGAACCGGGTGAACGGATATCCCTGCGCCACTTGGCAGAGTGGTAACCGACCGACGTGGACGAACCGAGCCGGCCGTCCCGCCCAGGGGGGCGCCGGCCGGGGCGCGTTATGGCCTGTGCACGGTCGGGTCGCTGCGCGTGATGGCGCGCGGGACCGCGAGGGTCGCGAGTTTGTCCGGATTTCGGATGATGTAGAGGTTGGTGATCCGGCCCTCGGCGCTCTCGAGTAGGCAGGCGGCCTCCTGCCGATCGCCGTCGTAGATCGCGATCGCAGGGGTGTGGTTGTAGGTCGCCGACTCGAGCCGCAGGCCGGGCACCCGTCCGACCATGTGGAATACGTCGATCACAATGGTGGCCACATCCTGCGCTCCCCGCGCCCGCGGGCCGGCCGCGCTGACCTTGCCTCCGCTGTCGGTGGTGAAGGCGACATCGGGTGCGAGTAGCGCCAGCAGTCCGGACAGGTCGCCGGTGGTCGCCGCGGCCAGGAACCGTTCGGTGAGATCGGCGGTGCGGGCGGAGTCGACAGGCCCGAATCGGTTGCGTCGCGCTTGGACGTGGGCACGGGCACGGTAGGCCATCTGGCGCACCGCGGTCGCGGATTTGCCTATCGCCGAACCTATTTCGTCGTAGGCGAAGCCGAATACCTCGTGCAGCACGAAGATCGCGCGCTCATCCGGAGTGAGCGTTTCGAGCAGCACCAGCATCCCCATCGATACCGATTCGGCGAGCACCACATCGCTGACCGCATCCTGTTCGCTGATCAGCAGCGGCTCGGGCAGCCACGGACCGACGTAGTCCTCGCGTCGGCGGGAACCGGCCCGTACCGCGTTGAGAGCCTGCTGAGTCACCAGTTGTGCCAGATACGATTTGGTATCCCGCACGATCGCGAGATCCACCCGGGACCAGTGCAAGTAGCTGTCCTGGAGCACATCATCGGATTCCGTCGCGGAGCCCAGGATTTCGTAGGCGATCGTGAACAACAGCGGTCGCAGCAAGGTGAACCGCTCGGCGTGTTCGGTAGTGGCGGTCATCGCGTGACGTTCTCCGCCGCCGGCAGCGGGTGCCGGTTTCCGGCACCCTTGTAGATCGAGAGCGAGCCGGGTTTGCGGGCTTCCTTCCGAATTCCCGTCACCGCACCATTACTCGCCGCCTCCTTGATCGGGACACCCCAGCGACCGCCGAGGTGAAGTTTTCCGGCCGTGTCGTCACGGTGGGTGAACTGCACCGCCGCGGCGCGGCGGCCCAGGCTGATACCGGTGCCGATGAACCCGATGTTCAGCACGCCGGGACGGGTGCCGGCGATGCGTGCCAGGACGGTATCGGCGGCGTGCAGACCCAGCGGCGCGGCGGCCTGGCAGCTCATACGCAGCGGCCGGCCCGAGGGTGCGGCAGCGTCACCGGCCGCGATGATGCGATCGTCGCCCACGCTGGTCAGTGTCTCATCCGTGAGTAGCCGGCCCAGCGCATCGACGGGCAGGCCGCTGTCGGCAGCGAGATCCGGCACACCGAATCCGGCGGTCCAGATCGTGAGAGCGCCGGCCAGCACGGTGCCATCCGCCAATGTCACCGCGTCCGGCCACACCTTCGCCACCCGCGCATCCTCGAGCACCTCGACCTGGTTCGAGGACAGCCATTTCAGCACCGAGCGCCGGGCAGGTTCCCGGAACGTCGGCGCCAACCGGCCGCCACCCACCAGCGTGACTGCGCGGCCCTGATCAGCCAGTTCGGCGGCGGTTTCGATGCCGGTGGGACCGCCACCGACAACGGTGATCCGGGCATCCCGGGCCAATTCGTCGATCGCGGTCCGCAGTCGTTCGGCGTGCTCCCACTCGCCGATAGGGTGGGCGAATTCGGCCGCGCCAGGTACGGAGGTGGGCGAGTCGGCGCTACTGCCGACGGCGTAGATCACGTAGTCGTAGTCGAGAACACGCCCCGATGCGAGCAGCACAGTGCGGGCACCCGTGTCGATGCGGGTGGCGCGGTCGACCAGCAGCCGCACGCCGTTGCCGAGCAGCGTGTCGTAGTCGAGGGCGGCATCGCGGGTTCGGGCGACGAACTGGTGGAGCCGAATACGCTCGACGAAGCGCGGACGGGGATTGACGAGCGTGACGGTCACGTCCTGGCGTTTGCGCAGCCGGTTGGCCGCCATGACGCCTGCGTATCCGCCGCCGATGACGACGATTTCGGTGGTGTCGCTGTGATCAGTCATGCCCATCAGACACCGGAAACGCCCACGACGTAACACGGCGTGACACGCGTCACCTCGCAACAGCCGGAATCGCATCCTCATCCCCGGTGCCCAACTCGTCCGCAGGCTAGTGCGGGCCGAAGAACTCGGTGAGGGCGGCTGTGACCGTGGCTGGATCGTCCTCGTGGACATTGTGTCCGGCGCCGGGGACGATCCGCAGCCTGGACGTCGGGATCAGCCGCGCGAGCGGCTGGGCCTGCGACGGATCGACGACACGGTCGTTCTCACCCCACAGGATCAGCGTGTCGGCGCGGACCTCGCTTGCCTCCCGCTGTACGGCCGCCAGATCGAGGTGCCGAGGCTGCTTCCACATGGCGGTCCGATTCTCCGGACGGCTGAGCGGGGCCCAATACGTGTCGGTCAGGTCCTCGGTGAGTATTTCCGGATGCGCGTAGGCGTCCCGCAGGCTCGCTCGATAGATGTCCCTGGTCATCACCGATGTGGCCAGTTCGCCGATGACCGGCTGCCGCATCAGTTGCATGTTCGCGTTGAGCCGGGTGTCGAGGACCAGCGGCGCGAGCAGTGCCAAACGATCTACCTGTTGCGGATACCGTGCGGCGAAATCCACCGCGACGGAACCGTTCAGGGAATGTGCGAGGACGGACGCACGTGTCAGCCCGACCGCGGATACGAACTGGCGCAACGCATCCGCCATGGCATGCACGTCGTATCCGAAGCCGGGATCGTGCAGCGTCGTGTACCCGGTGCCGGGCGGATCGACGGCATAGACGGTGTGGTCTGTGGCGAGCGCCGGGATGATGTCGCGGTAGGTGTACGACCATAGGGTCCCGCCCGGCAGCAGGATGAGCGGCGGTCCCTCGCCCGCTTTCCGATAGTGGAACCGCGCCGCCGGGGTGTCGGCATACAGCCATTCACCGGGCGCCGGGTCCGTGCCCGGATCGGCCCGGGCCGGCGCCACCATACCGATCACCAGCAGGACCGGCGCCGCCACGAGTATCCACCACCGCCGGCGTCTCCGCTGTGGTGCCCCATCGGACCTCATCTACCTTCCCCTTCTCTTGCTATGGCGGACAAGCGTTTCCGCTGTCGCTCAGGACCGGCGCACCGCGACGACGTCGAATTCCAGGGTGACCTTCGGGCTGACCATGCCGACGGCCGCCTTCCAATGCACGCCCCAGTCCTTGCGGTCGACGGTGGTGCTGCCGGTGAGGCCGAGCCGGACGATCCCGCGCGTATCGCGTTGCCTGACAGTCGATTCGAAGTCGACGGTGACGGGTGCGGCGACGCCGCGGATAGTCAGGTCGCCGGTGGCTCTGAGGATGGTTGCGCCGGTCTGTTCGACCTCGGTCGGAGTGAAGGTGATGGTCGGGTGGTCGTCTGCACCGAGGAACTTCTTTGCCACCAGATCGTCGCGCCGCTTGTTACCGGTGTCGAGGCTCTGTGCCCGAATTATGAGCTGGGCGTTCGACTTCGACGGGTGGTCACCGTCCAGGTGCGCGTTGCCCTCGAACTCGCCGAAGCTACCGCGCACCCTCGTGGACATCGTGTGCCGGGCGATGAACCCGATTCGGGTGTGCTCGGTATCGATGACGTAGTTCCCGGTCAGTTCACTCGACTCGATGTTGCTCGTCATGGTTTGTCCTGTTCACTGGTTGAGTGTGGCTGGTCGTCGACGCCGCCACGCCGGCGACGTAGCCGCTGCCGATCGCCACGACTGTGGGCGAATGCCGTTGTGTTCGGGCACGCCCACGCGACACCGCCCACGACTGCGGGATAACACCTTGTGATGCGAGTCATAGCTTCGCTGGGCCGGGATTACTGCCCCCAGTTGGTTTCGGCATGTCCGAGTCGTGGGGCGAGTTCGCCGGCGCGATATGCGGCATGACAGGACGTTCGTTGCCCGTCACCGCTGAGCTGGTTCGGTTCGCTCGCGGAGAGCGGCGATATCGCGGACCCCACCGTGTACGCGACTGTGGCGCGACTGTGCTGCGGACGTCGAACCGCCTGTGGACCTATCTCAGCCCCGCCGAGCAGATCGGCCCCGGCGAGCGCACCGCCCGCTTCCGGGTGGGCGGAGACCAGCCGGTCCTCGACCGCGACGGCCGCAGTCGTATCTCGTTCGAGGACACCGCCGTCGCATTACTCGACGAGATCGAGACTCCTCGCTTCGTGCAGCGGCGTTTCACCGTCGGCTACTGAATCCGCGGTCCGCAAGCCCTTCCGAAGACGCGGCCAAGGCAACGGTAGTGCGCGTGCGAACATGCTCGCGCACAGCCGCTTCGGACCGAGCCGCCATCGACCAAGAGACCCCGCAAGAGCGCCCGCCGGCACCGGCGATCGAAAACTGATGCGCCACTTGGCAGAGTGTCGTTCATGACGCCGAGCGCCCTTTTCTTCCAACTCGGAACCGAGTACAGACGACGGGTTCACCTGTCGCTGTGCGAGGATGCGCTGCCGACCTGGATCGGTTACGTGCGGGAGAAGCCCAGCGCGCTACGCTATCGCGACTCGGTTGTCGGAATGCGGCACCACGTGGATGTCGAGCTTCCCGCCGATGCCCTTCGCTCTGCCGGGGCCGGTGTGGATCTCGCGGATGTCGGCAACCGGTATCTCGAGCCCATCACCGCGCTGCAAGACGATGATCTCGCCTTCCCCGACCCGGTGGAGTTCGCCTACTACGCGATCTACAACTGTTTTCGCAAGTACGTCGGTGGTGACAACATCGAAGATTGGCTGATCGTCAACCAAGCCTTGTCGGCTCACGACAGCGACCAGGCGGCGCCGCGTTTGACGCGAACGATCAACGAAATCACCCGGACCCCTCCCGCTAACCGACCGACGGCCTCGCATGATTCGCGGGGATGCTGACCCGACCGGCGCCGGCCGGTCGGGTCAGCTGCGAGCTACCGTCATCGTGGCGGCAACTGCTGACACCGCAACGACATTCGACTGGATGCTGGTGCGATAGCGGCGGGTCTGTCTCGGCCGAACATATCGTGCAAACCTCGATGAAAATCGCGGAAAACCGCATAGGGCGGTGCGGTGTGCACGGTTATGCGCAGCGACATGCCGACGGGACCGCATGGGGTGCAGGTCGAGAGACGCTGCGCGGCATCACTTCATATGCCGTGCGAAGAACTGGTCTCCGTAGTCTCCCTCGAAGTGCGGGACGCCGGTGTGCCCGCCCATGTTGGCGTGCAGCGTCTTTTCCTTCGAGCCGAAGGCGTCGAACAGGTCGAGGGCCTGCTGCCGATCGTTTCCTTCGTCGTCCCACTGCAGCAGGACCAGCAGCGGGATGGTGACCTGCCGGGCCTCGTCGAACATGCTGCGGGGCACGAAACTTCCGGCGAAGAACACGGCAGCCACGATGCGTGGCTCGACGACCGCCAGCCGGAGCGCGATGGCGATCACCCCTCCCGAGAACCCGACCGGCCCGCCGATCTCGGGCAGCGACAGGAGGGCGTCCAGGGTGGCCCGCCATTCCGGTACCGCCTTGTCGACCAGCGGTAGGACGAGCCGGTCCACGATCTCGCCGTCGACCGGTTCGCCGGCCTGAACCGCCCGGCGCAGATCGGCGCGGGCCTGCTCGGCGTCGGGGGAACGCGGCCGGTCACCGCTGCCGGGGAGTTCGATCGTGGCCGCGGCGTAGCCTTGCGCCACCGCGCGCCGGGCCCGGCCCGCCAGACGGGGATACATCTTGTCCAGTCCGCCGGGATGGCCGAGCAGGATCAGCGGTGTGGGTGCGGGGGAGGATGCCGGCGTCCACAGGATGCCGGGGATCTCGCCGAGGGTGAACCGGCGTTCGAGGACGTCGTCGTCGAGACGCTGTTCCGAGGTGAGATGCATGGTCGTGCCTTTCGGGAGTGCTTTCGCGGCGCTCCCGGACGACCTATCGCCCGACCGTGACCCCTGAGGGGAGCACCCATGTCGATACTGCGTTCACGGGTACCACCTCCTCGTTCTCTTGCACGGCTCCGGGAAAGATAGCAGTGGTCCCGGTTGTCCGGCAACAGGTTTTCGCGGCGATGTGCGGCTACTTACACGCGATCACGGGTGCTCGCAGTCGCAGGTGTGGTCGTCGGTCTGGTGCGGGCCGAGGGCGGCCGGGGTGGGGCAGCAGGTGTCGCCGCGCCAGGCGTTCACGCCCTCCTTCGCCGCGATCAGGGCGATGACCAGTGCGGCGATCGGATCGGCCCACGACCATCCGAACAGGGCGTTGAGTAGCAGACCGACGAGCAGTACCGCGGACAGGTAGGTGCAGAGCAGGGTCTGTTTGGAGTCGGCGACCGCGCTGGCGGAGCCCAGTTCGCGACCGGCGCGTCGCTGCGCGGCCGACAGGATGGGCATGATCACCAAACTGACTGCGGCCAAACCGATTCCGATGGGGGAGTGGCGAGCTTCACCGATTCCGAGCAGGCCGCGGATCGAGTCGACGGTGACGTAGAGCGCGAGTGCGAAGAACGAGAACGCGATGATGCGCAGCGCGATCTTCTCCCGGGCCTCCGGGTTCGGTCCGGCGAACTGCCACGCCACCGCGGCCGCGGAAGACACCTCGATCACCGAATCCAGTCCGAATCCGATCAGCGCGGTCGAGGACGCCCGGCTGCCCTCGGTGAGCGCGATGATCGCCTCGATGACGTTGTAGGAGATGGTCGCGGCCACGAACCAGCGGATCCGCCGCGCCAGCACGGCACGCCGCTGCGACGACGGGCCGGCCGCCACGGTCGACGGCACACCCGGCATACCCAGCGACTGCGACATCAGCAGCAGCCCTCGGTCTCGGCGGCGGGGCAGCAGGCCGGATCGACCGCGAGCACCAGCCCGAGCAGGTCTTCGAGGGCGGCGGCGATGCGGTGGTCGGCAAGTTCGTAACGGTTACGCCTACCCTCGGGGACCGCTACGACCAGCCCGCATCCGCGCAGGCACGCAAGATGATTGGACAGAATCTGGCGAGATACCCCGATCTGCTCGGCCATCTCCGCCGGATAGGCCGGACCGGTGCGCAGGCTCAGCAGGATCCGGGTGCGGGTCGCATCCGACAGGGCGTGCCCGAAGCGGGCCAGCGCATCGGTGTGGGCCACAGGCAACGTCTGCATAACATAAACGGTACATCGAAATCTGTATACAGAAAAGAGTGAATTATTGCTGGGTGGTCTTCGGGTGAATCTCGAGCTTGCATCCGGTACCGGGGTACAGGCTTACCGTCGACATATGACGATTTCTCCGCTTCAGGACGACTGGGTGCCGTCGGCATGCACCCTGCCCACGGCCGAGCAGCCGATCCGGGTGGCCGAGTTCGATCGGTTTCTCGCTGAGGCGGTCCGTGCTGTTCGTCGACCGGGCCCTCACCGGCTCGACCTGATTCTCGCCGCCGATGCCGAGCCGCGGGCCCGGGACCTCGCGGCGCGGGAGAGTAGCTGTTGCTCGTTCTTCGCGTTCGACTTCGGCGCCACCGAGGAAGGTTCAGTGCTGAGTATCGTTGTCCCACCGGCCTATACGGCGGTGCTCGACGCATTCGCCGCCCGCATCACCGGCGGTGCGCGGTGACCGGGCTGCGCACCGGCGAGCTCGCGGCCGCGGCCGGGGTGAACACCCAGACCCTGCGGTACTACGAACGCCGCGGCCTGCTGGCCGAACCGCAGCGCACCCTCGGCGGGCACCGCCTGTATCCGGAGGAAGCGGTGACGGTGCTGCGGGTGATCAAGGCTGCCCAGCGGCTCGGGTTCACCCTCGACGAGGTCGCCGACCTGCTCTCCGGTACCAGCCACCACCGGCGCGATGCCGGATTGCGGACCCGTGCGCGCGTCAAGCTTGCGGAGGTCGATGCCGAACTGGCCGAACTCGGCGCGGTCCGCGACACCCTGCGTGCCGCGTTGGCCGCCGGGTGCGAGGACCTGCTCACCTGCAGTGAGACACCCTCCTGCCCAGTGCCTTTCGAGCTTCAGCCCGATTCCGGTACTTAGCGGATCGGGAGGATCGACAGTCGCGAATGCCGACACGACGATGCCGCGCTGACCACCTCCATCGGCGCTGGGGCAGTGTTACGTGTAGACCGTCCGAGCGCTCCCGCGGTGGTACTGGACGCGGGATCGGCCTGGAGCTCGCCGCGAACCGGTGCCGGTGGCAGCGAGAACCGGTGCCGGTGGCGGCCCGGCCTGCTGTGCCAGCAGGACTGTGGCGCAACACTTTTCAGACTCGCCGATTCCTGAAACAGGGATCCGTGCGGAATCACCGACTGCGAGCCGCCCGGCCGACTCGCTGCGCCGGTCGACTACGCCTGTGATCCGTCGAGGCCGCCGTTGCCCACGATGCTGGTGAAGGCGTCCCACTCAGCGGGGGTGAACACGAGGGCTGGGCCACCTGGGTTCTTGGAGTCGCGGACACCGACCGCTCCACCGTCGAGGAATGCGACCTCGACGCACTCCTTCGTGCCCCCGCTTCGACTGCTCTTGAACCACTTCGCCCCGGATAGATCAGCGCTCACCCTAGATGCTCCTTCGCTATCTGCCGTAACGTGATCCTGCTGCGTGCCGCATCCAGTGCGGCAGACTGCATGACCTCGTATGCTCCAGCGTACCGACGGAGGCTAGCGGGTTTCTCCAAATACAGGTCACCCGTGTAGGTTTCCGCGTACACGACGTTGTGGTTGGCGTGGCCGAAGCGCAGCATCACGAATGGACCGATCGCTTCGCCTACCGGTACGCCGGCGGTGAATGGAAGAATCCGAATGTCGATATTCGCGCGCGTACTTATATCTGCCAGGTAACGCACCTGGGAACTCATCACTTTGCCGCTTCCGACGACACGACGAAGAGCCGCCTCATGAACGATGAGCTGCAATCCAACTGGCCGGACCTTGCGAGTGACGAGGAGTTGCCGTCGCATTTTGAGGTGGACATGCCGTTCGATCGCGTCATCCGTGCCGCTCGGCAACGCGTTTCGCGAAAGGACCCGGGCATAGTCGGGGATTTGAAGTAGGCCGGGGATCAGTTCGGGCTGGTATGTCGCAATCTCCTGTGCGGCGGTTTCCAACCCCACATAGATATCGAAGTCGGCCGGAATCAGATCGTCGTAATCGTGCCACCAGTTCTGTGTATCGGCCTGCTGGGCAAGGCCTTTCATCGCCTCGACCTTCTCCTCATCGAACTCGTACAGCCGGCAGTACGCCTCGATCTCGGGAACCGACAGCTTCTGGGTGAGCCCCTTCTCGATACGCATCAACGTGGGTGCCGAGCGTCCGATATGTGCCGCGGCCTCGGCCAGGCTCATGCCGGTTTCCTCCCGGGCCTGCCTGAGGTAGTAGCCGAGCTGGCGTTTCGGCAGGGACAGCGGTTCCCCGCGTTCGGCCATCGAATGCCCCTTTCTATGCGTTGCGAAGTGAAATGGTGCCTCTGGATTCCTGTAATCCGTCCTGGCGCTTTGCGGCACTTCCGGCGGGATTTCATGTCGCGCACGCGGACCAGGCCGGTCGATGGTGTTCTGGTGCTGCGACCACGACCGACGCGAAAGCATGACCGCTCCTGCGGTCGGCACAAACAGAGGAACCTGACGAATCGCTAGTGCGGCTACAGGTGGAGTGCGCCCCCTGTGCCACGGCTACCGCACATGATAGCCGAATCGTACCCGCCCGGCGAGCGCCGGTCGTGAATTGCGTTCCAGCCCAACGTTATCGAAGGAGATGCAACCAGTGCCGCACTCGCCGATCGACGAGGATGCTCTCCTCGCGCTACCGGATATCTGCGATCTCTCGCAGATCGAACTGGCCCACCATCTGATGCAGCATCACCGGAACTGCCGTATCGAACTGTGCGCGTGGAAACAGGTTGCCTATCGGACCCTGGTGCATGTCCGGCGGATCGAGCCGCCGCGGTTGAGCCCGCGCGAGCGTGCGCATCGGCGCGGCATCGAATTCCCGGTCGGCAGTGACCTTTCCGGTCTACCGCGACAGCGCGGCGTGCCGATCGAAACCTTCCAGCAGGTGCTCGCCGGGCTGAGCGAACTCGCGAACGATCTGTACCCCAACACCATTCGTGACCGGTGAGCGATGGGAACGTGGAACGCCCTGTCGAGCGTCGTCACAGTGCTGGCGGGGTGCGGCGTCGTGCTGCTCGCTGTCGGATGCTTCTGGCCGAGCGATGATTCTCCGCGTACCGGGCACGTCGAGCGATGGAACGGCGCGAACTCCAGGTCGCCGATCGCTCGGCTCACGGACTGGAGCTGTGCCCCGCCCGCCCGGTCCTTCACTACGGCCGAGGCTCACCACTGGATGCAGATGCATCGCGATCACGACTGCCCGCGCAAGCGTGAGGCCTTCGCCGCGCTGGTCGCCGCCGGTCGCATTCGTCCCGATTCCACCCGCCCGAACACCCTCAGGAGCGACGACGATGAGTGATCGTGAGACGAATACCTCGGCAGCGCAAGCAGATCCGATGCCGGAACGCATTCCCGAGCTCACCGCGCGCGCCGAAACCGCCGGCTACGTTCTCCTCCGCAGCGTCCGCCCGCAACCGGAATGGAAACTGCTGGACAGGGAAAGCGGGGAAGAGGTCTTCTGCACCGCTGAACTGAACGCGATCGAACAATGGCTCGATTCGTGATCCGTCCTATCGCGACGTCGATGTGGCCGCACGCCACCGAGCTCGTCCCGCCCGGTGCCGGCCGGTGGGTGCGACGCCACCTTGGCGCACCAGGCGCCGCCGGGTCACCTCGTCGGCCTGCGCGGGGATCCTCCGGGTTCGTCCCGGCGCCAGGGAGGCGACTGCGACCAGTGCGCTCGCCCCCAGTGCGGCGGCCAGCGGCACCAGGGTGTTCGCGGTCAGCGGAAGAGCCATGACTGCCTCCTCGTCGTCGGGCCGGCAGAGCACACGACCGCTTCGCACGCTATCGGGTGATTCGGACTCGCGGCAGAGCGACACGCCGCCGCGCATTTCGCCCCGGTGCGCCGGGTTCGGCGGCGAACACCGGCGACAGTCTCTGTAACGTGTTCTAATTCTGTGATGACCGGCGTACAGGGATGGGTGGATCCGGCCTTCGAGGCGGTCCGCGAGGTGTTTGCCGCCAACCTGGGCGAGGGGCGCGATCTGGGCGCCTCCGTGGCGGTGTGTGTCGACGGGCGCGCTGTGGTGGATCTGTGGGGTGGTGTCGCCGACGAACGCACCGGGCGGGCGTGGGAGCAGGACACGGCCTGCGTCGTCTTCTCCTGCACGAAAGCGGTCACCGCGACGGCGGCTCTCGCCGTCGCGCACGACCTCGGCATCGACCCGGACGAGCCGGTCGCAGGGTGGTGGCCCGAGTACGCGGTCGCCGGCAAGGAATCCACGACACTCGCCGACATGCTGACCCATCGCGCCGGGCTGCCCGTCTTCGAGCAGCCGATCACGGTGGCCGAGGCCGCTGACGCGGAACTGATGGCACGCACCCTCGCGGCGCAGCGCCCGATGTGGCGTCCGGGTAGCGAACACGGTTATCACGCATTGACTTTCGGCTGGCTGGTGGGCGAATTCGTACGCCGCCATACCCGGTCGACGGTCGGTGAGTATGTGCGCGGCCACTTCGGTGCGGATCTGCGCATCGGTGTTTCCGCCGACGAGGCCGCTCGAGCGGCGCGCCTGGCCCGCCCGCCCGCCGCTGAGATGGTGTGGACCGACGACAGCGGGCCGATCGATGCGGACGCGGCGGCCCGCGTGGCAGAGGCGTATCGCGATCCGGATTCGCTGCTGATGCGCTCCTCGTCCAATCCCGCTGCGGCATACAATAATTCGGATGTGCTGGCGGGTGGGTGGCCGGCGTCGGGTCTGGTCGTCACAGCTCGCGCTCTCGCCGGCTTCTATCGTGACCTCGTCGCGGGAACGCTGCTGCCGCAGGCGGTCCTCGCCGAGGCCGCGCGGGAGCGGGTGCGCGGGGTGGACGCGGTGCTGCAACTCGAGACGGCGTTCGGCTGGGGATACATGCTGCCGTCGCAGAATTTCGTGCTGCCGGACGCCGCGGCACCCACCGCGTTCGGACATCCCGGCGCGGGCGGCTCGATCGGCATTGGTGATGTCGACAACCGGGTGGCGATCGCCTTCGTTCCGAATCTGCGCCGTGACTGGCTCGCCGGTGACCGGCGAGCCTACGACCTGGTCGCCGCCGTCTACGACTCCCTGTGATCGTTGCCGGAAGGCTTCGCCGCCGGCAGGATTCAGGCGAATGCGGCCGCTCTGCGGAGGGCGTCGAGGGTGGTCTCCGGTGAGGTGTTGAAGCAGAACCGGATTCCCGGCGCCGCCTCGGCGAGGAGATTGACCACGCGCTCGAAGAGCAGGGTGTGCTCGGGTATGGCTCGCACCGCCCCGCCCACCATGACGAGGTCGAACGACCGGGTCGCCAGCACCGCGCGGATGTCGTTCTCGGCCTCGTCGGGCGACGCGGAGACAAGGCACGGTGTGATATCGAATTCGGTATCGCGCAGCGCGGCATTGGCGGCGTCGACCCTGGCGGTGAGTTGCTCCTCGTCCAGATCGGGAAGGCGACTGTAGTCCAGCGCTCGTGGATGCAATCCGATGGTCAGCGCGCGGAGCCGGGCGGGATCGGTCATCGTTCTCCTCCGAGAAGGGGGCAGTTGTCCACATGGGACGATGGGCCTGTTCGGCAATTTAGCTTTGAAAGCAAAGGTATTTGAGGGAGAAGGGTATGTCAACGGAGCACGACGGGCTGTCCCTGGACGAGAGCGTCCGGGCGATGGTGCTGCTCATGCCGCGACTGGTCGGCCGGGCGAAACGCCTGCCGGTGCCCGACGCCCTGCGATCGTTCGATCTGGCGCCGCGCCATCTGTCGTTGTTGACGTACGTGCTGTTCGACGGGCCGCTCACGGTCAACGAGCTGGCGAGGCGACTGGAGGTGGCGCCGACCACCGTGAGCCTGATGATCGCCGACCTCAGCCGCCAGGGCGTCCTGGAACGCCGCACCGACGACAACGACCGGCGGCGCACCCTCGTCGCGATCGCCGGCGCGCACCGAAAGGCGGTGGCGGACTGGCTCGGTGGCGCGGATCGGGGGTGGCGCGCCGCGCTGGGCCCGCTGACCGCGGAGCAGCGGGCCCTGGTCATCGCGACGCTGCGCGCCTACGAGGAAGCGGTCTCCGCCAGCTGACGTCGAAAGTGCCTGTCAGGGCTCGAGATCGACGACCCCGGTGCCGCTCGCGATGTCGAAGGGCACCGACACCTGGTCGTGCACGATCAGCCAGGTGCCGTCGATCTTGCGCATTCCGTAGGTGACCCGGACCCACATACCGCTGTTGGCCACCCCGTTCTTCATCGTGCCGTGCAGCCGGGCGAAGGCGTGCCCGAATGCCACGTCCTCGCCCACGGTGAACGTCAGATCGCGAATCTCGTAGTCCACGTCCTCGAAGAACAGGAAAACCTTGGCCCAGTTGTCGAGTTTCGCGGTGATCCCGACGTGCTGGAGTGGCGGTTCGACATCGAAGGACACGACGTCGGTCGCGTACGCCTGCCGCACGGCGTCGAGATCCTTGGCGCGCAGTCCGTCGACCACCCGGTCGATCTGGCGGCGGATCTCGGCTTCGTCGGCCGCGAGCCGGTCGGCGCGGGACTGAAAATCGTTGGATACGGTCATGTTCGGCTCCTCAGGAATTGGCGAGAGTGGTTTCGGCGCCGGCCCGCAGCGGGGCCAGCGCGGTGCTCCACGCGACGACTTGGTCCAGCGTTTTGTCCAGCGCGGCGGCGTGATGGTCCCGCGGGGTGAAGGTGGTGTGGTTCTCGAAATCGGTGAGCACCGAGATCGAGACCTGATAGCCCACATCGGCCATCCCCAGCGAGCTGCAGACCGCCCGCAGCTGCACAACCGCGCGGGCGCCACCGTTCGCGCCGTAGGAGACGAATCCGACCGCCTTGTCGACCCACTCGGCGAAGACGTGATCGAGGGCGTTCTTCAGCACCCCCGGCATCCCGCCGTTGTATTCGGGGGTCACCAGCACGAAACCGTCGAACGCTGCGATCCGCTCGGCCCACGCCCGGGTGTGCGCGTGCACCGAGGGGCCGAACATCGGCGGCACCGGCTCGTCCAGATGCGGCAGCGGGTGATCGCGCAGATCGATCAGTTCGAATTCGGCATCGCCGCGACGCGATGCCGAGTCCAGAACCCACTGCGCGATCTGGGCACCGTTGCGGTTGGGGCGGGTACTGCCGAGGATGATGCCGATTCTGGTCATGTCCGGAGCTCCTGGATGGCTGAAAAACTGGTACGTCCTTTCGACGACGCAGCCGCCCGGAATGTCAGGCGATGGTCGTGCCCGGCGGCTCGCGGGCGTGACGGTGGGCCGGCACCCGGTTGCGCGGTGTGGGGATCGGCGCTGGTTACGATCGGTTTCATGCTGCGAGGACTTGCCGGTACAGCCGTGGTGGTCGGTGTGGCGCTGGCCGGTGCCGCCGGACCGGGTCTGGCCGAACCCGCCCATACCGCGTTCGCCGCCGGCACCGAGGGACTGGATCCGCTGCTGGCCGCCGCCTACACGATGGCCGAAAGCCAGGCCCACCAGCAGGGTGTTCCGCTCGAGATCGTGTCCGGGCATCGCACCCGCGAGGAACAGGAACAGCTGTGGGAGCAGGGCATCGCCACCTACGGCGGTCCCGACGCCGCGCGGCGGTGGGTGCTGCCGCCGGACGAATCCACGCACGTAACCGGTAAGGCCATCGACGTCGGCCCGCAGCAGGGCGCGCAGTGGATGCAGGACAACGGAAATCGGTGGGGGCTGTGCCGGACGTTCGACAACGAGTGGTGGCACTTCGAGTTGCAGACCTTCCCCGGTGGCGCCTGCCCGCCCCGGTGGCCCGACGCCAGTGTCCGTCCGCACCGGTAGCGCGAAACTCGCGAATCGGATAGCTACCAATCGGTATTCAGCAAACTTTCGGAGACACGCCGATTGTCCTGTCCAATACCGGTGTGGCGCACTCGCGGATGGGGCACTGTAAATGTCTGGCGGTTTCCCGGCAGACGGGCCGGGACGCTCGAAGCGATGGAGGTTCGGGTGCAAGGGCGGGTTCCGGTACGGCGGAGCGGTGCGATACGTGGCAATGCGGTGCACAGCGAGACCGGACCGGACATACCCACGGTCCAGCTGATCCCCGAGACCGGTCTGTCCTCCATACCGTGCGGATGGCTGCTGCCGGAACTGCCCACCGCCCTGCTGATCGCGGTCTTCGTCGGCACCGGCTGGGTCGGCTACGCCGCCTCCGACCGGCCGATTCCCGATCCGCCGCTGACCGTCGTGGTCGCACCCGGCGACCGGGATACGCTGTCGGTCACCTTCGGCGACCGGTGAGCCGCGCCGGGCGCGAATATGCCTGGCGCGCAACGAATTTGGTTTAGCTGGTCGGTTCCAGCGCCTCGTCGAAAGTGATGCCGCCCTCGACGGTATGCGGGGTGCGGCGCCGGTTGGGCGAGCCCAGGGCGGTGGTCAGATCGGAGCCGTCGTGTTCGGCCAGCAGCGCCGAGGAATCCCATACCAGCAGCGTCGCGCTGACGGTGTTCTCGGCGGCCGAATGCGCGAGGTCGTAATGCGCGCACGCGGGCACGTGATCGTAGGTGATCCACAGGTCGTAGCCGGTCATGAACAGGTCGAGATCGAAATCGACCGACAGGCCGAGCAATTCGCTGCGACCGTTGTCGTCGACGCCGGCGAACGCCTCGTCCAGTGCGAGCAGTCGCGGCGCCTGCGGATCGGCCGAATCCAGCATCACGTGCGCGGCGGCGAACAGCGGAAGATGCAGTGACACCGACTGTTCGCCACCCGAGAGCGCGCTGTGCCGGGCGACGGTGAGCCGAACCTCGGAGCCGTCGGCGGTCACCAGGGTGAACGAGAACACCCGCCACGTCCGGTAGTCCAGCGTGGTGGCCAGAATCTCCGGATAGGACCGTTCCGGATGCGCCGCGCGTGCCGCCCGGATCTCGGCGGCGAAATGCGCACGCACAGTGGCCAACTCGTCGGGACCCAGATCGGCAGCGGCGCGGTCCAGCAGTTTGCACACCGCGCGCGCCGACTCCGACAGATTGTCCGCCAGCACCCAGTGCACCCCGATGGTGTTGCCCGAGGACATGCGCCGCTGCTTCATCTCCGTGCCCATCCGGGCGATGAGATCGCGGGCGTCGCAGGTGCGTTCGTGGATCTGCTGCGCCAGCCCGGTCAGCAGCGCGTCCTCGAGAATACGCCGCTCGGCATCGGTCAGCAGCAGTTCCTGATCGGCGCGAGCCGCGGCGATGCGGTCGGCGAAATCGGCCAGTGCCGCCATCCCGTTGTCGTCGTGCACCTGGACCACGGTCAGGCCGTCGGCCGCGTCCCATTGCAGGCGGTAGTCCTGGCGCGCGGAGGCCAGTGCGGCGTCGAATTCCTGCAGCGCCGCGGTCACCGCGCTGCGGGTCGACTTGCGGGCGGACTCCCCGGCGCGCACGGAAGTGGTGGCGGCGCAGAGGTTGTCGAACAACTCGTGCACCTCGACGGGCAGGACGGCGGTCTCGTTCTCCGGCCCGCCGGATTCGATGCGATACAGCAGCTGATCGGCCGTCGACCAGGCCGCCGGCGAACTCGGCCACCGGCTCTCGGTGGGCGCGCCCAGCAGCGAGAGCAGATCGGGCCGCGCGTAGGGCGCGAGTTGCCGCACGTCGGTGAGCAATTCGGTCAGCGCGGTGCCGAGCGACTCGTGGGCGGCGCGATAGGCGCCCTCGGCCGAACCGACCGCTTCGATCGCCTCGGCGGCGGCCTTGCGAGCGGCCCGCTGTTCGGCGCGGGCGGCGTCGATGCGCTCGCGGGCCTGCTCGAGTTCGCGGTCGATATCGGCGGCGTCGGCGCCCAGCGCCTCACGCAGCGTCTCGAGTTTGCGCAACTGTTCCTCGTACCCGGCCCGCGCGGCTTCGGCCTCCTCGGCGAAAGCCTCGGCCAGATCGCGGGATTCGGCGAGCCGGTCGCTGGCCTCGCGGGCGCGTTCGGCCTCGCGTTGCTGGTCGCCGCGCAGCCGCAGCAGGGCGGTGCCGGTGTTCTCGAAATGGCGGACGGCCGCGGCGAGCGCGTCCAGCTCCGCGGGGTCGCGAGGCGCGTTGCGGGAGGCGGCGACCGCGCGCACCTTCTTGTCGGCCGCGGTGAACGCCGCGACCGCCTGGTCCAGATCGTGTTCGGCCTGCGCCGCCGCCTCAGTATGCGAGCGCAGAACTCCCGCCGCCTCGGACACCGAACGCAGCGCGGCGATCACCGCACTGCTGCGCGGCAAGTCCTTCGCGGCGGCCGCCAGCCGGGCCAACTCGCCGGAGGCCTCATCGGCGTCCGCACGAGCGGTCTGTTCGGTCTGTTCGGCGGCGGCGATCTCCTCGGCCAACTCGGCCAGGCGCCGCTCCCGGCGTCGGGCCCGGGCGGTGGCGCCGATGAATTCGGCCTGCGGCTTGTGGTGGCGGCCGATCTGGACACCCTGCCGGAAACCGCCGTCACCGCCGACGGCAACGAGGTCGCCGACGTGGGAGCCGTTGTCGCTCAATGCGATAGAGGCCAGGATATCGGTGAGGTGGGTGCGCGAGACCGTAGCGATCGGCGAATCGGCATCGTCGCCGACACCGTCCTCGACGACCAGCACCTGCGCGAGAGTGGGACCGTCGGGCCGGGCGGTGGGCGGGAGCGGCGTCAGGAAGGTGTCCGAATCAGCCTGCGGCGCCTCGTCATTCGCACCGACCCAGGCGTCGAGCAAGCCCGCGGCCTGTAAAGCCGCCTCGATCCCGGCGGCTCGCGCGGCATCGATGTCGTCGGCGAAACGCACCAGCCGCCACAGCGGTGCGCCGGGACGCGTCGTCCGGGCCTCGGCGCGGCTCTGCGGGGACGGGGGCGCGTCGTCCTGTTCGGCCGCGACCCGCTGCTGTTCGGCACGCAGCGCCGTGGTGCGATCGCGAGCCTGATCGGCGCTCGCGCGGGCCAGACGGCGGCGATCCCGCAGCGACTCGGTGAGCGATTCGGTGTGCTCGGCCAGCACCTGCGGCAGCGGCGGCGCATCGTCGCCGCCGGCCTCGGCGAGCGCGGCGTCGAGCGCCTCGAACAATCCGGCGGCCACGGGTGAGTACAGCTCACCGTGGGTGTTCCACCAACTACGCAGGGAGGCAGCGGTATTCGCGCGTGCCAGCGCCACCGCGGCCTCCGCCTCGGCCAATTCGGCGGCCGCGGTGTCGCGCCGGCGGGCCGCAC
>NZ_BDBN01000056.1 GCF_001613005.1 Nocardia nova NBRC 15556 | reverse complement strand
CGTGCGCTCGCCCGCAGTGGCCACGAAGCGGCCGCCGCGGCCTACGAACGCGCCGCCCGGCTCACCGCGGAGCCCGGACTGCGCGCGCACCGCGAGGCGCTGGCCGCCCAATCCGCCTTGAACGCGGGCGATCTGGAGCGCGCCGCGGGGCTCGCCCGCCGTGCGGTCGGAAGAGCCGGTGCGACAATCGAATTGCGGGCTCGCCTCGCGCATGTCGAAGGTCTCGCGCACTTCTGGCAGGGCCGTTTCGCGGAGGCGGACGCCCTGCTGCGCGACGGCGCCGCGCAGGTCGCCGACCGCGATCCCACGCTGGCGGCGACCATGCTCGTCCAGGCCCTGCACACCGGCTGGTACCTGGGCGAACAGCATGTCCGCGACTGCGTGGCGCAGTTGACCGCCGTGTCGCTGGCCGACACGGATCCCCTGCGTCCGGTCGTGACCTATATGGCGAGCGTTCTGGATCCTCGCGACACCGCCGGCGCGCCACCGGAATTGACGCAAACGCTGGAAGAATCCGCGCGGCGCGGACCGATACCGGATCAGGTGCGGCTGATGCTGTGCGGCGTGGCGCTGGCCAGCGGCCAGGATGCCGCCGTCTACGGTCCGGCCGACGCGCTGACTCGGGACTATCGCAGCGCCGGTGCCGCGGGCCGCCTGCCGACCACGTTGTTCTTCGCCGCCGAAGTGGAGATCTTCACCGGTCGTCTGCGCGATGCGCGAACCACCGCGGCCGAGGCGCTGCGGCTGGCCGAAGATCTGGGCCAGCGCCAATGGGTCAGCCAGCTCAGCAGCGTCCTCGCGCATATTCACGCCGCCGAGGGCGACGAGCAGCGGTGCCGGCAGTACGCCGAGGCGGGGCTCGCCGACAGCACACCGGGTTCCGTCTCGCCCGGTGCGGCGTGGGCGCATTGGTCGCTGGGTTTGCTCGAACTCGGTTCGGGCCGAGCCGAATCCGCGCTGTCGCGCTTCGAGCGGCTGACCCGCGACCCGCTGCGCCATCACCTGTGCGCGATGCGCTCGATACCCGATCTGGTCGAGGCGGCGGTGCGGGTCGGCGCCGCCGGCCGGGCCGAACCCCACGCCGATCGG
>NZ_BDBN01000055.1 GCF_001613005.1 Nocardia nova NBRC 15556 | reverse complement strand
GACTGGGCCGAGGCGGTCCGGCAGCCGTGGGCCGAGGCGCTCGTCTTGCGTTGCCGCGCACTGCTGTCCGATGACGACAGCGCCGAAGCGCATTTCACACGGGCGCTGGGGCTGCACGACCGCGAGGCGCGGCCGGTCGAATACGCCCGCACCGCGCAACTCTACGGCGAATGGTTGCGCCGGGCCCGCCGCAAGAGCGAGGCGCGAACGGTGCTGGCCGAGGCGTTGGACATGTTCGAGCGAATCGGCATGCGCCCCTGGGCCGAACGCGCTCGCGCCGAGCTCGTCGCGACCGGCGCCGCCCCGGGAGGGCCCGGCACACAATCGGATTCGCGACCGCCCGCGGTAACGGGACTCACCCCGCAGGAATTGCAGATCGCTCGCCTCGCCGCCCAGGGCCTGTCCAATCGCGATATCGCCGCCCAGTTGTTCCTCAGTCATCGCACCGTCGGCTACCACCTCTACAAGGCGTACCCGAAACTCGGGGTCACCTCGCGCGGCGAGCTGAAAACCATTGCGGAGCAACTGCATTGACGGATGCGGACATGCCGCTGCCCCGGTGGCGAACACCGGGGGCCGCGATTGTCTACTTGCGGAGGCGAGGCGACGGGAGCAGTTGCACCAGCACCGCGGTGAGCAGGCACAGCAGCGCCATCGGCACCAGGCTCGCGACGAACGCCGGGACGAATCCGCCGGGCGCTGCGAGCCGGTCGTAGAAGACGATGCCGACCACCGCGATCCCGACCGCGCCACCGACCTGCTGTGCGGTGGCCAGCACGCCCCCCGCGGCGGCCGCGTGCTCCGGCGTCACGCCCGCCAGCACGATGCCGGGCATCGGCACCAACGCCAGGCCCATCCCCGCCCCCGCGACGATCATCGCCGGCAGCAGGTCGAGCACCGAACCGCTGCCGCCGAGTTCGTGCGCGGTGAGCGCGAGGAGCAGATATCCGCCGGCCTGCAGCATCGCCCCGACGGCGACGACCTGCCGCCCGATCCGTGCCGCCACTCGCTCCGACAGCATCGAGGTGCACAGGTACGCCGCGCCCAGCGCGAGGAACAGCAGGCCCGACCCCAGGGCCGACAGGCCGCGCCCCTGTTGCAGATACAGCGCCAGGAACAGGAAGAACGATCCCATGGTCATCTGGTAGCTCAGCGCGATGATCGAACCGACCGCGAACGAGCGTTCGGCGAACAGGGCGGGATTCACCAGCGGCTCCCCGCCGCGGGCCGCCGATCGCCGTGCCGCGGCGACGAAGACGGCGACCAGCACGGCCGCGGCGGCCAGTGAGATCCACGTCCACAGCGGCCAGCCCTGTTCCCGGCCCTGGATCAGCGGCAACACCACAGCCACCAGAGCGGTCGCGATCAGGCCGACGCCGAGCCGGTCCAGCCGGGTGCCGCCGTCTCCGCGTGATTCGGGAACCAGCCGGGCCAGCACCGCGAGGGTGAGCGCACCCACCGGCACGTTGATCCAGAAGATGGTGCGCCAGCCCAGTCCGAACAGATCGGCCTGGATCAACAGCCCGCCGATCAGCTGGCCGAAGACCGCGGCCAGGCCCATCGCCAGCCCGTAGGCGGCGAAGGCGCGCACTCGGCGCGCGCCGGTGAACACCACGCTGATGATGCCCAGAACCTGCGGCATCAGCAGCGCCATCCCGGCGCCCTGCGCGATCCGGGCGACGACCAGTTCGCCGGCGCCCGCGGCCAGCGCGCAGGCCAGCGATGCGACGGTGAACACCGCCATGCCCAGGCCGTAGAGCCGGCGGCGGCCGTACAGGTCACCGAGTCGCCCGCCGGTGATCAGTCCGGCCGCGACCGCGAGGCCGTAGCCGGCGACCACCCACTGCATGGTGGCGCTGCTCGCGTGCAGGTCGGCCTGGGTATCGGGGATCGCGACGTTGACGATGAAGAAATCCAGAGTGGCCATGAAGATCCCGGCCAGCAGGACGAGCAGGGTGGCGCGTGCGGGTGGTGCGCTCGCCGGGCGGGTGCCGGAGGCGAGAAGGGTGGGTGTGGACATGGGTGTTCCTCGGGGATTGTGCTGCGGGACAAAGGGGTTCGCTCAGCCCTTGACGAATTCCAGGAGATCGTTGTTGAACTCGGCGGCGTGCGAGGTGTAGAGGCCGTGACCGGCGGTCGGGTACTCCTTGTAGACGGCCTGCGGCATCAGTTCGGCGGTGCGCCGGCCGGTGACCTCGGCGGGTGCGGAGAAGTCCAGGGCGCCGTGCACGATCAGCGCGGGAACCGTGATGCCGCGCAACGCTTCCCGGTTGTCGCAGTGGAAGACCGCCTGCTGCATGTGCAGCGTCGCCCACGGCGCGGTGGACAGGCACTGACGGTAGGTGACGTCGACCTGTTCCGGCGAGACGTCCGGGTTGAGGTGGGTGTTGAAGTAGATCTGCGACTGGCGGGCCAGCCACCGGCCGCGATCGGTGCGCACACTGTCCAGCAGCGCGTCGAGCATCGCCTCCGGGATGCCGTCGGGGTTGTCGTCGGTGGCCTTCATGAAGGGCAGGATCGCCGCGAGGAAAACCACTCGGGCGACGCGGCTCTCACCGTGGCGGGCCAGATACCGGGCGATCTCCGCGCCGCCGGTGGAGTGCCCGACCAGGGTGGCGTCGTGCAGGTCGAGATGATCGAGCAGGGCACCGAGATCGTCGGCGGTGGTGTCGATGTCGTAGCCGGTGGACGGGCGATCCGAGCGGCCGTGGCCGCGCCGGTCGAGGGCGATGCAGCGGTAGCCGCGATCGGTGAAGTACGGAATCTGGTACTCCCACATCTCGGTGTTGAGCATGGCGCCGGCGACGAAGACGATCGGCTCGCCCGTGCCGTAGTCCTCGTAGGCGAGGGTGGTTCCGTCGGTGGTGGTGAAGTACATGACCGGTCCTTTTCTGGGAGGGGGAGAGAAGTGTCGGGGAGGGATCAGGCGCCGGTGGGCACCTTGTCGAGGAAGCCGAGGATCTGGCGGATGCGGCCGTCGTCACCGAGCACGGCGACGTCGAATCCGATCACCAGCGGCTCCTCACCGGGCCGGCCCAGGTGCCAGGTGAAGCGGGCGATGCCGTGGTGGCTGTCGATCGGGCCGCCGAGACCGAATTCCAGTCCGGCGAACTGCTGCTGGACCGCGGCGACGGCCGCGTCGAGGCCGGCGTGACCGCGCACCGACACCAGCGGATCGGTGTACTCGGCGTCGTCGGTGAGCAGGTCGGCGATCTGCGCGGCGCGGGCGGTGGGATCGGTCTCGTTCCAGACGGCGAGGTAGCGTTCGACCAGGTCGTTGATGTCGCTCACGGGATTCTCCTTCGTGGTGGTGACGTTCCGACCACAAAGTTATGGAGTTCCGGGCGACCGGGAATCTGTCGCGCTTAAGTACTTTCGACGGTAGTGCTCTACCGGTCGGCGGCGGGATCGCCGAGGCGCCGCGACGGGTGCACGGTGGCGGCGGGTTGTCCGGTGGTGATGCTGTCGGCCAGTGTGGCGCCCAGGACCGGGGCCAGTTTGAACAGATTGTGCCCGGCGAGGAAGGTGGCGGCGCCGTCCTGCCAGGCGGCCAGACCGTCCTCACCCCACGGCAGCCGGGTCACCCAGCAGTGCACATAGCCGTCCGGTTCGGGTGCGAGTCCGGGGAGTGCGCGGCAGACGTAGCCGGCGGCGCGGTCGGCCAGCCCGGCCAGAGCCGCGGGATCGACCGATCCG
The DNA here is from genome assembly GCF_001613005.1 of Nocardia nova NBRC 15556. Taxonomy (GTDB): domain Bacteria; phylum Actinomycetota; class Actinomycetes; order Mycobacteriales; family Mycobacteriaceae; genus Nocardia; species Nocardia nova. The sequence goes on along the minus strand of NZ_BDBN01000055.1, from coordinate 62,838 downwards.
CCGTCGCTGCTCGGCACGGAATCGCTCAGTCCGAGCCCGTACTGCGTGTTGCCGGGGAAGGCGGCGGCGTAGATGCCGGTTTCGCCGAATGCGCCGCTGCTGTCCTGCAGCGTGGCGAGTGTGGTGGGCGGCGCCGATCGCGGGCGGAAGGTCACCCGGACGTGCGCTGACACCTGGACCGGCAGGGCGAGGCCGAGTGACCGGGCCAGCGGCGCGGTACCGCGGCCCGCACAGACGACGACGCTGCCGAATTCCGAACAGGTTGTGCCGGTGCGTACTTCGACGGTCCCGGCGGCGGTGTGCCGCAGCGTGAGGACGTGGTCGGTGACCAGCGCATCGCGCAAGCGATCGGTGAGTGCGTCGATCGCGGCGACGGTGCGGATGGAGCCGCCGGTCGCGTCCAGCATGGCCGGGCCGTCGTAGTCGGCCAGCGGTGGCAGCCGGGTCGCCAGCTCCTCGGCGTCGATACTACGGGCATCGACTCCGGGCGTCCGCCGCAGGATCTCCAGCTTGTCCGCGACGCCGGCCCCGAGCGCGACCGCCCCGTCCCGCGAAATCAGTTCGGTGCCGAAGTCGCTTTCCCACTCGCGCCAGATGCGACGGGCGGCCACCGCCATCTCGACCAGCCGGGGATCGGTGTGGGCGTGGCGGAAGATCCGGGACTGACCGGCCGATTGACCGCCGCCGGGCCGGCCCGACTCGTACACGGTGACCGAGAGCCCGGCTCGGCGTAGCGCGTGAGCCGTGGCCAGGCCGACGATTCCGGCTCCGACCACGGCGACATCGGTTGCGGCACCCATCTCCGCGGACTACCCGCCCCCGCGGTGCGCAATCCCGGCACGGCGCCGGCCGATGGACGGGGATTCAGTATCCGGCGAGCAGCGCGCGCAGCCGGCCCAGTTCCTCGGGGCCGGCGCTGCTGTGCCAGCGCGTCGGATCGGCGGGGCGGCGGCCCCACAGGAACAGCGCGCGCACGGCCGGATCGCTTTCCACCGTCGCCTGCCCGTGCGGCGGCACCAACTCGATGGAGTTGCCGTCCGGCTCGGCGACGACCAGGACGTCGTCGGTACCCGGTGCGCGCAAGCGGCCCTCGATGCGGCCCTCGGGGCCGAAATCGATATCCCTGCTGCCGCGCGCGAGCAACGGGAGGCCGACGTCGCGCACACTGTGGCGAGTTATCCACGGCTGCATGAGCATGTCGATCGCCGTCGCGTCGTCGCCGGTCATATCCCAGCGGTGCAACACCATCTCCTGACGCATGTGCTCGAGGAAGAAGTCGGGGGCGACGGTTCGCCCGGTCCAGCCGATCGCCTCCAGCGGAGACAGCGTGTCGATCACCTCGGCGGTTTCGACGAGTTGTTCGCACCGGTCCACGAACGCCGCCCATAACTCGGCGTCCGGCATCGCGCGGTAGGGCGCCTCCCGCTCCTCGAAACCGCGGGTCGGCACCGGGCTGCCCGCCGCGTGGGCGGCGAGCACCCGGGCAAGCTCCTCCGTGTTGCCGGTGTTGTGGATCAGGACATCGCGCACGGTCCAGCCTTCGCACCAGGTACCCGCGTCGGGCCGGCGCGACTGTACGGCGCGGGCGAAGGCCTCCCATTCCGGCAACGCCTCGGCGGCACTGTGTGAAACCATCGGCATCTCCTCCGACCGGGCCTTTCGGAGCCCGGTGTCGCGGCGGATCCGTTCTGATCCGGGCATACCCCGCGGCTGCCGGATGTCACCGGACGATTCGGCCGCCCGGCCCGTATTCCTCGATGATCCGGACTAGTTCGGCGGCGACCAGCCCGGGCCGCTCGGTCGGCACCATATGGCCACATCGCTCGGCGACGACATGCCTGCCGTGCGGGCGTGCGGCCCGCCGTCGGTGCGCGGCGTCGATCGCCGCACGCGAGCGGGCCGAGATACCGGTGGAGGGCGAGTCGGCGGACACGATCGTGACGGCGAGCTCGCGTCGGTCGGGGTCGGTGCGCCGCAAGAGTTCGAGATCGGTGGTGTGACAGGCTAATTCGGCGGCGCGGGTGCGCATCGCCGCGACCGTGAAGCCCTCGGCGCGGAAGTCGGCGCGGGCATCGGCGGGCAGCGCGGCGAGGACGTCGCGATAGGCCAGTCGCAATGCGCCGAGACGTGCGAGTGCGGCGCTGAGCCGCTGCCCGGTCCTGGCCGCCCGGCGCGACGCCGCGGTGAACAGCTCGTCGCAGAACTCGTCGGTGGGATCGACCAGCACCGTGCCCACGATTCGGTCCGGTCGGTCCGCGGCGGCGACTCGCACGATCGGGCCGCCCCAGCTGTGGCCGACCAGTACGAGCCGCGGTGCGGCGAAGCGCTCGGTGAGGTGGTCGAGCAGATCCACGAGGTCGTCGGCCAGGCGCCGGAGTCCGCGCGGCGCGGTGTCGGGGGCACTGCGGCCCAGACCACTGCGGTCGTAGACGACGGTCGCCGCGTAGTCGTCGAATTCTCGCTGCACCGCCGCCCAGTACGAGCGGGTGCAGGCGAGTCCGCTCTCGAAAACGACCAAGGGCGAACGGTTTTCGTTCCGTCCCGGCCGATGCATGTAGTACAGCCGGCGCCCGTCGCGGGTGGGCGCCGTGCTCGCCGCGCCCTGGCTGTGCGGTGCGGCCGGATCGGCTCGCGGTCGTACGGATCGTCCCGGCCGAGCCCCCTGTGTGCTCCCAATCACATTGGTTAGCCTAACCTCGAGCCGGCACCGAGGTGGTGGCGAGGGCCCCGCTGGAGCGATGAGCGGGTCGCTCGCCACCCGAGTGCGCCCTCGGCCGGATCGGGTTCGGGGACGCGATCCTGGGCACTCGCCAGAAGACCAGGAAGGTGTCGATGGGATGAACCAACTGCAGGATCTCGTCACCGGCGCGGCCGGGTCGCCATGGGTGTATTTCGCGCTGCTGGGCGTCTGCATCGTCGACGCGTTCTTCCCCCCGGTCCCCAGCGAATCGGTAATCGCCGCGCTGGCCGCCATCGGCAGTTCGACCGGGAAACCCTCGGTGTGGCTGCTGATTCTCGCCGCCGCGGTCGGCGCGATCATCGGCGACAACCTCGCCTACACGATCGGCCGCGCCATCGGCACGGATCGGTTCGCGTGGATGCGCAAGCCGAAGATCCGGCGGGCGTTCGACTGGGCGCGCGGCATGCTCGACAAACGAGCGGCCCTGCTGGTCATCACCGGCCGCTATATCCCGGTCGGTCGCATCGCCGTCAACATGACGGCCGGGGCCACCGAATACCCTCGCCGGAAATTCGTGCCGCTGACGGTGATCGGTGGTGTCAGCTGGGCGGTGTATTCGGTGGCGATCGCCAGTGCGTTCGGGCGCTGGCTGCGCGATCAGCCACTCCTGGCCGCCGTGATCGGCATCGCCTGCGCGATCGTCCTCGGCTTCCTCGTCGACCGGATCGTGCGGCACTTCTTTCCGAGCACGGGTGAGGAAGAATCCGGCGACACCCGTCACGACGACAGCCGGCGAGAGGACGAGGCAGGGGAGCGGGCGGAAGCGCGCCGGGGACAAGGCTCATGACGCTCGCGGCGGTGACTTGTTCGCGCACAGTCAGGGGAAGGCACGGACATGGACACGTTCACGCACGCAGGATTCGTCTTCGACGTCACCGATACGCCGCCGACTCGGGCAGCGGAGCGGCGGACACCGTGTTGCTGCTGCACGGATTTCCGGAGGATCGCCACTGCTGGGATGCGATGACACCCGCACTCACCGCGGCGGGCTATCGGGTGCTGGCACCGGACCTGCGGGGTTACTCGCCGGGTGCGCGCCCGGTGGCGCGTTCGGCTTATGCCACGGCTCGCATGACAAGTGACGTGTACGCCCTGGTGGACGCGGCGGGCGTCGAGCGCTTTCATCTGGTCGGCCACGACTGGGGTGCCGCCCTCGCGTGGTCCGTCGCCGCCGAGCGGCCCGCCCGATTGAAGTCCCGACTCAGTCGGGTGGTTCCTGGGCGTTCTCCTCGGTGCCGACATCGTCGGCGACCTCCCGGGTCGCCATCCCGCCGTTGTCGCCCTCGTCCACCGGTCCGGGCCGCCCGCCCCGCGGTTCCTCGGTGTCGTCGTCGTTCGGATGATTCGGATGGGACATGATGCGTCCTTTCTCGAGGTTCGTAGCGGACTACCTCGACAGCCGAGCGGCAAACGCTAGAGCGAGATCAGCAGCACCCCGGCCGCGACGATCAAGGCGGCCCAGACCATCAAGACGAGGACGGCGGAACGGTCGTCCTCGGTGTCGTTCGGGGTGGCCCGGCGGCGACGGTGGGAAGCGGTGATCGAAACGTTCACGAGCTCTCTCCTTCCGCGATCGGTCGATACTCCAGACCTACCCCGAACCCCAAGCGCCACAACATGTCTCACTCGAGTGGCATATGGGTTGTCTCACAACATCCGGAAACCCGGTGGCTTCGAACGTCTTCCGGAACGCGCTCACCAACCGTTGATGTGCAGCACCGAGTCCGGATCGACGCGCGGGCCGGGCCGGAAGTCGGTGCCCTTGGTGTAGGCGACCGGGAGGAGCACACCCTGACGGACGTCGTCGGGAATGCCGAGAATCTGCGCGACCTCGCGCTCGTACTGCAAATGCAGTGTGGTCCAAGTGGTTCCCAGGCCGCGTGCGCGTAGTGCCAGCGCCAGGCTCCACGCCGCCGGGAGCAGCGAACCCCACAGCCCCGCCTGGTTGTCGGGCAGCGCCCCGCTGGTGCCCGTGCTGATCGCGCCGATCACCAGCACCGGGACCTCCGCCATCACCTCGCGCAGATAATCCGAACTGGTGGCGATGCGGGCGGCGCTCTCGTCGGCGGGTTCGCCCCCGGCCTCCCGGTAGGCCAGATGTGAGCGCCGGTAGTGCTCCGCGACCTGCGCCTTGACTTCCGGATCGGTGAGAACGATCCAGTGCCAATGCTGCCGGTTGCCTCCGGACGGTGCCTGCAAGGCCACCTCCAGCGCCTCGCGGATCACGTCCAGCGGTACGGGCCGGGTCAGATCCAGACGGCGGCGCACCGCACGCGTGGTGGTCAGCAATTCGTCCGGGGTGAGCGGAAGCAGTTCGGTCACTACGGGTCTCCTTCTGGGTCGGCGTATACCGTCCAAGGATGCCCGACGCGGGTTTTGTTCCCTGAGCCGAAGCGATGCGGTCCGCACCCGCGAATGGCGAAGCGCGTACTCCCGCCACACGGTGGGAGTACGCGCTCCGGAGAAAGGAATTCGCCGTCGCTAGAAATAATGTGCGCGGCCGGCGACCGGACGTCCGAACGCTCCGAGCAGGGCCAGGATCGCGCCGATCACGACGGCGATGATGCCCAGAGTCCAGAGGATCGGGATGCTGAAAACGAACCCGAGTACGAGGAGGATGACTCCCAGAATAATCATGTGAAACTCTCCCTTTGCCTTTTGTTATCCAGGCGCTGCCGCGTTCGGCCGTACTGCGATAACAAATCGCAGATACCCGGCCTCGAAGGCCGTAAACAGAACGTCTCGGGAGAGAAAGCGGCGTCAGGGCGCGCGGGCCAGCCACCGCCAGCGCGGCAGTTCGGTGCCGACGGTCGCGACCGCCAGTACGGTGACGAGCACGGCGACCCAGGCCGGCCAGGCGAACCAGGCGCCCAGCACCGCCGCGGCGATCAGCACCAGCATCATCGCGATGGTGGCCCAGCCGGGGACGGCGACGAGGACCTGCTTCTTGTCGCCGCGGGTCGCGAGGATCGCCGGGACGCCGATCAGCACGACCACCGCGATCACCGCCGCCACCACGGACCACGACGCCAGCGCCCACGGCGCCGCGACCCACGCGATCAGTTCGATGGCGACGCGCGCGATGGCCGGCCCGCGGCCCTGCTCGGTGAGATTCGGTGAGACATCCGCACGTTCGGACATGTCGCTCAGCCTCGCACGTCCACCTCCCGCACGCATGACGAACGCCGTGCGACTGCCTCAGCCGGGCGTTCGCGCGCCGGGAAACATGATCGGGCTGATCAGATAGGGCCGGCGATCCGGGCCGGGACCGTTGCCGCTGACCGAGGCGACGACGCGGCGGAACCCGTCGAGCATGGCGTTGCGCTCCTCGGGTGAAAGCCACAGCGTGCCTTGGCGATAGCCGACCGAGTCCGCGACCGGATCGGCGTCCGGCTCGGCGAGATAGGCGTCGAATTCGGCGATCAGGACGGCCATGGCGGTGGCGAATCCGCGGCGGTGGTCGTCGAGTGTCATGGCCGCGGCCGCTTCGGCGTCGATCACGGGACGGTCCGCGCGCAGCCGATAGGACCGCTCGACCGCACCGCGAACCCGCCGCTCGTCGGCGACCTCCAGGATGCCGCCCTCCACCAGGAGGCCGAGGTGCCGGTAGATCGTCGTCCGGGGCACGTCGTGCAGGCGGTCGCACAACTCGCCCGCGTTGCGCGGCGCGTCCCCGGACAGCGCGTGCACGATGCGCAGTCGCACCGGATGCAGAAGGAGATCGGCAGGGTCCATCGCTCAACTATCCCATTATTGGTACCATTTCCAAAGTTGGGATTGATCGAGAGGGGATTCGGATGCGGAACGTGCCAGGCGAACGAATGACGGTGCGCGGCATCGAGATCTATGTCGAGCAGGGCGGTGCGGGGGAGACCTGCGTGCTCTTCGAATCCGGCGCCGGCGCCGGGCGCACCCTGTGGGATCCGGTGCTGTCCCGGCTCGGCGATGTCGTGCGGACCGTCACCTACGACCGTGCCGGCCGCGGCCGCAGCACCCGGGTGCGGCCGCCGCAGAGCATCGACGAGATGGCGGCCACGCTGGCCGCGCTGGTCGAGGCACTGGCGCCGCGTCGGCTGATCCTGGCCGGGCACAGCATGGGCGGGCTGATCGTGCGCCGCGCCGCGGAAAATCTTGTGCCGCAGCCGATCGGTATGGTGTTGGTCGATCCGACTCCGGAAGCGGCTCCCTTCTACGCGGACTGGGCGGCGACCGCGGCGAAGACGGATCGCGTTCTCGCGGTGCAACAGTCGCTCGCCCGGGTGCGCCCGGTGATGCGGGTGCTGACGGCCTCCTACGGACGGATGTTTCCCGCCGACACCTACGAGACCATGCTGCGGGAGGATTTCAGCCCCGCCGGCATCGCCTGCACGCGCAGCGAATTCGATGCCTTCGCCACCGGCATCGGCCCGTTCCGGGACAACCCGCCGCAGCCGCCGCGCGGCGAGGTCGTGCTCATCTCCGCGCGGCGCGCCAACCGGTTGCATGCTCGCCACCACGACACCATTCGCGAGTACCAACGCCGATTCGCCGATCAGGTGAGCGGCCGATTCGAGGACGCCGACTCCGAGCACATCGTGCCGGCCGAGTGCCCGGATCAGGTGGCCGCCGCGGTGCTCCGGATGGCCGGCGCACCCGAGCGCGCGGTGTGACGAACGGTGCTCAGGAACCGAACATCCGCGCCAGCACCGTCACGACGCCGTCCTCGTGGTTGGCGGGTGCGAGGTAGCGGGCGCGGGCACGAACCTCGGGGTGCGCATTGGCCATCGCGAACGACCACCGCGCGGCATCGAGCATCTCGAGGTCGTTGAGGTAGTCGCCGAACACCGCGGTCCGGGCGGGCGGGATCCCGAGCGCCTCCTGCAGCGACTGCACCGCGCGACCCTTGTCCGCGTCACGGCTCATGATGTCGATCCAGTGTTGCCCGGACACCACGACCTGCTCGCGGGCGGCGATCGATCCGAACACCCGCTCGGCTGTCCGCTCGGCATCGGTGAAGTCGTAGATCGCCAATTTCAGCACCTTGTCGGTCACCGCGGTGAGGTCGTCGACGCGCTCGAGGCGGGCGTAGTATTTCGCCGCCTCGTCGACGAATGCCGGATCCGTACGCTCGATATAGGCGCTGTCCAAGCCGCACACCACCAGACCGAGCTCGGCGGCGTCGGGTGCTTCCCGCACCGCCCGCACGACCTGGTGCACGATCTCGACATCGAGGCAGGTCGCGGACACGGTGACGCCGGAATGCACGACGAGACAACCGTTCTCGGCAATGTACGAGACCTCGTCCGGCGCCTGCTCGAACAGGGCGGCGAGTGTCGCGTATTGCCGCCCGCTGGCCGGCACGAAGGTCACTCCCCGCGCCCGCATCACGTCGAGCAGCGGCCAGAACGTGTCGGGCACGGCACCGGAATCCGTGAGCAGAGTGCCGTCCATATCGCAGACGACCAGTCGCACATCCTGGTCACCGGGCGGGATCGAGGACCACGAGGGTGGTGCCGGGACCGTCGAACGGGCCAGGGCGCCACTGTCTTCCGGCATGTCATCCGTCGATCCGCTACGCACCTGCCCACTTTCGTCGTCGACCACGCCGCCCCGAACGCGCCACAGCGTTGTGCGAGGTCGTCGTGTCTGGCCTCTCCGTGGCCAGTATGTATGCCGTCCGGTGCGACGGTGCGATGCCCCCGGCCGCGGGCCCGTGCCGCGCATTGAGCCGCAGCGCCGCGCTCCACCTCGGCCGCATCCGGCCCGTCGGATTCTCAGCGGGCCGGTGTGTGCGCACGATAGGCGCGGGCGACGAGCGCGGCGCGGACCTGGAGCAGCCCGGACGGGGAGGTCGGATCCACTCCGATCAGCCGGCCGATGCGTTTGAGCCGGTAGTCGACCGTATTGGTGTGGACCCGCATCTCGTGTGCGGTGCGTTGCCGATTCAGTTCGTTGCCGCAGTGCCGCACCAGGGTTTCGGTCAGTTCCGGATGGTCGTCGAGCGGGTCGAGGAGGGTGCCGAGGATTTCCAGCGCCGGTCCGGGCCGCGTGAGCTGGTATTCGAGGGCCAGGTCGCGCATGCGGTAGAGCCCGGGCCGGCATCGCAACGCGTGCACGGTGTCCAGCAGTTCGTGGGCTTGGGTGGCCGCCGCGGGGACAGCCGCGCGGGCGGCGTGGACCGCGGTGGCGGTGATCGGTGTCCGAGTCGCCGTGGCCAGCGTGTGCACGACGTGATCGAGACAGCGGTCGGAACCGACGAACGGGTAGGGCAGCAAGACGGTGCCGCCGCTCGGGGACAACTGGAACAACACCGCGCCGTTGCCCATTCGTTCCAGGACGGCCCGGGCCCGGCGCATCGCCAGTCGCGCCTGAACGGACACATCGGCCGCCGGAGCGTGCCCGGCGGATTCGGCCGGCAGCGAGATCGCCAGCACGTGATAGTGGTCGGCGAGTTCCACTCCGCATTCCCTCGCCGCCGCTGCGGCGGACCGGCCGCCGAGCAGCGCGGAGGTCACCGCGTCGCTGCTCGGCCGGTAGTCCTCGGGCGCATCGGGGACCGTCGCCGAATAGGCGTCCGCGACACCGGTGGTCACGATTTCGAGGGCGTCCAGCACACGGCCGACCGACGTCATGATCGTGTCGAGGTTGTCGCCGGAAGTCCGCAGCGCCTCCAGGTGCAGCCGGAATGTTTCGAACACCGTGTGATGAACGGTCTCCAGGCTCGAGCCGCGCCGGGCCCAGCGGTCCGCGGCCTCGGCCAGTCGTGCGGCCGCGCTCGAACAGCGTCCACCGGAGGACAATTCGCGCAGCACCTCGTGGCAGAGCCCGGTGATCTCGTCGGCCGGTGTGGCGTGCGGCAGGTGTGGGCTCGGTGCCCGGGCGGTTCGTTCCCCATCGTGTTCGGCCCACTGGACGGGCAGCTGCTCGACGGACGACGGGGCCGCGGCGATCTCGACACCCATGGCAACCTCCAGCTGCGGTCCGGCGCACGTCAACCGCGGCCGGTTCTTCGACTCTCTACCTGCCGGCCTGGTGGCAACCATGTCGGCAACGCACGTATGTTACTTCATATTCACGTTCTATGGCCTTTTTGGTGAGACTGATCGAAGCAGGTAAGAGAGCAATTCGCTGTGCGTATCGGCTCAGCAAGTTATCATGGACTCGTTCAATGATGCCGCCGGAGCGAACGATCTCGTCGGCGGAATCCGCCGAGCCGGTGGTCGCCGTCGGAGCGACTGCGGCGCACGAACGGAGGTTTCGATGGGTTCGTTGAGTCCGACCCACTGGCTGATCATCGCACTGGTGATCGTGGTGTTGTTCGGCGCCAAACGCCTGCCCGACGCCGCCCGCGGTCTCGGCCGCTCGTTGCGCATCTTCAAGAGCGAAATGAGCGAAATGCAGTCCGGCGACTCCATCGGCTCGCGGCAGGTAGCGCATCGGCAGCCGCCGCTCATCCCAGGGTTTGGCGAACTCGGCGTAGAAGGTGCCGGGCTCGAAATACGTCTCGTTCCCGCCCGCCAGGTACGGCGCGCAATCCTCGCGCGTGGCCAGGAAGACGACCTCATCGGGCGCACAGTGGTACAGCGCCGCCAGGCACATCGGGCACGGGTGGGCGATGGCGTAGACCGTGCAGCCGGTCAGATATTCGGTGCCCAACGTCCGGCACGCCGCGCGGATGGCGCGGATCTCGGCATGGTCGGTCGGATCATGAGTGGTGCGAACACAATTGCTGCCCTCGGCGAGGATCGCGCCGTCCTTGACCACGACGGTCCCGAACGGCAGTCCGCCCGCGGCGACACTGGCGCGAGCGATGTCGACGGCACGCTGTGCGAAATCCGCGGGACTCGTCGCCTCCGGCATCAGCCGACCGGCTCCGGCCGGACCGGGCATCCGACGTCCTCCAGCCGTGCCGGGCCGGTTCCCTTGGCGGGATCGGTCTTCCACGGCCAGTCGTCGGAACGGAACGGCGCCAGGGACGGCAGCACCGCTTCCCGTCCCCGCGCGGCCATTTCGCGTGCGATGGCCGCGCGCCCGCCGCCACCGAGCAGTTCGGCGTCCATGAGGTAGTAGTCGCGGAAGAACACCATGCCCAGCGAGCGGTCGGCGACGATACGGCCGAGTACGTCGAGCAACTTCTCGGGTGTGGTCTCGAATTCCGTCGTCTCGACCAGCAGCAACCGGTCGCCCATGGTCTCGGTGCCCATGAACTGGACGAGAACGCTGTAGAGGATGTTGTTCTGCCGCGCGACGTACAGCGAGTTGCTCACCGCGTAGGTGCGCTCCCAATCCTCGCCGAGGCTCGCCTTCCAGTCGTCGAGGACCGACATCCAGTGGCCGACCTGAGCTCCCGAGCCGATGCCGATGGACCGGGCCGAGTAGGGCTCGGTGTCGCGGATGTACGTCTCGACGTCGTCGTAGCGGTAACCGCCCCGGGCCAGGCATTCGTCCATGAAGGTCAGATTGCGCTGCAGGATCGCGTGCAGTATCGCGCGGTCCTCGTCGGAGATGTCCAGCGCGTCGAGGCTGTCGAACGCCGTGCGGTGCTGAGCCCGGTACATCTCCAACGGGGGACGCCACAGCTGATTGGCATACGCGTCGGAGAGGTACGGGGCGAGGATCTCGTAGATCGCCATGGTGCTGTGGCCCACCGACTTCGCCAACTGGTAGACGATCGGCACCGGCGGCGCCACTTCCGGTTCCCGGCCGGGGCGGTACAGGATCATCTGCCCGCCCGCGCCGGTGAACAGCGCCAGGATGATCGGCACCTGGTCGAGCATGTTCTGTTTGAATTTCTCCAGCGAGGTTTCGTACAGCTGCATCATGGACGCGTTCAGCGCCAGGACCGCCTGTTCGGCGACGGTGCGGGCGCTCGCGGGCGGTTCGTCGGCGATCACCGGGCGCATGAAGGCCGGGATCGCGCTGCCGTCGGTTTCGGTCATTGTCGTCACTTCTCCTTCTCGAATGTGGGCCGGTCTCACGGCAGATGCCAGAACACGGTGGTCACCAGCCAGAACAGCACCGTCCAGAACGTCATCACCGCGGCGATGAGCACGGTCCCGCGAATCTCGATCGCCTTCCGCGCCGAACCCGGGGGCGGCTGCAGCCAGCGTTCGAGCAACGGATTCACATAGCGCGGCATCATCACGAACGTCATGACGAAGCTGGACAACAGATTTCCGATCAGCATGCCCAGCCACAGCGGCAGCCCCGCCGGCGCCATGGCCAGCGAGAGCAGCACGACCGTCGGATACAACCCGACCCACACCGCGATCGACGTCTTCGTCTGCGAGGGTGGGTGTGCGGGGTCGCCGTCCTCGAAGGCGAACCAGCTGCCGAACGAGTTGTCGATCGTGCGTAAGTGGAAGTCGCTGAAGCGTTTTCCCTCGTCGAGTAGTCGCTGCCGCTCGGTGGAGGTCAGCCAGCGGTCCAGGTCGGCGGCGCTGTCGTAGCGGTAGAGCATCGTCCACTCGTCCTGCACGCCCTCGATCGGCCGGAAGATCTCCGAGCCGCGGAATCCGGGAAACCTGTTCTCCGCGCAGCGAAGTCGTTCCTGCCAGGCCAGGAACTCGTCGATCTGGTCGGGAAGGACCCGATGGGTGACCACCGCGGTGACGAGGGTGTCGGGCGGGGCCGCCGCGCCGGTGACGATCTGCTGCGTGGGCGGGCCGTCGAGATAGCGCCGGCCCTCGGCGAGGCTGTCCTGGCGGGTGGCGCTGTTGATCCACGCGCGCAGATTCGGAATCGAGTCGAATCGGTAGATCAGCGACCAGTGCGCCCGCGGATACGCGGGCGGATCGATCTCCGCGGCAATGAATCCCGGATACTGCGAGGCCATGCTGTTGAGCCCGTGCTGCCACGCCAGGAACGCCTCCTCGCAGCCGGGACGAACCTTCTCACCGATGATGACGGTGGCGGCGTGACCGGCCGGCGTTTCGCGGGGCATGGGTGGTCTCCCGGCTCAGCCGGTCGGGGTCAGCCGGGTCGGTCGCAGGGCCCGGAAGATCCGGTCGGGCGTCAGCGGCAGTTCGCGATAGCGCACACCCGTCGCGTCGTACACGGCGTTGGCCAGTGCCGGTGCGACCGGATTGATACAGGATTCGGCGATGCCCTTGGAGCGCACCGGACCCGCCGAATCGGCCGACTCCACCAGGAGTACCTCGGTGCGCGGAGCATCGGCACAGGTGGGGATGCGGTAGTTGCGCAGCGTCGGATTGGTCATGACGCCGTTCTCGTCGACGAGATGGCGTTCGGTGAGGACGAAGCCGATGCCTTGGACCACGCCGCCTTCGATCTGTCCGCGCACCTGCGCGGGATTGATGACGACACCGGCGTCGGCGGCCTGCACGCTGTAGAGAATGCGGATCTCGCCGGTGACGCGGTGCACGGCCACCCGAAAGCCGTGCGCGTTGCAGGACAGGCTGCGGGGTGAGCCGTAGGCCTTGCGTGATTCGGTCAGCCGCACCCCGCGAGCCCGCGCGGTGGCCGCCAATTCGGTCAGCGGGATGCGGTGCTCGCCGCAGCGTACGGCGTCGTCGTCGAGTGTGCACGAGGTCAGGCCGACGCCGGAATCCGCGGCCGCGAAGCGCAGGATGCGTTCGCGCAGCGCGGCCGCCGTGCGCTGAACGGCGTTGCCCGCGACGAACAGTCCGGCGCTGGCGAAGGCTCCGGTGTCGAAACCGGTGCGGTCGGTATCGGATTGCACGAGCCGGATGCGGGCCGGGGTGGTGCCCAGTTCGGACGCGGCGATCTGAACGTGCGCCGTCGAGGTGCCCTCGCCGAATTCCACAGTGCCGATACCGATGTCGTAGATCCCGTCGTCGCCGAGGGTGGCCAGCCCGACGGATATGTGTTCGGTCGGCGGGGCCGTCTCGTGTATCGAACCGGCTGCTCCGGTGCCGATCAGCCAGTTCTCGTCGAGGGCCTGCCCGTCGGGATGGGCGCGCAGCGCGGCGTCGACCCGGTCGATACACGCGGACAGCGTGTCCTCGGTGAAGGCCACGTCGTCGGCCTCGTCGTGTATCGCCAGCAGCGCGTCACCGGGGCGAACGATGTTGCGGCGCCGCAATTCCAGCGGATCCATGCCGAGCGCGACGGCCAGTTCGTGCATCGCCGACTCCATCGCGAAGACCGGTTGCGTCATGCCGTAGCCGCGCAGCGCGCCGCTGGGCACGGTGTTGGTGTACACCGAGTAGCCGTCGAATTTCTTGTTGGGGCAGCGGTACATCGCGACGGCGGAGCCGCCGGCGAACAGGGTTTCGCCGCCGTGGTTGCCGTAGGCGCCGGTGTTGGAGACGTTGCGGAACTGCAGCGCCGTCAGGGTGCCGTCGGAGCGGGCGCCGAGTTTGACCGTGATCTTCATCGGATGCCTGGGGGAGGCGGTGGTGAATTCCTCTTCCCGGGTGTATTCGAGGCAGGTAGGGCGGCCCGTATCCAGCGTCGCCAGCGCCACGAGGTCTTCGCTGATCACTTCCTGCTTACCGCCGAAGCCGCCGCCGACCCGCTTGCAGAACACCCGGATCTGGTCGGGCCGCAGATCGAACAGGTGGGCCAGCTTGCCCTTCGCGATCCACGGCGACTGCGAGCTGGTGCGCACATGCAGCCGGTCCTGTTCCATCCAGGCGATCGACCCGTGCGTCTCCAGGTGCGCGTGCTGCACGCGCGGTGTGAGGTAGGTGCCCTCGTGAATGACGTCGGCGGCGGCGAAACCCTGTGCCACATCGCCGATCTCGCCGTGCAGTTCGATCAGGACGTTGTGCGAGGGATCCTGTACGAACGGGTCGTCGGAACCGTGCAGCTGCGGCGCGCCGAACTGCATCGCCTGCTCGGGATCGAAGACCGCGGGCAGCACCTCGTACTCGACGACGATCCGGCGACAGCCCTCTTCCGCGGCGGCGACCGAATCGGCCAGCACCGCCGCCACCCGCTGCCCGGCGAAGCGCACCACATTGTCGAGGATGTAGGTGTCGTCGGGGTCGACGAGATGGTCGGTGTGGATCGCGGTGGTGAACAGTTTGCGTGGCGCATCCTTCCAGGTGTAGACGCGATGCACCCCCGGCATTGCCAGCGCCGCGGATTTGTCGACGGAGACGATGCGCGCATGCGCGTGGGGCGAATGCAGCACCTTCAGATGCAGCATTCCTTCCGAGGCGGTGTCCATCGTGTATTCGGCGCGTCCGGTGACCACGTCGGTCCCCGCGGGCGCGCCGACACTCGTGCCGACGGCCCGGCCGGGCGCGGCCGTCTCGACCGCGGCCACGCCGGCGATCGCATCCTCGATCGCCCGATAGCCGGTGCAGCGGCACAGATTTCCCTTCAACGCGTGCGGAAGGTCCTGTTTCTGCTCGTCGGTCAGCGCGGACGCCGTCATGATCATGCCGGGGGTGCAGAAGCCGCACTGGAATCCGGGGGCGTCGCGGAACTGCCGCTGCATCGGGTGCGGAGCTTCCGGCGAACCCAGGCCCTCGATCGTCGTCACCGCGTGCCCCTCGGCGCGGAATGCCGGGGTGATGCAGCTGTGCACCGGCCGGCCGTCGAGCCAGACCGTACACGCGCCGCAGTCCCCGGCGTCACACCCCTTCTTCACCCCGAACCAGCCCAGGTGGCGTAGAAACGTCCGCAGGCACTGACCGGGGTTCGGTTCCTGCGAGAACGTTTTGCCGTTGACCCTGTAGGTCATTTCGGGCTCGCGATTTCGGTCCGCAGTTGTTCGGCGTAGTGCTTCGCGAGATGTTCGCGATGCTCCGGAGTGCCGTTGGGGTCGGCGAACCATACGTGCGCCGGAATCGCCTCGACGTGGTCGTGCAGGGTGTGCGCGTCGGGTGCGGTATCGAAGTGCAGGACAACCGGATAGGAGGTTGCCGCGGTGAGTACCAGGGTCAGATCGTCGGCGTCCGGTGTCCGGGTGGCGACCATGTATATCGTGGAGCGCCCGAGTGCGGTCAGCGTGAATCGGCGCTGCGCGTGCGCTTTTCGCAACGCGTCGATCGGAATGTGGATACTTCGCAGAATTTCCCCCGGCCGCAGCACATTCCGGTGATTGCCGACGACGAAATCTTTCGCCGCGACGGTTCTTTCCGTTCCGTCCGCCGCCCACAATCGATATGTGGCCTCGAGAGCCACCGTCACGGTGATCATCGGGCCGGCGGGCAGCGACATGCAGATGTTGCCGCCCACCGTCGCGGCGTTCCATATCTTGAACGACGCCAGGAACGCCTCGCAGCCGGAACGCAGCAGGCCGGCGGCGGGCCAGTCGCCCGGCGGCTCGAACTCGTGCAACTCCCTGATCGTGCACGTCGCGCCGATTTCCAGGCCCTGGGCGGTAGGAACCAGGCTCGGCCAGCCGAGCGCCACGAGGTCGATCAACCGGCGGACCGCGGGCTGTGGTTCGGAGAACAACCATGTTCCTCCGGCCAGCCACGCGTCTCCGGCGCACCAATCCGGACCCGGTGCGGTCGAGGGCCGGCGAATGACGTCCTCGACGGTGTTCAGATCCATACGAGCCTCCAAGACTCGCGACCGGCTCTGCTGGACATATCGACTGTAGGATTTTATGTCGATACCCGAGGAGTTTCGCAATATTTCGTATTTGCCGATGAATTGCTCATGATTTTCTCGAATATTCGATCGGCTGTGTGTTGGCGATGGAGTGCCGGACGAGGTCGCGCCGGCGTCCAGGAGTCCCACGGCGCGCAGGGGCGGAGACCTCGTCCGAAGGCGTTGGGCGGGATCGGTTCCGGAGGCCGGGACACCGCCGTGCATCCGAAGCGCTTGCCGAGACTGCTGTTTGACGATCCGGAAGCGGGTTATTTCCCAACTACACCAGTCCATCGATGTTGAGAATCGGTAGTAGCCATGATCGTATTCATCGGGTTGATCATTCTGTTCGCCGCGCTGGTCGTCGGAATCGCCGCAGCGTTGGCCAATTCCGGCGACACGCACGTGCTGGCGAGCGAATTCACCGTGTTCGGAGCCCATTTCACCCCTACTCAGAACGAACTGTTCGCCGCCGGTGCCGCGGTCGGTGCCGTCGGCATGCTCGGCCTGGGCATCGCCCTGAGCGGGGCGTTCTCCTCCGCGCGCCGGCATGCGGAGATACGCCGCGAACTGCGGCAGTCGCGCCGCGAAATGACCGCCACTCGTCAGGATCTCGCGAAGACACCGCCGGCGCAGCCGGCCGTCGCGAAGACCGCGCCCGCGGAATCGGCGGCCACGCCGAAGCCGCGGCTGCGCAATCCCTTCACCCGGCGCGGAACCGGGATGTCGCGCAGCGCGCAACCTCAACCCTGATCGCCGCACCGCGCGCGTGAGGAGGCCCGGAATGCACTGAGCTACAGCGTATTCCGGGCCTCATCCCGGTCCGGACTCATGCGATGGTGTGATCGGTGGCCGTGCTCAGCCGATCGCGCAGAACGGCCGCTCCGGAACCGGAGAGGTCGTCGCAGTAGGTGATTCGGCCGGCCATCGCCATGGTCAGTGCGATCGTGCTGCCGGCGACCGGTGAACCGGTCCCGGCTGTGAAGGGGCCGTCGGTCGCCTCCAGCCGCAACCCCTCGATCCTGCTGCGGCTGGACACGGTGAAATTGCGTCCGGCGTAGAAGCGGGCGACCACGGTGGCGGCGTCCACGGAGGGCGTGCCGGACAGTCCGAGGGGGCGGCGGATGTCCTGCGCGTGGACCACCACCTCACCGAGCCAGGCCGCGGTATGTCCCGACGGCGCGACCGTGCTGGTGGCGACGGCTCGAAACCGTGCCAGAGTTTCGGCGGGGGTCGCGCCCCGATGCTCGGCGAGTCGCCGATCGTTGTGCTCGTCGAAGTCGAACCTGGCGCCGAGCACACTCCGGAGCCAGCGAAACCGGCCGATGGTGGCCGTCGCGGTGAGGTGGGCGACGACCTCCTCCACCGTCCACTCCCCGCACAACGTCGGCCGGTCCCATTGCTGCTCGTCCAAGCCGGCGAGCTCTTCGGCCAGCGCTGCCCGTTCGGCCCGGACCATAGCCCAGATATCCGCGCGAGCGATCCTGTTCGACATCCACGACCTCCAGTCCGGGTGCCCGCGCCGCTGATCAACGGTGTCCCCGCAGGGCGGACGAGCGTTCCCACTACAGACGAAGGGGCGGAGGCGAATTCATCGGCTCGGCGGTTGCGATATCGGCGGTGTGCGCCCGAACCGTCGACCGTCTCGTTTCCGGCGCGTCACGAACGCTGCACGAACCTGAGGTAGAACGCGGCGAACACCAGCACGATCCCGATATTCACCAGCAGCCGCGCCCAGAAATGGTGTCTGAAGAACAGCACGTCCACGCCGACCACGACGGCCACCAGTGCGAGCACGTAGACAACAACCGTCGCCTGTCTTCCCATGACCTCTTTTCTACGCCGAGTAGCCGCCGTGGAAGAGGATTTCGAGCAAGGCGGCCCACGATCCGACCCGTCTACTCGGCCGCCGGTCCCGTGCTCGGGTCCTGAGCGTAGCCCGTCGCGGTGAACCCGCTCGCGATCGACGGCAGCTTGACAGCTAATCGGAAGCCTGCGTGGCGAAACCGGTCCCGGAGAGCGCGGAAGCGTTGCGGATCGCGTTCCGATCGGACTCTGCCACAAATTTGCCGATAATTCGTAGTCGACCGCGCCGCACGCTGGGATTCACGGTTTCGGGCGGCGAAATCGTCATTCGATCGACGCACGTGGATTCGCCGTTTCTCCACTGCCCGGTCCGGGTTGGAGCTTAAACTACCTCAGCCGCAACGTGCACAACCATTCGAGAGGGTCGGGAAAAACTCGAAGATAAACACCCGGGAGGTGTGAAATGCCGGAGACTGGTCATCGGCGCATGTCACGTCCATTGTTGATTGCGAGCATGTTGCCGCTTGCGGTCTTTCTAGGCACGGGAGTGGCCACGGCGTCTCCCGGCGATCTCGTTATCACCCCGGCCGACGCCGCGCAGGCACCCGCTGTGCCGCCGCTGGCAGTGGACTGGCAAACACTGGCGCACGATGTGCAGGGGTTGATTCCCGTCCCGGTGCCGCTGCCCCTGCCGCCCGCCGACGCTCCTGTCGTCCAGGGCAATTCGGCCGTCGCCCCGCAGAACGCACCCGGCGACGACGGATCGGCCCAGGCGGCGACAGCAGACGTGCCGTCCGTCGCCACCGCGGCTGCTGCCGTCACGGCCCCGGCGCCCGTCGACACGACGGCCGCGTCGCCGGCCCCGATCGCGGATGCGCTGCCCGTCGAGGACCAGCATCCGATCGAGACGTTCTGTGAACAGGTTCCCGCCGATCCCGATCGCTGTGCCGCCACGGTGGTCGATGCCGGGGTCGGTGCGGCCATCGGTGCAGGCATCGGCGCGGCGGTGTCCGCGCCCCTCGCGATCCCCGCCGCGGCGCTCGGTGCGGCGGCCGGATTCGTCGTCGGTATCCCGTTCCTGCCGACCGGTCTGGTGGCCGGCCCCCTGATCGGCGCGGCCGTCGGCGCCGCGGTCGTCGCCGCACCCGCTGCCGCGCTCGGTGGGGCACTCGGTGCGGCGGTCGGCGCGATCGTCGGGATCACCGCGCCGCTCCCGCCGAAATCCACTCCCACCGATGCGCCTATCCCCGCCGATGCATCCACCCCCGCGGCGGCATAGCGCACGGTCACCGCGACGTCCCTACCCCCTCGCGGTCTTCGCGACTGCGAGGGAATGGGGATGTCGTCAGCCGGAAGGCCGCACGTCATGCCGGAGGTCATCGACGGACTCCGGAACCGGCCCGAAAGTATCGACGGCACAGTGAATTCCGATGTGCTCGCGCATTTCGCCCCCGGCTTCCGGCGTCCGACGGCGGTCGAGAGCGTTCTCGGCTCGCCCCGGCCGAGCCGGCCCGACTATCTGCCGCTGCCGACGGGGATGTCCCGGGAAGGACTCCAGCATGCGAGCGATGACCGTGCGCGACCGTGATTCCGGTATCGCCGGGCTCACCTCGACCGATATGCCCTACCCGCACGCCGCGGAGAACGACGTCGTCGTGCGGGTGCACGCCGCCGGCTTCACGCCCGGCGAACTCGACTGGCCGACAACGTGGTCCGATCGTGCCGGCCGCGACCGGACACCCACCATCCCCGGACACGAGCTGGCCGGTGTCGTCGTCGAACTCGGCTACGGAACCACCGGTCTCACCGTCGGCCAGCGGGTATTCGGGCCGACCGACTGGGCGCGCAACGGATCGCTGGCCGAATACACCGCGGTGGAGGCCCGCAACCTCGCCCCGCTCGCGGTCGATATCGACTACATCGTGGCCGCCGCGCTGCCCATTTCCGGCCTGACCGCATGGCAGGGGTTGTTCGACCACGCCCACCTGACAACCGGCCGGACGGTCCTGATTCACGGCGCCGCAGGCGGTGTGGGCTCGATCGCGGTGCAACTCGCGCGCGAGGTGGGCGCGCACGTGATCGGCACCGGCCGAGTCGGCGACCGTGACCTCGTCCTCGGACTCGGCGCACAGGCCTTTCTCGATCTGGACAGCGACGACCTCCGGGACGCCGGTGCGGTGGATGTCGTCTTCGACGTGATCGGCGGCGCGATCCTCGAGCGCTCGACCGAACTGGTCCGTCCCGGTGGCACTCTCGTCACCATCGCCATGCCGCCGACCACGCAGCCCAGGGACGGGCGCGCCGTCTTCTTCGTCGTCGAACCCGACCGCGCGCGGCTGGCCGATCTCGCCCAGCGGGTGCGGTCGGGGCGGCTCGAGCCCATCGTCGGCTCCGTGCGACCGCTCGCCGACACGGCGTCCGCATTCGCTCGCCGCCACCGCACACCGGGCCGGACGATCATCCGGGTCGCCGACGAGTAGCGGGACACGACCTCGACGCCGATGTCGATGATCTGCTGCGCGCGGCGATCCGGCGCGCGGCGCAGCTGCCCGCCACCCACGGTGCCGAGCTGCGCACGATCCGCCAGATCGTGCTGAATCTGGGCGCATTCGGCGGCGGTGCCGCCCTGCGCGACCGGGAGTGCAGCGCCTTGTATGCCCGGCAAGCCGCACTACTACGGCGCGGTCAGGACCATGGACAGCTGCGCGCGGACCTCGATCCGCAGCTGTTGGCGGTGACGTATCAGGGGATGGTCGACAGCATGCTCGACTATCTGGACACCAATCCGGATGTCGACCCCCTGACCTATGCCGACCATGTCGCCGATGTCCTCCTCGCCGGAATCACGCCGCCCGGAAAACGATGAGCCGTGGCGGCCGCGTCCGCGTCGGATCACGAGATGGCCGCAACTCGGCGGCGGCGTCGAAACCCTCCCCTCGGAGGCCCCCGGCAGGCGACCGCGCGTCGATAGTATTGCCGCGCTCGACTACGACGCCGCCACGGTGATCGCGCCCCGTCCACCGATGCCGGCAGCACGCGGAAAAACCTGTCGCCCCAGGCAATCCGGGGCCTCCGAGTTCGAACCCAACCGTAGGAGCAGCATGAAAGTCTCCGTCATCGGCACCGGACTGATCGGCTCCCAGGTGATCCAGCGCCTCACGGCCGCAGGACACGAGGCATCCGGGCACGCCCGCTCGACCGGCCTCGACCTGCTCACCGGGCAGGGCCTCGACGACGCGCTCAGCGGCGCCGAGGTCGTCGTGAACGTGACCAATTCACCGACCTTCGACGATGCGTCCATCGACTTCTTCCGCACCACGGTGACCAATCTGCTGGCCGCCGCGGAGGCGGCCGGTGTCGGGCATCTCGTGACGTTGTCCATCGTCGGTGTCGACCGTGTGCCGGCCCTGGCCTACTACCGGGCGAAAACCCTGCAGGAGAATCTGGTCGAGGCGGGGCCGATTCCGTACTCGATCGTGCGCGCCACCCAGTTCATGGAGTTCGTCGCACCGACGATGGACGCGACCACCGACGGCGACGCCGTGCGCCTGCCCGCCACCCCGATCCAGCCGATCAGCTCCGCGGAGGTCGCCGCCGAGGTCGCGGAGGTGGCCGCCGGCGCACCACTGCGGGGCATTCGCAATATCGCGGGTCCGGATGTCTTCGCTCTCGACGAACTCGGCCGCATCACACTGGAAGCCACCGGCGACCACCGCCACGTCGTCACCGACAACACCGCGGGCCTGTTCGCCGCGGTCGAAGGCGATGAGCTGACAGCGCCCCCGGACGCCCACCTGGCCAGCACCCACTACCGCGACTGGCTGCGCTCGCACTGACCGGACGCGCCTGCCGGTTTGCGCAGGGCATCGGTACCTTCGACATCGTTAATGGCGGGCCTGGGGCGGACCTGCGTGGCTTCGCCGCGGCGACCGGTCCGGGCGGGGGAACCGATCGAACTCGTCCACGGCGACATCCACGGTCTCGACCTTCCCGATGCCGTCGTCGACCGCACACACCGAGCGGGTGCTGCAAGGCGAAGGCCGGACCTAGGGTCGGTGCGGCGACCGGACTGCCCTCACGTCCGGCCGGTGCGGTAGGCGTCGAGGATCGGTGCCAGTTCGTCCGGGGTGGCGCCGTGCAGGATGACTCGGTCTGCGCCGTAACCGAATTCGTCGCGGATGCGGCGGGCGCACTGTTCTGGGCTTCCGGTGGCGGCGGCTGCGAGCCACTCGTCCGGAATCAGGCCGGCGATGTGTTCGATCTGGGTGACGCCGGCCTTGCTGTCGATTCCGCCGGCGACCGATTGCACGATCGGGTCGGCACGGAAGCGTTGCAGCACAGCGGGATCCCAGTCATTTGTGCGAACCAGGAGGTCGCCGTAGCCCTGGAGATAGGTCGCGAGGCGTGCCACTGTCTTCTTCAGGCGCAGTTCCTCGGGCAGGTGGTCGCCGACGGTGGCCAGGCAGGACCACACTCGCACCGTGGCGGGGTCCCGTCCGGCTCGTTCGGCAGCCGTTTTTACCGTGGTGACGCAGCGCTGCAGGGTCTGTGGCGTGAAGTAGGTGTGCAGGATGACGTCGTCGAAGACGCGGCCGCCGAGTTCGAGTGTGCGCGGTCCGAAGGCGACCAGTCCGAGCGGGATGTGTTCGCGAAAATCGCTGTCCAGGAACAGAACCGGGTATTTCCCGATCGGCCCGTCGTGGCCGATCACGGCTTCACCGCGCCACAGCCGTCTCATCACGCCGGCGAAATCCTCCAGTTGCGCGGTCGTCACCGCGGGAATGCCGAAGCCGGCATAGAGCGCGCCGATGCCGCGGCCGATGCCGAGGGTGAAGCGGCCTCCCGACAGGCGATGCATGGTGGTCGCCCACGAGCCGGTGATGAGCGGGTGGCGTGTGTTGTGGTTGGTGGCCGCGGTGGCGATCCGCATGCGTGTGGTGACGGCGCATGCCGCACCGGTCAGTGAGGATGCTTCCTTGATATTCCATCGTTCCGAGATGAACGCGGTGCCCAGGCCGAGCTCCTCGCCTCGGCGGGCCTCCTGGACCAGCGCCGCGGGCCCCTCACCCGCCGCTCCCGCGAGAAGATAGTAGCCGAGTTCCGAAAGTTGTTCGGGCACAGACGAATCGGCGTCGAGCCGCTCTGGTCGGCCGCTGCCGTCGGAGGGGTCGGTCATCTGCGAGTCCTTTCTCGTTGCGGACCACTGCGCGGATGGTCGATCTCCTGCGGGTGAAGAACCTCGCGGCGTCCGTGATCGCCTCCTCGATCGGGTGTGGTGTCCCGCCGAGTTCGCGTTCGGCTTCGGTCACCGGCTCTCCGATCACAGGGCCTGTTCGCCACGACGCGTCGGAACTGCGGCACCCGAGAGGGGATGTGGCTTGCGGACTCACCGAAAATAGACACGTGTCTTGCCGAGTGTCAACAGTCTGCGGTGGGTAAGGCGCGGACGCCGGCGCGCACATCCGCCCGGCGCCGCTACGCGAATCCGGTTGGGTCCGCGATCAGCTCGGGCGGTGATCCGGTGTTCCGATGAGTAGGAGACTCACGTCACAAATGCGGGTTCAGCGGCCAAGCTGAGCTGTATGTCCAACACAGTGATCGGCAATATCGACAGAATCGCCGAGGAGATCCGCAACGGGGCCGACGAGGGTGACTCGCTCGGCCGGCTGCCCGACGACATGGCCAAAGGGCTGAAGGACGCGGGCGTCATCCGGATGCTGCAGCGCAAGAAGTACAACGGCTACGAGGCGCATCCGCGCGAGTTCGCCGAGACGGTGATGAAGACCGCGAGCCTCTACGGTTCGGCGGGCTGGGTGGCCGGCATCGTCGGCGTGCACCCGTGGCAGCTCGCCTTCGCCGATCCCAAGGTGCAGGAGGAAGTTCTCGGCGCGGACACCGACACCTGGATGGCATCACCGTATATGCCCGGTGGTGTCGCGGTTCCTGCCGACGGCGGATACGTCATGAGCGGGCGCTGGCAGTTCTCCTCCGGCACCGATCACTGTGACTGGATCTTCCTCGGCGCTTTGGTCGGCGACGCGGACGGCAAACCGATCATGCCGCCGCAGCCCCTGCATGTGATCCTGCCCCGCTCGGACTACGAGATCGTGGCGGACTCCTGGGATGTGGTGGGGCTGCGGGGCACCGGCAGCAAGGACATCGTGGTGCGAGACGCGTTCATCCCCGATTACCGGGTGATGGACCAGGGCAAGGTCATCGACGGCAGTGCCGCCGTGGAATACGGCGTCACCGAGACCCTGTACAAGATGCCGTGGTCGACCATGTTCCCGCTGGGCATCACCTCGGCGACGATCGGCATCTGTGAGGGCGTGCTGGCCGCCGGCATCGACTATCAGCGAAATCGGGTGGGGGCCACCGGAACTCTGGTCAAGGACGATCCCTACGTTCTGCACGCGCTCGGCGAATCCGCATCGGAGATCGATGCCGCCCGTCAGCAGCTGCTCGCCAACGTCGACCGCATCTGGGACCTGGTCGACGCGGGCAAGGAGATCGATTTCGCGATGCGCGCCGCAGTGCGCCGGGATCAGATCCGGTCGGCATGGCGGGCGGTCCGGGCCGCCGACGACATCTTCGACCGCGCCGGAGGCAACGCGCTGCGCATGGACAATGCGCTGCAACGGTTCTGGCGCGACGCTCACGCGGGGTTGCACCACGCCATCCACGTCACCAGCACGACCTATCACGCGTCGGCCATGGCCTCGCTGGGTGTGGAAGTACCGCAGGGTCCCCTGCGCGTGATGATCTGACCGAGCGAACCGAATGCGAGTTGTCTTCATGAGTGAAAGCAGTTGTCCATGAGTGAAATCAAGGGGCTCGGCTACATCCGGGTGCTCGCCACGGATGTGGATCGCTGGCGGGAGCTGGGCTTCGATGTGCTCGGCTTCGCACCGGGATTCGGGGACGAAAAGGACGCGCTGCATTTCCGGATGGACGAGCGCCCGTCGCGGATCACCGTCGAACGTTCCGATGTCGACCGGGTGAGCGCGGTCGGCTGGGAATTGCGGGACGGGCCGGCGTTGCGCCGGCTGGAAGCGACATTGCGGGACGCCGGATACGAATACACCGCCATGTCACAGGAATTGGCCGACCGCCGCAAGGTCGAAGCCGGTATCTGCATGACCGACCCCGGTGGCACGCCGCTGGAGTTCTTCCACGGTCCGGCACTCGAGCACAGTCCGGTGGTCACCAAATACGCGCAGCGATTCGTCACCGGCGCACAGGGACTCGGGCACGTGGTGATGCCGACCGCCAACTTCGAGGAGTCCTACACCTTCTACACCGAGACGCTGGGCTTTCTGTCGCGCGGGGCGTTCCGGATGCCCTCACCTCCCGGTGCCGGACCGCTGCGGATCAGGTTCCTGGGAGTGAATCAGCGCCATCACAGCCTGGCGATCATGCCCGCGCTGGAAGGCCGTGATCCCGGGTTGATTCACGTGATGGTCGAGGTCGATTCGCTCGATGCCGTCGGGCAGGCCCTCGACCAGGTGATGGCACGGGATTTCCCGGTGTCGTCGACACTCGGCCGCCACACCAACGACAAAATGGTGTCCTTCTACGTCGGGGTGCCCGGCGGCTGGGATATCGAATACGGCACCGCGGGCGAATTGGTCGACGAGTCCTATTACACCGCCGAGGAGATCACCGCCGACAGCTATTGGGGACATGAATGGCTGTGGGCCAAGCAGATGAAACAGGCGTGAAAGGACGGTGGACATGACAACGACGCATGACGAGGTACGCCGGATCGAGGCAGGGGCAGTGCCCACGCGATTCGCCCGCGGCTGGCATTGTCTCGGGCTGATCAGAGACTTCGCCGACGGACGGCCGCATTCGATCCGGGCCTTCGGTACCAAGCTGGTGGTGTTCCGCGGTGAGGACGGCCGGGTCAACGTGCTCGACGCGTTCTGCCGGCATATGGGCGGCGACCTGTCCGACGGCGAGGTCAAGGGCAACGAGATCGCCTGCCCCTTCCACGACTGGCGCTGGGGCGGCAACGGGCGCTGCAAGCAGATCCCGTACGCCCGCCGGGTGCCGCCACTGGCGCGCACCAGGGCCTGGACGACGCTCGAGCAGGACGGCATGTTGTTCGTCTGGAACGATCCGGAGGGCAATCCGCCGCCGGAGGACGTCACCATCCCGCGGATCGCGGGTGCGGGCGCCGACAACTGGACCGATTGGCACTGGTACACCACGGTGGTCGACACGAATTGCCGCGAAATCATCGACAACGTCGTGGATATGGCGCATTTCTTCTACATCCACGGCTCCCTGCCGACCTTCTTCAAGAATGTCTTCGAGGGACCGGTGGCGACCCAGTACTTCGAAAGCGGCGCTCGCGCCGACCTACCCGGACCGGTGGGCCAGCCGCAACTGCTCGGCACCTCGTCGGTGGCCTCCTACTATGGGCCGTCGTTCATGATCGACGACCTCGTCTATCACTACGAACACGGCGACTACAAAACCGTGTTGCTCAACTGCCACTATCCGATCGACGAGAATTCGTTCGTCCTGCAGTACGGCATCATCGTGGAAAAGTCCGACACGCTGCCCGAGGATCAGGCGATGGCCACTGCCGTCGCGCTCGGCGACTGGGTCAAGCTCGGCTTCGAGCAGGACGTCGCGATCTGGAAGAGCAAGGCGCGCATCGACAATCCGCTGCTCTGCGAGGAAGACGGCCCGGTATATCAGCTGCGCCGCTGGTATCAGCAGTTCTACGTCGATGTCGGCGATGTCGCTCCCGAAATGGTCGACAGGTTCGAATTCGAACTCGACACCACGCGACCGCTGGCGGGCTGGGAGGAGCAGGTCCGCGAGAACATCGCCCGCAAAGCGGCGGAGGCGACTTCGTGACGCCGATCGACGAACGCGTTCGGGAGGTGCCGATGGCGCCGGTCGAGTGCCGGCAGTGCTCGCAACTTCGCGAATCCATCCGGGCTGCCGCGGAATCCGGGGAACTGCGCGTACTCGACAGCGCGGTGAGCTGAGCGCGGAGGCAACGGGCCCCTGCCGTCATCCGACGGCAGGGGCCCTTTCTGCTGCGCGTGCCCGAAGGTGCGATGCTCTGCCATCCCGCGGGAGGACGCATCGCTGCATCGGCGCAGCGACCGTCAGACGCGCACCGCCCGCGGCTCGATCCGGCGCGAGGCCGAGGCCGCGCGCCGGATCTCGTTCGCCGCCAGGCGCACTTCCGATACGACCGCCGTGGTTTTGATCGAGCGCGTCGGACCGCACAGGGACACCGCCATGCGACCGCGGTCCACGTCGATGTCGAGCGCGGCCGCTACCACGGTGACTCCCAGTGCGCAGCCCTGCGAGTCCACGGCGACCCCGCTGCGATCGCGGACCTTCTCCAACTCGCGTTCCAGTTGCCGGCGAGTCCGCACGCTGTAGCGGGTGGGGGCGACGGCGAACGGCAACTCGGGCCACTGCTCCGGATCCATCGCCGCGAGCAGCGCATGACCGGCCGCGGTGAGTTCGACGGGCTGGCGTGCGCCGACCGCCCACTGCCGCCCCGGCATCGGCCAGGCTCCGACTCGATGGAGATGCAGGATTTCCGCGCCCGACAGCAGGCTCAGATGTGCGGTCAGACCCGTGCGCCGGTGCAATCCGGTCATGACGGCCGTCGCCACGTCGTTGAGGCTGCGCTGGCGCACCACCTGCGACCCGAACTCGAACATCCTTATGCCCAGCACATATTCGAAGCCGTGGCGTTCCACCCAGCCGAGTTCCACGAGCCGCTGCAGGATTCGATGCGCGGACGAGCGAGGCAGTTGGGACCGCCGTGTGATGTCGGCCAGCGTCATGGGCCGCTGTCCGACGAATGCTTCCAGCAGCGACGCCACGCGATCGATCATCGCGTTGGGGGTTTGTTCGAGCTGCACCGTTGCCATCTGTTGCCTCCAACCGCCACACAACGGCAGAATGTGACTATATGTCAGATTCTGACAGGCTTGAGTGTAAGCGTTACCGTGGACTGCGATCAAGGAGGACAGAGGTCGTGAGCAAGTCGTCCAGGCCGACGCTGACCGAACGCCGCGCGGAGGAACTGCGTCTGGCCATCGCGAACACCGCGCGCGATATGTTCGTCGCCGACGGTGACACCTCCGCGACCGTGGAGCGCATCTGCGAGACGGTCGGCATCGCGCCGAGGACTTTCCATCGCCACTTCCCGGTGAAGGAAGACGTCATGGGGCCGTTGTTCCGGCGCAGCCAGGCGATCATCATCGACTTCCTGAAGAATGCGCCGGCCGACGCCGACGTCGCCGAAACGCTGGCGCGCGCGTTCACCACCGAGGTCTACAAGCGCCGGACGCCCGAGTCCGACCGCACATTCATGACGTTGATGATCCATACGCCGCAGTACCGTTTGCGCTGGCTCGAATGGGGCGAGCAGCTCTGCGAGCCGATCACGGAATTCCTTTCGGCGAGAGTCGAACTCGGCGACGATCCGTTTCTGCGCCGACTTCCGGCGGAGCTGATCGTGCACACCAGCCGTCAGGCCTACATCCAGTGGGTCGACCAGGAGGTCGGCGGCGATTTCTCCGAGGTGGAGGCTTTGCAGCTGCGCGGCATGAAGATGCTGCTCGTCGGTCTGCGAGCGGTGATGGGGCAGCCCTCGGCGCCGGTCCCGTAGCCGCACAACAGGTGCGGCGGAACCGGCGCCGGCACTGTGGCTAGCGGGCGAGGAACGCCGAGACGGTCGCCTCCCACGCCTGCTTCTGCTCGATCATCACCCAGTGCCCGCAGTTCGGGAAGATGTGCACCTCGCCGTGCGGCAGGGTCCGCATCGCGATCAACGACATGTCGACCGGGCTCACCCGGTCGTCACGCCCCCACGTGATCAGCGTCGGAACGGAGATCCGGCGCAAGTTCGCCCAGCCCGGTGTGACATCGGCGGCACGCGCCGCCTCCGCCATCCGTGCCAGCGCCGCACGTCCGTACATCCGCCGCGAATTCTCCAGGACGCCGGGTTCGGTGGCCTGCTGCCAGCGCTGTTCGATCAGCTCCTCGGTGAGCATGTTCTGGTCGTAGACCATCGAGCGCAGCCAGGCGACCAAGCTGTCGCGGGTCGGATTCTCGACGAACTCACTGAGCCGGATGATTCCCTCGCCGGGCTGCGGACCGAAGATCGTGGTGCCGATGCCGCCGATGGTCACCAGGCGCTCGACTCGCTGCGGCGCGGCGAGAGCGAATTCCGTTGCCACGAAACCGCCCATCGAGTTCCCGATGATCCGGACGGTCTCGAGTCCGAGCCCGTCGAGGAACGCGGTGACCGCCTGCTGCGCCGACATCATCGGATGTGCCGCGCCGAAGTCGTCGCTGACCCCGAATCCGGGGAACTCGAGAACGAGCGTGCGGTACTGCTGTGCGAACGTCGGCACGTTACCGCTGAAGTTGCGCCAGCCGGTGACACCGGGTCCGGATCCGTGCAGCATCAGCAGCGGCGGGCCCTCGCCGGTGTCGCGGTAGCGCAGGACGCCGTGTTCGGTGGGCAATTCCAGCAGTTCGGGGACGGCGTGGGCGTCGACGGAGGTACTCATATGCCGAGCCTGCCATCGCCGAGGCGCGGCACCGGCGATATTTCCCGTTCAGCGGTCGGCTAATTCTGACATTTTCATCAGAAAAGCTTGACGCGGCCGTGCTCCACAGTTGATGATTTCATCAACAAAGAGGTGTGGAGGTGTCGTGACTAGCATCGACGAGGGCGTCGGAACCGGGCGGACCGTGCGGGTCGGCGATCGGGAGATCTTCTTCAGTGAGGTCGGATCCGGCCCGGCTGTGGTTCTGTTGCACGGTGGTGGCGCCGGCGCGACCGGGTTGTCGAATTACTCCCGCAACATCGACGCGCTGGCGCGAAAGTTTCGTGTGATCGTGCCGGACATGCCGGGCTACGGCCGGTCGTCCAAGCGGGTGAACCAGTCCGATCCGTTCGGTGACCTCGCCGGGGCGATCGGCCGGCTGCTGGACGAACTGAGCATCGCGTCCGCGCACCTGGTCGGCAATTCCTACGGTGGCGCGGCAGCCTTGCGGCTGGCGATGGATCGGCCCGAGAAGGTCGACAGGCTGATCCTGATGGGGCCCGGTGGCGTGGGCACCACGCGGGCCCTGCCCACGGCGGGGCTGCGGGAATTGTTGAGCTATTACACCGGCTCCGGACCCAGCCGGGAGAAGCTCTCGACGTTCATTCGCGAGTATCTGGTCTACGACGGCAGTGCGGTGCCGGACGAGCTCATCGAGGCCCGCTACCGGGCCAGCCTCGACCCGGAAGTGATAGCGGACCCGCCGCTGCGCCGGCCCTCGGGACCGCTGGCGTTGCGCACGCTGTGGAGAATGGACTTCACGCGTGACTCGCGCCTGCGCAAGGTCGCTCATCCGACGCTGGTCGTGTGGGGGGCCGACGACAAGGTCAATCGGCCCGCCGGTGGGCGCATGCTGGCCGACGCCATGCCCGACTGTGATCTGTACCTGGCGGCGAATGCCGGCCACTGGGTGCAGTGGGAACGTGCGGACCTGTTCAACACCCTGGCCACCGCCTTTCTCGAGGCGGACCGATGAGCGAGTTCCTCCGCCCGCGCACCGATGCTTCGGTGTTCGGTGCGGTGCACCTGGGATACGTTGTCGTGCAATCGAATCGGCTGACCGACTGGCGGCGCTTCGGGGTCGATGCGATCGGGTTGCACGTCGACGATCTCGACAGCGATACCGTGCGGTTTCGCCTCGACGATCGCTCCTGCCGGTTCCTGATCCGCCGGGGCTCGGCCGAGGACGTCATCGCGTTGGGCTGGCAGGTCGACGATCATGAAACCTTCGACCGCATCGTCGCGCGGGTCACCGAGCGCGGGATCCCGGTCATCGAGGCGACACCCGAGGACGCGGTACTGCGAGGGGTAGAGCGGTTGTGGCGCTTCGCCGGCCCGAAAGGCATCGCCCAGGAAATCTTCACGACACCGGTCACCACCCCGGAGCCGCTGCGAATGATCAGCTCCGGCTGGGTGACGGGTGAGGCCGGACTCGGGCACGTGGCGATGATCTCGCGCGAACCGGAGGCGATGCGCGGCTACTACCAGACCGTCTTCGATTCCCGGTTGTCGGACTACATCGACGAGACCGTGTCCGGGCTGAAGATGAAGATCCGATTCCTGCGGGTCAACGAGCGACACCACTCGATCGCCATCGCCGACGTGCGCGGTGTGAAGCTCGATCCGATTCGAACCTCGGTGCAGCACATCAACATTCAATCCGCGACGCTGGACGATATGCTCGCCGCTTTCGGGCGGGTCACCGCGCTCGGGTTCCGGATGCAATGGTCGGTCGGTCAGCACACCAACGACAGGGAGTTGTCGTTCTACTGCGTGACCCCCTCCGGTTTCGAGCTGGAGGTCGGCTGGAACCCGATCGTGGTCGGCCCGGAACTCGAATCCACCTGGGAGCCGAGGACCTATCAGGGCATCAGCATCTGGGGCCACACCCCGGTGGGAGAGACCGTCCTGGGCAAATTCGCCCAGTTCCGGCAGGCGCTGCAGACGATCGGAACTCCGGAGATCACCGTTCCCGAGCTCGCAGAAGGATTGTCACGATGAGTACCACCGACTACGACGTCGTGGTCGTCGGCCTGGGCCCGACCGGCCTGACCCTGGCCAATCTGCTCGGCCGTCGCGGGATCAGCGTGCTGGTGCTCGAACGCGAACCGGAATTCTACGGCTTGGCCCGAGCGGTCTACACCGACGACGAATGTATGCGGATCTTCCAAACCGCCGGTACCGCAGACGAACTCGCCGCGGATATGAACACCGACTCCGCCGTCCAATGGGTGCGCCGCGACGGACGTGTGCTGGTGCAGTTCAAACAGGTCCAGCGCCCGCTGGGCTGGCCGGTGGTCAACTTCCTGTACCAGCCCTATCTGGAGAACGGTCTCGAACGCGCCCTCGGCAGATACCCGCATGTGACGGTGCGCCGGGGCCGTGAGGTTGTCGATGTCGACCAGGGCCCCGACGGTGTCGTCGTCGAGCACGTCGGATGCGGTGGCACCGGCTACGGTCAGCGCGAATCGGAAACCGATCCGAGCACTACCGAGCGAGTGCGGGCCGAGTTCCTGATCGGCTGCGACGGCGGGCGCAGTGTCGTGCGCACGAAGCTCGGAATCGACATGACCGGCACCAGTTTTCCGGAACGGTGGCTGGTGGTGGACCTGAAGGCGAAAGACAGAGTGGACGCCTTCCGGCACCTGCCGTACTTCGATTTCGTGTGTGACCCCGATCTGCCGATCGTGTCGTGTCCCCAACCGGACGGACATCACCGATTCGAGTTCATGCTCACCGAATCGCAGACGAAACAGGAGATGGAGGACCCGGAAACAGTCCGCCGGCATATCGCCCGTTTCGTGCACCCGGACGAGGTCGAGGTGCTGCGCAAGCTCGTCTACACGTTCAACGCCGTGGTCGCCGATCGCTGGCGCGTCGGGCGCATCCTGCTCGCCGGCGACGCCGCGCATATGACACCGCAGTTCGTCGGGCAGGGTATGGGCTCGGGCGTGCGCGATGCGGACAATCTGTCCTGGAAGCTCACCGCGATCCTGAAACACGGTGCCGGCCAGGACATTCTGAACAGCTACGAAACCGAACGCCGTCCGCACGCCGAGGCGATGATCGACTTCTCGGTCTTCAACAAATCGCTGGTGTCGGTCGACAACCCACTGATCGCGGCGGCCCGCGACATCGCGATGAAGGCCTCGTTGCGCACTCCCGGCCTCGGTGGCTGGATCCGCGCCGCCAAGATGAAGCCGCGTCCGCGGTTCCGCCGCGACGCATACCTCGGACTGCCCCGCCGGCGATTCGGGTGGCGCGGCGTGGAAGGGGCGTTGTCCCCGCAACCGGAGGTCCGCACCTACGACGGCCGTCACCAGCGTCTCGACGATGTACTCGGCCTGGGTTTCTCGGTGCTCGGTTACGGCGTCGACCCCCGTGCCGTGCTCGATGCGGACGATGTGGCCGCGTTGCAAGCGCTGGGAACACGATTCGTCACCGTCTATCCCTTCGGCGGGCGGCCCCAGGGTGCCCCTGGCGACGGGCGCACGACGGGTGACGACCATGCCGATGTCGAAGACCACACCGGCGCGTTGATCCGATGGTTCGCCAGGGCCGGCGTCGGTTCCGCCGGGATAGTGCTGCTCCGTCCGGACCGCTTCGTCTTCGGCACCGCGCCGGCCGGGCACGGAGGCGAATTGGTCGCCGAACTCACCGGGCAGCTCGACGTCGACGTCAGGCGATCACCTGTTTCCGCTGTCTCCCTTGCCCATTCGACGTCTGCTGCGAGCGGCAGGCTAGGCGAGGCCGGCCGCTGACGTATCGCGCGGGGACGTATCGAGCGACGGCAGCGGACGCTGGACTATCTCGCGGGCGTCCTCGCGCGAGAGGCCCAACATGTGCAGCAGATCTTCGGTCACCGAATCGGTGGCCTCGCCGTCGTCGCGGTCGGGTTGGTCGTGCAGCAGTCGCCCGAGGCAGATCGTGGCGCCCGCGACGATCGTCATGGCCAGTTCCGGATCCCGCACGTCGAATCGGCCTGCCTCGACCGCGGATTCGATATCGCGGCGAGCGCGGGGAGCCAGCCCCTTCGTCGAGCCGGCCAGCTCGAGCCCGTTGTTGATCAGAACCTTGCTCAGGGTCGGATTGCGCC
This sequence comes from Nocardia nova NBRC 15556, assembly GCF_001613005.1. Lineage (GTDB taxonomy): Bacteria > Actinomycetota > Actinomycetes > Mycobacteriales > Mycobacteriaceae > Nocardia > Nocardia nova. The sequence continues at coordinate 29,084 of NZ_BDBN01000055.1, read as the reverse complement.
GGTGCATACGGCCCGTCAGCCGAAAGCTCTGAGCGAACACCTGCGCCGGGTCGTCGAGGTCTTCGCAGAGCAGGTCGAGCAGTGCGCCGTGCCGGTCGAGCGCCTCCTCGACCGCTGCCCGGAACAGTTCCTCCCGGCTCTGGAAATGGTTGTAGAACGAGCCCATGCCGACGTCGGCGGCTTGGGTGATCTCGACGATCGGGACGTTCATTTTTCCGTCCGCCAGCAGCGATTGCGCGGCCGTCACGAGCGCGGCGCGGGTGCGTGCCTTGCGGCGCTCGAGCCGGTTCGGCCGGGCTCCGGTCTGTGCGGTCATCGCTGCATCACCTCTTCTCGCCTCCGTGCCCGTCATAGTAGCCGCTCTTGTCAATACTGACGAAATTCTCATCAACTCTTGACTGTGGATATCTTCGTGAGTGACGATATCGTCAGTTACGGGAAGGAGCGGCCGATGAGCGGCCATCACGATGTGCACAGCGGCCTGCACAGCGAGCACGGCGCGTTGCCGGGTGAACACCCCGGGCGTTCGCGCAACCCGGTCGTCAAGGTGCTCGACCTCGCGTGGCTCGAGTTCGACAAGCCCGATCTCGACAAGGCGGAGACCTTCGCTCACGCTTTCGGCTTCACGACCGCGATGCGGACGCCCGATCAGCTGCACCTGCGGGGCACGGACCCGGGCGCACCGTGTGTCCTGATCCGGCGCGGCGCCCGATCCCGATTCGTCGGCCCGGCCTTCCGTGCCGCCGATTCCGCAGACCTGCTGCGCCTGTCCGAGGCGCGCGGCGCTCGGATCGTGCCGCTGGCGGAGTCACTCGGGGGAGCGGCCGTCGATCTTGCCGATCCGGGCGGGCTCCGGGTGCGGGTCGTCGCCGGCGCGCATGAACTCGATGCTCTCGCCCCGCAGCAACCGCACCTGCTGAACACGGGGCACGACATCGTGCGGGTCAACGCCACCCAGCGACCGGCCAGAGTGCCGGCGCGGGTGCAGCGGCTGGGACACGTCGTCGTGCAAACCACGAGATACCGGGAGACCCTCGACTGGTACCTGGACAATCTCGGACTGATCGTCAGCGACTTCCTCTACTACCCCGGCCAGCGGGAGCGCGGGCCGGTCATGAGTTTCATCCGTTGCGATCGAGCGGGCACTCCGGCCGACCATCACACGCTCGCGCTGACCCTGGGCCCGTCGAACCGGTACGTGCATTCGGCGTATCAGGTGGCGGACCTCGACGCTCTCGCCGCGGGTGGCGAGTATCTGCGCGAGCAGGGTTATCGCCGATCCTGGGGCATCGGCCGGCATATCCAGGGCAGTCAGATCTTCGACTATTGGCGTGACCCCGACGGGTTCATGGTCGAACACTTCAGCGACGGAGACATGTTCGATGCCACCGTCGAGCCGGGCTGGGCTCCGATGAGCGCGTCGGGTTTGGCCCAGTGGGGGCCGCCCGCGACGAAGGACTTCCTCGGCATCAAGCCGGGAGCCGAGTCGTTGCGTGAGGCACGCGCGATCGTCGCCGCGCTGCGCGAGGACAACGAATTCGATTTCCGCCGCCTGCGCGGCCTGTTGAAAGTAGCCAACTCATGACAATCTCCGTACTGCGCACCGTCGACGGCTGGTGGGTGCGCACACCAGCGGGCGTCGCCCGGATCGACACCGCCGCGACCACCACCCGGGAGCTGCTGGCGGATCGAGGCGCCGTCCTCGCGGCATCCGGAAGCTCCGATACCGTTGCGGTGGAGACCCTTTCGCTGATATCTCCGGTGACCGCGCCGTGCCGCGTGGTCGCGCAGATGACGAACTTCGCCTCCCACGTGAAGGATTCCGGCGGTGACCCCGAGACCGTGCCGCTGACGTTCTTCCGCAAGGCATCGGGTTCGATCAGTGGCCCGTACGACGATGTGATCCGGCCCGCCCATGTGTCCCTGCTGGATTACGAGGTGGAGATCGGGCTCGTCTTCGGCCGGGAGATGCCGGTCGGCTCGGAGGTCACCGCCGAGAATCTCGCCGACTACGTCGCGGGGCTGGTCGTCACCAATGACGTCTCCGCTCGCGACGTCCAGTTGCCGAAAACGCAGTTCTACGAGGCGAAGTCGTACCCGACCTTCACCCCGGTCGGGCCGGCGCTGGTGCTGCTGGACGCCGACGAGCTGAAGCGGTTCACCGACCTCCGGCTGCGGCTGTGGGTCAACGGCGGACTACGGCAGGACATGACGGTTGCCGACATGATCTACCGGCCGGTCGACGCGCTGCGGGAACTGACCCGCTTCCAGCGGATGGACCCCGGTGACCTGCTGCTGACCGGAACGCCGGTCGGCACCGCGATCAGTGCCCCGCCCAGGCCGGTGGAGATCATCGGCTCCCTGCTGCCGCCGAAGGTGAAGTGGAAGCTGTTCTTCTCCCGCCAGGCCCGGAATCCGAAGTATCTGCGGGACGGCGACGTGGTGGAGGCCGCGATCGGCACCGACGACGGCGTGCTCGACCTCGGCCGCCAGCGCACGGTCGTGAGGTACGCCCGATGACCGACACCGCGTCCCTGGTCGGCGCGTCCGAGGAACTGTTGTGGCCGCGCTACGAGAGCCCGGCAGACCTCGAGACGATCGAGTCGATTCCACTCGAGGCGCGTGGCTTGCCGGAATCGACGTACGCGCTGCTCGTCCGCGCCGCGACGCGATGGCCGCAGCGACGGGCACTCACTGTGCTGCCCGATGCGTCTCGCTGGCGAGAACCTTTGCAGCGCAGTTACTCCGAGCTGCTCGCCGACGTCCATCGCTACGCGAATCTGCTGCACGAGCTGGGTGTGGGCCGCTCCGATGCGGTCGCGCTCATCGCCCCGAACTGTGCCGAGCTGATTCCGGCGACGTTGGCCGCACAGCTGGCGGGCATCGCCGCTCCCATCAACGGAGGGCTGTCCGGCGATCACATCGCGGAACTGTTGCGCCGTTCCGGCGCCAGGACACTGATCGCCGCGGGTCCGGAGCTGGCGCCCGATACCTGGGACACCGCGCGTGAGCTGGCCGAGCGAGGTCTGCTGGACGCGCTGCTCGTCATGCGTCCGACGGCTACCGGGCAGCCTCGGCCGGCACTGCCGGTCATCGACGGCGTCGTGGTCGGCTACCTCGAGCTGCTTGCCGCAGAACAGGTTTCGACCGAATTCGCCGGGCAGCCGCCTACGGGATCGGATCTGGCGGCGCTGTTCCATACCGGCGGAACGACCGGTGTGCCGAAGCTGGCCGCTCATCGTCATTCCGGTGAGGTCGCCAACGCGTGGATGATCGCCGCCAACTCGCTGCTCGACGACGAAGCGGTGGGGTTCGCGGCACTGCCGTTGTTTCACGTCAACGCGCTCGTCGTCACCTTGCTCGCGCCGCTGTTCCGCGGCCAGTCGGTCGTGTGGGCGGGTCCGCTGGGATACCGCGATCTCGCCCTGTACGCGGAGTTCTGGAACATCGTGGCGCACTACCGGATTGCGGCGATGAGCGCCGTGCCGACCGTCTACGCGGTGCTGGCCCGGTGCCCGGTCCAGGCGGATATCTCCAGCTTGCGTTACGCGATGGTCGGAGCCTCGCCGCTGCCGGCGGCAGTGCGCGAGGATTTTCAGAAACATACCGGCGTGACCCTCGTCGAAGGTTACGGCCTCACCGAGGCCACGTGCGCTACCGCGCGCAGCTTTCCGGACGTTCCCCGACCCGGCGCGGTCGGCCAGCGCATGCCCTACCAGCGCGTCGCGGTCGTCCGCGCGGCCGACAACGGGGCGTGGGAAGACCTGCCTGCCGGGGAAATCGGCGTGCTGGTCGTCGATGGACCCACTGTCTTCGCGGGCTATGTCACCGGCCGTACCGACGCCGGCCACCGCCTCGACGGACTCGGCACGGTGATCGACGGCTGGCTGAACACCGGCGACCTGGCGCATATCGACGCCGAGGGCTTCATCCATTTGCACGGTCGCGCAAAGGATCTCATCATTCGCGGCGGTCACAATATCGATCCCGCGACCATCGAGGACGTCCTGCTGTCCCACCCCCGGGTCGGCGCGGCGGGAGCCGTCGGCCGCCCGGACGTGCACTCCGGTGAGGTGCCGGTCGCCTACGTCGCGCTTACCGGGGACGCGAACGTCACCGAGGACGAGCTGGTGCGCTGGGCCGCCGAGCGTATGCACGAACGCGCGGCCGTACCGAAGACCGTGACCATCCTCGACGCGCTGCCGGTCACCGACGTCGGCAAACCGTACAAGTTGGGCCTGCGCGCCGATGCGACACGGCGCGAACTGGTCGACGCGCTGGCGAATGCGGCCGGTGTTGCCGACATCGTCGCGGCGGTCGAGGACGGCGCCGTCGTCGCGACGGTGGTGCTCGACTCCACCGCCGACCGCGCCGCGATCGAAGCTGTTCTGGCCCGCTACGCCGTCACCTGGAGAGTGGAGAGGCGTCGATGACGATCGGACCCACCGCGTTCGGCCGCGGTCCCGCTGCCATCGCGACTGTCGCCACGGTGCGGGGTGTGTTGTCGTGACCTCGCCGGTGGTACAGGTCGTGATCGTCGGCGCGGGCCCGACCGGGTTGACGGCGGCCACGCTGCTCGCCCAGTACGGGATCGAATCGCTGGTACTCGAGCGGTGGGAGGGTGTCTACCCGCAGCCGCGCGCTGTCCACCTCGACGGCGAAATCCGCCGGATCCTCGAACGACTGGGTGTCGGTGCGGAATTCGACGCCGTCTCCCGTCCGGCGCTGGGTTTGCGATTGGCGGATCCGGATCACCGCGTGCTGGCACAGTTCGATCGGGATACGACGGGCGGTCGCAACGGACATCCGGAGGCGAACCTGTTCGACCAACCGGAGTTGGAAGCGATTCTTCGTCGCAACCTGGCTCGGTACCCGCAGGTGACAATGCGCGGCAATGCGGACGTCACCTCCGTAGTCCGGGAGAACGACTGCGTGCGCGTGGAATTCACCGATCGATCGGGCGGGCGGACCGAGGCCGTACGAGCGGAATATGTCTTGGGCTGCGACGGGGCGAACAGCCTGGTGCGCAATCGAATCGGCGGACATATGCGAGACCTGCGATTCCAGCAGCGATGGCTTGTGGTCGATATCGCCGCCACGACCGAGCTGCAGCACTGGGAAGGTGTCCACCAAGTCTGCGATCCCGATCGCGCGGCTACCTATATGCGCATCGGGAAGACGCGGTACCGATGGGAATTTCGGCTGCATCCGGGTGAAAACGCCGACGATTACCGGGATTCGGCTGCCCTCCGTCCGCTCCTGGGCCCGTGGCTCGGCGAGACCGAGTACGAGCGGATGGAAGTGGTGCGCGTCGCCGAATACACCTTCCGCGCGCAACTCGCGGATCGGTGGCGACAGGGGCGCGTGTTCCTGCTCGGGGATGCGGCCCATTTGACCCCGCCGTTCATCGGGCAGGGGATGGGCGCGGGTATCCGCGATGCCGCGAACCTCGGTTGGAAGCTGGCCGGAGTGCTGCGCGCCGAGTTGCCCGCCGCTGTGCTCGACACCTACGAAAGGGAAAGGAAACCCCACGCGCGCAAGATGATTCGGCTGGCGAAGCTCACCGGGCTGACCATGACCGAAGGCGGCGAACTGGGCAACCGGTTGCGTGGCCTGATCGCGCCGTACCTGCAGCACATCCCGGGATTCGCCCGGATGGTCACCAGCGGTGAATCCCCACCACTGCGCGACTCCTCACCGGTGACGGCGAGGTGGATACACGGTCTTCTCGCCGGTCGTTTGATTCCGAACGATCGAATGCCGGACGGGCAGTGCGTCGACGACGTCATCGGCGGCCGATACGCCGTCATCACCCTGGAAGATCCGACGGCATGGGACCGCGCTGTGGTCCGCCGACGCGGCGGTGTCATCGTGTGCCCGGCACCGAACTCGGAGCTGTCTCGGTGGATGCGCCGCGGTCACGCGTCGACGCTTGTCGTGCGGCCCGACGGCACCGTGCAGGACGGTCGCGGCAGCTTGTCCGCGCTGTGTGCCTCGCTTCCGGACTTCGCGCCGAGCGTTCGGCGGTGATGCGCCGGCGTCGGCCGGCGGTGTTCAGAGCTGGGGCTGTGGTGGCAGTGGGCTGGTGGCGAGCTTGTGCGCCGATCGCTTGTTCATGCCGAACATGCGCAAGACGTGGAACGCCATGTCGTCGGTCCGCGTCTCGACGTCGGCGCCGGGTTGCGCGTCGAGCAGTTGCAGGAGACCCAGTAGGGCCCCACCCGCGGCCATCACCGCCATATCCGGGTCCATCGGGTCGAAGCGGCCCGCCTCCTGCGCGGCGATGATGTCGTGACGGGCGCGTGGGGCCAGACCTTCTTCGCGCAGCAATACCGCCATCCCGGAGTTCAGGATCACCCGGACCATCTCGGGCACCTGCCGCTGCAAACGTCCGGTCATGCGGAAACTCACCGCGAACACTTCTGCCGGGTCGTCGTAGAGCGCGACGATGGCGTCGCGCATCTCGCTGTAGACCTGCAACGCCGAGCGCACCGCCGCGTCGAAGAGTTGATCCTTCGACTCGAAATGGTTGTAGAAGGAGCCGAATCCGACGTCGGCGGCGTCGGTGATCTCCTGAATGCTCACCGCGGTTCGCCCCTCGGACAGGAACTTCCGGGCAGCACCGAGTAGGGCGTTGCGGGTGCGCTCGCGGCGCCGATCGACACGGTTGCGCGTGACGGATTCGGTGGTCATCAGGCCCTCCTGCGTCGGAATCGTCACCGAAATCATATCTGAGGAAAACATCAGACCGGTGCTGCCCGAAGCTCTAGGGCGGCGTGCCCTTCGCCGGTGTCGATCGCTACTGTGCCGTCGGCCGGGTGTCGGGCTCGAAGCCGGAATCCGGTTCCCGGACGACGTTGGTGATGATTTCCCCGAAGGCGTGCGGGTCGTCGAGGAGCCAGCCGTGCCCGCCGGGCACGGTGATCGTGCGGGGGTCGCCCAGGGCGGTCCGCAGCGACATCGACGTGGATTCCGGGATGATCGTGTCTCGCTTGCTCCACACCACGAAGACGGGCAGTCGGCGCTCGGCGAGTTCGTTGAGCTCGGAGGTGAGGTTGGCGGTCCGGGCCAGGTGCGCGACTTCCCACACCGCTGTCGGGTTCCGCAGGACGTTGGGCACCGCGTCACGCATGATCACCGGCAGGACCCGGGTCAGTTGGCGACCGGGCAGCAGGTCTGCCGGCAAGTGCAGGCCCCAGTCCCACAGCGGACGTTCACGGAGTGCGCGTGCCACCCCGCGACCGTCGGTCCATGCCGAGCCGCCGATGGAGTTCACGAGCACGAGCCGCTCGGCGAGCTCCGGTAGATCGTGCGCGGCCTGGATCGCCACGCCGCCCCCGAAGGAGTGCCCGACCACGGTGACCGGCAGCGGCAGGTCGATCGCCTCGATGAAATCTCCGACCCACCGGGCGTAGCCGGCGAGAGACCGATCCTCGATCGGCAACCCGGCCGTGCCCCCGAAGCCGGGAAGCGCGGGGGCGAAGACATGCACTCCCATTCGAACGAGTTCCTCGAGCGGGCGGGTATAGGCGTATCTCCCCAATCCCCAGCCGTGCAGGAAGAGTACGCGGGGACCGTGTCCGCCGGCCGAATAGCGGGCGATACGGCCCTCGACGACAACCGATCGTGATCGCAGCCGCGCAGAGCGGTGATGTTGTCGTGGCTCTGACCCGGTCGGCGGCGCCGATGCGGCGGGGGCGTCGGCGATTCGATCGAGAGTCGCATCGGCAACCGCCGGGGTGAGAGCATCCTCGGTCGAACGGTCGGGTCGCAGCGGGCCTCGCCAGTGGGGCATCGGAACTCCTGACGTCGTCTCGGCGGCCTCGCCGTCGGTGCTGCGCAACCCGGTCACCCATCGTCGCGGGATGCGGCAAGCCCTCGGACGAAAAAGAAGCCGCGTCGGATCCAGACTCGTCGAGAGCGCTGTTCGGGTGGAAGGGTGCAATGTCCGGCATGGTCGGGCCACTGGTCTACGGCCGGGAGGACTTTCGGCCGCCGGATGCCCCGGATTCCACCGTCGCGGCCGGTTGCCACGACCATCGAGGTCGCTGGAGACGGGTATGAGCGGCCGCTGATTGTGCTTGAATACCTCTAGAACCTGTTTCAGTCAGCGATGACGGCCCGGTGGTTGATATGCGTGCGACGCGTCCCGATATTCCGCGAGATTTCGATGTCACGGATCCGGATATGTGGGCCCGGCGGGTGCCGGTCGAAGAGCTGGCGGAACTGCGCCGTGCGGCTCCGATCTGGTGGAATGCCAAGTCGCCCGGTTCCGACGGTTTTCCGGACGACGGATTCTGGGTCGTGACCAAGCACGCCGACGTCAAGGAGGTGTCGCGGCGCAGCGACGTGTTCTCCAATGCCGAGAACACCGCGCTGCCGCGATACGGCGTCGAACTCACCCCCGAGCGGATGGAGATGCAGCGGCTGGTTCTGCTCAATCAGGATGCGCCGCAACACACCAGGATGCGCAAGCTGATCTCGAAAGGGTTCACGCCGCGGGCGGTCAACGGGCTGCGCGCGGAGTTGTCCGCCCGCGCCGAGGCCATCGTCACCGCGGCCGCCGAGGCGGGCGCGGGTGACTTCGTCACGCAGGTGGCGTGCGAATTGCCGTTGCAGGCGATCGCGGAATTGATCGGCGTGCCGCAGGAGGACCGGATGAAGATCTTCCGGTGGTCCAACGAGATGATCGGCTACGACGACCCCGAGTACGCCGGCGTCGACCCGCTGGCCGCCTCCGCCGAACTCCTGGCCTACGCCTGGCAGATGGCCGAGGCGCGAAAGTCGCAGCCGGCCGACGACATCGTGACCGAACTGGTCCACGCCGACGTCGACGGGGAAGCGCTGACCTCCGAGGAGTTCGGCTTCTTCGTCATCCTCCTGGCCGTCGCGGGCAACGAGACCACCCGTAACGCGATCACGCACGGCATGATCGCGTTTCTCGAAAACCCGGATCAATGGGAGCTTTTCAAGTCGCAGCGGCCCAAGACCACCGTCGACGAGATCGTCCGCTGGGCGACGCCGGTGAGTACGTTCCAGCGCACCGCGCTGGAGGACACCGAACTCGGTGGCGTACCGATCCGGAAGGGTCAGCGGGTCCTGATCGTCTACCGATCCGCGAATTTCGACGAAGAGGTTTTCGACGCTCCGTTCACCTTCGACATCACTCGTGATCCCAACCCGCACTTGGCATTCGGCGGTACGGGCGCGCACTTCTGCATCGGCGCCAACCTGGCCCGACTGGAGATCGACCTGATCTTCAACGCCGTCGCCGACCACCTTCCCGACATTCGCAAACTGGGGGACCCACGCCGATTGCGGTCGGGCTGGTTGAACGGGATCAAGGAATTCCAGGTGCGCTACCGGGGCGAGTGAGGACCGTCTCCACCACCGCGAACCGTCGATGATTTTCGGCCGCGGGCATCGTCTCTTCTGCGTACTCGACAGAATGGATGAATCGATGCAGATCCTGGCTCGCCTGTGTATGAGCGCCGACGGCTATGTGACGACTCCGGACGGTTGGCCGCCTCAGGTCGTCGATCCGGTGCACGGTCCGGGCAGCCACGGCATCGCCGAATTCCTGCGTACCTGCGAGGCCGCCCTGATGGGCCGTACCACCTTCGAACCGGCGCTGACCGCCGATCGCTGGCCGTGGCCGGATCTGGAGGTCTTCGTCCTGGGTTCGCATCGGCCCGAGGGCACGCCCGACGATGTGATCGTCGACGACGATCCGGTCCGGTTGCTGGAGAAGGTGCGTGCGGCCAATCGCGGCGGTGATGTCCATCTCATCGGTGGGCCCGGCACGATCGAGACCTATCGCGCTCTCGGCGTTCTCGACAAACTCGAACTCGTTATCCTGCCGTTCTTCGTGGGCAGCGGCATGCGCCTGACCGATTCGCTGAATCCGCAGACCGATCTGGCATTCGAGAGTTCGCGGCCGTTGGACGGTGGCGGTGTGGAGATCGTCTATCGAGTGTTGCCTACCCGCGCATAGCGGCCGTCGAACCCGGTGCGCCTCAAGCGTTTCCGCATCGGGCGGAGCTGTCGTCGGCACCCTCGGCCGCATGGACGGTGTGCAGGATCCAGTTGCCGCGGGCGCCGGATTTGGCGTCGTACAGCGAGGTATCGGCCGCGTCGAGCAGCCATTCCGGGTCCTTGCCGGCGACCGGTGTGACGACGGCTCCGATGCTGGCGGAGATGTGGAGCCGGTGGCCGCCGACGATGAGAGGATGCGAGAGGGCGCCGCGCAGGCGGTCCGCGACCGCCGCGACTCTGCGGGTGTCGGCCGGGGGCGGGATGAGGGTGACGAATTCGTCGCCGCCGATTCGCGCGACCAGGCATCCGTCGTCTTGCAGGCTGTCGTGCAGGCGCCGGGCGACGGTGGCCAGCACCTGGTCGCCGACGCCGTGACCGTATCGGTCGTTGACCTCTTTGAAGTGGTCCAGGTCGGTGAAGCACAGTCCCATCAGATCGTCCTCGCCGGCCGCGGAGATCACCGATTTGAGGGTGTCGAGGAGATGGCGGCGGTTGGGCAGCTCGGTGAGCGCGTCGTGGCGCGCCTGATAGTGGAGCTGCTCCTGCAGTTGGTGGCGTTCGGTGACGTCTTCGCCGATGGCGAGCAGATAGTCAGGCCCGAAGGCGCTCCGGACATAGGTGATCGCGAATGTGGCCCATCCGGTGCTGCCGTCCGCGCGCTGCAGGCGCCGTTCGATCTTCGCCGTGCCCGCCCTGGCCGGCACGAGGTCGTCGTAGACCATCGCGCGGATCGCGGCCTGATCGTCGGGGTGGGCGAAGTCGTAGACGCTGATGCCGCGCAGCGACTCGACCGGTACCCCGATCATGTCGGCCAGATGGGGATTGGCTTCCAGCAGAACACCATTCGTGTCGCCGATCGCGATGGCGATGGACGCGTGGTCGAACACGAGCCGGAACCGGCGCTGGCCTTCCTCGACATCGTCGGCCCGGATCGCTTCGGCGAGGAAGTGGTGGCCGTGGCCGAACGCGACGAGCAGGGCGGCCACACGCGGGCCGGTCTCGGGGTGATCGCTGAATTCGGTGAGTCGGTGCAATACCGGCGCGGATACGACCGGCACGGCGGGATCGGTGAGCCGGGCACCCGCCAGCGCCGCTCCCGCTCGGGAGCCGGCGGCCGCGTCGAAGGTCTCCGCGGTGAGACTGGCGTGGAGTTCTTCCAGAAGATCGCGCAGAAACGAAATTTCTACGGTGGCGTAGGAAGGGTGAGCGGTAATCGTCGCCAGCGCGCGCTCCCATTGCTGGGCGAGTGCCGTGCTCAGATCGTCCACTCCAACTCCCCATGTCCGATGCGCTTCTGCTGCTACTTCGGTGCCCGGCGAAACTTCCCCCGGCTGGTACTGCTGATCGTGACGCTGCAGACAAAGGTACTGCATGCCCGATTCGTCACGTCATCGGTGGACTGCTCACCGGTGGTGAGCCTCGGCGAATATCGACCGGCCCTTGTAGCGGGAGGTGGCGCATTGCCACACCCAGCTCGCCTGGACGCATTGATCGAGGTCGTCGGCGTAGGCGGTGACGGCGGCGGCCAGTGGTGGGCTGAGTGCGGGGCAGCGGTCGAGCAGATCCTGCCGTAGCCCGCGGAAGTCGGTGAATCGCTCGCGCACGATCTGCGCGGCGCCGAGCACGGCGTCGGCCAGCGTCGCGCCGGGCGTATTGAGCAGCAGAATCGAGATGAGGTTGAAATCCGAGCGGTCCACGATGACCTCCTTCTCGAAGGAGAAGACATCGTTCATCAGCGCTCCGACTTCGGCGGTGAGACGTTCCAGCGTGCGCAGATCCTCGGCGAGGCCCGCGGCCGCGAGCCGGTCCCAGGGCAGGGTGGTGTCGCGCGCGAACTCGCACAGCTGGATCGCGGGGTACATCCCCGAGACCTCGTTACGCAGGGCGATGTAGTCGTCGACGCTGAGCAGGTCACCGCGTGCGCCGACATTCTGATCGCGGATCGCCGAGCGCAAATGGTCGATCGTCGATGCGCGGAATCGCTCCAGCCACACCGGCTCGGCTTGATCGGTGAGGGTCGTCAAGAATTCGACGGTCGCCTCGACAATGGGCGTGGAGTTGTCCGGCCGGATCCGGCCGGACTCGAATAATCGACACAGCCGGTCGACCTCGAGTTGTGCCTGCGCTCGCTCGGCCTCGGACAGGTGGCTGAACTTCTCGCGGCCCACGGTGTCGTTGAGCGCGAACAGGATTGCGTTGTAGATACCGATCGTCGTCATCCGCGCGAGGCTGATCGTGCGTGGATGCAGGTAGGGCGTCATCGAGTTGTAGGCGGCACCACCCCTTTCCAGCCAGATCCGGTGCCTGCGGCAGAAGGCCTCGACCTCCGCGCAGGCTCGGGCGCCGAACCGGTTGGGTCTGAAACTGCTGCAATATTGCGCGATATCGCAGTCGTCTGTACTGAACAGAGCGCGCAGTGACCATCGATCCTCATGGAGAAGTTCCTGGTACTGGGCGTGCATTGCGGCGATATCCGATGCGATCTGGGGCATGTACTGCACAAACGTCTCCCAATCCGTGAGCGGCATCCGCCGGCTCGAAACTGTCGCCGGCAGTTGGTGATACCGGGTACCAGTATTTCACCGGGGCAGCTGTGGGGAGTGGGTATGCGAAGCGAACGCATTTCGGAAACCGGCACGAACCGCCGGTCGTGGAGCGGTCACTCGCGCGCCGGCACCAGCTCCGGCAGCGCCCATGCGCCGGTGAGGATCTCGGGGCGGGGCCGGTACAACCGGACCACGACGTTCCAGCCCTCGGGGGTGGGGATCGCGTTGGGAACGCTGTCGGGGAAGTCGCCGAACCGGACCGTGACCGATCCGTCCGCGTTCGGCACTCCGGTGATGTTGTTGACGCTGTAGCTGTTTCGCGGATTCTTCTCGAAATAGCCGGCCGCGTTGTAGACCGAGACCGACCAGAACCCGTCGACGGGCACCTCGCGCAGGGTGAACTCGTAGTTGCCGGGCGGCAGGTCGGGAGCCACGCCGACGTAGGAGGCTTCCTCGCTGGGCAGCCCGCCCCAGCCGGCCGCCGTACCGATCAGATGACGCACCGGGTCGACCTGATCGCGGCGGCCGAACGTCGCGTCGAAACCGTTCATGCCCGCGGCCAGGGTCAGCAGCGCCGTGCGGGTGGCGTCCAGCCCGGCGGTGTCGTAGTGGGGTGGGACGAACTCGCGCGCCGAGCCGGCGGTGAGCGAGAGTCCGTCTTGCAGGGCCGCAACCGCCGCGAGGTCCTCGGCGGAATTCGGGTCGGCGAGGATCCGTACCGCCACCAGGGCATAGTCGGTGCCGCAGTCGTCGGACCGCAGTTCATAGGACCCGGCATCGTGAAAGACCTTTTCGACGTAGTGGTCCTCGCTGACCACCATGGCCGACAGGTATCGGTCGCCGTGTTCGGGCAGCGTCACGGTCGCGCCCGCGGCGAGGTCGACGACGGCGAAGCTGTAGAGGGTGTCGCGGTTGAGGCGGATCACGGTCTGACGATCGATCGAGGCCGGTTCCCGATTGTGCAGAAAGGTGTTGATCCCGCCGGCGTCGCGCTGCAGATCGGCGAACATCCGATCCGTCTCGGCCCGCACGAAATTGTCGACATTGACATGCACCGCCATCGCTGTACTCCTCACTGTTGCCGACAAGCCCGATACGGTCCCTATTGTGGTCCACGCGGTCCGTTCCGGGCCGCTTCGCGCATCTTGACCCGAGTCGTGTCTCGAAACGATGGGCACCGCGCCGGGCCGGTGACGGCGCTGGTCATCGTGCTGCCTACTGCACGTACGGCCCTGCGTGGCCCGCGGCGTCCAACGGGCCGGGTCGGCGATGCGGGGGTCGGGGTTGCCGATGTCAGCGTGGTGCCGCTGCGGCCACGGCCCATTCGCCGAGTGTGAAATGTGTTCCCCTGCGGCGTATTTCGACTGCTCCTGGCCCGGCGAGGTGGGCGGGGATCACCAATTGCCGTCGGTCGGCGGCGCGTTCGAGAATTCGGCGCCGGGTGGTGGCGGCCCGGTGTGGGTCGAGGCACAGGCAGCTGCTGTGCGAGGGTTCGAGCAGTTGCAGTGGGCTGTGGACCATATCGCCGACGAAGACGGCGCGGTCGGTGCCGGAGTTCACCTGCAATACCGCGGAACCCGGGGTGTGGCCGGGTGCGGATTCCAGGATCAGGTTCTCGTCGATCCGGTAGCTGTCGTCCCAGAGGACTGCCTGACCGGCACGGTGGATCGGTGCGACGCTGTCGTCGTAGAGCAGCCGGTCGTCGGGGCGGCGCCCGCCTGCGTAGCCGCCGTCGGGCCCGAAGTAGGCGTCGTCGGCGGCCGGAATCAGGTATCGCGCGTTGGGAAATGTCGGCACCCATTGCCCGTCGACGTCATGAGTGTTCCAGCCGACGTGATCGCCGTGCAGATGAGTGTTGATCACGAGATCCACATCGTCCGGGTGCACCCCAGCACGAGCCAGACGGTCGAGGAAATCACCGTGACGGTGGTGGAACAACGCGCGGGCGGGCCGTTCGCGCCCGTTGCCGACGCCGGTGTCGATCAGGATCGTGCGCCCGGCGCTGCGCACTACCCAGGTTTGGATTGCCGCGACCGCCAACTCGGTAGCGGGATCCCAATGATCGGGTGCGAGCCAGTCCTCGTTGTCGCGCCAGGTCCGATCGGTCGTGTCCGGCAACAGGTCGGGGCCTGGCATCAGGGTGCCGTGCCATTCGATCACGCGGAAGATTTCGACATCACCCAGCACGATGCTCTGCGAACTTTCCATACTCGCGACGGTATGGACCGCAACCGAGCCGATCAATGCCCAGGATGCTCACTTGAATACGCAAACGGATCAACCGTGAGCGGCTCTCCGTAGGATTGCTCTGTGGATGTGCTGAGCGATGCGATCGCGGCCGTGCGACTGGGGCAGCCGTCGTCGAGCCGGCTGTTCACCCGCGAGCGCGACTGGTGCACCCGGCTCGCGCCCTACTCCGGCGCCGGCTTCCACATCGTGTTGCGGGGGAGCTGCCGATTGCTTCCCGACCAGGGCGATCCGGTGACCCTCGGCACCGGCGACGCGGTTCTGCTGCCCCACGGGACCGGGCATCTGCTCGCCGACCGGGCCACCGACACCCCGGCTACGACACGGGCGATCCCGTTCGAGCAATGGCGGGCCGCGCAGCCGAATGAAACAGACTCGGGCGCAGGCGGTTTCGAGGTGTTGTGCGGCACATATCGGCTCGACCGCCGAGGGCAGCATCCCCTCGTCGCGGAGTTGCCGACCGTCATCCACCTTCCGGATCGCATCGGCGATCATCGCGAACTGCGCGCCGTCATCGACCTGCTCGCATTGGAAGCCGACAAGCGCAGCCCCGGTTCCTGCATCGCCGTTCCGAGCCTGCTCGATCTGCTGCTGGTCTACATGATCCGCGCGTGGATGAGAGACAACGATGCCGGTCTCTGGTCGGCCGCGCTCACCGACCCGGTCACCGCCACCGCCCTGCGGGCACTGCACTCCGCACCGGCCGCGCCCTGGACCACCGACAGCCTCGCCGCGGAAACCGGAGTCTCGCGCGCCACTCTGACCCGCCGATTCGCCGGCCTCGTCGGCCGGCCGCCGATGGGATATCTGACCTGGTGGCGCCTGACGCGAGCCGCCGCACTGCTGCGCGACACCACCGACCCCTTGCCCACCATCGCCGAACAGGTCGGATACGCCAACCCCTACGCCTTCTCCCACGCGTTCAAGAAGCAATTCGGCACATCCCCCGGCCGCTACCGCAACGACCGCGAACCTTCCGCTGTCGACCGGTGAGCGTCGCCCCGGTCCCTTCTATCACCGAGGAGAGCGAGCGAGCCCTGATAAGTGACGAATGATGCAGTCCTGCTGCTGAATTCGTCTTCGAATGCGTCCGGCTCGCGGGGGTGCCGACTCAGCTGAGGTGTGCGCATATCGCGGCCATGATGCGGGTCACGACTTCGTCGCCTTGTGCGCTCGATGTGAGGTGCGCGCGCGAGCACCATCAATGCGAGCGCATCGTCGACCCGCTGTCGCAATCCATCCATACAGCACGCACGGAGCCACACCCTGTCGCCGCACCGTGGTGTCAGGGGTTCGGGTGCTCCTGGATGCGGGGGAAGGGTTGTTCGGCTTCGAGGAGGTAGGCCAGTTCGATCAGGGTGCGTTCGTCGCCGTGGGCCGCCGATAGTTGCACGCCGACCGGCAGGCCTTCGGTGGTGCGGCCCATCGGCAGGGAGATCGCCGGGGTGCCGGCGATGTTGTTCAGTGGTGTGTAGCTGACGTAGCGGGTGAGCCGGTCGATCAGTTCCGGGAAGGCGACGGTCGGGGCGATGTGGCCCAGCGGCGGTGTGGTGTGTGAGAGTACCGGCGACACAACGACTTCCAGCCGGGCGAACATTCGCGCATATGCCGCCGGGATGCGCCGCAGCCGGCGCAGCGCCGCCGGCGTGCGGTGCAGATTGCGGCGGTGATGGGCGCGCAGTCCGCGGGTGAGTCCGTCGGTGGCGGCCGCGTCGAACGACCGGTCCAGGATGAGCTTGCCCGTGCTCACCGCGAGATCGGCCAGTAGCGCCCAGTATTGGACGAAATCCACCGCGAACTGCTCGGTCACCGGGAGGGCGATCGGTTCGACGACGTGCCCGGCCTTCTCCAGCAGTGTGGCCGTGTGCTCGACCGCGGCGCGGGTGGGCGCGTCGACCTCGGCTCCGGTGACGCTGTGCATGAGCAGCCCGACGCGCAGCCGTCGTTGTGCCGGGCCGCGGACCTCGCCGATGGGGGCGAGTTTCGGGTTGCGCCAGACGTTTTCGGCAGCGGCGACGAAGGCCGCGGTGTCGCGCACGGTGCGGGTGAGCACGCCCTCGGAGATCATGTGGATCGGCACATGCCGCGCCTGTTCGCCGTCGATGTGGCGGCCTCGGCTCGGCTTGAGCCCGACGAGCCCGCCGCATGCGGCCGGGATGCGGATGGATCCGCCGCCGTCGTTGGCGTGGGCGATCGGGACCACGCCCGCGGCGACGAGTGCGGCCGAACCGCCCGACGAGGCGCCGATCGAGCGATCCAGATCCCACGGGTTGCGGGTCGGAGGTTCGGTCATGAATTCGGTGGTGGCATTGAAGCCGAACTCCGGCAGTCGCGATTTGCCGAGCACCGTGAGCCCGGTGCCGAGGAACTGCTCGGCGTAGGCGCCGTTCTTCGCGGCCGGCCGCGCCCGGAACGCCTCGCTGCCGTGGTTGGTCGGCAGTCCCGCCAGGTCGGTGTTGTCCTTGACGAACGTCGGCACGCCGTAGAGGGCGGAATCGGACTTCGAGTGGTAGCGCGGGGCGTCGTAGATCGCGCAGGCGACGGCGTCCAGTTGCGGGTCGACCGCACGTGCTCGCTCGATGGCGGCGGCGGCGAGTTCCTGCGGGCTCACCGAACCGTTGCGGACCAGTTCGGCGAGGGCGACCGCGTCGTGCTCGGCGAGCGCATCGTCGCGAAATGCGTGAAGGGACGTCATGGCGGCTGAGTCTAGAAGAATGTACAGACTCTGCCCAGAGGAAAACTGTAAGAAGTTACAGAGATGGCCTAGGGTTGCATCGTGACCGCGCGCCGCCACCGTCCCAGTGCCCTGGCCCGACGCGAAGCCCTGCTCGCGGCCGCTGTCGACGTAGCCGCGACCGTGGGCGTGGCCGGGGTGACTCATCGCGCGGTCACCGAAAGAGCCGGACTGCCGCTGACCACGGTCGGCTACTTCTTCGACTCGATCGACGCGCTGACCGAGGAAGCGCTGCGGGTCTATACCGACGCCGACGCCGATACCCAGGTCGCGCTCGCCGAGGCGTTGGCCGAGGCGCACAGCACACCCGATGAGATCGCCGCCGCGCTGTCGTCGGCCGCGACCCCGCGCTCACCGGAGACGCCGGCGTTGTTCGAGGCCTATCTGCACGCCGCGCGGCACCCGGAGTTCCGCGATGCCGCCGCGCGGGCGCTCGATGCCGCACGCCGGGCGGCCGCCGCTGGTGTGCGCGCGGCCGGAGCCCCGGAACCCGATGCGGCCGCACCGGCGTTCACGGCCCTGGCGCACGGGTTGGCACTGCACGAACTAGCGGTGCCGGGCACGCTGCCGCCGGATTCGGTGCATGCGGCGTTTCGCGCGCTGTTTCTGGGATTCTTGCTCGACAACGGTCATGTGGAGCTGGCTCTGCGACTGCGGCGCCATGCCGCGGCGGACGATCAGGTATCCGAGGGCGATCCGTCGCCCGCCGAATCCGATGCGTGACAACGTCATTCGCGTCGCGTGTGCGCCTACTGGGCACGAATCCCGATGTGCGCACCCCTGCGGCGGTGCTGGGCGGACTGGTTGTAGGCGCGGTCCAGGTGCTCACCCCGGTCCGCACGCCAAAGGCGCAGCTAACGGGTAAAACTCGGTCGAGTAGGTCCGCGGCGGCGTAGTGCCCGCGTCGGCATGACAGCCGCAACTCGGAATCGTCGGCGATCGAGTGCGCGTCGATGAGCCCCACTTGCACGCCGCCGCGTGCCCGCTGTGATCAGGATCGTTGCCGCGGCGCCGACGTGCGTGCACTATCGAAGTCGGCCGATCAAGGATGCTCGTGCGGGG
The DNA here is from genome assembly GCF_001613005.1 of Nocardia nova NBRC 15556. GTDB lineage: Bacteria > Actinomycetota > Actinomycetes > Mycobacteriales > Mycobacteriaceae > Nocardia > Nocardia nova. The sequence goes on along the minus strand of NZ_BDBN01000055.1, from coordinate 10,460 downwards.
CCGATCGAGCCCGAGCTGCCAAATCCGTGAAATCCCTCGAGGACTGGGCACTCTCTCCTTCGTGAACGGCGTGTGCCGGCCCCGGCACGGCGCGGCCGGTGGTCCAGGCCGGTCTCCGGTACGCCTTGGCGGCGATAGCAGCAACGGAATTCGTCGCGGAGAGGAGCGAATGAGATGACAGACACCCTGACCGATTTTCCCACCGCACCCCTTCGGCTCGCACGCCCGGTCCCGGTGGCGCGGGCGACGCCGCGAAACCGGGTTCCGGCGACCGGGGTCGCGCGGGAGTGGCAGCAAGCCAAGACGGTGCTCGTCACCCGGGTCGCCGGGCCGAAGCAGTTGGTGACCGTGCCACGGCTGGTTGTCCCTATCGGACTCGGCCAGCTGGCATTTCGCGTCTCCTCCCGAGCTCCGGAAGCCGACGATCTGCTGCGCGACGGCCGTGTGCTCGTCCAGGCCGGCGATTGGCGCGGACATCCGGCGCTGGGGTCCCACCAGCGCCAGGGACACGCGCAGGTGGTGACCGCAGGCACGCTGGTGTCGTTCGTTCAAGCCGAGATCGAGGCCAAGTACCGGTGGCAGATCCCCCTGGCGAAGTTCGGCCACCGGCTGGCACGCGGCAGCGCCCGCTACGGCGACGTCGTCGTTCTCGTCACGGTTCACGAGCCCCCGTCCCCGATGCTGCCGCCGACGCCCTGACCACGGCCGACTCTCGGTGACCCAGCCTGTTGTCGGCGAACATTGCCGTCTCACCGAACGTAGCGATGCCGCCGGGGTGGCGATCGGCCCGGCGGCACCGCAACGACTTCGCGTGACCCGTCATGCCTGCCGGCTCACGCGCAGGCCGACGCCGGGCAGGACGCCGGCCTTACTGTTCTGTTACCCATTCCGCGATCGCTAGCAAACCTTCAGCGCTCGAGTATCGAGCGAAAAGTACCTGCTGAGCGAAGTATTCAATCGGCGTTTCCCTCCGCGTCACCCTCAGGCAATGGCAGGCTACCTCGGTCGAGGGGGGTGGCGAAGACTCGGTCGAGGGTGACGATGCCGGCGTCGTGGGTGCGGCTCCGAGTGCGACGCAGACGATCCGGGCACGTTTACAGTCGGATCCTGCTCTTGCGGACCTGATCACGGTGGATCCGTCCACGCGGGAAGCGAGCGGCTCGATTGTGGTGGTTCCGGGGCGCCGATCCGGGAACCAGTGTGGTCTCGGCGAGGTCGATCGAGTCCTCCATCAGTGCATCGTGCAGCGGGCGCCACACGAGAGGCCAAGTGAGTCGAAACCGACGCACACCCTGGACTCGCTGCTGGACGCCGCTGCCGACCTGGCGGCCTCCCACGGCCCCGCCGCGGCGCACGCAATCCCGGCGCCGATCCGACCGATACCGCCGAGGTCCTCGACCGGATCGTCCGTGACGCACTCGGCGAAACCGGCGGTGTGACAGCACATTTCGAACGCCGGAGCTGAGCGGTTCGGCGTCTCCTCGGACGCACGAAGAACAGGTCGAATCAGGCCGGAGGGTGCGGTTCGCGAGCGAGGTCGTCGCCGAAATGTCGGTGCTTCATGACACTATCTGCCGCTATGACTGCTTCAGCTGCTACGGCGCCTGGCATTCCGGCCACGGTGTCCGATGATTTCGCGAGGCGTACCTGTCTCGCGGTGGCCGAGAATGCCGCACCAGCAGGGTTTCTCGGGAAGCTCAGGGCATCATGAGTGCCCAGACCGGTGGGTTGGGGTGGATGTACGGGCGCGATCTGCCTCTGCTCGGCCTCACCTTCGCACGCGACATGACGGCCCGGCAGTTGTTGGAGCGGATGGATGTCGATCAGGACACGGTGGCGGTGCGTGCGCAGGACGATTTCTTCGCGGAGTTCGGTGACCTCCTCTACGTGAACGGCGCGTATGTGGTGAGCGCAGGACAGTACGGCCGGTGGGCATGGGCCTGGGAACACGGCAGCTGGAAGTGTGCCGAGGATCGCGACCTCGTCCGTCGGGCGTCCGCCGGAACCGCTGCTCTCGTACTGCTTTACAACGAGAACCCCATGGTGGAGTTCCTGTACGCCGAGAACGGCGAGCTCGTCACCGGCCTCAACACGCTGCTGAGTATGAACCTCGCTCCACAAGACAGGGCCGGCAGCGACCCGCACCGCTTCGACGACCAGATGCACGCACTAGGCGCCCGGCTCGACGGCGACGAGTGCGAATACGGCCTCCTGGGATTCCGCGGCCTGTTCTACAAACTGGCCGAGAACCTCGGCGTGGGCATCCCTCAGGAAGACCTCATCCAACGCCCCGTCCTCAGCGGCCGGCTGCGACCGCCGACCGCATAGCCGCCGCTACTCGCAGCCGCACGTTGCCGGCACGACCGCGCATCGGTACCGATTCGGCCGTTTACCACTGGTGAGAATCGCAGCCGCAGTAGGCTGCTGTCGGTCGCCGGCTCGACGATGGGAAAGTATGCGCGCTATCGCAATTCGACTCGCCGCGGCCGTGGCCGCCATCGCAGCAGTCGTCACGTCGTTCCAGGTTGCGCCTGTGGCACACAGTGATCGGAGCGGAATCCGCCTCGCCGCGGCGCAGTGCAGCCTGGCACCGACAGCCGGCACGGTCGTGCGGACTATCGGTACCAGGATCTATCGGCTCGACGTTCCTGCCGGCCTGACGGGGCACTCGGTGCCGCTGCTGCTCGCCGAGCATGGAAATGCCAGCAATGCGGCAGATTTCGAGCAGGTCTCGGGCTGGACTCCTTATGCGGCCGCGCACCACTTCATCGTCGCCTACCCGCAGGGCAACGCGAACAATCTGCCGCTGGATCCCGGTAACGGTCTGGTGGGCAACGATTGGGAGTTTCAGCAGGGCTCGATCGATGTCCAGTTCCTGCGCTCGGTCGTCGCCGACATCGAGGCGACGTGGTGCGTCGACACCGCACGCGTCTACAGCAGCGGGTGGTCCGACGGCGGCATCATGTCGCAGCGGATGGCGTGCGACGCCCCCGACGTCTTCGCGGACGTAACCTCCTGGGAGGGCGGCGATCCCACCCTCCCGAACCCAACCCTGCTGATTCCCAGTCCCGGATCGCCCTGCAAACCCGCTCGGCCGATCTCCGTCGGCATCGCCCAGGGGCAGATCGATCCGATCTCCGATCCGCTGGCCGGTGTGGCCAACGTCGACGCATGGGTAGATCGCGATGGCTGCCCCGTCCCGCCGGCCAAGTCCAGCGACGCATTCGGCACGACGGCAGGCTACGGACCGTGCCGGAGCGGGACCTCCGTGCAGTACCGGGTGGAAAACGGGCAATTGCATCAGTGGCCGTCCGGCGCGGCCGGCGAGGACCTGCGAGATCGACTGTGGAACTTCATGTCCGCCACGACCCTCCCGTAGGAGCCGAGCGGGCAGTGCGTCGTTCCCGGCGTCCGATGCGCGTCATTCATGGGCGAAGGCGCGGTCGGTGAGGGCGCCGATCGCGGGTTCGAGGGTCTCGGCGTAGCTGACCGTCAGGTGGTTGTCGTCGCGGAACACCAAGGTATTGCCGACGATGACGGGACAGCGGGTGGCGGTGCAGAACAACGGGGTGAGATCGGCGTACTGGCCGCCGCCTGCCGTCGTTGCTGCCTGCTCGGCCGCGACGCCGGCGTCGTTCACCCCGGCCGGGCGTGCGGGTGCGCAGGCGGTGGCATCGTCGAGGTGTTCGGACAGGCACGTCGGCACCGTGGTGTGGGGATCGGGGATCGGCCCGAGAACGAGAACGGCCGAACCGATCGCGCGGAGTTGGGCAACCAGGCGGCCCAGGCTCTCGACCCAGGCTCGATCGTAGGAGACGAAACCGAAATCGCCCCCGTAGCGCCGGGACATGTCCAGGACGATCAACCGCGGGTGTTCGTTTCGCAGCCGATTCAGCACCTGGCCGCGCCATTGCTCGCATTCGGTGTACTCCCGGTCCAGGTACGGGCTGGTGATGGGCAGGTCCAGCAGCGGGCAGGTGACCTTGGCCATCGTTTCCAGCCGCCAGTGCCGCGCCTCGGCGATCGGCTCCAGCGCCGGATTCCACATCGCCGCATGGGAATCGCCCACCAAAGCCACCGTGGTGGGCGAGTCCGGATCACCCGAGGCGCACTCGGCCTGGCCGACCTCGCGCCACGACCGGACACAGCCATTGGTGAACACATCGGCCTTGTCGCCGGGCGCGCTGTCCAGCGAGGGGGTGAGATTCGATGGGACAGCACGGATTTCGGCCGAGGCGGCGACCGCGGTTTGCGCCTGTGCCATCAGCTGCCGGACCGCCTCGTCGCGGGGGTCGGCGGCGGGCGCGGCCGAGTCCCGGGGCGTGGTGAGTACGAGGGACGGTGCCGCCACACCGTGACCGACCGGGGCGGGGACGAGCACGAGCAGCGCGAATGCCACACTCGCGGCGAGCGCGGTGCAGGCGCCCCCGCAGGCGAGACTGCGCACGGCCGAGTTCCGCAACGGCGCCGCGAAGCGAACCGGATTCTCGATCGTCCACTGGGTGAGCATGGCAAGCCCGCCGGCCATCACGAGCGCACCGAGTGCGCCGACTCGCCCGAGCGGGTGGCCCAGCATATGCGGCGCCAGCAGCAACACCGGCCAATGCCACAGGTACCAGGCGTAGGACAAGCCGCCGATCGCCCGTACCGGACCGCGGGTCAGCAGTGAGCCGACCCCGAAACATGCTCCGGCACAGCCGGATACGATCATCAGAGTGGTGCCCGCGACGGGCAGCAGGGCCGCGCTGCCGGGATACGGTGTCCTGCCGTTCAACTGGGTGCAGGCCACCACGACCAGAACCAGGCCGATCCATCCGGCCGGTGCGGCCACCGAGTGCGGCAACCGGGACCACACGGCAACCGAGAGCGCGATCAGGCCGCCGGCGGCCAATTCCCACGCCCTGGCGGGCAGCGAAAAGAACGCCCAGGGCGGCAGCGTGCCGGTCCAGATCAGTGAGATCGCGAACGAGAGCGCGGCGACCACCGCCAGAATGATCAGGTAGGGGAGTGCGGTGGCCGATCCGGTGCGGCGGCGCCGCACGAGCCACGCCGCCGCGACGATGAGCAGCGGCCACACCAGATAGAACTGTTCCTCCACGCCGAGTGACCAGAAGTGCTCGAACGGCGAAGGGGGCTCGCTCGCCGCGAGGTAGTCGGTGCCGCGCAGGGCGAGCCGATTGTTCCCGACATACAACGCACTGGCGATCCCGTCGCCGAGGACCTGACGCGCCTGCAGCGGCGGCAGCAGCACCACCGCGCCGATCGCGGTGGCGACCACCACGATGCCCGCCGCGGGCAGCAGCCGGCGAGCACGTGCGCCGTAGAAACGGGCCAGCGCGACGGTGCCGCCGGCCCTCACCTCCCGGCAAAGTATTCCGGTGATCAGAAATCCGGAGATCACGAAAAAGACGTCCACACCGACAAATCCACCGCTGATCCCCGGAATTCCGGCATGGAACAACACAACCGCCACGACCGCGACTGCTCGCAACCCCTCGATATCGGGCCGAAATCCCTCCCGGGGTTGCGATGCCTGGTGAACCCGGTCTGCCTGCCGATTTGCCAACCCGCTTACGGCCGTGTCCGTCATGTGCAGCATTGTGGTGGATCGACCCGGTCGTGACGCGACGACGTGCCGATTTCGTGGCCTGAAGAAATTCGCCGCTGCCCGGTGTGCCACTTATGGTCGAATTACGCGGTTTTCGCGTCGCTGAATTGTACGAATCCGGGATCGGAATGTAACCGCTTGTGTCCGAACCGGTCCGGCCGTTGTCTGCGCTCGAAGTCACCGCCGGCGCCTTCACGCCCGAGCGCGAGGAGGGCCCCGGCGGCTCGGTCCGCCGGGGTCCTCGACCTCACCGTAGAAGACGGTGAGCGGTCGCGCGAGCGAAACAGGCAGCGGAGCTGTCGATTTCATGTCTGCGAAGTTGCCGGATGCGGGTTTGCTCGTTCGGGGGGATGCGCTAGGTTGTGAAGCGCCACAACATCACACGCTGTCGGGGCGGCGCTTTCGCCGATGTTTTGGTGTGTGCCACGGGTTTCCGCGGGCCGGTTTGCCCAAGCCGGCTTGTTGTGCCCTCGACTTCCTCATTGAGCCGGGGAATCGAGGGACCGGAAGGCCCGGTGCCGGCGAGGGAGCCCTGCCACTGGTCATCTCACGCCGGCACCGTGTCCAGCCGGGAAATCGCAGGCCACGCTACCACTTCGAGTGTGTTCCTTGCTGACTGCTGTGCGCACTCGCCGACGCTCAACCGCGAAGGCTGGCGGGACCGCTCGCGGACCTGAACGGATGAAACAGGGGTCTTCCGGTGTGGGCCGCGGTGCGGCGCGCGGTGTCGAGCTGCTGTTGTGCCCGAGTGAGTCGGGCCTGAGCTGCGGCGAGTCTGGCGTCGGCGGCGATCAACCGCGCTGATGAGCGCCGGATCGCCTCGGTGGCGATTTCGAGTACCTGGTCATTGCCCATGTCGGCTCCCGATAGCCGTGCTGCGTTTCGCCGATCCACGACCTGGAACGCGCGCCCGGGTGAAGTCGTACCCATGAGCCTCGCCCCCTCCGTCCGCTCGGGCACTTCGGATCTACCCGGTCCCCACGCCCGCGAAACCCAGCCCACACATGTGACATAAGCACTTCCTCTGGCAGCCGAAAATCTGTCGTGTCGGGTGTAGACATTCGCTCGATGCCGTTGTAGAGTCGCTGTTGTTCGAATTAATGAGTCCGAGTGGCCGGGCAGGTGAACTGCCCGGAAGAAGTAGGTTCCACCGTCCCCTTCCGGCGGATGACAGATAGACCCGGAGCAGTCGGCCGGACCCGCCGGAAGGGGACGAAGCATCACCGAACAATCGAATGTCCGAGCACCGCAGCAATATCGGCGATCCAGGAGGTGGTCACTGAATAGACGATCATCAGTTCCGCATCCGGGAAAGCAGCGGATGCGGTGTGTGGAAGCGGCCCTCACGGGCTGGTGAACAGTAATGACATCATTCCCCCTTCCGTAGATTCCAGGCCCCGGCGCAACCGCGCCGGGGCCTGTCGGCGTTGACCCCGAGAGGCCCTGTGCAACTACCCAACCCCCACTCCGCCGACGGTCCCAGTGCCGCCGACAAACTCGACGACGACGATTACCCCGCCTACTCGATGGGACGCGCCGCGGAAATCCTCGGTGTCACCCAAGCGTTTCTGCGCAGCCTCGACGCCGCGCAACTGCTGACCCCGCAACGATCGGGCGGCGGGCACCGCCGCTACTCGCGCTACCAGCTGCGTATCGCCGCACGCGTGCGTGAACTCGTCGACGCCGGCAACGCCCTCGACGCCGCGTGCCGCATCGTCATCCTCGAAGACCAGCTCGCCGAGGCCCGACGCCTCAACACCGAACTGCGGCACACCCTCGACCAGCACAGCAACCCCACAGAGACGACGTGAACGTGCAACGTGCCCGACACCCGCACCGGCCGGATGGATGTCTTCCTTCCCCAGGCGCTCGCCGTCGCCGTCCTCGACGCGGTGATCCGTCTCCACGTCGCCTCGGCCCTGGCTCGCACCGGCGAATCGGCCGCCACCATCGAATACGGCACCGGCCGGTCACACTCGCCGGGGGTCACCCGCTGGCCGGTGTCCTACACCACCGGTAGTCTCCCGCAGCAGGAGTGACACAACCACTGACCAATCCCAGAGGTAGGGTTCAGCGGCGTCGCGTTGTGCCGACTTCTCATCGGCATATTCACCCAGTGCCCTGCCCGCAGAGACATCGGCGCGGTTAGTTCGGCCGGGGCGGGCGCGGGCCGGTCAGCGTTCATGTGACATGCTGGTTGACGAGCACGGGTTGTTGACATGATCGCTCGGCTCGCAACAGGAAGTTGTACATCAGTATGTCGCAGGGCAGTGTGAAGTGGTTCAACGGCGAAAAGGGCTTCGGCTTCATCGCTCAGGACGGGGGAGGCCCCGACGTTTTCGTCCACTACTCCGAGATTTCCGGCTCCGGCTTCAAGTCCCTGGATGAGGGACAGCGCGTCGAATTCGAGATCGGCCAGGGCCAGAAGGGCCCGCAGGCCCAGAGCGTTCGCGCCATCTAGGGACCGAGTCTCCACGAAACCCGCGCCTGTGGCGCGGGTTTCGTGCTTTTCGGAGGGTTGCCGGCCCGGGCGGCAGAGCGTTCGCCGGCATCCGGCCGGGCATGGGCGGTATGCGGATGGCGTGGGCCCACGTGGACACGGACGGCAGATTCCCGTAGCGTCGAGGTAGAAACCCGGTCTCGTAGCAGCGGACGGTGGACTACAGGGTCCGCTCGGCGCTTCTGATCCGGAGACGGGATCACGGTCCTGACGATCGACTATCGGATCGGCAAACCACGAGCGGTCGAACGCCGCTGGATCACTCTTCGCAACCAGCGCCTGCATGATTCGCTTGCTCGGGGTGTGTGTTCTCCATCGCTCACCACAGGACCGCCACGGGCCGCGAACGGGCCCAGCGCCGGCGACGCCGGAGCGGAGCGAACCGTTCGGCTCGGCGACATCCCGACCGATCTCACGATCGTCACGTCGCCGGCTTCCCTCAATGCGGCCGATCCGCGGCCGAGTCAGGAGCGTCGGCATGAACTGCCCGACCCGCCCCATCCCCAACACCGCACACCTGGACCGCGAGCATGGCGCACGCGTGCAACTCAAGACAGCCGAGACGAAAACGGGGTATGTCGACGGCGCTTGGTGGCCGCACAGCACCGATCTCGCCGCCGAACTGCCCCACCTGATCACCGCGATCGCGGGACGGCTCGACTCGATTCACCGCGTGGTTTACCAGCCCGGCGAATGGACTCCCACCCCACAACAACTTGCCCACGCCGGACGCAGTGTCCGCCTCGACGGGAACCGGCACGGCACCGCGCATACGATCGAAATCCTCGGCGCCCGCGACCGGCGGCAGATCCTTCTGATCATCCCGCCACACACCGATCCCCACAGGGCCGCCGCCGTGATGGCGATGGCCTGCCGCGTCGACGACGAATCCACGATCGACCAACTGCTGGCCCAGCTTCCCGGACGCACCGGCAGAGCCGCAGCCCTACGACAGTGGCGCAGCAGCGGAACCATCCGCCGGGTCGACACATCCGGCAGCGCACATCAGCTACCTATCCGATAACGACAGAGAGAACTCACCATGAGCGACAGAGCATCCGCCGGACCTCAGCTGTTCAGCCACGAATACACCGCACCGGACAGCACTCCCGCCAGTGCAATCGACACCGACCTGCGACCGAAATTCCTTTCCGCGCACGAAGACCGGCAACACGACGACTAACCCCAGCGGCACCTCGATTTATCGTGGCGGTGGCTCCCGCAGGCGCCGCTTCGACCGCACCGGCATCGGAGTCGGGAGGGCTACCGACGCCGTACAGTGCGCCATCGGCAGATCGAACACGGTCGTCACCGCCGGCCGCCGATACGAGTCACCGGAACTCGCGGGCGAGGACATCGCCGCCCTCGCTGGCACCGATATCGCAGCGCGGCAACAGGATCGGCACCGACTCGCCGAGCGTGTCGTAGAGCGTCGGCGACGGGTCGATATCGCCGAGAGCGAGGTGCCGACGGCCCTCTCGGTTCGACATCCGGCGGGCGTGGTGGTGCGTACCCCGGCCGTTGAACGATCGGACCTGTCGGTGCATCGTTGTGGGCGCTGAGCGAGACGCCGGGGTGATGTGAACCGGATCCGCTGCCGACGGCGTGCGCCGGGAGATTCGGTGGGGTGTGTCACCGGTCTTAGTTTATACAAGCTTTGGATGTATAAATAGAGGTATGGCGTATGTGATCGGCGAGCCGTGCGTGGACGTGATGGACCGGGCGTGTGTGGAGGAGTGTCCGGTCGACTGCATCTACGAGGGTGCTCGTTCGTTGTATATCCACCCCGACGAGTGTGTGGACTGTGGGGCGTGTGTGCCGGTCTGCCCGGTGGAGGCGATCTATTACCAGGACGACCTGCCGGCCGAGCTCGAGCCTTACCTCGACGACAACGCCGCCTTTTTCAGCGAGACCTTGCCCGGTCGCGGCGAACCTCTCGGATTTCCCGGTGGCGCAACCAAACTCGGCCCCGTCGGGGTGGATACGCCGCTGGTCGCCGCGCTGCCGAAACGGAGTGCCCAGCCATGACACGCGAAACGGCGTCCGCTGCCACGCCGTCCAGTTCGCGTGCGACGCCGACCGGGGCCGGTGGTGGCCGTCGTGGGGAGGTGCTCGCGGTATTGCGCGACTCGCGTGATGCGTTGAGCATCCTCGATATCGCCGCGCACCTGCAGTTGCATCCGAACACGGTGCGTTTTCACCTCGAGGCGCTGGTCGAGGCCGGGCAGGCCGAGCGGGTCGACAGTCCGCGCACCGGCCCGGGCCGGCCTCCGCAAATGTTTCGCGCCCATCGCGGGATGGACCCCGCCGGGCCGCGTAACTACCGGCTGCTCGCCGATATCCTCACCGCCC